>NZ_PDJA01000001.1:3176595-3811914 GCF_002563885.1 Marinobacter sp. LV10MA510-1 | reverse complement strand
ACTTGGTTTCTCTGACCCAGCCTACTTTTCTCGCTTTTTCAAGCACCACACAAACTCCACTGCACAGTGCTACCGCCGCCAACAGCAATAGGCGCGGCACGCCCGGTTGCTGCTAATAAGCCTGATCAGTATAATTCCGCTCGCTTCGCAGAACGGACTACAGCGGCCGACACGAACACCAAAAAGTGAACCACTAATGCGCAAATTTGAAGACTCCATCCCTCTGAAGCTACTCAAGGCGCGCGAAGCGACCATGAGCCTCTTCCGCCCGGTACTGCAGTCAATTCCGCTTACCGAGCAGCAATGGCGTGTCATTCGCGCATTGGTTGAGCATGGTGAACTGGAATCAAAGCAGCTCGCTGACCTATGCTGCATCCTTAGCCCTAGTTTGACCGGCATTATCAGCCGACTGGAACAGCAGGACTACATCTATCGTCGTCGCTCACCGGAGGATCAGCGCCGCGTGCTAATCAGTCTGACCGACAAAGCCGAGCAAATGTTTGACAGTGTTAGCCCGGTGCTCGAAGCCCGTTACGCAGAGATCACTCGCCAGTTCTCCAAAGAGAACATGCAGCAGCTAGCAGATCTGCTCGATCAGCTTGGCCAGATAAAACCCTGAAACCCCAGAATTATCCATCTTAACGTCAGGCGGCACCCGCTTTGGGACTCATTGACTTTCATTAACATGTTAGCTCGGCTATTAGTTTGAGCGGATGACCTATCTTACAGGCGCTCTACGCCGCTTTGAGCGCAGCCAATACGAACAAAAATAACCCAACATTCAAGCAGGCGGAGACCCATCTCATGCTGCAAGCATCCTATCCCTACTATTTGGCTAATCAAGCTCATACACCCAACCAGGATTTGGTGGTGTTTGACAAGTTCACTGGTGAAGTTGCAACCCGTGTCGCCATGGCAGATGCCGCTGCGATCGACCGGGCAATCGCAGCGGCTGACGCCGCAGCTGAACCGATGCGCAAGCTTCCAGCCTACAAGCGCCAAGCGATCCTGAATCACTGCGTCAAACGTTTTGAGGAACGGGCCGAAGAACTGGCATTTGCTCTTTGCGTTGAAGCAGGAAAACCTATCAAGGATGCGCGTGGCGAAGTGACACGCCTGATCGACACTTTCCGGATTGCGGCTGAAGAATCTGTCCGCATCGGCGGTGAAGTTATTCCCATGGACATCAGCCCCCGTGCCGAGGGTTACACCGGTATGTGGAAACGTGTGCCAATCGGTGTCTGCTCTTTTATTTCACCGTTCAATTTCCCGCTGAACCTGGCCGCACACAAGGTTGCACCAGCCATCGCTGCGGGCTGCCCTTTCGTTCTGAAACCGGCAAGCCTGACCCCAATTGGTGCAATCATTATCGGTGAAGTACTGGCTGAAACAGATCTGCCCAAGGGTGCCTTCTCCATTTTGCCTTGCCATCGAAACGGTGCCGATCTGTTCACAACCGATGAACGCTTGAAGCTCCTGAGCTTCACCGGCTCTCCCGATGTGGGTTGGAAATTGAAGGCCAAAGCCGGCAAGAAGCCTGTGGTCCTGGAGCTAGGCGGCAACGCTGCCTGCGTTGTAGACGAAGGTACGGATATCGACGATGCCGTCTCGCGCATTGTGTTCGGCGCCTACTATCAGTCAGGTCAGAGCTGCATTAGTGTGCAACGTATTATGGTGCACGAGAAGCACTACGATGAAGTGCGCGAAAAGCTTACCGTTGCAGTTAAAGCTCTGGTACACGGCGACCCGAAAAACGAAAGCACTTTCATTGGCCCAATGATCTCCGAAAAGGAAGCAACCCGGCTGCATGATTGGGTACTTGAAGCCAAAGAATCTGGCGCCAGTGTTCTGGCCGGCGGCGACCGCGACGGTGCCATGTTGCAGGCGACATTGCTGGAGAACGTGGATTCAAGGCACAACCTGAACACCCAGGAAGCCTTCGGCCCAGTCGCCATTTTGTCTAGGTTCAGCGACTTTGACGCCGCGTTAAAGGAAGTGAACAATTCTGATTTTGGTCTTCAGGCCGGTATCTTTACCCGTGACATTTACAAAATCCAGAAGGCTTGGGACGAGCTGGAAGTTGGCGGTGTGGTAATCGGCGACGTTCCATCCTGGCGCGTAGACCACATGCCATACGGCGGCGTGAAAGACAGCGGCCTGGGTCGTGAAGGCATTCGCTACGCGATTGGAGACATGACTGAACTGCGCCTGTTGGTTATCCGCAACCCTAACTAAACGCCATCCGGTACAGCCTTAGTGTCCCGACCGGGGACTAAGGCTGTACCGGATGCCTGATCGGCCGGGATACGTTGAAAGCAACACCGTCTATTGCGCTGCTAGCACTGATTGCCATGACCAGCCCGCTGGCCCTGAACGCCTTCGTGCCAGCCATGCCAGATGCGGCGGTTGCGCTGGATGTGGATATCGCCACCATTCAGCTAACCTTTACCCTCTACCTGCTGACACTGGCCATTGGCCAATTAATTGCTGGGCCTTTGGCTGACTATTTTGGTCGCCGGCCAGTACTGCTGACCGGCCTTGGCCTGCACACCGTTGGCAGCCTGTTCGCGGCCTCGGCTGACGGCGTTGATATGCTGATTATTGGTCGCGTTCTGCAGGCGCTCGGCGGCAGCACCTGCATGGCGTTGGTTCGAGCCATTATTCTAGATGTGCATGGTCGCCAAGGCGCAGCGGGCCGCCTGGGCTATGTGGTGATGGCCATCGCCATTGCCCAGGCGATCGCACCTGCCATTGGCGGCTATTTAAACCTTTGGAGCGGATGGAACTCTATATTTTATCTATCTGTTTTCGCGGGCGCCCTGGTCTGGCTGGCGGCTTTGCGTATGTTGCCTGAAACCATCCATATGCGCAGTGACAGCCTTCGCCTTGGCAGCATTCTTCAGCGGTATCGTAGCGTACTAAGCTCTAAGCAATATCTGGGTTATGTGCTGTCGACCACAGCAGTAGCGACTGCTTTCTATCTGTTTGTTAGCAGCAGCCCTTACATTGTGGCAGGGCAATTAGAAGGCAACTCGGCCCAATTCGGAAGCTGGTTTCTGATTGTGTCTCTAGCCTTCATGGCAGGGAGTTTTCTGTCAACGCGCCTGACACGCTTGCTTAGCGTTGACCAGATGATACTCAGCGGGAACCTGCTTTCACTGCTAGGAGCGGCTTTGCTGGTAGGCGTATCTGTTCTCAATCAACTCAGTTTTGCCGGCCTATTTCTGCCAATGGCGTTGCTGATATTCGGCCGCGGCCTGAGCCAACCCAATGCCCAGTCGGCAGCCATCAACAGCAGTGACAGCTTAGCCGGAACAGCATCAGGACTGATGGGCTTTATTCAGCTAATAACCGGTGCCGCCATCGCCCAGCTGGTGCCGGTCATGCTTGAATATGACACCTCACTGATATTCGGGTGCATATTGGTAGCAACTATAATCGCCCTGTTGGCACACTTCAGCGCCTGGCACCGAAGACACGACAAAAGAGGAAAACCAAATGGTTAAGCTCAAACCCCGGATAAAATACAGAAAAGTGCAATAATAAAGCAGAATTTTACATTTCTTGCACACACTTAACTCCGCACAATAGAAATGGTGTTTCATATAAAATCATTAAAATTGTGATTTGAAAAAAACTCGAAACCTGACTGTGATCCAAGCCAACATCTCAAAGGCCATTACGTAAGAACAAAAGAATCGGATCCACATAAAAAACGGGGCAGATCGGTATCAGTATCGATATCATTCCGCCGCGCCCAGACAACAATAAAAGGAGAAGTAACGATGCAGTTTCACCATCATGGCTACGTATCCAGTGACCCGAGAATCGAAGAAGCCTCCGGTACGGGCATTAATCGCCCCGAGACGCTACCAGGTGTTGTGGATGTTCTTATCGTCGGCAGCGGGCCTGCCGGCGTGATTGCCGCCGCTCAGTTGGCGAAGTTCCCGAACATTACTACCCGAATCATCGAACGGCGCCCCGGACGACTGGAAATCGGCCAAGCCGACGGCATCCAGGCACGCAGTGTCGAGACATTCCAGGCGTTCGGTTTTGCCGAAAGAATCACCGCCGAGGCCTACCGTATTACCGAGATGGCTTTTTGGGCCCCAGACGCCAATAACCCGGCGCACATTACCCGTTCCTCGGTAGCGCCGGATGACGCCACCGGTGAAATCAGCGAGTTCCCCCACTTAATCGTCAACCAAGCCAGGGTTCTCGATTACTTCACCGAGTTCGCCAGAAACGCCCCCTCCCGACTGACCCCCGACCAGGGTTTGGAGTTCGTGGGGCTGGCGATTCACGACGGCGACGACTATCCCGTCGAAGTAACATTGCGCCATACCGCGGGCGAGAAGGAAGGCCAGGAATGCACGGTGAAGGCCAAATACGTCGTCGGTTGCGATGGTGCGCGCAGTCGCGTTCGTGAATCGATTGGCCGCAAGCATATCGGCGCGGTCTCGAACCATGCCTGGGGCGTCATGGACGTGCTGGCTAGTACCGACTTTCCGGACATTCGCACCAAGTGTGCCATTCAGTCATCAACCGATGGCAGTATTTTGCACATTCCCCGCGAAGGCGGTCACCTGTTCCGGATGTACGTCGACCTCGGCGAAGTCGCCAAGGATGACAACCGCCAAGTACGCGAGACCACCCTGGAAACCACCATCGCCAAGGCCAACAAGATCCTGCATCCCTATACCCTGGAGGTGAAAGACTGCGCCTGGCACACCGTCTACGAAGTTGGCCACCGAGTGACCGACAAATTTGACGATGTGACCCCCGGCGAAGAAGGCTCGCGGACTCCGCGGGTGTTTATCACCGGTGACGCCTGCCACACCCATAGCGCCAAAGCGGGTCAAGGCATGAATGTGTCCATGCAGGACGGTTGGAACATCGCCTGGAAGCTGGGCCATGTGCTTTCCGGCATCGCGCCCGAATCTCTGCTCGATACCTATTCGAGTGAACGCCAGGTTGTCGCGCAGAACTTGATTGACTTTGATCGGGAATGGTCGACATTGATGGCCAAGCCCGCCGAGGAGTTCAGCGACCCGCAAGAACTGGCAAATTTTTATGTCAAAACCGCAGAATTTCCGGCTGGCTTCATGACCGAGTACCAGACGTCGATGATCACTGGCACCACAGAACACCAGAACCTGGCCACCGGTTTCCCCGTTGGCAAGCGGTTCAAATCGGCGCGGGTAATGCGAGTTTGCGACGGTAATAGGGTTCACCTGGGGCACCACGCGACCGCCGATGGGCGTTGGCGGATCTACGCCTTCGCCGACAGCGCGCGCCCCGGTGCAGATTCCCGTTTGGCTGCTTGGGCGGAGTGGATGCTCAACTCACCCGACTCGCCGGTGGTGAAATATACCCCCAAAGGTTCTGACCTAGACAGCCTCTTCGACATCAAGGTCATTTACCAACAGCCCCATGGCGAAGTCGAATTCGGCCCAACGGTGCCGGCCATTTTTGCTCCAAAAGTCGGCCCATTCCACCTGACCGATTATGAGAAAGTGTATGCCGTTGACCCGGCCGTCAACATTTTTGAAGAGCGCGGCATCGACAAAGAAGGGGCCGTGGTAGTGGTGCGACCCGACCATTATGTTTCACAAGTGCTTTCTTTTGCGGGCATTGACGAACTTGCCACTTTCTTTGACAGAGCCCTAAGCCGCCGCGACCGATGATGCCCTCGCCTAACGATGGTAAGCATCGGCTGGGATAGGGATTCGAAACAGAAACAGAAACAGAAACAATAAAAGAGGAAAACCTAATGGGTAAGCTCGCATTAGCAGCAAAAATTACGCACGTACCATCCATGTACTTGTCGGAACTGGACGGCCCGCGAAAGGGCTTTCGCCAGGCGGCCATTGACGGACATATCGAGATCGGCCGCCGCTGCCGCGAGCTGGGCGTTGATACCATTGTGGTATTCGATACTCACTGGCTGGTGAATGCTAACTACCACATTAACTGCGGCGCCTACTTCAAGGGCAACTACACCAGCGGGGAACTCCCCCATTTCATCTCCAACATGGAGTTTGAATACGACGGCAACCCGGAACTGGGCAAGCTGCTGGCGGCAGAATGTAATGCTCAGGGAGTTGAAACACTGGCCCATGACAAAACTACTCTCGACCCTGAGTACGGCACCCTGGTACCGATGCGCTACATGAACGAAGACCGTCATTTCAAAGTGATCGCGGTTTCTGCCATGTGTACCGTGCACTACCTGAATGACAGTGCGCGATTGGGTTGGGCGATGCGCAAGGCAATTGAAGAGCATTACGATGGCACGGTAGCCATTTTGGCCAGCGGCTCTCTGTCTCACCGCTTTGCCCAAAACGGTCAGGCACCCGAATTTGCTACCAAAACCTGGTCTCCGTTCCTGGAACGTCTGGATCACGATGTGGTGCGGATGTGGGAAAACGGCGAGTGGGAAGACTTCTGTGAGATGCTGCCCGAATACGCCGCAAAAGGTCACGGTGAAGGTTTTATGCACGACACCGCTATGTTGTTGGGCGCAATGGGCTGGTCCGAATACGACCAGAAAGCAGAAGTATTAACACCCTATTTTGGTAGTTCAGGTACCGGCCAGATCAACGCCGTATTCCCGATCTCCAAGGTCAGCGGCGACAAAGTTCCGCCTGCTCAGGCCTCGGTTACCAAATCTTTTGTACCGGGTTCAAGTCGCCTCTGAGGCTGAACTCCAGATTTTACGACGGCCTGCACCTGCAGGCCGTTTTTATTTGAGTCCGTTCAATACCCGACACCTAACCAGGAAGTTCACCAATGTCATCGGTAGCCAATCCTCAACGATTAATCGTACTGCTGGCCGCACTGGTCGCCTTCGGGCCGCTGTCGATCGACATGTATCTGCCCGGCCTGCCGCTGATAGCGCAAGACCTGCAGGCAACCGAATCTAGCATTCAGCTCACTATCAGCGCTTTTCTGGCCGGCTTGTTTGTCGGCATGCTGTTTTACGGACCGCTATCAGACAAATACGGTCGCCGCCGCCTGCTACTCGGTGGCATTATTTTGTACCTGATCGCCACTATCGGCTGCATGCTGGCCAGCGCCCTGCACGACGGTACCGCCTTACCAATGGCGTTAATTATCGGCCTTACCGGCTGCGGTTCTCTGGCTGCACTGGCGCTAACGCGCCGGCCTGCAACCTGACCTGAGCAGTGCTGTAGAAAAGCTATCGATTAATTTCTTTCTATAGTTTTTTTGATCCTTAAAAGCGAGACCTGAAAAATACAGAAAAATGCAATGATAAGAGAGAATATTACATTTCCTGCAAAAGCTTAACTCCGCATAATTGTTTATATCTTGCACAAATCAGTATCAAAACTGTATTTCAACGAACCACTCGATAACCGATCACGATATAAACGAATCAATTAACAAAAAGAGACTGCACAAATGCATAACCAGAACCCGATGTTAGACAAACTCAAGGAGGTCCTTCCTGCGATCCGCGCCAACGCCTCTAAGGCCATTGAGCTACGCAAGATACCGCAGGAAAACGTTGAGATGCTAAACGGCATCGGCCTGAACCGCGCTTTTCTACCTAAAGTCTACGGTGGCCTGGAAATGTCTATGCCGGAATTCACCAGCTGCATTGCAGCTCTGGCGGGCGCCTGCTGCTCCACTGCTTGGGGTTACAGCCTGTTGTGCACCCATAATCATCAGATGGCGATGTTCAGCAAGCACGCTCAAGACGAGTTCTGGGGCGAAAACCCCGACACCATAGCGTCTAGCTCCATTGCACCTTTCGGCAAACACGAAGAAACCGAAGGCGGCATTATTTTCAATGGTGATATGAAATGGAGTTCCGGTGTTGATCACGCAGACTGGATCATCGTAGGTTTTATCCGCATCAACAACGCGGGCGAGAAAGCCTACAGCTTTGCCGTTATCCCCAAGAGTGATTTCACTATTATTGATGATTGGTACTCCGTCGGTATGCAGGGCAGCGGAACCAAAACCGCCAGCATACAGAATGCGTTTGTACCCGAACACCGCATTCAGGCCGCACTGGACATGATGGAAGGCCGCCATGTGGGTCGCTCTCTGTACCCAGACAGCAAGATTTACCACACCCCCTACCGTCCCTACTTTGCCTGTGGCTTCGCCGCCATGAGCCTGGGCGTGGCCGAGCGAATGATCGAAGTTTATAAAGAACTGACCCTGAATCGTGTCCGTGCCTACACCGGGGCAATAGTGAAAGAGTCGATTCCACCGATCCTGCGTATTGCCGAATCTTACCAGCAGGTATCCGCTGCACGCGCCTATCTGGAAAAAGTCTGGGACGAGCAAAAAGACTACAGCGAGCGCCATCAATACCCAGACCGTTACACTCTCGCACACTGGCGTACCAATCAAGCCTACGCTATTAAAATGTGCGTAGAGGCCGTCAACCGCCTTTGGGCTGTGATGGGCGCCTCTAACTGGTACCAGGATCGTGAAAGCCAGCGCCTGTGGCACGAGTCCAACATGACCGCTGCCCATGCCTACACCGATTACGACGTTTGTGCCCAAATCATCGGTCGAGAGGTTCTGGGCCTGGAGCCAGATCCCAGCCTTCTATGATTTTTCCTGACTAAGAAATGCCCCGAGGAGCAGGTCGAAAGACCTGCACCTTCGCCGCCATACCTATAAGAATCTAACAATCCAGGTGCCCTTATGAGCAATCAAACCACTGAGTTCGACCCTAAAGCATTTCGCCGTGCGTTAGGTAACTTCGCCACCGGCATTACCGTAGTAACAGCCCAGACGCCGGATGGCGCTAAAACCGGCGTTACCGCCAACAGCTTTAACTCCGTTTCACTGGACCCCGCACTGGTTCTGTGGAGCATCGACAAGCGCTCTGGCAGCTGCGAGATTTTTGACAAGGCGAGCCACTTTGCCGTTAACGTTCTGGCCGCCGATCAGATTGACGTCTCTAACCACTTTGCCCGCCCGAGCGACGACAAATTTTCCACTATCGACTTTTCTGAAGGCTTCGGCGGCGCACCCTTACTTAACGATACAGCAGCCTGCTTTCAGTGCGAATCCTATGAAACCGTTGACGGTGGTGATCACTGGATCCTGATTGGCAAAGTGGTCGCCTTTGAAGATGCTGGCCGGTCGCCGCTGGTTTATCACCAGGGAAGCTATTCCGTAGTCATGCCACACATCCGTTTCCCCGCGCCCAAACACGGTGAGCCAGCGGCTATTGGACGCCTAAAATCACGCCTCAACGACAATTTGTATTATCTGATGGTTCAGGCTTCGCGTGCCTACCAGGCTGACTATACACCGCTTCAGCTGTCCACCGGCTTGCGTACCAGCGAAGCACGCATGTTAATGGTACTGCAAGAAACGCCACAGCTCTGCCGCAAGGAACTGTCGCAGGAAGTTAACATGCCAGATGTTGAAATCGACAACTCGGCGGAAATCCTGCAGCGTAAGGGTCTGGTGAGTTTCTCGGAAGACTGCTACAAAATTACAGCATTGGGTGAGGAGCAAGCCGAAGCGCTATGGGCTTTGTCACGTCAAGAACAGGAGAGACAGTTCGGCAAGTTCAGTAAAGACGAAATTGCCACTTTCAGGAAGATTCTGAGCAGCCTTACCCGCCGCTAGACCAGATATAAAAAGCTCCCCTTATGGAGGAGCTAACAACAGCATCACTAGAAACTAAGCCCTGTCGACGAACGAGCTACTTCTTGGAATGAATGACTTGAAGCTGAGTGTATTCCAGTAACCCTTTCAAGCCAAACTCGATACCCAAGCCCGACATTTTGCTGCCGCCGAAAGGCGCGTTTGGCAACACTTCCGAGTGGTTGTTAATCCATACAGTGCCACACTCCAACTGCTTGGCAACCGTACTGGCCAACTCAAGATCTGAACCCCAAACCGAGCCACCCAGGCCAAACTTGCAGTCATTGGCCATGGCGACCGCCTGCTCTACCGTCGAGTAAGAGGTAATGGGCAAAACTGGCCCAAACTGTTCTTCATCAACAACGCGCGTGCCATTCGAAACATCGGCCACGATGGTCGGTGGATAAAAGTAACCCTTACCTGAGCTGGCTTTGCCACCAGAAACAACTCGGCCGCCGTTGTTAACGGCGTCTTCAACCAATTCGGTTACCAGCCGATATTGATTGGCGTTCTGTATTGGGCCAAAGGTGGTTGTTGACTCCAGGCCATTACCCACTACCTGGCTGGCAGCAATATCGGCCAGCTTTTGACACATTTCCTCATACTGGCTTTCGTGTACATACAGCCGCTTAAGCGCCGCGCAGGTTTGTCCCATATTAATGAATGCGGTGTTGAAAATGCCCTCTGCAATTGACCCGATATCAGCACCCGGCAGAACAATAGCGGCATCATTACCGCCAAGTTCCAGGGTCAGGCGCTTCAGCGTATTCGAGGCATTGGCCATAATCTTCTGGCCCGTTGGGGTAGAACCGGTAAATATGACCTTGTTGATATTGGCGTGGCTGCTAATGGCATTGCCGATTTCGGCCTCGCCCAATACCACGTTCACAACTCCTTTGGGCAGTACCTCATTCATGATTTCGACGAGGCGCAGGGTATTCAAAGGCGTTAAACCGGAGGGCTTTGAAATAACCGTGTTGCCGGCACTGCCTTTCGAGCCGCGGTCACGGCCTTGTCGAGTTGCCCGATGCTGGCCATATTGCATTGGCAAATGGCTTCTTCAGTCGCCGGGTTGATCACCGGAAAGGACTCACCTGCACCGGTGACCGATTGGCCATCAATAAGCATCTGATTTTTAAAAGTCATACAATACATCGCTCCGGTTTCTGACGGGCGCCCGGCGGGCTCCCGTCGTTGAGTTCTATTGAAATGCTATATCAGAATGGAACAATAGCGATTATCTGGGCATAAACGTTGGTGTCGTCGTTGCCGAGCTGAGTACCACCGTTAGCGGCACTGTTATCTGGCGAGTAGAAGCCAACCAGCGGGCTTAGAATAAGGTTGGGCGTAACAACCCACTCGGCGTAAATGTCGATTTCCTGGCCATCAAGTGCACCACTGCCCCCGGCTGTGTCGCTGAAGTCAAAGAACAGCGCACCAACGCTGACCATCTCGCTCGGCGAGGCTTTTATAGCAATGTGATGAACGTCGGCATCAGAGTTGAATGGTCCCGCGTAATTAGCGGCTACTTCGCCCTGGAACCAGGTGCCGTAGCCACGGTTGAAACCGAAAAATAGCGGATCAAAACCTTCCTCAAAAGTAGAATAGCGGTAACTCGCGCTCGGTGACCAGGGCAAACCGGCAAAGGTCCAGCCCCCCTCAACGTACCAGGCATCGGCACTCGCGCTATCGTCGCCCTGATCCTGAGTCACATACTCGCCCGACAGGAACAGATTTTCGACGCCGGCGTTACCCTGATAACGCAAACTCATCGTTTCCTGACCATCTCGTGACGGCCTTGCTTCGGCATCTAGTCCTTTAATATAGCTAGCACCAAAAGTACCGGCAGCCATAACGTATTCAGTGTTAAGGCCTGCCAGCTCCGTTTTGTTCTGGGCAACGTTGTCAGATTTGAGCCAGAACATATCGGCGCGTGCGCCATCACTGCCACCGATACGAACGATCGCCGTTCTATCGAAGGCCTTGCGTGCGGCCAGCCAGTAACTTCCACCGCGATTCAAGCTGCCATCAAAGGCTTTACCAAAGTTTAGAGCGTCGCCGTTAATCAGAAATCCATCGCCAATTGCAAAGTTCTGGCGACCAAACGAGATGTCCAGACCATCCTCGCCCAACATCGAAATCAAACTGCCAGAACGCCAGCCCAGGTAGGCATCTTCCAGAGTCGATTTTGATTCCTCACCGGTGGTGAACCCTGCCGCATCGCCATCACCCCAAGTCGCAGAGCTGACCATGTTCACACCGCCGTACAAAGCCGCACTGCTAGCTCCCAATGTTTGGCTGCCAGACAAACCGTACTTAATGTAACCCTCACGCCAGTCGGAGCTACCTTCCGTTTTACCGCCAGTGGTACCGTAGTTTTCTCCGCTGGTGAATACACCGAAGGCCGCTTCAATATCAACGTTAAGCTCGGTGCCGTCTTTGCTGTAGAAATTGTAGGCAGAAGCAGAGCCGGATGCGGCAGCAATGGCTGAACCCAACAAAGCGGCGGTTAACGATTGTTTAAAGTTTTTTTTCATCTTTTTATTCCTTTTTATAGCAGTCGGTCGTTGTTTTTAGCGTGCGTTCAAAAGGTGCTCATAAAGTGTTCGATTATTCGGTTATTCGGTTATTCGGTTATTCGGTTATTCGGTTATTCGGTTATTCGGTTATTCGGTTAAGCAGAGCGTTCTCTGGTTTGGACTACAGTGCTTTCTCCAAAGTGATTTATGGGAAGTATTTTTCTGTCATGAACTTAAATTGTAAAAACACGTCATTGAAAACTCTGTTTGCGCTGGCGCAATTGACTCCATACATAAATACTGATGGAGAGGACAATCATCACCAGTAATGTCAGACTTATCGGTCGTTGCAGGAACACAGTTAAATCTCCTCCCGCCATGCCCAAAGCCTGCTGTGTTCGAGTAAGGAATAGCGGGCCTAAAACTAATCCCAGAACGATGGGCACGGCCGGAATCTGATTGCGTTTTAAGACGTAACCAAAAATGGCGAAGCCGAGGGCAATCAAGCAATCGGTAAACTGATAGCTCTGGCTGTAGCTGCCGATAAAGCCCAGCACCAAAATGAAGGCGCCAATAAACCGCCCGCGTACCCGCGTGAGGTTGACGATCCACTTGGTAGCAAAAGTAAGATAAGTAAAAACCACCACGTTCATCAGCAATAGTGAAATATACAAGCCAGAAATAAACTCGGGCCGCTCAGCGAACAGAGTGGGACCGGGGATGTAGTTGTGCACCATAAACACTGACAGAAGCATTGCCATCAAAGCATCAGCTGGAATCCCGAACGCCAATAAAGGAATCATCACTGAAGCCGTTACGGCGTTGTTAGAGGTTTCGGATGCAATCAGCCCCTCGGGCGCGCCCTCACCAAATTTCTCCGGTGTTTTGGAAAATTTTTGCGCTAACGTGTACGAAAAAAACTGCGAGCCGAATTCACCCACGCCAGGCAGTAGGCCCATAAACACTCCCAGCGCGGCAGAGCGAATAACGGTAACCTTGTGTCTGAGCAAATCCGCCACACCAGAGAACAATCCACCCTCGGCCAACTTGACGATCTTGGCATCATTACCCCGTTGTGCCAGTAGAATGAAAGCCTGTGACATGGCGAACAAACCAATAACAGCTGGCACCAGCGGCATGCCAGAAAGCAACCAGCTCTGCCCAAATGTATAAACCTGCGTGCTATAAGACAAATCCAGGCCGATAGTGCCAAGAAAAATGCCCAGCCCCAGCATCATTGCCGCTTCCACCACATGCTTGCGATGCGCTAGCACAACAAAGATCATCCCCAATGCCGCCAGCATGGCGAACTCGGCTGAGCCGAACTTACGAGCAACCTGGGACAAGATCGGCGCCAGCATAATCAATGAAAAAACGCTGATCAGGCCGCCTACGAAAGACGAAGTGAAGGCAATCGACAACGCTCTTCGGGCTTCGCCGCGTTCGGCCATGGGGTAGCCGTCATAGGTGGTTAGCACGGCAACCGGGGTGCCCGGTGTATTCATCAGAATGGCGGGTATGGCGCCGCCGTACCAAGCGCCACCATAAACACCCAGCAGCAGCGAAACGCCTGGCAACGGCTCCATAGAAAACGTGATTGGCAGAAGAATTGCCATCACACCGGCAGGCTCCAACCCCGGAATCGAGCCGATGGTGACGCCAATTAGAGCGCCAATGACGATTGCCATAATAACGTTTAAATTAGCGACTTCATTAAGGCCTAATAGAATTGCATCCACGGTAGTCAAACCTCTTAGAAATAGCGGTTAGCGAAGTCAGCCAGGTCATCGGGCAAAAATGAATAGAGCCAGACGTCAGGTAACCAGACGGATACGCCAACACGAAAGGTGAGAACCAAAGCAATCAAAGTGCCAATGGTTGCGAGTAACCAAGTGCGGTTTAGCAGTCGCGACAGCCACAAAAGAACGGTAACAAATATAAAAGTGGCCGGTACAAAACCGATGATAGACAGCGAATGGATGTAAATATAAAACAGCACGGAAGAGATCAACGCCGTACGATAGCTGTCCAGCAGTGCTACCAGCGTTTCTAGGGGGTTGCGCCGGAACATGGTGCTGCGCCCCTCGCTGCTGTTATGCCGAGTAAGCTGGATCACTCGATAAGCCGAGAACACAGCCATGGTGCCCAAACCCACCAATGCACCCATCATAGGCTGGGTATACCATCCCCTTCCGGTTTCAACCCAAGAGGCTTGGTACGGAATCAGAATCAGCAAAACCACCGACGTGATAAAGATTACCCAATAAATATCTGGTTTAACAACGGTTTCGTTTGGCACGATAGAACTCTTTTGAGTTAATCAAAGTCAGTCGGAAAGACGAAACGAACGGGGGAATGGCTCTCAAAAAACAGCCGTTTCCTGTCCAGAATTATCTATTCATGAACTCAAGTAACCCTTTGGAGCTTTCGAAGTCCTTGGCAACAAGTGCTTCTGCCTCTTCCCCACCGATCCAGTAAATGCCGGCACCAGTAGATTCAGCCAACTGACGAATGCGATCTGAGTCCAGCGCGGCTTGGGCTATGACTGCAATCTTGTTTTTAATTTCGTCAGAAGTGCCCTTTCTTACAAACAGGCCATTCCAGGTAGTCTGAGTAATACCGGTCTGCTCGGCCAGAGTGGCAACCTCCGGCGCGATCGTCAGACGATCTTTAGTCAGAGAAGCCAGCAGTTTTACTTCACCAGATTTCAGGCAAGAAAGGATTAACTGCGTGGTTGTATTGATGATGTCAGCGTCACCGGTCGCCAACGTAATACAGTTCGTTGCATCAAAAGCTGCATCGGAAGCGATACGAATACCCGCTTCTGAGGCGGCCTTAAAGGTAATGGCGGTCGGCAATGCCTGGTAGCCGAAGTGACCTAAAGAGATATCGTTATCCTGAGAGTATTTCGCCAGTTCCGCCATATTGTTGTAGGGGGCATCCGAATTGGCGGCAATCACAAACGGGTAATCCAAGAAAATACCAACCGGCTCAAATGTAGACTGATCATAGGGCGCATTACCCGAGTGAATATGAGTGGTCAAAATATCAGCAACAAAAGAGCCGATAGTCTGTCCATTCGGGCGCGCTTTTGCGACATCCAGTGCACCAACGATACCGCCGCCACCAGGCTTGTTGATCACGGAAGCTGGAGTGCCTGTCTCTTCCAACATTTTCTCGGCGATGACACGGGTGATAATATCTTCCAGATCACCGGGGGGCCAGGGAACAACAAATTTGACAGGGCGCTCAGGGTATTCAGCAAGTGCCGGACTGCTGACAAGCAGAGGGGAAATGGCTAGTGTCGCGACAGCCAGGAATCTTGTTATATTTTTCATGGTGTTCCTCATTGTTTTTAGGTTACTCATAGCCCTCTGATCAATCCCGCAGAGGGACAATCAGCACAGGTATTCTTGTTTGCTGGATCACTTTTTGAGTTGTGGATCCTAGGAATAGGCGGGACGCGACTGAACCACCGCGGTCGCCCATAACGATCATGTCAGCCTGCTGCTTTTGGGCGACTTTCACGATCACCTGGTCGGGTTGTCCTATAGCCACTTCAATTTGCGGTGCTTGCCCCAGATGAGTGCCCTCGGGAATTTCGCTTTCAAGAAAGGCGGAGATTCTCTGTTCAATCTTGCTACGGTATTGATCCATCATCTGCCTGGTATGATTCAGCTGGGCCTTCGACAGCAAATAATCACGCACCATTTCATCGGTATCCGTGCCCATCGGCTCGATAGCGTGCAAGAAAATGATGCGGGCGTTATGCTTTACCGCCTCCTGCAACGCCACTCGAAATGCAGGACGGCTGCCTTCGGTGATGTCCGATGCATAAACAATGGTCTTCACGGTTGGCAGCATGTTGCTTTAACCCTCTTCACGATCTCAGTTTTACTGATTTAAGGAACTTTGGTGATTGAAAAATACGATTACAGTCGATCAAACCGATAAGGATAGGGATCAATAATAGGCTCGACATTGGATAGAAGATCCGCTGCAAGTTGCCCTGCAGCCGGGCCTGTACCAAAACCATGGCCGGAAAAGCCGGTTGCGACCATCAGACCAGGAATAGTTTCTATGTGATCAATTACAGGGTTGGAGTCCGGTGTTACATCGATCACGCCAGCCCAGGCTTCCTCTATTTTCGCCTCGTCAAACGCTGGCCAGGCCGCTTTCAAGTTGTTTAAAGCATCCTGGTTCAGCACCATATTTGGCGCAGGATTATTGGTGCGGACGAGCTCAAACGGAGTTTGGCTATCGGGTTTCCAACGACGCTTCAGTTTTAGATCCTTAAAGAAGGCCTGGCCGAAATTCATATTCAGAAAACTCCGCTGATTACGTAGCTGATCCATGTAGCGCCAGCCAATCAGCAGATGATCCAGCGTCAAAGGAGCGTCAAGCTTGCCGCGCTGGGTAATGATAAAGCCACCGTCCTGATGCTTGCGGAACGAAAAATCCGGGCCACCCACGGCGATGTTCGTGGGACCTTCCATTGGCTGTGTTCTCAACACAGAACAAATCAGCGGCAGCGTTGGCAGGCTTACACCGGCATTGCCAAGAAAGCGTCGTGACCAGGCGCCACCTGCCAGAAGAACCTGCTCGCAACGTATCTCACCTTTCTCGGTGACCACACCTGAAACACGGCCCGCCGACATTGATAGCGAGCGCACCGCGCAATTTTGTCGCACAACCGCGCCGAGCTTGATTGCGGCTTCAGCAATTGCGCTGGCGGCAATCGCCGGTTCAGCGTAACCATCGGAGGGCGTATGAATACCGCCTACCCATGGCCCTTTTCCGTCGGGAACAAGCCGGTCGATGTCAGACGGCGCCAACAATTCCGAACCTAGCGACAAGTGCTCGACGGACTTGTGCCAGGCCTCATGCATAGCCATCTGCTCCGGCGTACGGGCAAGAAACGTAATGCCAGCCTGACGATAACCAACTTCACGGCCGATTCGCTCTGGCAATGCAGCCCAAAGGCGATCGGCGGCTTGTGCCAGAGGTATATCGTCAAGATGACGGCTGGTTTTACGAATCCAGCCCAGATTACGGGAAGACTGCTCACCGGCAATCTGGCCTTTTTCCAACAGCACGACGGATATGTTGCGTTCCGCCAACGCCAAAGCCGCAGATACACCCACTATGCCGCCTCCAATGATTACCACACTGGTTGAAGACGGCAGTTCGTCGGCTGTGGTGACGGGATTCAGTGTTCTGGTCATTGCTATTGTCCTGTTGCTGGCGAAACGAAGCGACTGCCTGACGGCCGCTCCCAAACGGCTATTATTGGGCGATAGTGATCGTTTCGACCTCTGCCTTTGATGCCCCGCGATAAGCCGTTACTTCGAGTTCTACCTTATAAATATTAGAACCCAACGGTGGACAAGTTACGGTGGAAGCCGGGTCAACACCGCGGAATTTTGTGCCGATAAATTCCATAACCTTATGTGTATCCGCGGGGTTCTGAATAAACACACGAGACATAACAACATCTGCAAGTGAGGCGCCAACGGCAGCCAAAGCGCGTTCGATGTTCTGAAAAACCTGCTCGGCCTGCTCGATCACATCCTCCGAAATCTCCTGAGTGTCTGGATTACGACCAGCAGTGTTGGATACATGGATAAGATTATCTATAGCGACAACTCGCGAATAACTGGCAATTTCTTCAAACTTGGAACCCGTTTTAACTTTTATAATCTTAGTCATGACTGCGACTCTAAACATGGGAGGGTGATTTAATCAGTAAGCGATCGTGACGTTTACTCTTGTTAAATTTTTATTGCTAATCAGCGAAGTACTGGCGTTTCCCAAAGGTTAAGCTTCACGCCTATCCCCTTTTCGATTGCATTGCGATAAATCTTGGTGGCCCAAGCAACATCCTCTACCGGCATACCACCCACAGACATGATGATGATTTCGTCGTCAGTCTGGCGTGCGGGTGAATCACCGGCGACAATTGCACCCAAGTCTTCCAGCTCATCCTTCTGCATCAGACCTTCTTCAATCATGTCCATAAAACGCATACCCACCAACGGAATACAGTTGTGGGCAGGTTTTGGCACTTCTTCATACCAGGTTTCATAAAGGCCAACGCTATCCATAACCTTACGTACACCCGCGCTACTCATCCCGTCATCCAGACTGCAGCTCGCCGGCATCGCCAAATAGGCTCCAGGCTTAACCCACTCGCGTTTGACGATGGGGTATGTTGACGGATCACCCACTTCACCTGAGTTGCAGTAAGTGACTATATCGGATCCGCGCACAACCTCTTCATTGGTTTCAACAATCTGGATGTCGCTTATATGTGGGTATTCGGCCCTGACCCATTCCAGAAAACTTTCCAGACTTCGTTTGCCGCGCCCCTTTACTTTAATAGTGTCAATATCCGGGCAGGCTGCCATGAACGATGCAACCGAAGTCTTACCCATAACACCCGGGCCCAACAGTCCGATCACTTTCGAATTCTTGCGGGCGAGATAACGAGCGCCAACACCCGGAATGGCCCCGGTGCGATAAGCAGATAGAAGATTGGCGGACATATAGGCCAAAGGAGCACCGGTGTCGATGTCACTTAAAATAAACATCAAAATAGAGCGTGGCAGGCCTTTCTCTCGGTTGGCAATATTGGACCCATACCACTTCACGCCGCAGGTCTGGAAGTCGCCACCCAAATACGCGGGCATAGCCATTAAGCGCCGGTCAGCCGTTGGTTTTGGCATAGTCGAGAAAACAGATTCCTCCGGAAAGGTGATCATGGCACCATGTGAATCACTGTTGGGCCCGGCCATTCGGTAATCGCCCTGATGCAAAAGAATGAACATTTCTTCCATGGTATCCACGCATGCAGACATGTCTGTCACGCCTGCTGAAATCATGTCTGGCTCGGAAAGGTAAATAAAATCAATTCTTGTACTTATAGGCATAGCATCACCAGTAGAAATAGTTTTCCGCTCCCACAACGAGAGCTTGCCAGCATCTTTTTTCGCAAAACTAGACGTTCCGTGTGTTTTCCCACGTCCGGTTTCGGATGCTATCCGGAACGCAACAGAGGTGTATTGAACTTTTGCGACACAAATGCGGGAAAGTGCGTATACTAAAATTTGGTAAAAATGTCGAAAGTTGCGCAGCGAAGTCAATGCCGGAAAGAGGCCGATGTTTGCTTCGCGCGCGAGGTACGATGGATGGCAGATGCTGGGAAGGAGATACAGAAACCGTCAAGCTGAACCGTATTTTGAGCATTTAATCACTTATTCGCTAAGCCATGCTTCGGATCACTAAGATTTTTTACATATAAAAATAATATTGATTAAACTATTAGAGACAGCGCAATGTTAAATGTTTCGAATGGTAACAAATCCAAAGCTTTATTTTATAAAAAGCTTACACACATTCAACTGGAACAGCCCTGGTTTGTGCTAAGTGCAGAAAATCACTATGATTTTATAATCTCCGAAGACCATGCAATATCACATTTCTATACGTTTGAAGCCGACCTTTCAGACAGCGCTACGTTTGCAATACCGGATGGCGCTATCGATATTCTTTTTGACTGCGATCAAACCAATCCAAGTGCTAAAATATGCGGGTCCACTCTTCAAGCAAGCAGCGCTCACCTAAAGCACAAGCATCGCTACTTTGGGGTAAGATTTGCGGCAGGAGTTTTGCCTGGTTTTCTTACTCTCGCTGCCGCAGAACTGGTAAACCAAGAGTTAAATTTGTTTGAACTATCTCCCGAAAATGAGTCGCTATTTTTTAGAATTGCAAATAACACTAAATTTTTAAGTCAAGTTTCCTTATTTACACAGATTCTTAATATAAAGCCGCATCGCAAACCATCGATAATAACTAGAAATTTGATTCGTGAAATACATGAAACACAGGGAAATCTTCGTATAAAAAAGCTTGAAGAGCACGTGGGTTATACTAGCCGCACTCTCCAGCGACAATTTCAAAATGATATGGGAATGTCACCTAAGGCTTTTAGCCGTATTGTTCGATGCCAGATGGCCATCCATAATATTAGTCGTCTGGAAGAGCTGGCTTTTTCGGAGCTGGCGTCTAACTTGGGCTTCAGTGATCAGTCGCACTTTCAACGCGAATTCAAGAAACTCGTATCAACCACACCTCTTAATTACCAACGCCGCATTAAGCAAAGACACTACCTTGAAAGAATACGCCAAAATTTCTTACTGGATGTTTTCGAATGAGTCTCTAAAGTCAGCAGTATCAGTAGCTTCATAAACCACCTAGAATTCGCCACCAACGGGCCCGCTCAGCAGTGCCCGCATCAGATTGATAAGCAACGCTTCTTGAAGTCAGAAGGAGTGATTCCATAGTGGTTCTTGAATGCAGTCGAGAAATAACTGGGACTGCCAAAGCCATATTTGTACACAACTTCCGTCAGATTTAGCCGCCCGCTGTGCGCTCGTATATAATTGGCACACATTTCTAAACGCTGAGCTTTCACGTATTCCGAAAATGTAATCGAATTGTCCGAGAATGCCCGATATAGGCTGCGGACTGACGTGCCAATTGCGCTAGCAACCAGGGATGCGTTCAAACCCGGTTCCGCAATATTTTCTTTGACAAACTCGGAAGCGGCTCTGAACACCCTTTCGTAAGGGGCTGCGCTGCGAACACTCTTCAACACCGACGGTTTGATTAATGTCGCTAGCGAATCGAGAATGGCTGCGCCTTCTTCCGAATCCAAATTTTCATGCAAAGACGCCTCTATGACCAGCTTGCTAGCAAAACGGGCGATATGAGAATCAGCAGCAATCTTCACACCCGGCTCGACCTTACTGAGGTTCAAAATCCGCTCAATAATTTGACGGGGCAGAATAAGCGATATCTGTTGTGAGGGTTCTTGAAACGAGAAGCGAAAAGGCAGCGATGAATCTATCAGCACTATGTCCCCCGAAACCAGTGACGAGCAATTTCCGATTTGCTCTACGGAAGAGCGCCCCTGGATCTGAAAAACACAAAAGAAGTCCGGAATCCCGCTTTTCTGTATCTCTTTAGACGTTCGATAAAGGTCCGCTCCTTGAATACTAACCTTCGACATGTCAAGAGATCCGCCTACTTTTTCGACAGATCCACTGAACTTTCCACCCAGAGGGCACGCCAAAAATGGACCACATATCTCATTGATATTGCTAATCCATTTGTCGAAATCATCAGTCCCGGCGGCGCATAGCGACACGGCTACAACCTCTCGTTTTATTATATTATTATCACCCTTAAAATGGCTAAAATATGATCAAAAGTCAAGGGGATAGCCTGAATACACAACCTATCTAGCCTAATTTGATACACACGTACAAAATATAAAATAATGATGCGTATCACAACTAATTTACATCCGCGCGGCACCAAAGCACACCCCAAAAACGATCTACTTTATACATTGGCGCAGTTGCGCAACGTTCTGGCATCAGCGAGAAAGCAAAAGGCAGGGTTAATTGGTACAAGTACGTATCAAGGCTGCTCCAAACTCGGCAAAGGGGCAACAAACTAACCATCCGTGCGGAGCAAAGAAGTAACCTCCGGAGGCGAAAAAATGCAGACATATCGAAATATCGTAGATGGAACTCTTGTCGAATCTGCCAGCAGTTATGAAATCTTCAACCCTGCCAACGGCCAATCCTTGGGGCTAGCACCGGAAAGCAATGAGCAGGGAGTAGACAAGGCCGTTCAATCCGCTGTGCTTGCGCAAAAAAAATGGGCGCAACGCAGCGATCACGAGCGACGCGACATTACCCGGAAAATTGCTCAAATTCTTCAGGACAACTCGGAATATCTGGCTGAGCTTATTACCCGGGAGCAGGGAAAACCTCTGTCTGGCCCTGGCTCCAGGTTTGAAATGCAGGCCTGTGTCGGGTGGACTCAGGTTCCGGCAAGCTTGGAACTGCCCCCCGAAGTTGTGTACGAGGATAACGAACGCAAAGACACACTGCATCGCGTTCCGCTGGGCGTTGTGGCAGCCATCGCCCCATGGAACTGGCCCTTAATGATTGCTATATGGCAGATCATTCCTGCCATAAGGATGGGCAACGCAGTCGTTCTGAAGCCTTCCGAATACACGCCTATTGCAACACTGGAGATGGTGAGGCTGATCAATCAGGCCCTGCCGGCTGGCGTGCTCAACACCGTAACCGGGGATGGCAGTATTGGCAGCAAGTTGACCCGCCACCCTGACATTAACAAGATTATGTTCACCGGTAGCGAAGCGACAGGCCGCCGTATTATCGAAGCCTCCGCACGGAACTTGTCACCTATAACTCTGGAACTGGGCGGTAACGACGCAGCCGTCGTTATGCCGGGAACAAACATTAAAAAAATCGCCAACGATTTGTTCTGGGGGGCATTCCTGAACATGGGCCAGACATGTGCCTGCATTAAGCGCCTTTATGTTCACGAAGACGACTACGAAACCGTTATGACCGAGCTCAGCGCAATCGCCAGCCAGATAAAAATCGGTGATGGCATGGATGAGTCCGTACTGATTGGCCCACTTCAAAACAAGATGCAATTTGAAAAAGTGAGGGAACTCGTCGCTGACGCTAAAACCGGCGGTTGCGACGTCCGGGAGTTTGGCGAAGTACCAACGCAAGGTTACTTCCTGCCTATTACGCTGGTTGGCGACATCAAAGACGGCCAAAGACTGGTTGACAAAGAGCAGTTCGGCCCTGCCCTACCGATCATACGGTATCGCGAACTGGAAGATGCCATCGGGTCAGCAAACGGGCTTGAGGCAGGCCTTGGTGCCTCACTGTGGTCAGATAATCCGGCGGATGCGAGCGAGCTCGCAATTCAACTGGAAGCCGGGACGGTGTGGATCAACCAACATGGCGCAATCCACCCAATGGTTCCTTTTGGAGGCAACAAAGCGTCGGGCTACGGCGTCGAGTTTGGTATTGAAGGACTCAAAGCGGTTACCCAGTGCCGGGTAGTAAGCATAAAGAAGTAAGAACAGGCTGCCTCAATCCAGGATTGGAGCGGACAGCAAATCAGGTGCGTGATCGGCGATAAAGCACGACGCCCCTTAAAACTAAAAAAATAACATCGAGGATTGTAATGATGCATCTACCTAAACAACTGGCAATAAGCTTGGTGGTAGCGTCCAGCCTGATTGCTGCAAGTGCAAACGCGCGTCTGCCCGATGAAACAGTCGGTAGCACAACTCTGTCACTGCCTGACGATCACCGCAGCTATATGGTGGACTTCGAGTTCAACAACATGGTTTCCACACGTGTCGTTGTGATCGATCCCGACAATCAGAAATATCTCGGGATGCTTCCGACGGGACACGCGGCCCCTGCTACGCTTTCCCGAGATCGAAAAACAATTTTTACCGCTGACTTCTTTTATACCCGTTACGTGCGCGGGGAACGCACGGATGTATTAACCGCGTGGGATAGCCAAACGTTGTCGCCAAAATGGGAACTCGAAGTATCCAGCAAACGCGCGTTTACCCTCACTGAGCGCTTTTCACTTGCGACCAGTGCTGACGACAAATTCGTCTACATATACAACTTTACGCCGTCTACATCGGTGACAGTCGTGGACACCACCAAACAAGAGATGGTTAACGAAATCGCGACTAACGGGTGCATTCTCAACTACCCCGTAGGTGATCGACGATTTGCATCCCTGTGTGGCGACGGATCGCTCCAGATGATTACGTTGAACGACAATGGTGAGGAAGTAGATCGGACCAGAACCACGTTTTTTGATCCGGATGCAGTCAAGCTGGTTGAAAGGGCAACCGTTGTTGGTGAGATTTATTACTTCGTGACGACATCAGGTGAAGTTGTGCCAGTCGACCTATCCGGAGACGAGCCGAAGCCATTACCCCGCTGGTCACTGGTCACCCCGGAAGAACTGGCTGAAGGCTGGGCACCGGGTGGTTGGCAGATGCTGGCAGCGGCACCGGCTCTAAATCGACTTTACGTTCTGATGCACCCAGACCACGAGGCTTATAAATGGGAAGACCCAAGCCAGATTATCTGGGAGTTTGATCTGAAAACCGGCGAGAAAATCGGAACCCTGGAATCGCCTAACCTCATCTGGAGCCTGAGCGCCACCTCCGATGACAAGCCTCTTCTACTTGGTGCAAATATTGAAGGTGGGCTGGAGATATTTGATCTCTCTACAGGCGAACACAATGGAACAATGGCAGGCGTAACCAAAACGCCAACGTTGATATTGAACCACTGAGAGGTGACACGATGATAGATCCTATTATCAGTACATCGGCTGCTTTGGCGCTGAGCGTTATATTCGCCAGTGCTGCCAGTCATAAAATCAGGCACCCCAGCTGGTTTCGCCGGCAGGTGCGCGAGTACGAGTTAATTCCGGGGTTAATGGTGCCAACTGCGGCGCTGGCCCTGCCTGTCACAGAGCTGGCGGTTGCCGCCGGACTGTTATGGAGTACCAGCAGGCCTTACGCCGGCGTTCTGGCATTTTTGCTGATCAGTCTCTACGCCCTGGCTATCGCTATTAATCTGGCGCGGGGCCGCAAAGACATCGACTGCGGATGTTCCGGCCCGGCAATGCGACAACCCCTACAGCCCGCTCTGCTCGTTCGCAATCTGCTGCTGGCCGTCATTGCTTTGGGCGCACTCTTACCCATGCTTGACCGGCCTCTGGGCCTGCTCGACAACTTTGTCATTATTGCAGCGGGAACCGTGCTGGTTCTGCTTTACACAACGACAGATCTCTGGATTGCCAACCGTTCGTTATTACTAAAATTGTCAGGAGAAAAATAAGATGCAAGCACTCGTCATTTCAAACATTTTGCTTTGGCTACTTTTGATAGCCAGTGCTTTAGTGCTGCTTGGCCTTATCCGCCAAATAGGCGTTTTGCACTCACGAATCGCACCGGCCGGCGCACTGATGCTCGATAAGGGCGTTGAAGTGGGTCAACCTGCTCCACACGTCACAGCAGCAGACCGTTTCGGACGCCCGATCAACATCGGCTATGCCGGTGAACGGTCGACTCTTTTGTTTTTCCTGTCACCCACCTGTCCCATCTGCAAAACACTGCTGCCGGCCATCAAAGCCATCAGCCGGTCTGCAAAAGATCTGGATGTTATTTACGTTAGCGATGGCGATGCCGACGCGCACGACAAACTCATATCCCAAGCGGGTCTTGAAAAGTCTACCTATGTTGTCAGCCCTGAAGTGGGCATGACCTATCAGATTGGCAAGCTACCGTATGCCGTGCTGATTGATAAAGCTGGAACGCTCAAAGCCAAGGGTCTGGTCAATTCCAGAGAACACCTGGACAGCCTGTTCGAAACCGAATTACTTGGTTCATCAACACTTCAGGATTACATAAAGGCCCAGTCTGAATCCCCAAGCATTCACACGCCATCCTGATTAGGAGAAGAATAAAATGAAATTTCTTGATCGTTTTTTCGAACGCTCGTCACGCCACGTCGCCAATACAACCGGGCGGCGCCAGTTCATCGCAAAATTTGGAACTTTTGTGGCCTTGGGCGTGGCCGCCCCAGTCCTTCTCCCAATCGACAGAACAAGTAAAGCACTAGCTGCCGGACTGCCATCAGCCGGGGACCCAGGTGACCCCAACAGTTGCGATTACTGGCGCTATTGTTCTGTTGACGGGTTTCTATGCAGTTGCTGCGGCGGCTCGGTAACCAGCTGTCCGCCAGGAACAGAATCTTCGCAAGTCACCTGGGTGGGCACTTGCCGCAACCCCGCCGACGGAATCGACTACATCATTTCCTACAATGACTGTTGCGGCAAGCACAGCTGCGCTCAGTGCGCGTGTACACGCAATGACAGCGAAGAGCCCATGTACCGACCTTTCAACAACAATGATATTAACTGGTGCCTTGGTACCAGCAGCAGCGTTTATAACTGCACAGTATCCGTTATTCGGGGCGTGGCGTCCTGAGGAGCATAACAATGCGCTCGATATTCTATGTGTTGGCTTTAACCCTGATCGTCGCCTCCCCTTCGGGGGAGGCACGGGTTATTCCCGACCCTGACCAGAAACCCGCGCCCGGCAACGAAGCGCGCCAGACACCCCTGCACCTGGCTAATTATTCACCGTCGGTGAACTATCAGTTGCAGTGCCTGGGCTGCCATCTGACGAACGGCGAGGGCGCGCCTCGTCACGATATCCCTATGATGAAAGGCTTTGTCGGGAACTTCCTGAAGGTAGAAGGAGGCCGGGAATTCCTGATACAGGTTCCGGGCGCTTCGCTGTCGGCGCTTAACAACCAACAGTTGGCCGAGCTGCTTAACTGGATGCTTAGAGACGACGGAATAGCCGGAGGAAGTGCCCCTAAAAACTTCAAACCCTATACTGAACAGGAGGTCGAAACTAACCGGGGTGTGATGATCAAAGACCTGATTGGGCACAGGCAGAATCTGATCGAACAGATAAGGAATCTGAACATAGAAATCCCCGCAAGCGTCATTCAGTAATTTGACATGTGCCCTTTCAACCCAATTCAAGGTGCAATCACGCCTTAAATTGGGTTTCAATGATCAGTTAGGACCTGATTGATACAGAACACATCAGTTCTAGCCGGCTGGGTGAGGTGGACAATTTCGCCCGCAAGTCCCTCATCAAGCTTGGCGCTCCACTTCCTGACGCACGGCCATTTCCTCGCGACGTGCCGCACCGAAATACGCCAGTGAGCCTAGCAGGCCACTTTTCATGCGTCCATGGGCGCTGATCACTGCAGTACCTTCACACCACCGAACGAGAGCGAGAGATTATTAATTTCGAGGATATTGGACATTATTCCCAACAGATCTGTAAATTATGATTGTTTTTATTTTAGTAAACGCCAGAGCACTTTACTGAACGAAAGTTAATGTAACCCAGTTGTATCGTAAAAACCAAGGCAGTGTGTTCTATAGTGATGCAAACACTCTCGGCGACGGAACCCACCACCATGACAGACAGCCCCCTAATCTCCACATTTAATGAACACACTGGCGTAGCCACCCTGACATTCAATCGCCCTGACGTCCTCAACGCCATCAACGTACCCATGGCCGAGGCGTTCCTGGAGACGGTGAAGACACTAAGTGAGCAACCAGGATTACGTTGCATTGTGTTGGTCGGTGCCGGAAGAGCATTTATGGCCGGTGGCGATGTCGCCAGCATGGCCGGCACCCCGCAACAGACCCAAGACTTTATCAATGGATTGCTGTTGCCACTCAATAAAGCGATTCTTCTGCTACGGAGCATGGACGCGCCGATCATTGCTGGTGCAAAGGGCGCCGTCGCGGGTGCAGGGCTAAGTCTCGCACTGATGGCCGACGTCATTGTAGCGGAGGAAAACGCACGGTTTCTTATCGGTTACAACGGCATAGGCGCGGTGCCGGACTGCGGCGGCACCTGGTTTTTACCGCGCAAAATTGGCACTGCACGGGCCACGGAAATGATGCTTCTCAATCGCCAGCTCAATGCAACTGAAGCCAAGAACTGGGGCTTGTTGGCCGAGGTTGGCTCCCCAGATTCTTTTGAAGAGCTGCTGGCGACGATTGCAAAACGTGTTGCAAGCGGCCCGACAAAGGCCTTTGGTGCCTTTCGACGACTTGTTGACCAAGGCAGTGGAAGATCACTGGCCGAGCATCTTGAAGCTGAGCGCCAGGCATTCCTGAAAGCAGCGGAGACCGACGATTTCAAGGAAGGCGTCCGCGCTTTTACAAGCAAACGGCCGGCTAAGTTTACTGGTAACTAGCCGAGTGCCCGCCTGCCATGATGATGCCGGTAGCCCGCTGCTTACTTCATTAAGCGAAATCTTCTCTGAGCTTTCGTTTCAGCAACTTGCCAGCAGTATTCTTTGGCAGCTGTTCCGCAAAGTGGATATGCTTTGGCAATTTGAAGCTCGCTAGCCTGGTTCGTGCGTAGCTCATCAAAGCTTCTGCGTCTTGCGGATAACCTTCTTTGACCACCACTATGGCGCAGATGGCTTCAATCCATTTCTCATCCGGCACACCGATGACCGCAACCTCCGCAACAGATTCGTGCTGGTAAAGAGCTTCTTCCACGTCGCGACTGGCTACCAACACTCCGCCGGTGTTCACCACATCCTTGATGCGATCAACAATATAAATGTAGCCCTCATTGTCCTGATAGCCCAGATCGCCGGAATGGAACCAGCCGTTTTTGAAGGCTTCCGCTGTGGCTTCAGGTTTGCCCCAGTAACCCACCATCAGTTGCGGCGAGCGGTGAACCAATTCTCCGTGTTCCCCGGGCTTGCAGTCTTTACTGGTAACCGGATCGACAATGCGGGTCATCACAGTTTGCATGGGGCGACCGGCAGAAGACGGTCGGTCTGCGTGTTCTTCTGGTAGCAACACCGTCGCCAGCGGGGCGATTTCACTTTGGCCATAACAGTTGTACAGGCCCGCACCGGGCAGTTTTTCGCCAAGCTCTTTCACTATCTGGCCAGGCATGATGGATGCGCCGTAGTAGAGCTTATCCACATGTTGCAGTTTGCCCGGGTTGAATTGGGGATGATGCAGCAGGGCAATCCACACGGTAGGCGGCGCAAAAAAGGCGTTGAGTTGATCGCTGGCCAGCAGCCCGAGAATGGCGTCCGGTGTCGGGGTGTTGATCATCCGGCTGTACCCGCCACTCAGCAGCATGGGCATGGTAAATACATGCATCTGCGCCGAGTGATAAAGCGGCAACGCGGCGAGTGAGCGGTCGCTGGCCCGAATGTTCAGATGGTATTGGCAGGCGGCATAATGCGTCATCAGTGAACGATGCGTATGCATGGCGCCTTTGGGGTCGGAGGTGGTGCCAGAGGTATAAAGAATCTGCACCAGGTCTGTATCACAAAGCTCCAAATCCGGTGCTGTGTCTTCGCCGGCCTCAAGCGCGAATGCCAGCGCGTCGTTGGTGTTGCCGCCGTGCAGGCTGCCGTGAATGGCAACCTCGGTTGTCTCCCGGATCGCATCGACTTGTGATTGCAGATCCAGGTCGGCAAACAAGGCCTTGCAGCCAGACTGATTGAGCGCGTAGGTAAGTTCGTGGCCAATCAGCGCGTAATTGAGTGGTACATGAATCAACCCGGCTTTGGTGCAGGCGAGCCAGAGCAAAACGTAGGCATCTGAGTTTTTGCCATAGGTACCAACGCGGTCGCCTTTTTCAAGGCCGAGCCCGATCAGACGATGGGCCAGCCTGTTCGAAGCTGCGTGAATCTCTGAGAACGTCCAGTTGCGGTCGTCAAACGCCAGTGCAGTGCGGCTGCCATGGGTGCTTGCAGAGCGGGCAAAGGCGTCTCCGATGGTGTTGCGCAGAGCCCGCTGGATACCCGCCGATACGGAGCAGGAAGCGGAGGTGCCAGAGTTGTTCATGCATCTACCTCTTGAATTGTTGTTATTTCGTGCGTGCCGGCATTAACTCAGAGAAGCAGGCCTCGCGGGAATGATCGGTCAGGTCAAAAAAATTGACCCAATCAGACAGCGAGATGTTGATAACTTGCCGGTCACCCTGGCCACTGTGACGGGGGTTTGCCAGTCCAACGTTTGAAAGCCCGGCAAAACGAGGCGGTTTCCGAAAAACCAACTCGCTCACTGACGTCCGCAACACTGAGGTTTTCGGTCATCATCAGTTTAATAGCGTACTCCTGTCGCAAAGACGTTTTGATCTTGCGCAGGGAAGTACCTTCTTCTTGAAGCTTGCGCCCAATGCTTCGGGGTGTCATGTGCAGAAACTGCGCAAGCTCATTCAGGCTCGGCATATCGCCCATGTTTTGCCGCGCCAGCAGCGCTCGAATCCTGTTGCGCAGGCTTTCGTCATGATTTGGGCGATGCAGGATGTAGGCAGGCGCTTCTTTAAGGAACGTTATCAGCTCAGCCTCACTGCGCGTAATGGGCAGCTGCAGGTACTTTTCGTGCAGGTAAAAACCGCAAACAGATTCATCAAAATGCAACTCGGTTGGGAACATGGCCCGATATTCTGCAACGTGAGGCGGCGCTGGATAATTGAACTGCGTGGTGGCAAACGGAATCTGCTGATCCACCAGCCAGCATGCGAGTCTTTGCCACATAAGCAACAGGAACTCTTGCAGCATGTGGTCAGTATCCTGACTGGCGTCTTCAAGGCTCAGGCTGAAAAACATCAGTTTGTTGGGGGTGCTTTCATCCAGGCTGATGTCGATGTTGTCGCAGGCGATTTTGAAAAAGCGTGCGCTTTTTCTTAGCACGGCGCCAAGGGTCGCAGAACCGAGACAGTAATCTGTCATCAGCGCGAACGTGCCGTTTTTACAGCGTCTGGTGGATAGCCCCATGAACTCGTCGCGTGTTGCCCGCCATACCGTCTTTATAAGCTGGGTAAGTTGTTCTTCGGTGATTAGCTGTTCTGGGTTCTCAAGCCACGCCGCCGGCACACCCGCGCTTGCCAGCAGTGTTTCGCGCTGAAACCCCTGACGTTCAGCACCCCGAATAGATGCATGAAGGTAGTGGTTTGCAATATGGGCTCTGGGCTGAGAATTAGGCATGGCTGGGGCGGTTCAGGTGCGTAATGTGTCAATTTTTTCGGCTTGTGCGGCCATTCTCGTTAAGCAGGATAACCCTTTAAATGGGTGCCTGCCTGATTAATCAGATTTACGACGGGGTTATGTATGTCCGGACATCATCAAGATACTGAGCTTTTTCGCTCCATGATCAACCGAGTGCTCGACAAAGAAATCGCACCCTTTTACGAGCAATGGGAAGAGAAGGGCGTCATTCCGCGCGACGTGTGGCGTACCCTGGGGGATGCTGGAATGCTCGGTATCGACATGCCGGAGGAATATGGCGGTGCGGGGGCGAGTTTTGAAATCTCACAGTTGGCAATTGAGGAAATTGCCCGCAAGGGCTTTGGTGGCCTCGCCTCAGGGTACAATATCCACGCCAATATCGTGATGCCTTACATTCTGCACTTAGGTTCGGAAACTCAGAAACAGCGTTATCTGCCGGATATGATCAGCGGCCATCTGCTCAGTGCAATCGCTATGACCGAGCCGGGTGCCGGCAGCGACCTGGCTGCTATGCGCTCCACGGCACAACGCACTGATACCGGCTACGTGATTAATGGCTCGAAAGTGTTTATCACCAACGGTTTGCAGGCAGGGCTGGTCATTGTGTGTGCAAAAACCGACCCTGGGGCCGGCGCCAAGGGCGTGTCGTTGTTCTTGGTGGATACGAACTTGCCCGGTTTTTCCCGTGGCAAAGGCATCCGCAAAATCGGGCAGCACGCCAGTGATACCGCCGAGCTGTTTTTCTTGGATCTTGTGGTTCCCCACGATGCTTTACTGGGTGAGGAGGGGCGCGGGTTTGCCTACCTGATGCAAGAGTTGCCGCGTGAACGCCTGGGGGTTGGCGCGCAGGCGGTGGGGGCGACCGAGGGCGTGTTAGCGATCACTCTGGATTATGTGCAGCAACGTCACGCTTTTGGTCAGAGAGTGGCTGACTTTCAAAATACCCGGTTTAAACTTGCAGAAGCCCGTGCACGGCTGGAGATGGCGAAAGCCTATCTGAACCAGTGCACGACCAAATATCTTAAAGGCGAAATGGGGCCAACAGACGCCGCTATTCTGAAGTTGATGCTCACCGAAATGCAGTGCGATATCGCCAGTGATTGTCTACAACTGTTTGGCGGCTACGGTTATACCGTTGAGTATCCCGTATCGCGATTTTTTGTGGATGCGCGGGTACAAACAATCTACGCAGGAACGTCTGAAATCATGAAAGAAGTGATTGCCCGTTCCATGCTGGGCAAATAAATTACCCGATCTGCGGATTTTTACCGATCTAAAACCTGAGGAAACAAAAGATGAAATTGACCGATGTAGTTATTCTCGACGGAGCACGCACAGCCATAGGCAGCTTTGGCGGAAGTTTAAGCTCGATGGGCCCGGCCGATCTGGGCACTTGTGTGGCAAAAGAGGCGATCAGCCGTTCAGCTGTTCCCGCAGAAGACATCGACCATTCCGTTTTTGGTCATATTATTTCGACTGGCCCGGCAGATGCCTACGTAGCGCGCCATATCGGTCTTAATGCCGGTCTGCAGAAAGGTTCTGCGGCGTTCAATGTAAATCGTCTCTGTGGTTCCGCAGTGCAGTCGGTTATCAGCGCCGCGCAGATGATTATTATGGGCGACAGCCAGATTGCATTGGCCGGTGGCGTCGAAAGCATGAGCCAGGGTGCTTATGTTCTTCCCAGTGTCCGCAAGGGCTTGAAGATGGGCGACGGGAAAGTGGTCGATATGACCCTGGGCATTCTCAGCGACCCGTTTGGCAGCGGTCACATGGGCCTGACGGCTGAGCGTATTGCCCAAAAGTATGGCCTCAGCCGTGAAGATCTGGATGTGTTTTCGGCGGAAAGCCATCGTCGTGCCAACCACGCTATTGAGAGTGGCTACTTTAAAGAACAGATTGTGCCTGTGGCCGTAAAACAGGGCCGCAAGGAATTCATCTTTGAGCAGGACGAGCATGTACGTGCAGAGACCACTGCGAAAAGTCTTTCTGGCCTGAAACCAGCCTTTGCTAAAGATGGCATCGTGACACCAGGCAATGCGTCTGGTCTTAACGACGGTGCGGCCGCCATGATACTGACGAGCGCAGCAGAAGCCGAAAAACGCGGACTTAAGGCGCGCGCACGTTTGGTGGGTTATGCCTTTGCTGGGGTGGATCCCGGTCTAATGGGCCTTGGCCCGATCCCGGCTGTGCGTCGGGTGCTGGAGCGGACCGGCCTCAGTGTGGCAGATCTGGATGTAATTGAATCCAATGAAGCGTTTGCCGCCCAGGCGCTTGCGGTCAGCAAAGAGCTCGGTTTGCCTGCAGACAAGGTAAATCCGAACGGCGGCGCTGTTGCGCTGGGGCACCCGGTAGGTGCTACAGGCTCGATCCTCATCATCAAAACCCTCGCGGAGCTTGAACGCACGGGCGGTCGCTATGGCCTGATTACCATGTGTATCGGCGGCGGTCAGGGGATTGCACTGATTGTTGAAAGCATCCGATGATGCGGGCAGTTTGATTTCTTTTTAACGCTGAACTGGATACAGTTTACGTTAACGGAAATATTTTTTGGTTCTGGTTCTGGTTTTAGTTCGGGATCAGCCCACGAAACCCATGGTCTTTGCGGTATTGCGGTAAGCTGCGCTGGTATCGGCCCGGCGGCTTACAGCGCGTCCAAGACGCATCATCACTTGAGGAAAATTACAATGAAAAAACTCGGTTTGAATACACTGGTGCTTGGCCTTTCCCTATCGTTGGGTAGTACGGTTTTTGCGTCTGAATTTACTGACATGGATCCGATTACTCTGCGTTTGGCTCACGTGGTCAACGAACAGGATGGCTTTCATATTGCAGCCGTCAAATTTCAGGATTTGGTAGCAGAGCGAACCGAAGGTGCGGTGAACATCGAACTTTATCCTAACGCTTCGCTAGGTGACGAGCGCACCCTGCTGGAAGGTATGCAAATTGGCACCGTTGATATGGGCGTGATCACCAACGGCCCGGTCGCTAACTTTGTCGAAGAAATGGCGGTTTTTGAGCTGCCGTTTTTGTTTCCTTCACCGCAAGCCGCTTACGATGTGCTCGACGGCCCCATTGGTCAGGAACTGCTCGACAAGCTTTCCGAGGTCAACCTGAAAGGCCTGGCCTACGCCGAACGTGGCTTTCGTAATTTGACCAACAGCGAGCGCCCGGTCAACACACCAGAAGACATGGAAGGCCTGCGCATTCGCGTAATGGAAAATCCGGTGTATGTGGACACCTTCCGCGCACTGGGTGCTAATGCCATTCCGATGGCGTGGACGGAAGCCTTAACCGCCATGCAGCAAAACACCATTGATGGGCAGGAAAATCCCGTGAATGTAATTCATTCCTTCAAGCTCCACGAAACCCAGGATTATATGACCCTCTCGCGGCATACCTACGCCCCGGCCATCTTCGTGATGGGCATGCCGGTCTGGAATAAGCTTCCAGAAGCGGCACAGGCTGTGGTCGTCCAGGCAGCCCAGGAAGCCGCCGAACATGAGCGCCGGGTAAACGCCGAGATGGAATCCCAGCAACTGGCCGAACTGCGCGAAGCCGGCATGCAGATTAACGACACCCCAGATATAAAGGCTTTTCAAGCCGCCGTGGTGCCGGTCTATGCAAAGTACGGTGAGAAGTTCGGTGATTACCTGCCACGCATTTTGGAGGCGCTCAAATAAGTGACTACCAAAACTCAATCGCTGTTAAAGCCGCTAAAGCGAATTGAGCGCGGGCTGGATGCAATCATCCAGCCCGTGGTGTTTGCGGGTATGGCAGCGCTGATTGGCGTGATTACCCTGCAGATTATCTCCCGGGTGCTGTTCAGCGCGGTCGGCTGGACCGAAGAGGTCGCTCGCTTTCTGCTCGTGTGGATTACTTTTTTTGCAGGCACCCTGGCGTTTCAGCGTGGCCGGCACATCGCCGTAACATTTGCTGTGGACGCCCTACCCGTGCACCTGCGACAAGCCGCGCGTATTGCCGGCACCCTGGCGGTATTGGCTTTTATGGTGGCACTGGTGGTGATCGGCTATCGTTATATGCAAGTTCAGAGCTTTCAGAAATCGGCTTCCTTAAGGCTCTCCATGACCTACGTTTACGCCGTGATTCCGCTCTGCGCGGCCGTGATGAGTTGGTACGCTTTCGTCGATCTATTGGAGCTTTTAATAGATGGCGAGCGTCGTGAGGAAACCGCTCCATGACGCTGCTCCTGTTCGGGCTGTTTTTCGCGCTGATGCTGCTCGGTGTACCTATTGCCCTGGCGATAGGTGCCAGCACCATGATCGCGCTCAGCCAGGCCGGGGTACCTTTAATGGTGGTCACCCAGCAGATGTTTCAAGGCATCAATTCCTTTGCTTTGGTGGCCATTCCCATGTTCATTCTGGCCGGCGATTTGATGGCCCAAGGCAAAGTGAGCGAGAGACTCGTTAATTTTGCCAACTCTCTGTTCGGCTTTCTACGGGGCGGCTTATCGATAGTCTCGGTGATGGCAGGGATGTTCTTCGCAGCAATTTCAGGCTCCGGGGCGGCGACCACGGCGGCAGTAGGAGCAAGTTTGGTGCCGGAGTTACGCAAAAAAGGTTATGACCCCGCGTCTGCTGCCAGCCTGATTGCCGCAAGCGGTACCATCGGAGTGGTGATCCCGCCGTCAGTACCCATGATTATTTATGCAGTGATTGCCCAGCAATCGGTATCTGAGCTGTTCCTGAACGGCTTTTTGCCGGGGCTAGCCATGGGGCTGGGACTGATGGCCATTGCTATTACCCAAGCCTACAAGCGCCAGTATCCCAAAGGCACGCCTTTCTCTCTGGCCACCATCTGGCGCACATTAAAAAGCGCGAGTTGGGGGTTGATGACGCCCGTCATCATTCTGGGGGGCATATTTTCGGGAATCTTCACGCCCAGCGAAGCCGCAGTGGTGGCGGTCAATTACGCGTTGCTGGTCTCGCTGTTCATTTATCGCGACTTAAAGCTGCCCGATGTGTATCGCATCTTGATTCGCTCGGCGATTACCACCTCGGTGATCATGCTTGTGATTGCCACCTCGGCGGTGCTGAGCTGGACGCTATCCAGCTGGCAGGTGCCCGGCGCTATTGCTGAAGCGGTGCTGTCTATCTCCACCAACCCTTACGTGATCATGCTGTTAGTGGTGGGCATAATCCTGCTGACCGGTGTATTTCTCGAGACTGCCAGCGCATTGATTATTCTGACGCCGGTTTTGCTGCCGCTGGTTATTCAACTGGGAATTGACCCGATTCATTTTGGCCTGATCATCGTGGTCGGGTTGGCGATCGGAATGATCACCCCACCGGTAGCGATCAACCTTTATGTGGCTTCCTCAATCACGCAGCTGCCTTTGGAGCGCATCACTCGGGCAATCATCCCTTACTTGCTGGGCTTGATCAGCGTGCTGCTAATGATCGTGTATATTCCTATTCTGGCCGGCTGGTCAGGGCCTTACATACCCAAATAAGCCTCGCGCACTTTTTCGTTGCTCAGCAATTCCCGGCCGGAACCTTCCACCACCACGCGGCCGGTTTCCAGTACGTAACCACGGTCGGCCAGCGCCAGCGCTTGAGAGGCGTTCTGCTCTACCAAAAAGATGGTCATGCCTTCGTTTTTAAGCTCTTTGATGATATTGAAAATTTCTTCAATAATCAGCGGTGCAAGCCCCATGCTGGGCTCGTCTAGCAGCAACAGTCTGGGCTTCGCCATCAGCGCCCGGCCCATGGCCAGCATCTGCTGCTGACCACCAGACAGTTCACCTGCCAGGTTGCGACGCTTCTGGCGCAGTATGGGAAACTTCTCGTACATGCGTTCGATGTCGTCTTCCACTTCAGGGCTACGGCCACGGGTGTAAGCTCCCAGCAGCAAGTTGTCCTCAACGCTCAGATCTTTGAACACCTGTCGGCCTTCAGGCACCTGCACAATGCCGCTGGCAACCCGCTGATCGGTCGGTATCTTTAGCAGGTCTTTGCCTTCAAAGGTAATGCTGCCAGCGTCTGTCGGTTGCAGCCCGGAAATGGTCATCAGCAGTGTCGACTTGCCGGCACCATTGGCGCCCACCAGTGACACAATTTCACCGCTATTTATGCGAATATCAACGCCGTGGAGTGCTTCAATCTGGCCATAGGAAGTCTTCAGGCCCTTGATCGTGAGCATTTCCTCGGTAGCGTGCTGAGCTGTTCGCCGTGGTGCGTGGCGCAACCCCAGTCCACCCAGGCGCTCCGGTGTATAGCTTACGATACGGTGCCGTAGCTCACGGAATTCATCCCGCACCCGCTCGCCAAACAGCGGATCATTGGCCTGGTCACGGGATTCGGTAATCAGCCGCCAGTCGTCCTCACTGAGGAGCTTGCGCGCCCGCGGGATAACCACGCCTTCCTCTTTTTTAATGTGCTTGCGCAAGGCTTCGGTAAACCGTGCCAGCGCATGGCTAAATTCCTCACGGCCGTCGGGCCAGCGCTCCATGCACGCCATCAACAGATGACGCAGCTCGTTGATTTTCTGGTCACCAATCACGTAACCATGAGCGAGCTTGTCTAGCAGCGGCTTGGTTTCCGGTGACTTTTCTCCCAACAATCGATACAACACGATCTCAGCAAGGGAGCTGTGAACACGTCGGGCGAAGTGCTGAATGTAGTCGAAAATATTGTTATACAGCGTTTCATCAGGCTGCTGTTCGTTGATGTTCATATCGTGCTGAAGCTGGTCCAGAAAATCCAGTATGCGCCACAGAGCCTGGTGTTCCTGCACGATGGTACTAATGGCCTGCACACTAAAACTGTCTTCAGGCGCTGTGTTGGTCGGTGTTTGTGTCATTGTAATTATTCCTCGCTCCGTTTAACCGCCCAAGTAAGCTGCGATCACGTCCGGATTAGCACGAATCTGTTCCGGTGTGCCTTCCGCCAGCACACGCCCGTAATTAAGCACCAGTAAACGGTCCGAAATGTTCATTACCAACTTCATGTCGTGCTCTACCAACATTACAGTAATGCCTTGCTCGGCAATCTTGCGGATCAACTCCTCCAGTGCGGTAGTTTCCACCGCATTCAAGCCAGCTGCGGGCTCATCCAGAAGAATAATTTTCGGCTCTGCCGCCAACGCGCGGGCAATCTCCAGTCGTTTCAGCGCACCGTAAGACATTGCTGAAGCCTCGGCATTGATGTACTCGCCACAACCCACAAACTCCATCAGTTCAGCCGATTTAGCATGGGCAGCTTTTTCACCCCGGGTCAGCGCCGGCAAGCGGAAAAGCGTGGTCAACAGATTGCTTTTCAGGGTCAGGTGACGGCCCAGCATCACATTTTCGATCGCTGTCATATTCATGCAAATCTGCATCTGCTGAAAGGTGCGGCACATACCCCGTTCCGCTAGCTGACTGGGTTCCAGTTTTGCGATGCTTTCGCCGTTCAGCTTTACGTCGCCCCCCGTGGGCGTGTAGAGACCGGTAATCAGGTTAAACAGCGTGGTTTTACCAGCGCCATTCGGCCCAATTACTGAATACACCTGCCCCGCGTCTACCGCGAAACTCACGCCTTCTACAGCGTGCACACCGCCAAACGCCTTGGACAGGTTGTTCACTTCCACCAGGGCCGTCATGCGTCACCTCCGGCAGACTTTGCGCGTCGTTTTGCAAAGAAATTGGCGATCGTTGGAAGCAGCCCTTTGGGCATGAAAATCATCGTCAGCATCAAAATCAAACCAAACAGCACCATCTCAAACTCTTGGAAATCGGCCAGCACTTGCGGCAGTAGCTCCAACACCACGGCGCCAATGATTACGCCTATGGTCGAACCCATGCCGCCCAGCACCACCATCGTGATCAACAAAATGGAAAACTCGAAGCCTGCCACTGCGGGCGTTATAAAGCCCTGAAAATGCGCGTAAAGCGCACCCATCACGCTGGCGTAAACCGCCGAGATGACAAACACCAGGCTTTTATACTTCGTGGTGTTAACACCCACCACACTGGCTGCAACCTCTGAGCCGTGTACCGAGCGCAGTGCGCGACCAATAGGCGAGTCAATCAGGTTCTGTGCCAGCCAGACGGCTACCAACAGCACCACACCGGCAAACAGGTACCAGGCCAGGTCACCGCTGATGTCCATGCCAAACAGGGAGTACTGCCCAAACGGGCTGAGCTCCCAGCCAAACACGTCAAAAGCAGGTACCGGCATACCGTCAGGTCCGCCAGTAAGCTCCCGTTCATTATTCAGAATAATGGCAATAATGAAGCCCACGGCGAGGGTCGCCATAGACAGGTAGTGGCCTTTCAGGCGCAAAATTGGGCGGCCGACCACCCAGGCAATAATGCCCACACCAATAGCGCCAACAATCAGCGCCGGTATGGCAGACCAGCCATAATTGCTGGTCATAATTGCGCTAAAATAGGCACCCAAACCAAAAAAGCCGGCGTGACCCAGGCTGATCTGGCCGGCAAAGCCTACCAGCAGGTTAAGTCCCACTACGGCACCGGCGATCAACGCGATTTGCGTGGCCAGGCTGTAATGAAAGGGGTTGGAAATGAACAAGGGCAAAGCAAACACCACAATGGCCAAAAACACCAAGCCCTTCAAACGGAATTCAGAGAGTTTCGCTATCATCACACCCGCTCCACAACTTTGGCGCCAAACAGGCCCCGGGGCATGAAGAACAACACCAGTAGAATCATTGAAAAGGCCACCGCGTCTTTGTAATCAGACGACAGATAGCCCGCTGCCATGGCCTCAACCACGCCCAGTGCCAGACCACCCACAACGGCGCCCACGCCACTACCCAGGCCGCCAATGGCCGCTGCCACAAAGCCTTTCAATCCAAGGATGATGCCAATATCGTAAGAAGTGAACGTAATGGGAGCGACCACAATGCCGGCGATTGAACCCAACAGGGCAGACACCATGAACGCCAGCATTAACACCATCTGAGTACGAATACCCACCAGGCGGGCGGCGTCTTTGTTCATGGAAGTGGCAAGAATCGCTTTACCGGTCATGGTGCGGGTGAAAAAATACACCAATACCGCTACCAGCACCGCACCCACGCCCAGCACCCACAAACTCTGGCTGTTCAGTACAGCACCGAATACCTCAATCGGTTCGTCGCCGCTGAAGTTAGGCATCACGTGGTACTTTTTGCCCCACACCAATTGAGCCAAACCACGGATAAAAATAGACGCGCCGATGGTAATAATGATCAGCGTGACAACGTTCGCATCTTTTGCCGGCGCAATCGCCAGGCGCTGCAGGGCAATACCCATCACACCCGCAAGAACAACCGCCAACACGATCGCAAGCAACATGGGCACACCCATGGCCGTCAAAGACACGGTGGCCATACCACCAATCATCAAAAACTCGCCTTGGGCGAAGTTGATCACATGACTGGCGTTATAAATAAGGGTAAAGCCCAAAGCGATCAGGGCGTAGGTAGCACCAATGGTGATACCGGTAAACAGGTACTGCAGAAATTCAGAGAACATAATCGGGTCCGCTCGCGCAGCGGCCGGCTACCGCCCCGAAAGGCGGATGCCAACCTATGATACGGATGAGAAAGGTTTAGTTGACCAACTTCCAGCCACCATTCTGGACTTCCAGAATGCGAAAGGAATCAGCAGCAAGGCCGTTATGGTCATCGGCAGACATATTGTAGGTGCCTGTTACGCCCACGTGGCCCTGAATACTTTCAAGGGCGTCGCGCACGGCTGCCTTATCTGTGGTGCCGGCTTTTTCGATGGCGGCTACGGCCAGCATCAAGCCGTCATAGGCATAGGCGCCAAAAGTGGACACCTTAGCGTTCCAGCGAGCTTCGTATTCGCTTTTGTACGCTTCTACGATCGGTTTCTGAGGGTCGGATTCCGGCAGCGAGTCTGGAACCAGCAAAGGCGATGCGGGCAACCTCAGGCCTTCGGCGCTATCGCCGGCAAGTTCGAGAAAACCGTCAGAAGCAACACCGTGGGACTGGTAAAATGGCAGATCAATACTCAGCTGGGCGTAGTTTCGGGTAACAATGGCAGGGCCCTGCCCAAAACCGAAGTTCAGAATGGTTTGAACACCGTCGGTACTGCGGATATTGGTCAACTGCGCGGTCATGTCGGTGTCTGAACCACCGTAGGTTTCATCTGCCACAACCTCAATACCGCCTATCTCTTTGGCCACAGCAAGCGTTTGTTCACGACCGGAACTGCCAAAGCCACCGGTACCGGAAATCAGACCAATTTTGGTCAGGCCCCGGGATTTCATGTCGTTAAGAATACGTTCTGCCGCCATCCGGTCAGACTGCGGCGTTTTGAATACCCACTTCTTCACCGGCGTTGTAATAACCGTAGCGCCTGCCAGCGAGATAAAAGGAATCTGGGCCTGCTCAATCATCGGCACAGCCGCCATGGTGGCACCTGTGGTACTGCCGCCCACAATGATGTCCACGCGGTCTGAACGAATCAGCCGGCTTGCGAAGTTACGGGCTTTAGAGGCATTGCCAACGTCATCGTAATGAATCAGCTCAAGCTGGCGGCCAAGTACTCCGCCTTCTTTATTAATCTTCTCAACGTACATTTCGAGGGTTTTTAGCTCTGGGTCGCCCAGAAAGGATGCAGGGCCGGTGACTGACAAAAAAGATCCGATACGGATGGGATCGGCAGCCTGGGCACTCATCGCCAGCAGTCCAGCCGCTGTGATGGCTAAAAATTTCTTCGTATAACGAGCCAGTGTTCCATTCATTGTTTTTTTTCTCCACAGAATAAGGTCGGAACCATTTTGTTTTATATGCGATTGATTTACCGACTATTACAACAAGTTTTCAAGACAGAGTTGAGCATTTTCGTATCACTTAACCCCACCTGGAAGCCTCTCTCATTAATGCTATATGCCCGCTATCTTGCTTCAAAAACAGAGCTTACAACACTCCACTAGCAGAATACGATACCAACAATATGTGCAATTGGAAAATATTGTATCATTACGTCGGTGTCAACTGCGGCGCTCGTACTGGCCGCTTTTTTTCGATTATCACCTGTAGCTTAGATGAATGCTCAGAAAGTGCGCGATGATGACCTGGCCCGCCGCCTTTACCTGATGACGCCGGAGAGATAAGGTTCATTCCTCGTACTATTAAGCACTCTGATGGCGCCGAACGCTGCCAGAAAACCTTCTAAGAGAAGAACATGTCAGCAAAAAGTCAGCTTGCCAGTCTGATACAGGAATTTCAGCAAAAACGCCCGGTACGTGCAGGTTCTCTGATCATTACCATTTATGGCGATGTTATCCACCCGCGCGGCGGTAATGTGTGGTTAGGCAGCCTGATGAAGCTGGTCGCGCCTATGGGCATCAACGAGCGCCTGGTCAGAACCTCGGTTTACCGGTTGGTGCAAGACAGCTGGTTGCAAATTGAAAAAGTGGGTCGCTGCAGTTATTACAGCATAACCGGGGACGGTCTCCGGCGTTTCCGGCAGGCGTTTGAGCAGGTTTACAGCATTGGTGATGACGACTGGAACGGCGGTTGGTGCCTGGTGTTGCTAAATCAGCTCGAACCCGACCTGCGTTTAAAAGTACGCGAGGAGCTCAAATGGCTGGGCTTTGGCAATCTGTCGCCTGCCATCATGCAACACCCGCGCTTCAAGCCCGAGCAATTAACCCCGTTATTGCAAGATTGGGGCGCCTCCGATGACGCCATTGTGATGCAAACCCACCCCATAGAACCGCGGAATTCAAAAGCACTGCGCAGGCAGGTTAAAGAAAGCTGGGATCTGGACGAGCTGGGTTTGCGCTACAAACGCTTTCTGGAAAAATTTCGCCCGCTGTGGAAAGAGCTGAACCATAACGACAACCTCACCCCCGAAGACTGCCTGGCCGCACGGCTTTTACTCATTCACGAATACCGAAAAATATTGCTGCGCGACCCTTTACTGCCTGATGAGCTGTTGCCCAGTGACTGGGAAGGGCGCAGTGCAAAGCAGCTGTGCCGAAATCTTTACATAGCCATCTATGCGCGCTCGGACCAATTTCTGGCCTGCAACCTGGAAAATGCATCCGGCCCGCTGCCTGCTTCGGGGGCTGGGTTCTATCGCCGCTTTGGGGGGTTGGATGTGCACAGCTGACGCCTTCTACCCTTGCGTTAGGAGCCATAGGGTCAGCTTGAAATGCCACTTTCGGGTTAACGCGAACAGCCAAAGAAAATAGACGATAGTCTAATAAACAAAAAATAGTTATTGAATTATGTACGCTTGGTAACTAACTTAGTGCCCGAGTCTGACAACAATAAAACAATATGTGGAGTTAACAACAATGCAAAGCAACAAATTAAGAATCGCTATCCGTGCGACTGCGGCCGTGGCTGTTTTGACAGTGGCCGGTCAAGCCAATGCGTTAACACTGAATGTCGGTGATGATGTTGAAGCCAGTCTTTACGGGTATGCCCGCCTGAACATGAGTTACGATTTGAACGGTGAACGCGCTGTCTCAACCCGCGCAGGCTCATTTGCTCCTTCCGCCAATGAAGACGTGGAAGGCCATTTTGGCGCCGACGTACAGCAGACCCGTCTGGGTGTTAAAGTTAAACACGCCTCTGGTGTTGCCATCACGGTTGAAGGTGACTTTCGCGGCAGCGGCAGCGGCCCGGGCAGCCTCAGAATGCGCCACGCTTATGGCGAGTACAATGGCTTTATGGCCGGCCGCAACTGGTCCAACTATTTGAGCTTTGTTGGCAACACGCCAACACTGGATTTTGACAGCCTAGCCGGTACTGCAGGCTCGCAAGATCGCGCTGAGCAGATTCGTTACACCACTGGCCCTATGTCTTTTTCTCTTGAAGATCCTAGCAGCCAAGGTGTCCGCGATTATGATAGAGACACGGCGGGTGCTGCAAAACTTGACCCTGTTAGTGGTCTCACAACACCCAAAGCCAACTCCAACGGCCGGACGTCTATGCCTGCGTTCACCGCACGATTTGAGGATTCGAGTGGCAACCTTTCATATTCTGCAGCAGCCGTCATTAATCAAATCACTGTCGATGATGGTGTCAATGATGATAGCGCATTTGGCTACGGCGCATTTGGCGCACTGAAACTGAAGCTAAGCGATATGTTTTCGGTACAGGGTGCAGTTAACTACACCGACGGTGCGAGCGGATACTTATGGCGCTCTGGCTCGAACTACTACGGCGACAGCGCTTACCTAGACGGTAACAATGTTGAAACCATCAAAGGTTATGGTGGTTCGGTTGGTGTTAGCATGGATCTGGGGGGTGGCCGTAGCGTCAACTTGGGCTACGGCATGACCACGCTGGACCTAGATGATGCGGTTAAAGTCAATACTGGCATGACAACAACAGCCGAAACCAACCAGAACGTGTTGATCAACTACATGTGGACCCCCGTCAAGAACGTAATGATGGGTGTTGAATACGGTTACCTGGATCAGGAATCTCAAGGTGGCACGTCTACAGACGCTAACCGCCTGCTGTTTGCAGCGCAGTACAACTTCTAAAAAGATCGCTGGTCACTGACTAGAAAACCAGATGCCCCGCCCTGTGCGGGGTTTTCTGTTTCTGGCGATCGCTAAATCTTAACCTTGATTAAACACCCCGTCACACCATTGCCTGGCATCGCTCTCTGAAAACTCAAGATCCGTTGCCGCACCGCCGTTGAACTCGTGCCACTGAAGCAAAAATTTCCGTTTCACCACGGTTAGCACCGGTATCCCCGCTTCCAACAATTGCAGTAATTCGGCACGGCAACCTTTGCCGTCAATCTCCTGCTGTCCAAAACGATTCACAATGGCCAGCCTGGGCGGATTATTCAGTGCCCTCCGCAAAACGCTGGTTGCAGCCGCCAGGCCAGACGGATCCAGGCAGCAGGATTGCGATTCTTTGCCCAGATTCTGGGCGATGGAGTATTCCGTGCCGGTTTCCACATCCTGCACCGCCATGGGCTCACGGCGCAGGCCCTGGTCATTCAGCGCCATGGCCAGGCCCGCCACGCGAATGCCTTTACGGTTGTAATGATTCGCCAGGCTGTGCAGCAGCGCGTCTACGGGCTGGCTGTCGTTATCATAGATAATCGCCGCCAGCTGAAGTTGTTGTGCCATTGGAACCGTCCTGAGGCGTTCACAGGTGTTTCTACCAACAACACCTGTGTTGTAAAACACAAAAGGGGCGCAGATTGCTCTGCGCCCCAACGTATCACCAGTGTACTGGCTTGCACCGCCAAAGCGGTTGCTTTATGTCAGGGACCGGAGCGGTTAAGCACCCGGCCCCCTCACTCTCGCTTAGAGCAACAGGGTACGAATATCACCCATCAGCCGAGCCAGCGCCGAGGTAAAGCGCGCTGCGTCTGCCCCGTTCACCGCACGGTGATCGTAAGACAACGACAGCGGCAGCATCAGCCGTGGCTGAAAAGCCGTGCCGTCCCAAACCGGCTTCATCGCCGCTTTGGACACACCCAGAATCGCCACTTCCGGCGTATTCACAATTGGCGTAAAGGCCGTGCCACCAATACCACCAAGGCTGGTAATGGTGAAACAGGCGCCCTGCATTTCTGCCGGCTTCAGCTTCTTGTCGCGGGCTTTGCCCGCCAGTTCTGCGCTTTCTGCCGCCAGCTCCCACAGGCCTTTCTGGTCCACATTACGAATCACTGGAACCATCAAACCGTGGGGCGTATCCACCGCAATACCGATGTGGATGTACTTCTTGTGTACAACCTCTTTGCGGTCCATATCCAGGGCTACGTTGAACTGGGGCAGTTCAGCAAGAGCCGCGGCACAGGCTTTAAGCATGAACGGCAGCGGCGTCATTTTCACGCCTTTCTTCTCGCCCAACGCCTTCAATGATTTACGGAAATCTTCCATGTCGCTAATGTCGGCGTCTTCGAACTGGGTAACGTGTGGCACGTTCAGCCAGCTGCGGTGCATATTCAGCGCCGTAACCGACATCATGCGTGACATGCCTTCCCGCTCAACCTCACCAAACTGGCTGAAGTCTGGCAGTTTCACACCAGGAATGCCGCTAGTGCCGGCACCAGGCACTACGGCGCCCTGCTGTGCCTGCTGCAGCTGAGCCTTCACATAGCCGTGCACGTCGTCTTTAACAATGCGGCTTTTCGGGCCGGAGCCTTTCACGCGGGCCAGGTCTGCACCCAGTTCACGGGCCAGCTTGCGAACCGCCGGGCCAGCGTGCACTTTGCTGCCAGCGACGGGCGCCTCATAAGTCACAGAGCCGGTTTCTGCAGGCTTGGCCTTGTTGTCGCTAGCCGCAGCCGGCTGCTCGGGCGCGGCGGGCTGCTTCTTGTCAGCATCGCTGCTATCAGCCGGGGCTGAATCGTCGGCGTCGTCGCCGTCATCTGCGCCATCGTCGGTGATGATCATTTCCAGCAGGTCGTCGCCTTCGGAAATCTTGTCACCTTCTTTGACCAGAATCTTGCCAATTTTGCCGGCGAAGGGCGATGGAATTTCCATGGTCGCCTTGTCAGATTCCACGGTAACCAGCGCGCTTTCGACGTCAACGTCGTCGCCTTCAGACACGTTAAGTTCGATAATCGGGATGTTGTCGAAACCATCCAGACCAGACACTTTCACGGTTTCTGTGCGCGTGCCGCCGGATTTTTTCCGCGGCGCCGGCTTGCTGGCGCTGTCGTCAGACTTAGCCGGTGCGTCATCTTTGGCTTTGGGCTCAGGCTCTGGTGCGCTGCTGTCACCTGAAGAGCCATCTGAAGCGCCATCAGAACTCGCTCCATCAGAGCTAAGCATGCCAACAACGTCGCCCTCTTTGATCTTGTCGCCCACTTTAACGGTGATCTTTACGATCTTACCCGCGCCCGGTGACGGCAATTCGACCGATGCCTTGTCGGTTTCAACCGTCAGAATCGGATCTTCTTCGACCACCGAGTCGCCGGCGCTGACCAGTATTTCAATAACTTCAACTTCATCTGCCCCGCCTAGATCGGGGACCCTGATTTCTTGCTCGCTCATAGCGGTCTCCTCCTTAGCGGTGCGCCGGGTTCGGTTTGTTGCGATCGATTCCGTATTTGCGCATGGCTTCAAGAACCTGCTCGTGCTTGATCTCGCCGTCTTTCGCCAGAGCAGACAGCGCTGCTACGGCAACGTGGTAACGATCAACCTCAAAGAAATCACGCAGTTTTTCACGAGTGTCGCTGCGGCCAAAGCCATCCGTACCCAGGGTCAGGAAGGTTTTGGGGATAAACGCCCGTAACTGTTCAGAGTGCAGCTTGATGTAGTCGGTAGACGACACAACCGGACCCGTCTGGTTTTCCAGGCATTGGGTAACATAGGCTTTGCGGCCTTTGTCATCCGGGTGCATCAGGTTCCAGCGCTCTACGTGCTGGCCGTTACGGGCCAGTTCGTTAAAGCTGGTTACGCTCCACACATCAGAGCTTACGCCCCAATCGTCTTTCAACAGCTCGGCAGCGGCATTCACTTCGTTCAGGATAGCGCCGGAGCCCAGCAGCTGAACCCGCAACTTGGTTTTGCCTTTACCTTTTGCTTCCACCGAACTGAACTTGTACATGCCCTTGATGATGCCATCTGCACAACCTTCCGGCATCGCTGGCTGAACGTAGTTCTCGTTCTCCATGGTGATGTAGTAATAAACGTTGGTGTTCTTTTCGTACATTTCCTTCATGCCGTGATGAATCACCACCGCCATTTCATAGGCGTAAGCCGGATCGTAGGCTTTGCAGTTAGGAATGGTGTTGGCCAGAATATGGCTGTCACCGTCTTGGTGCTGCAAGCCCTCGCCGTTCAGGGTGGTACGCCCTGCGGTGCCGCCAATCAGGAAGCCGCGAGCCTGAATGTCGCCAGCTGCCCAAGTCAGGCCGCCAACGCGCTGGAAACCGAACATGGAATAAAACGCGTAGAACGGAATCAGCGGAAAGTTGTTGTTGCTGTACGATGTAGCAGCCGCAATCCAGGCCGCCATGGCGCCGCTTTCGTTGATGCCTTCCTGCAGAATCTGACCCTTTTTGTCTTCACGGTAATACATGATCTGATCGCGATCCGGCGGCACGTACTTCTGCCCTTCCGAGGTATAAATACCCAGCTGGCGGAACATGCCTTCCATACCAAAAGTACGGGCTTCATCAGGAACAATCGGCACAACCCGCTTGCCCACACGCTTGTCTTTTATCAACGCGCTCAGAATGCGCACGAACGACATGGTGGTGGAGATTTCACGGCCGTTGGAGCCTTCCAGCACCTGCTTGAAGATGTCCAGGTTAGGAATCTGCAGAGGCTGGCTGTCTTTACGACGCTTGGGAAGGAAACCACCCAGATCCTGCCGGCGCTTCTTCATGTACACCAGCTCGGGGCTGTCGGGCGCCGGGCGATAGTAAGGCACGCCTTCAAGCTCTTCGTCTTTCACCGGAATCGCGAAACGGTCACGGAATGATTTAAGCGTTTCCACATCAAGTTTTTTCAGAGAGTGAGCGGTGTTGGTGGCTTCGCCAGCGGCACCAAAGCCATAACCTTTGATGGTGTGGGCCAGAATAACGGTTGGCTTACCATTGGCTTCGGTTGCCGCTTTTTTGTAAGCCGCATACACTTTGTACGGGTCGTGGCCGCCGCGATTGAGCGTTTGAATGTCGTCGTCGGTCCAGTTTTCAATCATCTTGGCCAGCTTCGGATACTTGCCGAAAAACTGCTTGCGGGTTGCCGCCGGGCCACCGTTGGTGAAAGCCTGCAGTTCGCCGTCAACCACTTCGTCCATGGCGCGCTGCATGGTGCCGTCTTCGTCTTGCTCAAACAGCGGGTCCCACATGCGACCCCAAACCACTTTGATTACGTTCCAGCCAGCACCGCGGAACGAGGCTTCCAGTTCCTGGATGATCTTACCGTTGCCGCGCACCGGGCCGTCCAGGCGCTGCAGGTTGCAGTTCACCACAAACACCAGGTTGTCCAGGTTTTCACGGCTAGCCTTGGAAATACAGCCCAGAGTTTCCGGCTCGTCACATTCACCATCACCAACGAAACACCACACTTTGCGGTTTTCCATTTCGACCAGCTCGCGGCTGTCGAGGTACTTCATGATGTGGGCCTGGTAAATGGCCTGAATCGGGCCCAGGCCCATAGACACCGTGGGGAACTGCCAGTAATCAGGCATCAGCCACGGGTGCGGATAGGATGACAAACCGCCGCCGTCGACTTCTTCGCGATACTTGTCTAGCTGCGCTTCTTCAAACCGGCCTTCCAAAAAGGAACGGGCGTAAATGCCCGGCGAGGCGTGGCCCTGGAAATACACGAGGTCTGACTCGCGCTTTTCGTCGCCACCGTGGAAGAAATAGTTAAAGCCTACATCATAGAGCGTGGCCGCAGACGAGAAGGTGGAAATATGACCACCCAGATCACCCGGGCGTTTGCCGGCACGCACCACCATCGCCATGGCGTTCCAACGGATCAGGGAACGAATACGGCGCTCCATGAACAGGTCACCCGGCATGCGTGCTTCTTGTGCAAGCGGAATAGTATTACGGAATGGCGTGGTGATGGCATACGGCAACTGTGTGCCGTCGCGACTGGCGCGCTCGGAAAGGCGTTCCAGAATGTACTTGGCTCGGTCTACACCCTCCTGCTCGATCAGTGATTCGAGCGCGTCAATCCACTCCGTGGTTTCAATCGGATCGTCGTCCTGGTACATCAAATCCTCCCGTAGGCATCTATATAAATGCGGCCCAGTCGCCGTTTATCACGGGCTGCGCTGCTGAGTCAGTCATTGGGCTTGCGGCGTTGGGGCCGTAGCGCCGATTAATTATTCATAAACAAGCATAGAACAGGTTTCACATTTTGCGTTTAAGATCGCAACCTGATTCTGGAATTAATTGGTATTGTAGTTTTTTTACTACAATTTATCGGAATTTTTTGGTTAACCCTCAAAAAATCTGGAAAAACGGGGGTTAATTTCGATTCCTTACGGAATAATGACGTTTTTACACCCTCTAGACAAGTCACACCCGACCAAGGTCGAACACTGCTAACTCTACGTGATTTCGTGTGTAAACTTAAACCTTCCAGGTTTCACTTTGAATAATATGCAAAAAACGGGCTTACCGTGAGGTAAACCCGTTTTTTACTTCAAGGCTACATCGCTGTTTAGAGCATCGTAAGGTATACAGCTAGTGCATCAATGTATACAGCTTGCGCCGGTAGGTACGCACATCGGCATTGTTATTGCCTAGCTTTTCAAACAGCTCCACCAGCGTTGTCTTGGCCACTTCGTTTTTATACTTGCTGTCTACCTGCATCAGGCGAATCAGCAGCTCCATGGCCTCGGCGTTGTTTTCTTTTAACACGTTATGCAGCGCCAGCATGTGCAGTGCGTTGGGGTCTTTTGGGTCTTGCTCCAGAGCCATTTCCAGATCGGTCTGGGGAGGCAGTTCCGCGGACTGTTTTAAAAACTTGATGCGGGCCGCCAGCTGTTTGGCCTGGTGCTGCAGTTTTTCTTCCGGGGGCAGGCTGTTGTAAATTTGCTCGGCGGTGTCCAGTTCACCCATCTCGGCTTTGATCTGAGCCAGATCAATCAGCACTTTCAGGTTTTCCGGATCTTTCTGGTTCATGTCGCCCAAAATGGCCAGGGCGCCATCCAGATTGCCCTCTTCCCATAGCCCGTGAGCTTTTTCGTAAGGGTCCTCGGCGGGCGCCTCCACGTACTTGTCCAGCACTTTGCGGATCTCGCTTTCCGCTAACGCGCCGTTAAAACCGTCTACCGCCTGGCCATCTTTCACCAAAATAACGGTCGGCAAACTTTTCACACCCAAGCTAGCCGTAAGTTGTTCTTGCTGGTCAGCATTCACTTTGGCCAGTAAAAAGGCGCCCTTATACTCATCGGCCAACTTCTCCAGCAGTGGCATCAGCTGTTTACAAGGCGCGCACCATTCCGCCCATACGTCTACCAGAACGGGTGTTGTGGAAGAGGCTTCCATCACCTGCTGCTGGAAGTTTTCCATTGTGGCTTCGAAACTATAAGGAGAGCTGCTCATCGGGACACCTGAATCTGTCGCTGTGTATAGATACAGCTAAGATGGGGAGCCCGGCGGCGAAATTCAAGAGGAGCAGGTCAACAGGTAAGTGAGCGGCCTTGAAAATCAGAGTTTTGGCAGCAAGTAAACATCAAACGCTAAACACCGAACACACCCAGTACCGGGAAGCCAAGTAGCGTCAACTACCCCGCCCTGAAGGACGGGGCTTGTAGAGAACACGCTGCAAGCCAGGTTGACCAGGGAAAGCGGTAACCAACCCGCTACGTTCGTGACAGGTCGTTAAGACTCACCGCCGAATGCTTCCTCAGTTCGGCGCTCTGGAAGACTCAGATCATGCTGGCGAAAGGTAAAACGCCGAAGGTGTGAGTCGCTGCGACATCGCAGGAGCCGGTCACGGACATTCCCGAGGGGAGACGAATCGCAAGATTCGCGTCACAAGGCCCGTAAGGGCATTCATTGAAAGGAAAACGATGTCGGTCTTCGTACTGGATAGATGCAAGCAACCACTAATGCCGTGCTCGGAAAAGCGCTCACGGCTTTTGCTCGGCCGTGGTCGAGCCTTGGTGGTGCGTGCGTATCCGTTTACGATCCGGCTGAAAGACCGTGCCGGTGGCATCACACAGCCGGTCCGTATCAAGATCGATCCCGGCAGCAAAACCAGCGGGATTGCAGTGGTTCGAGAAAGCGGCCAGAAGCAACACGTTCTGGCGTTAATGGAGTTGGCTCATCGCGGTCGCCAGATCAGCAAGTCTCTGGAGCAACGTCGGGCGTTTCGCCGGCGTCGTCGCAGCCAGCTCAGGTACCGGGCACCCAGATTCCTGAATCGAACCAAGCCCAGGGGCTGGCTGGCCCCGAGCCTGCAACACCGGGTGGATACCACGAAAAGTTTGGTGAATCGGCTTCGATCTTTGGTGCCGGTTGAATCTATCAGCCAGGAACTGGTTCGGTTTGATACGCAAAAGATGGAAAACCCGGAAGTCAGCGGTGTCGAGTACCAGCAAGGCACCTTGCTCGGCTACGAGATCCGTGAATACCTGCTGGAGAAGTGGGGGCGCGAGTGCGCCTATTGCGCCGACAAAGACACGCCGCTGCAAATTGAGCATATCGACCCAAAAGCCAACGGTGGCTCGAACCGGATCAGCAACCTGACATTGGCGTGCGGGCCATGCAATCGGGAGAAAGGCAGGCAGCCACTTGCTGATTTCTTTGCATCGTCCAAGCGGCTGAAAAACCACCAGGCCAGGCCGGATCGCATCCTTGAACAGTGCAAAAAGCCCCTAAGAGACGCTTCAGCGGTCAACTCCACCCGGTGGGCATTGCATCAGACACTGAAGCAAATGGGTCTGTCTGTTGAAGTGGGTACCGGCGGTCGCACGAAATTCAATCGGCAGAGACTGGAAATTCCAAAGACACACGCGCTGGATGCGGCTTGCGTCGGAGAAGTCGAGATCGTAGAGGGCTGGAACGTTCCAACCTTGGCGATCAAAGCCACCGGACGTGGCAGCTATCAGCGTACCAGACTCACAAGATACGGTTTCCCTCGTGGCTATCTGATGCGCCAGAAGAAAGTCCAAGGGTTTCAGACCGGCGACATGGTGCGAGCCGTTGTGCCAACAGGCACGAAAGCCGGCACCTGGTTGGGTCGTGTGGCGGTTCGTAAAACCGGCAGCTTCAATATCCAGACAAGTAGTGGTGCTATTCAAGGAATATCTCATCGCCACTGTGCTTTAACCCAGCGAGCGGATGGCTACGGCTATCACATCCAACCCAACCAACCAAAGGAGGAGGGAGGCAGGAAAAACGAGTCGCGCTAACGCACGACGCGCTATCCCTCCCCGACCTGAAGGACGGGGTATCCCGCGCAAAATGATGACAGACGACAACAGCAACGACTCTCTGGAACAGCTCGAAGACGATATAACCGAGTACATAGGCAAAGACGAAGACAGCAAAGGCCTGGCACTGTCTGAACAGACGCTGCCCAAGCGCCTGTATCTGTTGCCGGTGTCTAACCGGCCGTTTTTTCCCGCCCAGGTGCAGCCCGTCATGGTGAATCAAAACCCCTGGCACGAAACCCTGAAAAAGGTGAGGGAAACCGATCACGGCATGCTGGGCATTTGCTACGTTGACAACGAGGCCAGCGAAAAGGGCGTGCCTGATAGCAAAGAGCTGGCCACCATGGGCTGCGCCGTGCGCGTGCACCACGCCCAGCAAAAAGACGGCAAGGTTCAGTTTATTGCCCAGGGCTTACAGCGCTTTCGCATTGTGCGATGGCTGCGCCGCCGCCCACCCTACCTGGTTGAAGTGGAATACCCGCAAGAACCTGCTGAAGATCTGGACGAAACCAAAGCTTATACCATGGCCGTTATCAGCGCCATAAAGGAGCTGCTGCGCACCAACCCGCTGTACGGCGAAGAAGTGAAGCAGTACCTGACGCGCTTCGGCCCGGAAGACAGTTCCCCGCTGACCGACTTCGGCGCCTCGATGACCAGCGAACCTGGCGCGAAATTGCAGGAAGTACTGGATACCGTGCCGCTGTTGCAACGCATGGATAAAGTGCTGCTGCTGATGCGTAAAGAGCTGGAAGTGGCCAAGCTGCAATCGGAAATCAGTGCGGAAGTGAATCAGAAAGTACAAAAGCACCAACGTGAGTTCTTTTTGAAAGAACAGCTGAAAGTGATTCAGCGCGAACTGGGCATGTCGAAAGACGACAAAACCGCCGACGCCGAACGTTTTGAAGCGCGCATGGCGGAACTGGACCCGCCCGAAGCGGTGCGCGAACGTTTTGATGAAGAACTGCAAAAACTGCGGATTCTGGAACAGGGCTCGCCGGAATACGGCGTTACCCGCAATTATCTGGATTGGATAACCCAGGTACCCTGGGGCCAGCACTCACAGGATCATTTCGACCTGGCCGAGGCGCGGCAGATTCTGGACAAAGACCACGACGGCCTGGGCGATGTGAAAAACCGCATTATCGAGTTTCTGGCCGAGGGCAGTTTCAAAAAAGAAGTCAGCGGCACCATCCTGCTGTTGGTCGGCCCGCCAGGCGTGGGCAAAACCTCTATTGGCCACTCGGTGGCGGAAGCACTGGGGCGCAAGTTCTATCGCTTTAGCGTTGGCGGCATGCGTGACGAAGCCGAAATTAAAGGCCATCGCCGCACCTATATTGGCGCCATGCCCGGAAAATTCGTGCAGGCACTGAAAGACACAAAAGTGGCCAACCCGGTCATTATGCTGGATGAAATCGACAAGATTGGCGCGTCTTATCAGGGCGACCCGGCCTCTGCCCTGCTGGAAACTCTAGACCCGGAGCAGAACCGCGAGTTTCTGGACCACTATCTGGATGTGCGCATGGACTTGTCAAAAGTACTGTTCATCTGCACCGCCAACCAGCTGGATACCATTCCGCGGCCGCTGCTTGACCGCATGGACGTGATTCGCCTGTCTGGCTACATAGCGGAAGAAAAGCTGGCGATCGCCAAGCACCACCTGTTACCGAAACTGCTGAAACGCGCCGGGCTGCTGAAAAAGCAGATGAACATTTCTGACGCCGCCATAAAACAGGTGATTGAGGGTTATGCCCGCGAAGCCGGGGTGCGTGGTCTGGAAAAGATGCTGCACAAAATTATCCGCAAGGGCATCGTAAAACTGCTGGGAAATCCCGGTTTACCCATTCGCGTTGGCATTGCCGACGTACAGGAATACCTGGGGCAGCCTATATTCCGCAAAGAAAAATCCATGAAAGGCATTGGTGTGGTGACCGGTTTAGCCTGGACCGCTATGGGCGGCGCTACGCTCAGCATTGAGGCCTCGCGCATTCACAACAGCCAGCGCGGTTTCAAACTGACCGGGCAACTGGGGGATGTAATGCGCGAATCCGCCGAGATTGCTTACAGCTTTGTGGCGTCTAACTTGAAACGCTACAAAGGCGACCCGGTGTTCTTCGACAAATCTCTGGTCCACCTGCACGTGCCGGAAGGCGCGACGCCGAAAGACGGCCCAAGCGCAGGCGTTACTATGGCCACGGCGCTGCTGTCAATTGCCCGCCGTGAAGCGCCGCAGCAGAACATCGCCATGACCGGCGAACTGACGCTAACCGGGCAGGTACTGCCAGTCGGGGGAATACGGGAGAAAGTGATTGCCGCGCGGCGGCAGAAGATCAACCAGCTGATACTGCCAGAGGCTAATCGGGGCGATTATGACGAGCTACCGGGGTACTTGAAAGAAGGCATTGCGGTCAGTTTTGCGAAACACTACAGCGATGTGTTTCAGGTCTGCTTTGGCCAACAGCCAAAGAAAGGCGCGGTTATGCACTAACGCACCGGCCGCTGGTTTTCATCCTGACCTGCGGCCTCGACTTGCCACACCACCAGGCAGACTTACTTAGAGGTTTCCTTCCAGCCATCTTCACGCAGTACCGGGCCTACATCCAGAACCGGTGATGCGTCTATGTGGTCTGCGTCCATCATATTAGCCACTCGCTGCAACGAGGCCAGAATCATGGTTTGTTCCCACTCCGCCAAGGCCTGATATTTTTTGATGAAGTCTTCTTGCAGCGGGTTGGGCGCGCGGGCCAAAATTTCGCCGCCGGCTTCCGTCAGATGGGCGTGTACCTTGCGTTTATCCTGAGTACTGCGCACCCGGTACACCAATTTGCGCAATTCCAGCCGGTCTAAAATAGTGGTTACTGTGGCCTGGCTAAGGCTGATTTTATCAGCGATGGTGCCAATAGTGACCTGGCCCAAATCCCGTATGGTCCGCATAATCAACAGCTGCGGCGCGGTCAGACCGGCGCTCTTGCTCAATCGTTTTGAGTGCAGGTCTGTTGCGCGGATTACCCGGCGTAATGCTACTAATACTTCGTCATAATTGGTCAACGCGCCGCCCCTGCCATGCTTATACCACTAAAATTTAGAGTTGTTTATATCACGATCCGCGGCAAAAACCATCAATCAACACCAACTTTTATATAGCCTGACAGCCATCAAATAGAAGACAAACGGCGAGTTTCACGACAAGATAACGCCCTTGCATAGCCTCCGCTTGACAACAACCAAGCGGTGGTGTTTTGTTAATGCCTGAGCATTACAATAAAACCCTGATTACAGGAAACTAATAATGAAAAGTAACGTTAAAAAGCTCGTAGCAGCCATCGCCGCATCCGCTGCCCTGCTGGGCGCAGGTTGGTTGTGGCTCTGGTTTGCGCCATCCTTGTATCCAGTTCGATGGGCTGGGCAGTAGAACGAGTGGCTTACCGGCCTGTGCGCGGTCGGCACCGCCTGATCCCGCTGATTTCCGCCATTGGTATGTCCATTTTTTTGCAAAATTACATGCATCTGGCTCAGGGATCCCGCAACGTTGGCTTCCCCCTACTGATCGAAGGCGGTTTCAATTTTGGTTCGGAAGGCGCCTTCCAGATGTCGCTGTCGTACATGCAAATCACCATCTTGTAACCACCCTGATCTGTATGACCGTGCTGTCGACGTTTATATCGCGCTCACGCACCGGTCGCGCTTGTCGCGCCGTATCTCAGGATCTGGGCATGGCCAACCTGCTGGGCATAGACACCAACCGCATCATCTCCGCCACCTTTATTATTGGCGCCGCACTGGCGGCGGTTGCTGGCCTGTTGCTGGGCATGTACTACGGTTCGGTTGACCCGCTGTTTGGGTTTATCGCGGGTTTGAAAGCGTTTACCGCAGCGGTATTGGGCGGTATCGGCAGCATTCCGGGTGCGATGCTGGGCGGGCTCATTCTGGGCATCGCTGAAAGCATGACTTCAGGCTACCTGAGCGGTGAATACAAAGACGTTATCTCGTTCAGCTTGCTGATCCTGATTTTGCTGTTCAAACCGACCGGCCTGCTGGGCAAACCGGAGGTTGAAAAAATCTGATGGCTGCTTCCAATGTTCGGCACGCACTCTTTTGTGCCATCGTAACCATTGTTATCTCCTACCCCATTCTAGGGCTAAATCTGGAAGCCGAAGGGATCAATATTGTCCTCACCGGTACCGACGCCACCACCATCATCGCCATTGCATGCGCGGCCTTAGTGGTGCTGTTGTTCCAACTTTTCCGTGACAGCGTGATGGCCAAACTGGGCGTTGTGAACGACCTGAACCCACTGACCGGCCGTAAGCCCATGGAGCAAAAAAAACGGGCAAAACTGGAAAGCTGGGTACTGACCGGGCTAGTGGTTGTGGCTTTGTTCTGGCCATTTTTCTCGTCCCGCGGCGCGGTTGATCTGGCCACCCTGGTGCTCATTTACGTGATACTGGCGCTGGGCCTGAACGTGGTGGTTGGTCTGGCTGGCCTGTTGGACCTGGGCTACGTGGCTTTTTACGCTGTAGGCGCCTATACCTTTGCCTTGTTATCGCAGTATTACGGCATCTCGTTCTGGATGGCGCTGCCCCTGGGGGCTTTGCTGGCAGGGCTATTCGGCCTGCTTTTGGGTTTTCCGGTGCTGAGGCAACGCAGGAGTAACAGGCAATGCGTGAATTACCAACACTAAATCGAAGATTTTGAGTTGGTATCTGGGTAAACCTACTACGCGGCCATCGGCTGCGCAGTATTTTCCCTTCTAATAACAACGGATTTTCTGGGCAAAAGATCCATCGTTATGGGGTTGGACACGCACCCCTTACAGGCTAGCCCTAAGGCCTCACCCGTTGCTTTTCTGAGGATATTAAGAGCACCGTTAATGTCGGCGTTTATGATCCCGTGTTTGCTTTGATACAACCCTCGGCGGATTCGCTTTCCGCTGAACAGTGGTAAGACGTTTTTGGGCTTTTCACCGTAAACCGGCAGGAAGTCATTATCCAAAGCAGAGGCTTTGGACGTGTACGACTCTTCCTGAATAACGGTGGTGATGCCGAGGGATTGGCACTTGTATTGGATTTGAGAGATCAGAATGGCATGCGGAATACCGACAAATTTCTGGTTATTCACGCGGCCAATGTTGACCTCCTGCTTCCAGTGTTTGTTGTAACCGATAACCAGCGTGCCAATGTTGTTCTCCAGGCAATACGCGATCACCTTGCTGGAGGCCCTGTGCAACAGGTCTTTTATCCGGCGATTGCGCTTGTTGGTTACGGCGCGAATGTGGGCGTATTTGCCTTGGGAGCGAAGTTTGGCCACACGTTTGTTGTACCAGGCATTGATCGATTTCAGCGCTTTACCGTTGATCAGAACAGGGCGAACGCCCGGCTGATCGGTTGCGAGAGCGATAAGGTTGTTGATGCCTAAATCGATTCCGGCTTTGCGGGATGTGTCGAGAAGACGGCAAAAGTGGCCCGCCTCTACAATCTTTGATGCGTTGTAAACGATTTCGATAATGAAGCAGTTGCCCTTGGGTACGATCCGCACCTCAAGCGCAACGGTGTCGCCGACAGATGCGTTCCATTTTTGCGAAAACTGAAACTGCGTCTTGATCGGTGGCAATACGCCGTTGGCAAAGTGCAGAGTCCCGTCAACGAACTTGAAGCCGTTTCGTCCAATGTGGACGGTGGCCGCTTTGTGGGCGTAACCAGGCTTCTTCGGTTGGGCTTTGAAGGCTGAAGGTGTTTTCTTGAAAGCCGATAAGGCGGCAAAAAACGCCTTCCATTCCTGGCCGACAATCTGCGTGCTCCGCTGGGCAATGGCCGATGGGAGCTTGGCGTACAGTTCCGAGTTGTTTCTCTTCAGCCATTTATCAGCGTCGCGATGCGACAGCATCTGATCTTTGCCGTCAGGATGGTGCTGCATTACATAGGAGGTGGCGTTTTTAATTCGGCGAACAATCTGAGTGCAAACGCTGGCCCCGCGAAACGCCTCATGATTCTTTCGAATGAGGATTTGCTGGGTGCGAATGTGGGTTGATTTCTCGTTGTTCATGTTGATAATATTACGGCTTGACCAAATTGGTGTCAATCGTTTATACAGTGTAAATTTTCGATGAAAAGAAGTCACAACTCGTGCATTTACAAACTCCAATATCATTTGGTGTTGGTGACCAAATATCGGAACAAGTGCCTGAATGACGAGATGCTGCTCTGGCTTGAAGATGAGTTCATCCGACTGTTAAGCGCCGATGATTGCGGTCTGGACGAATTTAACGGCGAAGCCGATCACATCCACGCACTGATCACGCTTCACCCGATGGTTACACCGGCAAAACTGATCAACACGCTGAAAACCGTCAGCAGCCGAATGATCAAAAAGGAGTATGGCGCTCAGCTCAAAGAGTTTCCTGATTACTCACGTTAATCAGCCACGCTGCCGCCATTCTGGTATATGCTGATGTTATATACAGTACAGGAGGCAATCTCATGGCACGTAACCCAATCCAGTTCCAGCCCGGCCTGTCGTTGCCGGCTTTTCTCAAGCAATACGGCACAGAAGCACAGTGCCAGGAAGCCCTTTTCCAGCACCGCTGGCCCAAGGGATTTGTGTGCCCTGACTGCGGCAATGCTACCGGCTGCCGGCTATCGAGGGGCATTACCAGTGCCATCGCTGTCATCATCAGACGTCACTGACCGCCGGCACGATCTTTCATGCGACTCACCTGCCGTTGACCACCTGGTTCCTGGCCATTTATCTGTTGACCCAGCGTAAGAGCGGTCTCTCGGCATTGCAGCTGTCTCGGGATCTCGGTGTCACTTATAACACGGCCTGGAAGCTCAAACACAAGGTGCTGCAGGTCATGCACGATCGCACAGGGAGAGAGGCTCAGCGGCCGCATCGAGATTGATGACGCCTATCTGGGCGGCGAACGGTCGGGAAAACCAGGTCGTGGTGCCGAGCATAAATTCCCCTTTGTCGCTGCGGTGCAAACCAATGGCGAGGGCCACCCGATGCGGGTTCAGCTTCGCCGTGTGAGTGGCTTTACCTTGGCCGAGGTGCGTCGCTATGGCCAACAGGCCATTGCGCCCGGAAGCCACGTTGTCAGCGATGGTCTCAACTGTTTCCGGGCCTTTGACACGGCCACCTGCGTCCACGAGCGCCACATCACCGGAGGCGGTCGTGCCAGCGTGGCAAATCCTGAGTTCAACTGGGTCAACACCCTGCTCGGCAACGTTAAGAACGCGATCACTGGCACTTACCACGCTATCCGGGAGCAGCATGCCCCTCGCTACCTCGCTGAGTTCGAATACCGCTTCAATCGGCGCTACGATCTCAAAGCCATGCTTCCGCGGTTCCTGACATTAGCAGCCCGGACACCGCCTATGCCCTATAGGCTGCTAAAGATGGCTGACTCTTATGCGTAATCAGGAAGAGTTTTACGGGGGCACAAACGCACTGTGGAGCCGATCGTACTGCTTATTGTCAGTGGGTGGGGCGCCGATCGACGTTCTCCGTGCCTACATTGAGAACCAGGACCGACCAAAATAGTCGCTATCCATCCAACACTAAATCAGAGATTTTGAATTGGAATTCCGCTCATTTCGTTAAAATACAAAACCTGGCTATGCGTTTTGGCGGACTGCTGGCGGTAGACGGCGTAAGTCTGGATGTTCAGGAACGGGAAATTCACTCTATTATTGGCCCCAACGGCGCCGGTAAAACCACCGTATTTAACTGTATGAGCGGGTTTTACAAGCCCAGCGGTGGCAAGATCATCTTTCAGGACAAGGAGATTCAGGGCAAACCGGACTACAAAATATCGCGCATGGGCATGGTGCGCACGTTTCAGCACGTGCGGCTGTTTACTCAAATGTCGGTGGTGGAAAACCTGTTGGTGGCACAGCATCGGCACTTGAACACCAACCTGCTGGCCGGTCTGATAAAAACGCCGAACTACCGTGAGCGCGAGCGCAAATCTCTGGACCGCGCCGCCTACTGGCTAGAGCGGATAGGCATGCTGGAACAGGCCAACGTTGATGCCGGGAACCTGTCTTACGGCCAGCAGCGGCGCCTGGAAATAGCGCGCTGCATGGTCACCAAACCGCAGCTGTTGATGCTGGACGAGCCCGCAGCCGGCTTGAACCCGGCGGAAACTTTGGAGCTGAACCAGCTGATTGTCAGCTTGAAAGAAGACTACAACGTGTCGGTGGTGCTGATTGAGCACGATATGAACCTGGTAATGGATATTTCCGACCGAATTACGGTGATTAACCAGGGCCGCCCACTGGCCAGCGGAACACCGCAGGAAGTGCGTGCAAACGAAGACGTTATCAAAGCCTACCTGGGCGAGGCCTGAGGACCAGCCATGTTGATACTGGAAGATGTACACACCCACTATGGCAAAATCGAAGCCCTGCACGGCGTATCGGTTGAAATAAATGAGGGCGAAATTGTGTCGCTGATCGGCGCCAACGGCGCCGGCAAAACCACACTGCTGATGACCGTTTGCGGCAGCCCCCAGGCCAGTGCTGGCCGGGTGGTGCTGGAAGGCCGCGACATCACCAAAGAACCGACCTCGCAAATCATGCGCTCCGGCATTGCGATAGTGCCCGAAGGCCGGCGTATTTTTTCCGGACTAACGGTGAAAGAAAATCTGCACATGGGTGGTTTTTTCAACACCAAATCAGAAATTCGCAAAAGCCAGGAGCACGTTTACGAACTTTTCCCGCGCCTGAAAGAGCGGGAAAGCCAGCGCGCCGGCACCATGTCTGGCGGCGAGCAGCAAATGCTGGCCATTGGCCGCGCGCTCATGAGCAAACCGCGTTTGATCATTCTGGACGAGCCGTCCCTGGGCCTGGCTCCGCTGATTATCAAACAGATTTTCGAGATTATAGGCAAACTGCGCGATGACGGCATGACGGTATTTTTGGTAGAACAGAACGCCCACCAGGCGCTGAATTTAGCCGACCGCGGTTACGTACTGGAAACCGGGCGCATTCGCCTGCATGACACAGGTGCAAACCTGCTGGTGAATCCGCAAGTGCGGGAAGCGTATCTGGGCGGGTGAATGGATGTTTTACCGCTTTTAGCGATTGTTTATTGCATTTTGGAAAGTTAATCGTCAGTATGCAAAAAATTTAATATCTAACACGGAATTTAAATGAAAAAACTATCTTTTATTCTAATGGCGCTGATTCTGAGTTCTGGCTGCAGCACAGTCATTAAAGGGACGAATCAGCCAGTAACGTTCCAGAGCGAACCAAATGGTGCCGCAATATTCATAGATGGCGAACGCATTGGATCTACTCCAATGACCATTCGTTTAACTAAAAACAAAAAAAGTAGTGTAATGATCACAAAAGATGGCTACAAAACTGTTAGTCGTGACCTAACTAAAGAATACGACCCTGTGAGCCTGCTAAACATTTTTTGGGATCTTAGCACTACTGACATGATTACTGGCGCAGCTTTTGAATATGAGCCTAACGCTTATTTCTTTGAGCTTGATCCAGAAAGCTAGACCCACTACATGATAAAAAAGCTTGTATTCTTGACATTAATTCTCGGTGCAAGCTTTTCTGTCTACCCTAATGAAAGTGTATTTTATAAGTGGAAAACCTTTGCATATCTAAATTTTGAAACACTTAAACGTGATAGCGCCATAAGTGAACAACAAGGATCAAAAATAAAAGCGCTAAAAGAATTACTTTGTATTGACAAATCGTTAGCAGTTTGTCCTATTGAAAAATTAATTCACGAAAGCCAGACCCGCCAAGAGCTAGTTAATGCAATCGACGACTGGAGTATCAAAAACTCTAATTTTAATCTTAAATAGATTTTTTTTATTCTATTCCATCTTAATATTTCAACCTGCATATTCAAACGAAAAACTTGATATCTTATTCAATAAAATATCATCTACGGAATTCGTAGAGATATCTCGTCTACTTTATCTTCTCGACGAACAGAAGAGGAAGCCCAAAAGCTTTTACCTCTCAACAGAGATCACTCTTTACTCTGAATTAGAGGCTATGCTTAGCCAAAATACACCTGACAATCGCTGCCGATTTCCTGCAAGGTACAGCTGGTTAAAAAAGGTCACACAATTAAATCGGAAATTCAGTGTAGATCATTGTTTTAACGAGAAATCTGCAAACCCTCTTAAGTCAAATCAGCTAGAGGTGTCTCTTATTTTTGCAAGTGCCACCAACCAAACGCCTATGTCTTTCTTTGGCCATATTTTTATAAATTATGAGTTTGGAATTGGTGACCCATACTTTAGTCATACATTTTCTTTTACTGCTGACACGCAAAGTAGCCAATCCTCTATTGAAACAATACGCCAAGGGATAAATGGTGGTTTCCAAGGACGGTACCGCGAGGATGTTTTTCACCCAATCATTGAAAAATATACAAAAGTTGAGTCTAGACAGCTTATTTCTGTGAACCTTAATTTATCGAGAAATGAGGCAACAAGCCTGTACTTTCACCTAATCGAATTGAAAAATATCACGTATCCATATAAATTTTTTTCAACGAACTGTTCCACTGAAATTTATGAAGCCCTTTATGCTTCCTACATATTAAAAACGAGAAAGCCAGGGTTTAAAATATATCCAATAGACACTTTAAAAAGCGCTATAAAGACTATCACACCAGAAATAATGGAAGCGACAATATATTACTCAGACGAGGAAACGAAAAACAGCGAAAGAATTATAAAAAAAATAGAAAACAGCTTGAATCTTTACCCTAGAAAATTCGGCATCGAATACGTTTCAGGAAAAGATAGATCCGCAAGAAAGATAACTTTGCGCCCAGGCTACAATTCCATAGACTCGCCAAACAATAGCAGATTGTCAAATGGAAACTCGCTAATTTTTTTTGAAACTTCATTAATAAAAACTAAAAATTCATTCAAACTTCAAGAAATAAAACCGTTGGAAATTGAATCTTTAAAAGCGAAAAATATTATCAATTACATAAATACATCTTGGTCAATTGGTTCAACTTTTAAGCGAGACTTAAACGGCCAAGGATCTTTGTCCGATTTGAGCTGGGGATCATTTGGTCTATCTTTTGCCACACCTAATTTAATACTATCAGCGCAGCCTAATATAAAAACCTCAGCAAAAGAATCAAACACTAAACTATCGATCGAAAGCAAAATTTATCTTACTTATGGTCCGATACTCTTATCTATGACACACAACCCTAAAAATTCGTTAAAAACTGAAGCCAAAAAGCCCTTAAAAATCGACCTCAAATACAAGATAGACAAACGATTACAATTAGAAATACAAAGAAATGTCAGAGCTGATACTTTTCATGCTGGAATTTCTGTGTTTTTTTGAACTGAAAATACGCCACTGGCTGATGCAAAAAGTGTTTTTGAGAATTTACTTTACTGGCAATTCTACTAAGCTAATGTCTGCGTTAACTTAAAATACGATATGACGAGGGACTTGCAATGAAGATAAAATTTTTATTGGCTAGTGTAATATTTTTTGGCACATCATCGATAGCTGTCGCACAGCCTGGTTGCGGCGTAGGTGCTATGGTATGGAAAGGACAGTCTGGGGTTGTTCCGCACGTTGCCGCTGCAACAACGAATTTCGCAGCGTTTCAGACTGTAAGCATGACTCTTGGCATTGCTGGTTGCAGTACGAATGAAAGGGTTCAATCAATGGCCATGCTCATTGACGCTCGAGGCTCCGCAATTGCGGCTGACATTTCTCGCGGCGAAGGTGAGAACTTGGAAGCAATGGCAGTTGCATTAAAGATTCCGCACAACGAGCGCGCAGCTTTTTATGCAGTCCTACGTAAAAACTTTTCAACGATCTTCCCGTCGTCAGATGTTCATACTGGCGACACTGTTAGAGCCATTGTCGCTCTGCTCGAGAGCGACGCTACTTTGAGCAAATACGTTGCATCCTAATCTCCCCAGATTAGACGGAACTATCGCGGTATCAGTGCGCCAGTAATGGCGCACTTTTTTCTAGACACAATGGATTCTGTGATCTCCCATGGGCCAATCGCTTCATTCTAGAGCAGCTGCAGCCATATTAATGTTCCTCTTACAGCCAGCCTTAGCTGACACAGTCACTGCACCGCCTAGGCTACACTTGTCGTCAGAGTGGATGGCCTTGGGGCACTACCACCAGAAAAATTCAGCCCAAGGCTTTAAAAGCCAGGCAGACGACAACGCTTTTTTTCTTAGTGCTGATGGAAAAACCTCCCCACGGGCAGAACTGGCAGCAACCTTGGTGGCTATTCAGCAACCGGGGAACGGAGACGAACATACACGCTGCAAATTTCCGGCGCGCTCCCAATGGCTCGAGAAAGAGCTAAATCTGAACTTGCCATCAGCTAACTGCCCTGCATTTCGTCAATGGCAAAGCGAGCTCAACACACAAACTGTTACGCTAGTTTTTGCGGCATCTTATCTGAACAGTCCTGCTTCGATGTTTGGCCACACATTTCTCCGGCTCGATCCTCCCCGGGACGATCACAAAACAAACTTGTTGTTAACCAGCACCATTTCTTACGCTGCCGATGCCGACCCTAAGGACGGCGGACTAATGTTTACTTACCGCGGCATTTCAGGCGGCTACACAGGAGTTACCACGGTTCAGCCCTACTACCAAAAAATCCGTCTATACTCGGACATTGAACATCGGGATTTATGGGAGTATCAGCTAAACCTGACGCAAAGCGAGGTCGACAGAATGACCGCCCACGCCTGGGAGATTCAGGACAAAAACTTTGACTATTACTTTTTCGACGAGAACTGCGCTTACCGCCTGCTGGCACTGATTGATGTGGCGCGGCCGGGCACCGACCTGCTGCACGAGGTCAACACGCACGCCATTCCCTCAGATACAGTGCGCTGGGTTATCGACAAAAATCTGATCGACAATGTGGAGTATCGCGCCTCTGCCGCCACGGCTGTCAGCCACTCGCTGGATTCTCTGAGCTCACAACAACAGCTTATAGCTTCCGCACTGGCCAATGGTTACTTGCAACCCGACAGCCCGGAACTGACGGCGCTAAACGAGACCGATCGCGCTGCCGTGCTGGACGCTACCTACGATTACGTGCGCTACCAAAGCGAGGCGGGCGGCTGGCCAAGGGAGCTGGCCGCACCTCTATCCCATTCTTTATTGCGCGAGCGCAGCACGCTGAACGCCGGCTATCCGCCACCGCCACCAGAACCCGCCGTGCGCGACGACCAGGGCCATGACACCTTTCGCCTTAGCTTGGGCGGCGGGCGCACAGAAGTTGGCGGTTCGAGTCGCAGTTTCAGCCAGCTGACATTCCGCCCCGCCTATCACGACCTGCTTGACCCACCCGAAGGTTATCGCCCAGGCGCGCAGCTTCAGTTTTTACGGCTGGACGCCCGCTATTACACGGATAACGACGAACTACAGCTGGAAAAATTGACCGCTGTGGAGATACGCTCTATCAGCTCCCGAAATCGCTTTTTTACGCCGCTTTCGTGGCAGGTCAGCTTTGGTGGCCGACGCACGGATACGGGTCGTGAAAGAGTTCTGGCGCCCTATCTGGACGGCGGTGCCGGCGGCAGCTGGCGTATTGCTAGCAATACGCAGGCGTTTGCGCTGGCAACGGCGGATCTGGAAATTGATGACGACTTAGGGCGCGGCTACGATGCAGCACCCGGCGCTGATCTGGGACTTCTGCACCAGACACCCCGCTTTAGCCTGTTGGCCGGGGTGAAAACCAAAGCCTGGATTATCAGCAGCCAACACCGTCAAGACCAGCTCTACAGCAAAGCCAGCTGGCACCTTGGCCGCGAATTCAGCGTGTTCGCCGAGTTCAATCGTGAAGACCACTTCAACAGGATGCAAAACACATGGCAAGCCGGTTTGCACGCTTACTTTTAAGTAAAAAGGAATATGAGGGCTACGTAGAACGCAGTAAAAAAATCGTTAAAAAAAGAGCTGGCTTCAAAAAAGAAGGCGGGTCCTGGACAACTATAAAGCAGAAATTGAATATTAGAAAAGCCTGGAGTTCCTTATTAAAATTAAGGGAAGCCAATGCTACGTGTGGTCGTTTTATGCAGTTTTTCTCATTTTACATCGCCACAACAGCTGAACTGGAGCGTGAAGCCTACAAAATACGCCATCAGGTTTACTGCGAGGAACTGGGATGGGAGGCTCTGCGCGAATCCGGCGAAGAGACAGACGAATTTGACACTCACGCTGCCTACTGCCTTGTCAGACACAGGTCGAGCAATGTGTTTGCGGGCACAGTACGTATTGTTAATAGTACAGAAGAGAACAGAGAAGCATTACCCATTGAGAAGTACTGCCTGGACACAATTACGGATCTTGCCTATTCACCGACCAACTTCCCCAGAGAGGACATCTGTGAGTTTTCAAGACTGGCCGTGCCGTCATCATTCCGCCGGCGTCAAACGGACAAATTTCCAGGCGCCGCCACGGGCAGCATCAATGTAGTGCAATATTCTAAAAATGAATTACGCTGCTTCTCATTTATTGCCATTGGCTTGTATTTTTCTGTCGCTTCACTGGCCATGAAGCTGGGTAAAAAACACGCCTACGTAATGATGGAGCCGCGGCTGGCCAGAAATATGGGCTTTGTGGGTATCAGGTTCAGACAAATAGGACCTGTCGTTGACTATCATGGCCGGCGAGCGCCCTATTATATCAATGCCGAACTTTTGCACGCGCACCTGGCTAGGGGTTTCAGGATGATGTTAAAAACATCAAACACTCTACTGATCAATAGTAGACGCATTATTTCCAAGTGGAGGAATTCTTTTGACACAAGACTTGCACTTACTATTAACTTCAAATGGATTTGATAATTTTCAAAACTGTGAAGTATTCAACCAAAATCAGGCAAACACGCTTTACAACAAGGGTACTGAATCTATATCGCGAAATCTCTACGGTGCGATAAAGGTTAAAAAAATTGAGGTAATCAGTGAGTTATTTCAGTTAGCGAATAGGCTCTCGACAGACGGGCAAACTAAGATCGTTTTTTATCCCATATCGACTGGAAATAATTGGGGATATGGCACGTCCCTGCCCAATTTATCCAGCGGAAATTCGGTCATCCTCGATTTGTCGCTACTGAACAACATTGAAATGGTCAACGAGTACTTGGGCTTGGTCAGGATTGAACCCGGCGTCACTCAAGGCCAGCTCAGTGACTATTTCGAGAAAAATAATCTTCCGTTCATGGTACCGGTTACTGGAGCAGGCGCGTCCTGCTCGATTCTGGCAAACGCTCTGGAGAGGGGTTATGGAATAACACCCCATCAGGACCATTTTGCAGCACTTACCGATCTCAAAGCTATATTGCCGAACGGGCAGCATTATCAATCACCACTGAGTCAGTTATCGTCTGAAGCGGGCCAGGCCGATCTGGTGAATCAGACTTATAAATGGAATGTTGGCCCCTACCTCGATGGCCTTTTTACACAATCAGGACTTGGCGTTGTCTATCAAGCCACCATTCGCTTAAAACGAATTCCCGCCGGATTTGATTCATTTTATATTGATTATAAAAATGACGACGACGTTAGAGTTGCAATAGAATTTATTAAAAGTACGCTGGAAAAGTTTGAGGGCATTGTTGGCTCGATAAATCTGATGGATCGACTTCGCATTATTTCAATGTTGAAGCCAAATCCAAATAAAGACACAGGTAATCTATTAAGCAGCGAACAGATAGAAACGATCACAAAAAAGGAAATGGTGGCTGCCTGGACCATTGTGGGTTCAATATACGGTGAGCCCAGTGTTGTTAAACAAGTCAAAAAGCTCATAAAAAAAGCCGCCAAACCCCATGCCCATCACATAATATTTTCGGGTGATGTAAAAATTAAGATCGCAAAATCAGTGTTTGGGAAAATGCCCGCGTGGTTTCTACCAGCGATTCAGGACAAGTTAAAGTCGCTCGCTGCCAGCATTGAGATTATGCGCGGAAGGCCCAATGAGATCGCCAAACCTCTATGCTATTGGCGAACCACTGTTCCTGAACAACAGTCGGCTATTAAGGATCCTGCAAAGGACAAATGCGGGCTGTTATGGTATGCACCCCTTATCCCCATGTCTCCGGATAGTGTTATCAGGTACACACAACATGTGCGTACAGTCTGCAGGAAACACAACATCGACCCTTTGATCACCTTCACAAATTTACGCCATGACTTGATAGATAGCACCGTTCCAATTTTATTCAGCCAGTCTTCTGAGCTGTCGGTCAGTAATGCGCACTCGTGTTTAGACGAGCTGGTAAAAGAGGGAATCAGCTTAGGTTACATTCCGTATCGGTTAAATATTGAGCAGCAGTTGCGATGGTTTGATGGCCATCTTCAGTCCGACCAGATAATGCAAAAAATATACAAAGCTTTTGATGAGAATGGAATCAATCAAATTGGTCGATATGGGAAATAACATGCGAGCTCTGTGTGGCCTGCTGATTGCTACTTTCGCGTTAAGCGGTTGCAGTGGCCTGTTCTTTTTCCCGGACCAGACCACTTACATTACCCCAGACCGGCTAAATCTGGAATACAGTAACGCCTTCATCAATACCCCAGACGGCGAAGTGTTACACGGCTGGTGGTTACCAGCGGTGACTCTACAAAGTGCTGGCAGCGACGCAGAGGCGAATAACGCCAAAGGCACGGTTTACTACTTACACGGGAACGCTCAGAACATCAGCAGCCACATTATGAACGTGGCCTGGCTGCCGGCCGAAGGTTACAACGTCTTCGCGCTGGATTACCGCGGCTATGGCCGCTCAACCGGTGCACCGGATATTGAAGGCGCCCTGCACGACGTAGAAAGCGGAATGCGCTGGCTAATCCAGCAGCCACACACTCAAGGCAAACCCATCTTCTTACTGGGTCAAAGCTTGGGCGGCGCCCTGGCCATCCCCTTGGCCGCCGAGTGGCAGCAGCGTAACGAACAACCGCCCCTGAATGGCGTGATCCTCGACGGCGCCTTCGCTGGCTTTCGTGCCATTGCCCGCGACAAACTCGCCAGCTTCTGGCTCACCTGGCCGCTTCAGGCCCCTCTAAGCTGGACCATTCCTGACGACTACGAAGGCGCAGACTACATCGGCCGTATAAGCCCTACACCGCTACTGATGATTCACAGCGTGCGCGATGGCATTATCCCTTTTGCCAACGGCGAAACCCTGTACCAGGCGGCGAGAGAGCCAAAGAAGTTTCTGCAAACCGACACGCCCCACACGGCGACTTTCGCGCTGCCGGAATACCAAAAGAGCCTGATTGATTTTCTGAAGACGAAGGGATCAGCGACGGACTGAGTAGAACCGGGGACAGACCAAGCAAAGTCGGGGACGGACTGAGCAGAGCCGGGGACAGACTTGAAGTCTGTCCCCAAGTTGAGCAAAGAGTAAGACGGAGGACAGACTTGAAGTCTGTCCCCAAGTTGAGCAAAGAGTAAGACGGAGGACAGACTTGAAGTCTGTCCCCACACCATCGAACTATCAGGCAGAAAGGTCAGTCGGCTTCTCGCCTTCTTTTACTTCCTTCATAGACAGCTTAACGCGGCCACGGTTGTCTACATCCAGCACTTTGACCAGAACTTCCTGGCCTTCTTTCAGCTCATCAGTCACGTTTTCAATGCGACGGTCAGAAATCTGAGAGATGTGCACCAGGCCATCTTTGCCCGGCAGAATGTTTACAAACGCGCCGAAGTCGACGATGCGCTCAACGCGACCCTGGTAGATAGCACCCACTTCGATTTCAGCGGTAATTTCCATTACCCGCTTAACCGCAGCCTGTGCCGCTTCCATGTTGTCGGCGTAGATTTTCACGTTGCCGTCGTCGTCCAGATCAATAGACGCACCGGTCTCATCACAGATAGAACGGATGGTAGAACCGCCCTTGCCGATCACGTCACGGATTTTCTCCGGATTGATCTTGATGGTAGTGATGCTAGGCGCACGTGATGACAGCTCAGTACGCGAAGCCGCAATCACCTTGTTCATCTCGCCAAGGATATGCTGGCGAGCGCCATAGGCCTGCTCCAGAGCCAGTTCCATGATCTCGTCGGTGATGCCGTTGATCTTGATGTCCATCTGCAGCGCGGTGATACCTTCTTTGGTACCGGCTACTTTGAAGTCCATATCGCCAAGGTGATCTTCATCGCCCAGGATGTCGGTCAGGATGGCGAACTTATCGCCCTCTTTAACCAGACCCATGGCAATACCGGCCACGGCAGACTTGATAGGCACGCCTGCGTCCATCAGTGCCAGACTGGAACCACACACCGATGCCATAGAGCTGGAACCGTTGGATTCGGTGATTTCAGACACCGCACGAATGGTGTACGGGAACTCTTCAACCGTTGGCATTACCGCCAGAAGGCCACGCTTGGCCAGGCGTCCGTGACCAATTTCACGACGGCCGGGGCCCATCATACGGCCCGCTTCACCAACAGAGTACGGAGGGAAGTTATAGTGGAACAGGAACGGGTCTTTGCTTTCCCCTTCCAAGGCATCGATGATCTGCATGTCGCGCGACGTGCCCAGCGTAGTAGTCACGATGGCCTGGGTTTCGCCACGGGTGAACAGCGCAGAGCCGTGAGCACCCGGCAGAATACCCACTTCGATTTTGATCGGGCGCACGGTTTTAGTGTCACGACCGTCAATACGCGGCTTGCCATCAATAACTTGCTGGCGAACAACGTGCTTTTCGGTCTTACCGAAGCACTTTTTAACGTCTTCAGCGGAGTGCTTGCCTTCTTCGTCACCGGCCAATTTTGCAACGGCCGCGGCTTTGATCTCGCCCAGCCGTGCGTAACGGTCCATCTTATCGCGGATGCTGTAAGCCTCTGCGATAGCGTCAGCAAAGTCAGCCTTGATGGCGCCCATCAGTTCGGCGTTTACAGCTTCAGCCTGCCATGCCCAGCGGGGCTTGCCAATTTCAGCGGCAAATTCTTTAATGGCGCTAACGGCAGTCTGCATTTCCTGGTGGGCAAACAGCACGGCGCCCAGCATCTGGTCTTCAGTCAGGCTTTTGGCTTGGGATTCCACCATCAGCACGGCGTCTTCGGTGCCGGCAACAATCATGTCCAGCAGCGAGGTTGAACGCTCTTCGTGAGTCGGGTTCAGGAAGTAGCCACGCTCGTTGGTAAAGCCAACGCGGGAGGCACCAATGGGGCCTTCAAACGGAATGCCAGAAATAGCCAGGGCTGCAGAAGCCGCCAGCATAGCGGCAATGTCAGGATCCTGAGTCTTGTTGGCTGACATAACGGTCAGCACAACCTGGACTTCGTTCATGAAGCCATTGGGAAACAGCGGACGAATCGGACGGTCGATCAGGCGTGACGTCAGCGTCTCTTTTTCGGTAGGACGCGCTTCACGCTTGAAGAAACCACCGGGAATCTTGCCCACAGAGTAGGTTTTTTCGGTGTAGTTAACGGTCAGCGGGAAAAAGCCCTGACCAGGCTTGGCTTCTTTAGCTCCGACAACGGTGCCCAGCACAGAAATATCGTCGATGGTTACGAGTACGGCACCGGTGGCCTGGCGAGCGATACGGCCAGTTTCCAAAGTAACGGTTTTGCCACCAAGTTCGAACGTTTTAGTTACGGGATTAAGTTCCACAAAAAACTCCTGAATATCTTTCCGATTGATTCAGTTACTCACCCATGTGGGTAACTGCTGTTCTGCGCCAGATAAAAAAACACAACCGGCGAAAGCGCTCTTGCAAGCGCCGCCGCCGGTTGGTTAGCCAGAGCAAATAACCATGCCCCGGCTCTCAGGCCGTCGAAACAGATTAGCGACGCAGACCCAAACGCTTGATCAGCTCAAGGTAACGATCAGCATTCTTGCCTTTCAGATAGTCCAGCAGCTTACGACGCTGGTTTACCATACGGATCAGACCGCGGCGTGAATGGTGGTCTTGCTTGTTGATCTTGAAGTGACCCTGCAGCTTGTCGATGTTAGCGCTAAGCAGTGCCACCTGAACTTCAGGGGAACCGGTATCGCTTTCAGCCTGCTGGTAATCTTTAACAATCTGAGCTTTCTCGTTGGCAGAAAGTGCCATAAACCACCTCAATATATTGCGATGCTTAAGAGTACAGCCGAACCGCGCATCTCTACAGCTCGGCTAAACGACTCGCCTAACGGCGGTCGTCGGTTTTTACCAAACGCTTGGGTACCAACTGGGTGCCCTCGCTGTCCGGGAATGCTTCTGCCAGCCCAACAAAGTCTTGATTGCCATAAACGCGCACGTAACCCTGTTCAAGCTGCTCTTCTATTCTAACTGCTTGGCCATTCAATATCGACACCAGCACCGGCCCGCTCAGACGATACTCGGGAAACATGCTGAGTGCCGCATCTGGCGCTACCAGCAAGCCGTCCAGGCTTTCATCACGCTCGCGCATGGCTTCCATACCCGGTACGTCGTGGGCGTCGGCTAATGTGAAGCCTGCAGCCAGGGTACGGCGCAGTGCAATTACATGGGCACCACAGCCAATCACTTCGCCGATGTCTTCCACCAGTGAGCGGATGTAGGTGCCCTTTGTGCACTTAACCGCAATGTCCATTTCGTTGTCGCGAATAGCCAGTAACTGCAACTCGTAAATGGTGACCGGGCGGGCGGGGCGCTCAATTTCAATGCCCTCACGGGCGTATTCATACAGCGGGCGGCCCTTGTGCTTGAGCGCCGAATACATAGAAGGCACCTGCTGGATATCGCCACGAAAGCGGTCCAGCAAGGGCTCTAAAATGTCAGCGTTCAGGCCTTCCGGCACGGGTCGGGTTTCTACCACAGAGCCTTCGCTATCACCGGTTTCGGTGCGTTCACCCAAGCGGGCGGTAGCGATATAGGCTTTGTCGCTGTCGAGCATGGTCTGCGAGAACTTGGTGGCCTCGCCAAAGCACAGTGGCAATACGCCGGTGGCCAGCGGATCTAAGGCTCCGGTATGGCCGGCTTTGGCAGCCCCATACAAACGCTTAACCTGCTGCAAAATGCCATTAGAGGTTAAACCCTGGGGCTTGTCGATCACCAAAATGCCACTAACGTCGCGGCCTTTGTGTCTGCGGCTCACGCGTTAGGCTCCGGGTTGTTGTCATCATCACTTACCGCGGGCTGGTCACCCACGGCTTTGCGAATCAGGCCATCCAGGCGGCGGCTGTAACCCTGCAGTTCATCAAAGTGAAAGCGCAGAAGAGGCACCACGCGAAGCTTCATCGCACGGCCAACCTGGCCACGCAGAAACCCGGATGCCTTGTTCAGTACCGCCAGAGATTCTTTCACCTCTGGCGACTCTGCGCCCAACTCTTCAGTGGTCAGCAAGGACACGTAAATGTCGGCGTAACCCAGATCGCGGCTTACCTTAACGGCATTGACCGTAATCATGCCCACCCGCGGGTCTTTAATCTCCCGCTGGATGAGCTGAGCCAATTCGCGTTGCATCTGATCGCCTATGCGATCAATACGACTGAATTCTCTAGCCATTACGCCCCCGTGGATTCAAGCTTGCGCTCGACCCGAATCCGATCGAATACTTCGATCTGATCGCCCACTTTCACGTCATAGCCTTTCACACCAATACCGCATTCCATGCCGTTACGTACTTCTGGCACGTCGTCTTTGAAGCGGCGCAGGGATTCCAGCTCGCCTTCAAAGATCACTACGTTGTCACGCAGTACGCGAATCGGTTTGTTACGGTACACGTTGCCTTCAGTCACCATGCAACCGGCCACCTGGCCAAACTTCGGCGAACGGAACACGTCGCGTACGTCGGCAATGCCGATGATGTCTTCGCGGAATTCCGGCGCCAGCATGCCAGTCAGAGCCGCTTTCACGTCATCCAACAGGTTGTAGATAATGCTGTAGTAACGCAGATCCAGGCCTTCCTGTTCTACCAGGCGCTTGGCGGCGTTGTCGGCGCGAACGTTAAAGCCAAAGATCACGGCACTGGTAGCCACGGCCAGGCTGATGTCGGTTTCGGCTATGCCGCCCACACCGGAAGATACAATCTTCACCTGTACTTCTTCGTTGCCCAGATCCTGCAGCGAACGGGTAATGGCTTCCAGCGAACCACGAACGTCGGTTTTCAATACCACGTTCAGGGTTTTCACCTGGTCTTTGCCCATATTCTCGAACAGGTTTTCCAGTTTGGCTGCCTGCTGACGCTGTAAACGCTGCTCGCGCTCACGAACGTGGCGGAACTCAGCCAGCTCTTTGGCCTTGCGCTCGTCGGCTACAACGAAGAATTCGTCGCCAGCGTTGGGCGTGCCATTCAAGCCCAGAACCTCTACCGGAATAGAAGGGCCTGCATCTTTAACCTGCTTGCCCGCTTCGTCGGTCATTGCGCGCACTTTCCCGAAGAAAGAACCTGCAACAACCATATCGCCCTGGCGCAGAGTACCGTTCTGAACCAGTACGGTAGCCACTGAACCGCGGCCACGCTCAAGGCTGGATTCAACCACAACGCCTTGGGCAGGTGCAGACGGAGACGCCTGCAGCTCAAGAATTTCAGCTTGCAGCAATACCGCTTCCAGCAGATTGTCTACGCCGTCACCGGACTTAGAAGAAATCGGCACGAATTGCACATCGCCGCCCCACTCTTCCGGAATCACGTTAATGGCAGACAACTCGTTTTTGACGCGATCCAGATCGGCATTTTCTTTGTCCATCTTGGTAATAGCTACCACGATGGGCACACCGGCAGCACGAGCGTGTTCAACCGCCTCTTTGGTCTGCGGCATAACGCCGTCGTCAGACGCCACCACCAAAATCACGATGTCGGTACACTGGGCGCCGCGAGCACGCATGGCGGTAAACGCCGCGTGGCCCGGGGTATCCAGGAAAGAAACCATGCCGTGGTCGGTTTTTACGTGGTACGCACCAATGTGCTGGGTAATACCACCTGTTTCGCCAGACGCAACCTTGGTGCGGCGAATGTAATCCAGCAGCGAGGTTTTACCATGGTCAACGTGACCCATTACGCTCACAACTGGCGCGCGTTTAACTTGTTCCTGGCCTTCCTGGCTGCTGAACTCGCTCAGTACGGCCTCTTCGAAGGCGTCATCACTGATGGCTCGGGCAGTATGGCCCAGTTCGTTAACCACCAGAATCGCTGTTTCCTGCTCCAGAGGCTGGTTGATGGTGGCCATGACACCCATACCCATCAGCGTTTTGATCACGTCGGTCGCTTTCACAGCCATACGCTGTGCCAGGTCACCCACGGTGATAATCTCGGGAACTTCCACTTCTCTGACCATAGGTTTGGTCGGCCTCTCGAAGGCGTGTTGCTTCTCTTTAGGTTTCTTTTTCGAACGCAGCGGCTTACGCAACTTGGTGTCGTCATCGTCAGACGTAGCCCGTGGCGAATCCTGGGCGCGGCTGCGAGGGCCACGGTGGCCGGCCGATTTCTTCTTCGGCTTGCCGTCGTCGTTATCATCGCTACGTTCGCGAACGTTTTCTTTCTTTTTCTTCGGCTTGCGGTCTTTACCATCGCCTTCAGGCGGCGGTATCGGCATATCTTGAGGCGCTATTGCGGCCGGTTTTTCTGCCTTCGCTGCTACTGGTTCAGCCGCAACCGGCTCTGCCTTGGTTTCTTCAGCTCTGGTTTCTTCAACTTTGCTTTCGACCACAGTTTCCGGCGCTGTAACCGGTGTTTCAGCCGTTGTGATTGCTTCAACCGCTGCGGTTGCTTCAACTGAAGTAACCGGAGCTTCCACCACTGCTTCTTCCGCTGCGTCTGGCTGCGTTTCGGCGCGCTTGATATACGTGCGGCGCTTGCGAACCTCAACATTCACGGATTTGGCCTTGCCGGCTTTCAACGTGGTGGTTGTTTTGCGCTTCAAGGTGATTTTCTGAGGCTCGGCCTCACTGTCACCGTGGTTCTTGCGCAGATACGTCAGCAGCTGCTGTTTCTCGTCGCTGGAAACTGCGTCGTTCTCAGAACGCGCTTTCAGGCCTGCTTCCACAATCTGCTTCAGTAAACGATCCACGGGAGCGCCTACATCTTCGGCCAGTTGTCTTACCGTTACTTCCGCCATACTGGTCCTCCTCCCGAATTAGGCCTGGTCTTCAAACCAGGGGGCACGTGCTGTCATGATTAACTGACCTGCACGCTCTTCATTCATACCTTCAATTTCAAGCAAGTCATCAACTGACTGCTCCGCCAGATCTTCCATGGTGCGTATACCCATGCCTGCGAGCTTGAACGCCAAGCCGCGGTCTACGCCTTCCATTGCCAACAAGTCTTCAGCAGGCTCGGCACCGTCCAACGCTTCTTCGCTGGCCAGAGCCTGATTCAACAATGCGTCTTTAGCTCGCTTACGCAGCTCGGTGACCATTTCCTCATCGAAACCCTCAATCGCCAGCATTTCCTCCATCGGAATATAAGCCACTTCTTCGATCGAGCTAAAACCTTCTTCAATCAGCACGCCGGCGAATTCTTCGTCGATATCCAAGTGCTTTGTGAAGTGCTCCAGCAGGCGACCCTGTTCTTGTTCCTGGCGCTCGCCGGCTTCCTCTTCGGTCATTACGTTCAGAGTCCAGCCGGTCAGCTCGGTGGCCAAACGCACGTTCTGACCATTACGGCCAATGGCCTGAGCCAGATTGTCTGCTGCAACCGCTACGTCCATCGTATGGCGGTCTTCGTCCATCACAATAGAGGCCACTTCGGCCGGCGCCATAGCGTTGATGACCAGTTGCGCGGGATTGTCGTCCCACAGCACTATGTCAACACGCTCGCCATTCAACTCGTTAGATACGGCCTGAACCCTGGAACCGCGCATACCTACGCACGCGCCTACCGGATCAATACGGCGATCGTTGGTTTTTACCGCAATTTTTGCGCGCGAGCCGGGATCACGGGCAGCGCCACGGATCTCAATCAGCTCTTCAGCGATTTCGGGTACTTCAATACGGAACAGCTCGATCAGCATCTGCGAGTCAGAGCGGCTCAAAATCAGCTGCGGGCCGCGGTGATCTGTGCGAATTTCCAGCAGCAAGGAACGAACCCGGTCGCCCATGCGGAAAGTTTCCCGCGCAATCAGGTGTTCACGGGGCAACAGCGCTTCCGCGTTATTACCCAGGTCAACAATCACGTTGTCGCGGGTCACTTTCTTCACGGTGCCGGAAACCAGCTCACCAACGCGACTGCGATAGCTGTCTACAATCTTGGTGCGCTCGGCTTCACGCACTTTCTGAAAGATGATCTGCTTGGCCGCCTGGGCGCCAATGCGGCCAAAAGCGACCGAATCGATCTGTTCTTCGTGCATGTCGCCAGGCTGCAAGTCAGGGCTGATATCTTCAGCTTCCTGAAAGGTCAGCTCGGTACCCAGCGCTGGAACGGCGTCGTTATCGACCACCAGCCAGCGGCGAAAGGTATCGTATTCACCGGTACGGCGGTCAATCGAAACCCGGATATCAGCGTCTTCGTCTTCGAAGCGTTTTTTGGCGGCGGTGGCCAGCGCCAATTCGATGGCTTCAAAAATCACGTCTTTCTCGACACCTTTTTCGTTCGAGACGGATTCAACCACCAGCAAGATTTCTTTACTCATTGAATTACCCTGCCTTCAAAATATTCTGTGCGTCCATTTAATGTATTCGTATGCATCGCTCAAATGAAATGTCACTCAAATAGAGTGCAACTTAAAGAGGGCGTCACTCGAATACCGGAACGATGTTCGCCTTGTCGATACTGTCGAATGGCAACAGATACTCGTGGTCATCTACCACCACAATTACATCTTCGCCTTCAATACCGTTCAGCAAACCCTGGAACTTGCGCCGGCCTTCAAAGGCCATACGCAAACGAATTTGCACTTTGTGCCCGACGAACGCCTGATACTGAGCCAATTCGAACAGCGGACGATCCATTCCAGGCGATGACACTTCCAGCGTGTATTCGCTTTGTATAGGGTCTTCCACATCCATAACACTGCTGACCTGGCGACTGACTTTTTCGCAGTCTTCAATGCCGATGCCTTTTTCGACGTCGTCAATAAAAAGCCGCAACAGTGATTCGTGGCCGCGAGCGCGGAATTCAATGCCCCAGTATTCATAGCCGAGGCCTTCAACCACCGGCCGCAGAATGTCTTCCAACTGTTTGATCTTGGCTGACAAGTTACGCCATCTCCGTATTCAGAATTTGCTGACCACAAAAACAAAAAAAGGGCTGTGTATCAGCCCTTTTCATGCACCAGGACCTGATGCGCCAGGCCCCTTAGTCAAACAGCCCATAATACGGCGGCTGCTTGTTGCAAGAACTCGCAAAAAGCACGATTAAACAGCGCTTGATGCTAGCAGGCACTGTGCCTGCCGGACGCCAGCCGAACTTCGACTGCACCCAATCTGCGGCGGAGTATAGAGCCGCAGACATCACTGGTCAAGGACTGACCAAAAAAATGGCCTGGAAAACCAGGCCATTTTTTCACTGCATATGGTGCCCAAGGCCGGACTCGAACCGGCACAGCTTTCGCTACCACCCCCTCAAGATGGCGTGTCTACCAGTTCCACCACTTGGGCAATTCGGTTACTCCAGGCCAGGCAGATCGCTCTGCCCGCCGTCGGTTTCGCTGGCAGGATCTACAGCGGAAGGCTGGGATTCCTGAACCGTCGGAATACCGGCTTCACCCGCTACTTCCGCGCGCTGCTTGGCAAAAATCGCCAACGAGAAACTTGTTACAAAGAACGCAATGGCCAAAAAGGTCGTAAAGCGGGTTAAAAAGCTACCGCTACCCTGGCTACCAAATACGGTCTGCGATGCTCCGCCACCAAAGGCTGCACCGGCGTCAGCGCCCTTGCCTTGCTGGATCAGAACCAGGCCCACCAGGGCCACGGCAATAACCACGTGCAGGACAACGACCAAAGTTTCCATTAAATCCATAAAGACGCTCGCAAACCTTTAACGATGGGTATCTGCCGGCAGTGCCTGGCAGATACTGACAAAATCTATTGCACTCAAAGATGCACCGCCGATCAATCCGCCGTCTATATCCGGCTCAGCGAAAAGTGCGGATGCATTATCCGCTTTTACGCTGCCGCCGTAAAGCAAAGAAATGGATTCGGCCGGAGCACCCATATTTTCCAGTACACCACGAATGGCCTTATGCATGGCCTGGGCGTCTTCGCTGGTGGCAGTCTTACCTGTGCCTATGGCCCAAACCGGCTCATAAGCAACCACAACCTGTCCCCATTGTTCTGGCGTCACTTTGCCCAAACCCTCGCGCACCTGGGTAGCAACGATGGCCTCGGCCCGACCGGCTTCGCGCTGCTCCAGGGTTTCGCCTACGCACACGATGGCGCTCAAGCCTGCACCAAGCAGCTGCTCGGTTTTCACCGCTACCTGGGCATCGGTTTCGCCAAACAGCTGACGTCGCTCGGAGTGACCCACCAGACCGTAACGGCAACCGATATCGGCGGCCATAGGCGCGGAAATCTCGCCGGTATAGGCGCCCTGCGCCTTTTCGCTGACATTTTGCACGCCCACTGCCATTGCGTTATCAGCAGCCTTGATCACCGCGGAAACATAGAGCGCAGGCGGGAAGACAACCGCCTCAATACCCAGTTCACGCACCTGATGTGCGACCGGGCCCACCAACTCGGCAACTAGGTTGTGAGACCCGTTCATCTTCCAGTTTCCGGCTACAATGCGACGACGCATAACATACCTTTGTTCATTAGCAGGCGGCGGTTTGAACTCGCCAGAAAGAGGTGCGAACTATACTCCACACCCCAAACCCAGACAACTGTCTGCCGGCATCTCTCATCAGGCAACCGAGCCTTCAACCACTTTCGCTAGCTGCCGGGCAATGCGCTCAATCACCTCGGCGTCCTGGCCTTCTGTCATCACTCGAATCAGCGGCTCTGTGCCAGATGCCCGCAACAACACCCGGCCGTCGCTGCCGAGCTCGACCTCGGCTCGGCTTAAGGCGGCCATAATATCTTCGCGCTCAAGCGGGTTGAAGCGTTTGGTCAATCGCACGTTAATCATGGTCTGCGGCAGTTTGCTCATACCACGGCGAATTTCAGCAAGGGTTTTACCGGATTTCCAGATCGCCAGCATCACCTGCAACGCCGACACAATGCCGTCGCCGGTGCTGGTGCAGTCGCGGATAACCATGTGGCCGGAACCTTCGCCACCCAGCACCCAGCCTCTCGCCAACAGGCGCTCCATTACGTAGCGGTCACCCACCTTGGCACGCTCAAACTCAATGCCCAGCTCTTTCAGGGCCAGCTCAACGCCAAGATTGGTCATCAGGGTGCCCACCACACCGCCTTTCAGGCGGCCTTCAGCATGGCGCTGTGAGGCAATCACATACAGCAGTTCATCGCCGTCCACTTCGGAACCGTCACGGTCTACCATCAGAACGCGGTCACCGTCGCCATCAAAGGCAATGCCCAGATCGGCTTTTCTGTCCAGAACCGCTTGGCTCAAGCCTGCAAGGTGGGTGGAACCTACATTGAGGTTAATGTTTAGACCATCGGGTGCTGCACCAATCACCGATACGTTGGCACCCAACTCGCGAAACACCTTTGGCGCAACGTGGTAGGTGGCTCCGTGAGCGCAATCCAAAACAATGTTTATGCCTTCCAGGGTGAATTCGTTGGGCACCGTGCTTTTGCAAAACTCTATGTAGCGGCCGGGGGCATCATCAATGCGTGACGCCTTGCCCAACTCTGCCGAATCACACACGGTCAGCGGTTGTTCCAGCCAGTACTCTATTTCGGCTTCCAGAGCGTCATCCAGCTTGGTGCCGTCGGCCGAAAAGAACTTGATGCCGTTGTCGTGATGGGGATTGTGAGACGCGCTGATCACAATACCGGCCGACGCGCGGAATGTGCGCGTAAGGTAAGCGATAGCCGGTGTTGGCATGGGGCCCAGCAGCTTAACGTCTACCCCGGCAGCGGCCAGGCCGGACTCCAGCGCAGATTCAAACATGTAGCCTGACAGCCGGGTGTCTTTGCCGATCATTACGCTGTTACGCTGGCCTTCGCGTTTAAACGCCTGGCCGGCAGCCCATCCCAAGCGCAGCATGAACTCAGGAGTAATAGGGCCCTCACCGACGTGGCCGCGAATTCCATCGGTACCAAAATACTGCCTGCCTGACATCACATCGCTCCTTTGATCGCCGCCGCTATTTTAACGACATCTACTGTTTCCCGAACATCATGCACACGCACAACACTCGCGCCTTTCATGGCACATATTGTCGCGGTAGCAAGGCTTGCCGGCAACCTTTCTTCCACATTGCGACCGGTAATAGCACCCAACATAGATTTGCGCGATAGCCCCAGCAACAGAGGGTACCCCAATACAGTAAATTGCTCTGCCCGCGCCAGCAGCTGCAAATTGTGCTCCAGGCTTTTGCCAAAACCGAAGCCCAGATCCAGCATAATTCTTGAAGAATCAATGCCGACACCCTGTGCCGCGAGTATTCGCTGTGCCAGAAACAAACTGACCTGTGCGCACACATCCTGATACTGCGGATTGTTCTGCATTGTATCCGGCTCGCCCTGACTGTGCATCAGGCTCACCGGCAAACCAGTGTTTGCGGCAGCCTGCAAGGCGCCCTCACGGGTCAACGCACGCACATCATTAATCAGCCCGGCACCCAGGGCCGCAGCTTGCGTCATCACCTGCGGCGCGCTGGTATCTACCGAAATCACCACATCCAGCTCGCCGGCGATGGCCTCTACCACCGGGCATACCCGGTCCAGCTCTTGTTGCAGGCTGACAGGCTTGGCACCAGGGCGGGTCGATTCGCCGCCCACATCAATAAAACTGGCGCCGTCTTCCACCATTTGGCGGGCATGGGCCAGAGCCTGCTGTGGGCGATCAAACCGACCACCGTCGGAAAACGAATCAGGCGTTACATTCAGCACGCCCATTACGTGGCACTGAGTCATGTCCAGCGTGCGCCCGGCAAAATTCATCATCATTCCAACCTCGGCAAATAATTTTGGGGTCTTACAATGAAAAACGCCGCCCTAAAGCGGGCGGCGTTTTTTACTTCTTCCTAACTAGCGCGTTACAAATCGCTCAGTGCTCTCCAGCCGGGCGGCCAACGCCACCCTGAGAATCGTCACCGGCTTTGCCATTCACTTTGCTTCCAGTCGAAGTATCTTCCTTATCTATTGAAGTAGCCTCGCCGCCCGAAGAGCCACCCCGATCGTCCCAGCCTTTTGGCGCACGGGCATCACGGCCTTCCATAATATCGTCGATCTGGAGTCGATCGATAGTCTCGTACTTCATCAGAGCTTCGGCCATCAAATCCAGCTTATCGCGATGCTCGACCAATACGTTGCGGGCGGTCTCGTAACAGGTATCAATGATGTTACGCACTTCTTCATCAATACGCTGCGCGGTTTCCGGCGAGTACACGGTTTGTTGTTGCCCAGCGGTACGGCCCAGGAACGGTTCGCCATTTTCACTACCGTACTGCAGCGGACCCAGTTTTTCCGACAGACCCCAACGGGTCACCATGTTGCGAGCCAGACTGGTCGCCCGCTCTATGTCATTGGAAGCACCGGTGGTGACACCGTCTGCACCCAAGGTCAGCTCTTCGGCGATACGGCCACCAAACAGGCTGCTGATCTGGCCATGAAGGAAGCGTTTGGAATGGCTGTACCTGTCTTCTTCCGGCAAGAACATAGTCACACCCAAAGCACGGCCGCGAGGGATGATACTCACTTTGTACACGGGATCGTGCTCTGGCATCAGGCGCCCAACAATGGCGTGGCCAGATTCATGATACGCGGTGTTAAGTTTCTCTTTTTCGTTCATCACCATGGACTTGCGTTCCGCGCCCATCATAAGCTTGTCTTTTGCCAGTTCCAGCTCCCGCATAGTCACCAATCGCTGGTTGCGACGGGCTGCGAAGAGCGCTGCCTCGTTCACCAGGTTAGCCAGGTCGGCACCGGAGAAGCCAGGCGTTCCACGGGCGATAACGGCAGGATTGATGTCATCATCCAGAGGCACTTTCTTCATGTGCACTTTCAGGATCTGCTCGCGACCCAGAATGTCTGGCAAGCTCACCATCACCTGACGGTCAAAACGGCCGGGGCGCAGCAACGCAGGGTCTAGCACGTCCGGGCGGTTGGTAGCGGCAATCACGATAACGCCTTCGTTACCCTCAAACCCGTCCATTTCCACCAGTAACTGGTTCAAGGTTTGCTCGCGCTCGTCGTTTCCGCCGCCCATGCCAGCGCCACGGTGACGACCGACCGCATCAATTTCGTCAATGAAAATGATGCACGGGCTTTGCTTCTTGGCCTGTTCGAACATGTCGCGTACACGGGACGCACCCACGCCGACAAACATTTCGACAAAATCTGAGCCGGAGATCGAGAAGAATGGCACCTTGGCCTCACCGGCGATGGCTTTTGCCAGCAAGGTTTTACCCGTGCCCGGAGGACCGATCATCAGAACGCCGCGGGGAATACGGCCGCCCAAGCGTTGGTATCGACTAGGATCACTCAGGAAATCCACCAGTTCTTTTACGTCTTCTTTGGCTTCGTCTACACCTGCCACATCTGCGAAGGTGTTTTTAATCTGGTCTTCGCTCATCAGTCGGGCTTTGCTCTTACCGAACGACATCGGGCCGCCCTTGCCGCCGGCACCACCTTGCATCTGCCGCATAAAGAATACAAAAAGCGCAATAATAATCAGAATCGGGAATGCGGCGACCAGCAATTGGGTCCACAGGCTCTGGCGCTCGGGTTCTTTACCGATCACCTCAACGCTGTTGGCCAGCAGGTCGTCCATCAGCTTGTTGTCAGCCACTTGCGGGCGGACCGTCTGGAACTGTGAACCGTCGGGGCGTGTACCCTCAATCTGCAGACCGTCAATAGTGACCTGGTTTACCCGGCCCTGTTGAACCATCTCCACAAACTGGGAGTAGTTGACTTGTTGGCCACTGGTGGTAGGAGTGAAATTTTGAAACACCATCAGTAGCACTGCGGCTATTACCAGCCATAAAACCAGATTTTTTGCCATATTGTTCAAGGATCACCACCTGTGAATTGCCGGGCTGCGCCATGGCACGCCCTTTTTCGACACCTTACACCATTTCTACGGCCGTTCACCAGAAATGGCCTTGCTGCCACCAAACTTGCCGGTCATTTCTGGCTGCGAGTGCCAGCAACCGAAACACCTGAATTCTTTAAGTGGGGGACTTGATAACGAATTGCAATACCACCACCAAAGGAATTGACTGATTGAAGCAGGTATCGTTCCACTGATGGGCAAAAGGCCCGGGCGATAAGTGTTAACGGCGATTTTTCCCGCCGCACTTTCTGCTACAATCCCGACATTATACGTTGACGGCAGCACAACGAGTGCTGACCTTTTGTTAATTGCCGCTATAAAGAGATTGCATCATGAGCCTTTCACCAGAACAGCGCCGGGAATACCGGGCGATCGCCCACAATCTGAAACCGGTCATTATTGTAGGTGACAAGGGCCTGACCGAAAACCTTCAGGAAGAACTGGAGCGGGCATTGAACGACCACGAGCTGATCAAAATAAAAATCGCTAGCCAGGATCGCGAAGCACGCCAACAGGCAGTGACCGAACTGTGCGCCGGTGCCAAGGCTGAAGTTGTTCAGACCATTGGTAAAATTGCAGTGATTTTGCGCCGCGCCGAGAAACCCAATCCGAAACTGTCTAACTTGATACGCCTTAAGCACTGACCAAGTTGCAGGTTGCGCATACAGCAGACACAAAAAAGCCGGTCAGGGATTCCAGACCGGCTTTTTTGTGTGAGCCACATCGCTGATCAGATGTACTCAACCTTTTCAATTTCATATTCCACGGTGCCAGACGGCACGCGAATAGCCACTACGTCACCCGCTCTACGACCAACCAAGGCGCGAGCAATCGGTGACGACACCGAAATTTTTCCGTCTTTAATATCCGCTTCGTCTTCACCCACAATCTGGTATTTAACCTGTTTATCGGTATCCGTATTCAACAGATGAACGGTGGTACCGAAAATCACTTTACCGGTGTTTTCGATGGTGGTGACATCAATCACCTGAGCGCCACCGAGCTTACCTTCAATTTCCTGAATCCGGCCTTCAATAAAACTTTGCTGATCACGGGCGGCGTGGTATTCCGCGTTTTCCTTCAGATCGCCGTGCTCACGTGCGGTAGCGATGGACGCGATGACGCGCGGACGATCTTCCGATTTCAGCTTCTGCAGCTCGGCACGCAGGCGTGCTTCGCCCAACGTGGTCATTGGTACTCTTGCCGACATAATTTTATTTTCCTGAGTGCAAATCCTGAAGGCGGCGAACCGTACGCTCCGGACCAAACTTGATGGCCCGACAGAAGGCTTCGCCACCTGCCAGGGTGGTGGTGTAACTGATTTTAGCCTGCAACGCGGACTGGCGGATCTGGGACGAATCCGACACCGCTTTACGGCCGTCGGTGGTATTGATCACCAGCTGGACCTTGCCATTTTTGATAGCATCCACAATGTGCGGGCGACCTTCGTGAACCTTGTTCACCAACGCTACCTCCACGCCCGCTTTACGCAGGGCTGCGGCGGTGCCGGTGGTTGCAATTATCTTGAAACCGCATTCAACCAGCGAACGCGCTACGTGCTCGGCACCATGCTTGTCGACATCGCGCAGTGACATGAAGGCAACGCCCGTGGATGGCAGGCGCTCGCCAGCGGCCAGCACGGCTTTGCCGAAGGCTTCGTCAAAGCTGTCGCCAATTCCCATCACCTCGCCGGTGGACTTCATTTCCGGCCCCAGGATTGGGTCAACCGCTGGGAACTTGTTAAACGGGAACACCGACTCTTTCACCGAGTAATGCGCCGGTATAATTTCCTGAGTAAAGCCCTGATCCGCCAACGATGTGCCCGCCATAACGCGCGCGGCCACTTTGGCCAAAGACACGCCGATGGCCTTGGACACGAACGGCACAGTACGCGACGCGCGCGGATTCACTTCAATCACGTAAATGTCGCCGTCTTGCCATGCCAGCTGCACGTTCATCAGGCCGACCACGTTCAACGCCAGCGCCATCTGTTTGACAGCGTCACGCATGGCGTTCTGAACATCTGCGGGCAAGCTGTAGGGTGGCAGTGAACACGCCGAGTCACCGGAGTGAATGCCGGCCTGCTCTATGTGCTGCATGATACCGCCAATGACCACGTCTTTGCCGTCGCAGATGGCGTCTATATCCACCTCAATCGCGGCGTTCAGGAAGTGGTCCAACAATACCGGGCTGTCGTTGGACACCAGCACAGCACTGCGCATGTAACGCTCAAGCTCGGCTTCGCCATAGACAATTTCCATGGCGCGGCCGCCCAGCACGTAAGACGGGCGGACCACCAGCGGGTAGCCAATCTTGCGGGCGGCAATAATGCCTTCTTCGTGACTGCGCACGGTGGCGTTCTCGGGCTGCTTCAGGCCCAGGCCGGTGATCAGCTTCTGGAACCGCTCGCGGTCTTCGGCGCAGTCAATGGCGTCCGGGCTGGTGCCGATGATAGGCACGCCAGCGGCTTCCAGGCCGCGGGCCAGCTTCAACGGGGTTTGGCCACCGTACTGCACAATCACACCTTTGGGTTTTTCAACGTGGATAATTTCCAGCACGTCTTCCAGGGTGATCGGCTCAAAATACAGGCGGTCAGAAGTATCGTAATCGGTCGACACGGTTTCCGGGTTGCAGTTGATCATGATGGTTTCATAACCATCTTCACGCATCGCCAGAGCCGCATGTACGCAGCAGTAGTCAAACTCAATGCCCTGACCAATACGGTTGGGGCCGCCGCCAATCACCACGATCTTTTCGCGGTCAGTCGGTTTCGACTCGCATTCTTCTTCATAGCTGGAATACATGTAGGCCGTGTCTGAGGCAAATTCCGCAGCACAGGTGTCTACACGTTTATACACCGGGCGAATACCCAAGCCGTGGCGCATAGCGCGGAAGGCGTCTTCTTTCACTCCCATCAGCTTCGCCAGACGCGCATCCGAGAAGCCTTTGCGCTTCAAACGGAACATTGTGGCATGGTCCAACTCGGTTTTTCCAAATGCTTGCAGCGCCTGCTCTTCTTTAATCAGGTCTTCAATCTGCACCAGGTACCAGGGGTCTACGTGGGTCTGGCGGAATATATCCGCCACACTCTGTCCAGCGCGGAAGGCATCACCTATGTACCAGATACGCTCGGCACCGGGCACATTGAGCTCGCGGGTCAGGGTTTGCCGGCTGTCTTCGCTGTCAAACTCTTCCAGCTGTTCATCAAAGCCGTCAGAACCCACTTCCAGCCCGCGCAGGGCTTTCTGCAACGATTCCTGAAATGTGCGACCAATGGCCATCACCTCACCCACCGATTTCATCTGGGTGGTCAGGCGGGCGTCGGCCTGGGGGAATTTCTCGAAAGTGAACCGTGGAATCTTGGTCACCACGTAATCAATGCTGGGTTCGAACGAAGCCGGAGTAACACCGCCGGTAATGTCGTTCTTCAGTTCGTCCAGGGTGTAACCGATCGCCAGCTTGGCCGCCACTTTGGCAATGGGAAAGCCGGTGGCCTTAGACGCCAGCGCCGAGGAGCGCGATACCCGCGGGTTCATCTCGATCACCACCATGCGGCCGGTGTCCGGATGAATGCCAAACTGCACGTTAGAGCCGCCGGTTTCCACACCAATTTCACGCAGAACCGCCAGCGAGGCGTTACGCATGATTTGGTATTCTTTGTCGGTCAGGGTCTGCGCCGGTGCCACGGTAATGGAATCGCCGGTGTGCACGCCCATGGCGTCGAAGTTTTCAATGGCGCAAACGATAATGCAGTTATCGTTTTTGTCACGCACCACTTCCATTTCGTATTCTTTCCAGCCGATCAGGGATTCGTCGATCAGCAGTTCGCTGGTGGGCGACAGATCCAGCCCGCGAATGCAGATTTCTTCGAATTCGTCACGGTTGTACGCAATACCGCCGCCGGAGCCGCCCATGGTGAACGAAGGGCGAATAATGCAAGGAAAGCCAACCTTTTCGGCAATGCGGTGGGCTTCTTCCAGATTGTGAGCGATGTCGGCACGGGGACATTCAAGGCCAATGGATTTCATAGCCTTGTCAAAACGACTGCGGTCTTCAGCTTTGTCGATGGTATCGGCGTTGGCACCGATCATTTCAACGCCGTACTTCGCCAGTACGCCGTGCTTTTCCAGATCCAACGCACAGTTCAACGCAGTTTGCCCGCCCATGGTCGGCAGCAGGGCATCGGGCTTTTCTTTTTCGATAATCTTGGCAACCGTTGACCAGATAATCGGCTCGATGTAGGTGGCATCGGCCATGGCCGGGTCGGTCATAATGGTAGCCGGGTTGGAGTTAACCAGTATCACCCGGTAGCCCTCCTCGCGCAGAGCCTTACAGGCCTGAGCGCCGGAATAGTCGAATTCACACGCCTGCCCGATCACGATGGGGCCTGCTCCCAGGATCAGGATGCTTTTAATGTCGGTACGTTTTGGCATGTCTTGGTCAACCTGTCAGCAACTTTAATTTCTTGCAGCGCGGTGCGCAGCGCCTGTTTGCGCGAGGCCATTGGCCGACCTCACTCGCCTTTACTCTAAGCGCGCCGGGCTTCCATCGAGCGGATAAACTCGTCAAACAGTGGCGCCACATCGTGGGGGCCAGGGCTGGCTTCCGGGTGGCCCTGAAAGCTAAACGCCGCTTTATCGGTGCGACGCAAACCTTGCAATGTGCCATCAAACAGCGACTTGTGAGTAGCCTCCAGATTCGCCGGCAGGCTGGCCTCGTCTACGGCAAAACCGTGATTCTGGCTAGTGATCATGACGGTGCCGTCAGCCAGGCACTGCACCGGATGGTTAGCACCGTGGTGGCCGTGGTTCATCTTCATAGTTTTGGCACCGCTGGCCAAGGCCAAAAGCTGATGCCCCAGGCAGATGCCAAACACCGGCACGTCGGTTTCCAGAATGTCCTGTATCGCTTTTATGGCGTAATCGCAGGGCTCAGGATCACCGGGGCCGTTAGACAGGAACACGCCATCCGGACTCATCGCCAACACCTCGGCGGCAGGCGTTTGTGCCGGCACAACGGTGATGTCGCAACCGCGCGATGCCAGCATGCGCAGGATATTCAGTTTAATACCGTAATCGTAAGCCACGATTTTAAAGCACGGGCTTTCCTGCTGGCCGTAACCGCTGACCAGGTCCCACTCAGTTTCTGTCCAGTGGCTAACGTCTTTCGAGCTGACTTCTTTCGCCAGGTCCATTCCTTTCAAACCCGGGAAGGCTTGTGCCAATTCCAGAGCGCGTTCGGCAGTAGCGCTTTCGCCGGCGACAACGGCACCGCTTTGGGAGCCTTTGTCGCGCAGGATGCGGGTGAGGCGACGGGTGTCAATATCGGCAATACCCACAATATTGTTATCGCGTAAATAGCCATCAAGACTCTGAGTGCTGCGCCAATTGCTGGCTGCCAGCGGCAGGTCGCGGATGATCAGAGCGGCGGCGTGTACGTGGTCTGATTCCACGTCTTCCGGGTTTACGCCGGTGTTACCAATGTGCGGGTACGTCAGTGTAACCAGCTGGCGAGCGTAGGAAGGGTCCGTCAGTATTTCCTGATAGCCGGTCATGGCGGTGTTAAACACCACTTCGCCGCTGGTTTCGCCGGCAGCGCCAATAGCGGTGCCGTAAAACAGGCTGCCGTCTGCGAGTGCAAGGATTGCGGGTGTGCTCAAGGCTTCTATCCTCATCGAGTGGCGTCATGTTCGTCATGAACGGGAGCGTAGGCGCAAATTCAGGTCGCAAAAAAGCGAGAGGGAGTTATGGCTCCGTCCCGCTGTTTTGTCCTACGGGAACAAAAGAGGTTTCCCGTGGCGCTGTAAAAACTACGCTTGATGCAGTTAAAGCGCCCTATTGTAGAAAATGGGGCGCTTTTTGTCCACGAAGAATCCGCCCGATGGCGTTATTGCTTCAATTCCAGCACATCCTGCATGTCGTACAAGCCGGCAGGCTTGTTTTTCAGCCACAATGCGGCACGCATGGCGCCTTTTGCAAACGTCATGCGGCTACTGGCTTTGTGGGTGATTTCGATGCGCTCGCCTTCAGTGGCGAACAGCACGGTGTGATCGCCCACAACGTCGCCCGCGCGAATGGTTTCAAAACCGATTTCTTTGCGGGTACGTTCACCGGTGAAGCCTTCGCGGCCGTAAACAGCGCATTCTTTCAAGTCGCGACCCAGCGCATCGGCAACCACTTCGCCCATGCGCAGCGCGGTGCCTGATGGAGCGTCTTTTTTGTGGCGGTGGTGGGCTTCAATGATTTCAACATCGTAGTCGTCACCCAGCGCGGCCGCCGCAGTACGCAGTAAGTTCAGCACCACATTTACGCCCACACTCATGTTGGGGGCAAACACCACCGGTACATTTTCGGCGACTTGTGCCAATTGTTGCTTTTCGGCGTCAGACAATCCGGTGGTACCAATAACGTGGGATTTACCGTGAGCCTGGCAGAAACGGGCATTTTCCAGAGTAAGATCCGGAAAGGTAAAGTCGATCAGCACGTCGAAATCATCTTTCACGTCCGCCAGGCTGCCGGCCATGGCGACGCCAGTTTTTCCAATGCCGGTCATGTCGCCAGCGTCGGCGCCGATCAGGCTGTTGCCGGGTTCAACAATAGCCGCGCCCAGTTGCAGGCCTTCGGTGCCGTCAACGGCCTCGATCAGTACTTTTCCCATGCGCCCCGCGGCGCCGATGATGGCTACTCTCATTTATAAACCCTCAAAGCTCGCATCTATTATAAGGCCTCAGTACTACAATCCGACTGCCCTCAGAATTTTGTTTCGTCGAAGAAGCTCTTCACACCTCTAAACCACGATGTTTTCTTCGGGCCGTGCTGGTCGCCGTCACCGCTGTCGAGGGTATCCTGAAACTCATTCAACAGTTCTTTCTGGCGTTTGGTCAGGCGTACCGGGGTTTCGATGGTCACCCGACACAGCAAATCGCCGGCACCGCCACCACGCACCGGTGCCACACCTTTGTTGCGCAGGCGGAACAATTTTCCGGTTTGGGTCTCGGCCGGTATTTTCAGCTTCACGCGGCCATCCAGCGTTGGCACTTCCAGCTCGCCGCCCAAAGCGGCATCAACAATGCTGATGGGCACTTCACAATACAGGTTGCGACCATCGCGGGTGAAGATGGAGTGCTCGCGCACGGCCATTTGCACATACAGGTCGCCCGGAGGGCCGCCCTCTATGCCCATCTCGCCTTCACCGGACAAGCGGATGCGGTCCCCGGTATCCACGCCGGGGGGCACTTTAACCGATAGGTTTTTCTCTTCTTTTACCCGGCCCTGGCCGTGGCACTTGCTGCACGGATTCTTGATAACCTTACCCGCGCCGCGGCAGGTAGGACACGCTTGCTGCACGGTGAAAAAGCCCTGCTGCATACGCACCTGACCCATACCTTTACAGGTACCACAGGCTTCGGGACGCGAGCCCTTTTCGGCGCCACTACCATCACAGGTTTCGCATTCGCGATGGCCGGGTATGGTAATTTTAACGGTTCTGCCTTTTACGGCCTCTTCCAGGTCCAGTTCCAGGGTGTAGCGCAAATCAGAGCCGCGGGTATTGCGGCCACGGCCACCACCGCCCCCAAAAATATCGCCAAATACGTCGCCAAAAATATCCGAGAAATTCCCATTACCGCCACCAAAGCCACCGCCGCCCTGGCCGTCAACGCCGGCATGACCAAACTGGTCGTAGGCCGCTCGTTTGTTGGCGTCTGCGAGTATTTCGTAGGCCTCGCTGGCTTCTTTGAATTTGTTGTCGGCGTCTTTATCGTCCGGGTTGCGGTCCGGGTGGTACTTCATTGCAAGCTTGCGATACGCCCGCTTTACTTCTTTGTCGTCCGCGTCCCGGCTTACGCCGAGAGTCTCGTAATAGTCGCGCTTGGCCATGCTTCAAATCCCGTGGTTATAACGAGGAAAACGCGGGAGCGACCCGCGTTTTCCAACTACTGGCAAAAATCTAGGTCAATCGATTAACGCTTCTCGTCGTCCTTCACTTCTTCAAACTCAGCGTCAACAGCGTCATCAGCGGTGTTCGACTGGGCTTTTTCCTGCCCTTCCGCCGGCTGGCCCTGCTCCGCCTGATCGGCGTACATCTTCTTGGCCAGCTCGCCGGAAACTTCCGTCAGTTTCTCGGTCTTGGCCTGGATGTCGTCTTTATCAGACCCTTTCAGAGCTTCTTCCAGCTCCGTTACAGACGCTTCAATCGACTCTTTCTCGCTGTCACTGACTTTATCGCCGGCGTCCTTCAAGGTTTTGCGCACCGCGTGAACCATGGCGTCGCCCTGGTTGCGAGCCTGAACCAGCTCTTCGAACTTGCGGTCTTCATCAGCGTTAGCTTCAGCGTCGCGCACCATTTTCTCGATTTCTTCCTCGTTCAGGCCGGAAGAGGCCTTGATCACGATAGACTGCTCTTTACCGGTCGCCTTGTCTTTGGCAGACACGTTCAGAATGCCGTTGGCATCGATGTCGAAAGTCACTTCGATCTGCGGCACGCCGCGCGGTGCTGGCGGAATATCAGCCAAATCGAAACGACCCAGCGACTTGTTCTGCGAAGCTTGCTTGCGCTCGCCTTGAACCACGTGAATGGTTACTGCTGTTTGACTGTCGTCCGCTGTCGAGAAAGTCTGCGACTTCTTGGTCGGAATCGTGGTGTTCTTGTCGATCAGCGATGTAGCAACACCGCCCATGGTTTCGATACCCAGGCTCAGCGGGGTAACGTCCAGCAACAGTACGTCTTTCACATCGCCAGATAATACGGCGGCCTGAATGGCGGCACCCATGGCAACAGCTTCGTCCGGGTTAACGTCTTTACGGGCTTCTTTGCCGAAAAATTCTTTTACTTTTTCCTGTACCAGCGGCATACGGGTTTGGCCGCCTACCAGAATTACTTCATCAATCTGATCGATGCTCAAACCCGAGTCTTTCAGAGCCACTTTACACGGCTCAAGAGTACGCTGTACCAGATCTTCCACCAAGGATTCCAGCTTGGCACGGGTCAGCTTGACGTTCATGTGCTTGGGGCCGCTGGCATCAGCAGTAATGTACGGCAGGTTCACGTCGGTCTGCTGGCTACTGGAAAGCTCGATTTTAGCTTTCTCGCCGGCTTCTTTCAGGCGTTGCATGGCCAGTGAGTCGCCGCGCAGATCGATGCCGCTGTCTTTCTTGAACTGGTCAGCCAGGAATTCGATGATTTTCATATCGAAATCTTCGCCACCCAAAAAGGTGTCACCGTTTGTGGCCAACACTTCAAACTGGTGCTCGCCGTCTACATCGGCAATTTCAATGATGGACAGGTCAAAGGTACCGCCACCCAGGTCGTAAACCGCGATGGTGCGGTCGCCGCCTTTCTTGTCCATACCATAAGCCAGCGCAGCAGCAGTCGGCTCGTTGATAATACGCTTAACTTCCAGACCGGCAATTTTACCTGCATCTTTGGTCGCTTGGCGTTGGCTATCGTTAAAATACGCCGGAACGGTGATAACCGCTTCGGTCACTTTCTCACCCAAGTAATCTTCGGCGGTTTTCTTCATTTTCTTCAAAATTTCCGCAGAAATCTGCGGCGGCGCCATTTTCTGGCCTTTTACATCTACCCAGGCATCACCGTTGTCGGCCTTGGCGATTTTGTAAGGCACCATTTTGATGTCTTTTTGTACAACGTCGTCTTCAAACCGACGACCAATCAAACGCTTGATCGCGTAAAGGGTGTTGTACGGGTTGGTAACAGCCTGGCGCTTGGCAGACTGACCCACCAGAATTTCGCCGTCTTCGGTGTAGGCAACGATTGACGGCGTAGTGCGGTCGCCCTCAGAGTTTTCAATAACCTTAACCTTGCCACCGTCCATAACGGATACGCAGGAATTGGTTGTGCCTAAGTCAATACCGATAATCTTGCTCATTGAGTCACTCCAAATCTTTCTGAAAGCTGGGGCCGGAGGATCGCTCCGGACTGTTCTGTTTAAAAACTATATTGGCGCTTTAAGCTATTTTTCAAGCCTGCTCATCAATTTTTGGTGCATCTTGGGGCTTGGCCACCATCACCATCGCCGGGCGTACAACACGGCCGTTCAACACATAACCTTTCTGCATAACCGCAACCACGCTGTTGGGCTCGGTGTTAGGCGCCGGCACCATAGACATCGCCTCGTGGTATTGCGGATCAAACGGTTCGCCTACAGGATCAAGGCGCTCAACGTTAAACTTCTTGAGGCCAGACAGGAACATTCCAAGAGTAAGCTCTACGCCTTGGCGAATGGACGCCACCAAGTCACCAGAAGATTCGTGGCCTTCGGTGCTTTCAACCGCTTTTTCCAGACTGTCTACCACCGGCAACAGTTCTCTAACGAACTTTTCTACCGCAAACTTGTGGGCTTTTTCGACGTCGTTTTCGGCGCGGCGGCGCACGTTCTGCATTTCTGCCTGGGAACGCAGCACCTGCTCCTGAAACTCCTGGACCTTCGCCTGCAGTGCTTCAAGGTCGGCAGATGGTGAGCTTTCTGGTGCTGCCTCGGCTGCTTCTGCGTTGCCTTCTGCGGCATTGTCTACAGCCTGTTGTAGCTCGTCTGTAAACTGCTCGTTACGTTTTTCGTCAGTGCTCATGACTACTCCTGATGAGTGAAACGCGACCGGTGTGACCACGGTCTGCCAAAATCGGATACCGGCCGTAACGGCCGGAACTAAGTGTTTGCAAATCGATATGGGGCCCCGTGACGCAGTTTCAACCGATGCGCGCCGCATTTTGCAACAAAGTTGACGCTATAGAGTTTGCAACAATCAAAAAGCCTGTATATATTCACAGTCACTGTATGAAAAAACAGTATTCAGACACATAGCATATAGATAGAGCGGAGGTTTCGGCATGCTCACACAGCTAACGGTTTCCAATTACGCCATCGCGGAACGGGTGGAATTACACTTCCATAAAGGAATGACCGCCCTTACCGGGGAAACCGGTGCCGGCAAATCGATTGTGCTGGATGCGCTCGGCCTTGCCATGGGCGGGCGGGCAGACGCCGGCGCCGTGCGTTACGGCGCGAAGCGGGCTGACATTACCGCTACCTTCGATATTTCGGCCATTGCCGCTGCACGCAGCTGGCTGGAGCAGCACGAACTAGACGATCATAACGACTGCATTTTGCGCCGTGCCATCAGCCGCGACGGCCGCTCCCGCGCCTACATCAACGGCCAACCTTGCCCGCTAAGCCACCTGAAAGAAATGGGCGGCTTGCTGATGGATATTCACAGCCAGCACCAACATCAATCGTTATTGCGCAAAGATACCCACCGCACCTTACTGGATGAATACGCCGGGGCCGAGGAGCTGGCCGGGCAAACCCGTCAGGCCTGGAGTGGGTGGAATAAAACCCGCCAGCAAATGGTCGAGCGCCAGAACAACGCCGACGAAACCGAGGCCCGACTGCAACTGTTGCGCTATCAGGTAGAAGAGCTGGATCGACTGGGCCTGCAAGAAGGCGAACAGCAGCACCTGGAACAGCAACAGCAAGAGTTGAGCCAGGCTGACACTATTTTGCACCACAGCAACCAGGCGGCTTTACTGTGCTCTGAAGACGACACCAGCGCTGCTGCACTGGTGCGCCAGGCGTTGCAGCAACTTGAGCAGCTGCCAACGGAAATTCCAGCGCTGGCCGATACCCTGCAAATGCTGAGCGAAGCTCAGATACAAATCAGCGAAGCCGGCGACAATTTGCGTCGCTTTGTTGATGATTACGAAGCGGACCCGCAACGCCTGGCAGAAATAGAAGATCGCTTGAGTGCGATTTACCAGATGGCGCGCAAGCATCGCATCATGCCTGAACAACTGTTCGACCTGCACCAGCGGCTGAACGGTGAGCTGGCCGATCTGGACGGCGGCGCCGGCAGCCTGGAGCAACTTCAGACCGAACTGAACGAACAATTACTGGAATACAACGCGCTGGCCGACCAACTGACGCAGTTACGCCAGCACGCTTCGGTGAATCTGGACATTCGCGTGGCGGCAGAACTGGCTCAGCTGAGCATGCCCAATATGCAGTTTGTTACACAGCTAGCAGACAACCGTAACGAGCCGGCGGCTCATGGCCACGAAGACACCGAATTTCTGGTTAGCGCCAATCCGGGGCAGCCGGCGCGACCACTGGCAAAAGTCGCCTCGGGCGGTGAACTATCGCGAATCAGCTTGGCCATCCAGGTGGTGGTGGCGCAAACCTCTACCACACCAACATTGGTGTTCGACGAAGTAGACGTAGGCATTGGCGGTGGCACAGCGGAAGTCGTGGGCAAGCTGCTAAGGGCACTCGGCGAAAACGGTCAGGTGTTGTGTGTTACTCACTTGCCGCAGGTGGCAGCCCAGTGCCATCAACACCTGTTCGTTAGCAAGTTCACAGAACAGGAAGCGACCTTCTCGAAAATCGAAACCCTGGACGATCAGGGCCGAATCAGCGAAGTTGCCCGCATGCTGGGCGGTGTGGATATGACGGAACAAACCATTGCCCACGCCAAAGAAATGTACAGCAAGGGGCAAGCAACCCACCACTAAAAGTATCCCCCTCTCTACTGAGAGTTTTCGGGGCGGGCCAGAGGCTCGCCCCTTTTTTTCGCTTGGGGAAATGCTTGATCGTGAGTTGGCTTATGACTTGATGGGTTTCACATACAGCGTCAAGCTGTGATCAACAATCTCATAACCGTGCTCGGCCGCAATTATTTGCTGCCGATCTTCAATCACCTGATCAAAAAACTCGATGACCTTTCCGGTTTCAGTACATACGATGTGGTCGTGATGGTCTTCGCTGGCCATTTCGAATACTGCATGGCCGCCTTCAAAATTGTGCCGCAGCACCAGGCCCGCTGATTCAAACTGGGTTAACACCCGGTAAACGGTCGCCAGCCCTACGTCGTCACCCTGCTCCAGAAGCTTTTTGTAAACATCTTCTGCACTCATGTGATGCTGCGTAGCGCTTTCAAGAATACCGAAGATTTTTACCCGCGGAAGAGTAACCTTCAGACCGACTTTTCGTAATTCGGCGTTTTCAGATGGCATATTACTATTCACTCGTTGGTGTGCCTTGCGGCTTCCGGTATGATAGGGCCGCCATTTTAGGATCAACCCGTGCGACATCTGCCATTGGCAGGCATTTTCAAGATAGAGGATTTCCCCCGGCGATGCAAAAGCTCATAGCTCTTATTCTCACTCTTTTTCTGACTGGCTGTGCCTTTCCCGGCGTTTACAAAATCAACGTCCAACAAGGTAATATTGTCACCAACAAAGAGTTGACCGCACTGACGGAAGGCATGCCCCGCAGCCAGGTTCACGCGGTAATGGGCACACCGCTGATGCTCAATCCTGTAGACACATCACGGGAATATTACGTTTATACGTTCCAACGTGCAGGCGGAGACATCGAAGAACAGCGCATTATCGTGTATTACGATGACGACCGCTTCTCCCACTACGAAGCACAATTGCTGGAAGAGACGCCCGCCTACTAAAGCTAGACTGAAGCTATAAGTGCCTACTGCTTTTTAGCTCTGTTCAATCGCGCCTGCTTGGGGTCAATCACGAGCGGGCGGTACAACTCTATACGGTCACCCACCTGCACTTGATGCTGGCCCGGCTGTTTTATTGCCTTACCAAAAATGCCCATGTCAGTATTTTCAGGATCCAGCTCCGGGAACCGCTCACAGATGGACGACGCCTTGACTGCGTCCAACATACTGGTGCCCTCAGACACATCCACCGTTACAATTTCCTGCCGTTCAGGCAACGCGTAAGCCACTTCTACCCGAATACTCATGAGCCTTTTCCATAAACGGCATCCGCCCGCCGGCAAAACGCATCTACCATTGTATTTGCCGCCTGATTGAAAATAGGCCCGAAGGTCATCCGTGCCAAAGATCCGGAAAACTCGAAGTCCAGGGTTAGAATCACCTTGCAGGCGTTGTCTTGTAGCGGCCTGAAATGCCAGCGCCCGCTAAGATTGCTAAAAGGCCCGTCCACCAACTGCATCTCGATGGCTTCGGGCATCAAGAGCTGGTTGCGCGTGGTCAGAATATGGCTCAAACCGCCTTTGGCGATTTCCATCGAAGCGGTGACATGCTGCTCATCTTGCCGCTGCACACTGGCGCTACGGCACCATGGCAGAAATTCCGGATAACGGGCAACGTCGTTAACCAGGTGAAACATGCGCTCGGCGGAATGCCACACCAACGCGGTTTTATCAATCTGATGAGCCATTGGGCAAAACGGTCCTGTCTTATAAAAGAATAAATGTGTAGTGCAGGCCGATGTACACAACAACCAGCGGCAACACCCAACGCATTACCTTATACCAGCCATCAAACAACCAACCGGGCGTATTGCCCAGAATTCTTTGCAATAAACGTCGGGTAAGGCACCAGCCAGCAAACAGCGACAACATCACCCCAACAACCGGTATAAACACGCCACCGGAGATCAATTCCAACCAGCGAAACAGTGTTGCGCCCGCGGGCCGATAACTGCTCCATATATTCAGCGAATACAGCGACAGCAGGCCCAGCAGCCAACAGGAAACCAGAACCAGCAAGGTCGCTTTGCCCCGCGATAAATCCGTGCGCTCCCGCAGCCAGCCAATCACCGGTTCCATCAGCGCCAATGCACTGGCCCAAATCACCATTACCAGCATTAAAAATAGCAGGGCAATAACCACCTGGCTGGCAGGCAACTGGCCCAGCGCCGCAGGCAAGGCCACAAACAACAGACCAAAACCCCTGCTGGCCTGACTACCATCAACATCTACCACCACTGCAAACAGCGCCAGCCCTGCCAGAACGGCAACCAGAGTATCCAGCAAAACCACGGCCAGAACAGAGCGTTTCAACCGGGTGTATGGCGAACTATAAGCACCAAAAATGGCCCACACACCCACGCCCAAGCCCAAGGTAAAAAAGGCATGAAACAGCGCGACTCTAACGCTGTCCATCGTGACATCCTGGGGGTGTAGCCCCAGCATACGCGTGATCGCAGCACCGGGTTCACCGAAATAAACTGCAAACCCGACAAACCCCGCAAGCAAAATCAGAGTGGCCGGCACCAGCAGGCGAAACGCACGTTCCAGGCCGCGAACCACGCCGCGCATAGACACACCGGCCACCAGCAACAAAAAGAAACCGTGCCAGGCCATGAACACCGGGTATCGTTGCGGGTCAGACACCAGGCGTGACAACACGCCTGCCGCATGGGCGGCCGTATTACCGGTAAAGTCCCCACTGGCGCCAAAAAACACCCAGGCCAGCGCAATAGCGCCAAATACAGCGGTATAAGACAACACCACAAAGGCCGCTAGCACACTCAAGTAAGCCAGCCATACCCAATTGCGGGAGCGCTTGGCAGTGAGCACGAAGTTGTCCATCGCCCGCACCATTCCATGACGGCTATAGCGGCCAAACGACGTTTCGGTAATCGCCAGTGGCAGAGTGATTAACAACAGGCAGGCCAAATAAAGCAGAATAAAAAGCCCGCCGCCGTGGCGACTGGCCAGATAGGGAAATTGCCAAAAGTTGGCCAATCCCACAGTAGCGCCCGTCGCCGCCCAGAAAAACGTGGACTTGCGGGTAAATGATCCCATCTGTGCCTGAAGATGCGGCGGCATGAACAATCCGGTCAAAAATGATCGCCTATTGTAGCCGATACCGGTTGTAGCGCACGACCTGTTGCCAGCAGGCGGGTGAATTCGTGACCGGTCTGGCACTCCTGAGCTACAATAGACGCTTTGCCGGACCAGCAATCGCCGGCCGGTACATTCGTGCGACGTCGGATAACGGATTCGTCAACTACCCCGCCGTGAACGACGGGGCTTGTAGAGAACACCCTACACGCCAGGTTGACCAGGGAAAGCGGACACCAACCCGCTACGTTTACCACAGGTCGTTAAGACCCACTCCGGTGTGCTACCTCAGCACCGGACACTGGAAAACTGGAATCACGCTGGCGAAAGGTAAAGCGCCGAAGGTTTCAGTTGCCGCGCAAGCGGGAGCCGGTGGTAGACATTCCCGAGGGGAGAGAGGTTTCGGCCTCCGACACCAGACCCGTAAGGGTAATTATTGGAAAACGATATGGCTGTTTTTGTACTCGACAGACAGAAGAACCCACTGATGCCTTGCTCGGAAAAACGAGCCCGGCTTTTGCTTGCTCGCAGGCGCGCGGTGGTGGTGAGAGTGTATCCGTTCACCCTTCGTTTGAAAGCCCGCACTGGCGGTACTGTTCAGAAAGTCGTGCTCAAGATCGACCCTGGTAGCAAAGAAACCGGCTTAGCGGTGTCGAGAGTCAGCGCCCAAGGGGAGCACGTCTTGTGCTTAATCGAGCTGATTCACCGTGGCCGCCAGATCAGCAAAGCGCTGGGCCAGCGCCGGGGATGTCGGCGCAGGCGCCGGAGTCAGCTGCGTTATCGGGCGCCCCGATTCAACAACCGGACAAAGCCAAAAGGTTGGCTGGCGCCAAGCCTGCAACATCGAGTGGATACCACCACCAGTGTCATCAAACGTCTTCGCGCCTTGGTGCCGGTCACGTCGATCAGCCAAGAACTGGTGCGGTTTAACCTGCAACAGATGGAAAATCCCGAGATCAGCGGCGTTGAGTATCAGCAAGGTACCTTGTTAGGCTATGAAGTTCGGGAGTATTTGCTGGAAAAATGGGGCCGCGAATGCGCTTATTGCACGGCCATCGATACGCCCTTAGAGATCGAACACATTGTCCCAAAATCCAACGGTGGCTCTAACCGAATCAGCAATCTGACCATCGCCTGTCACCACTGCAACGAAGAAAAAGATACTCAAACTCTGGCTGATTTTTTCAAAACCTCCAGCCGCTTGAAAGACAAGCAAAACCGAATGGACAACGTGCTCATCCAGTGCAAGCGCCCCTTGCGGGACGCCGCGGCGGTGAACTCAACCCGCTGGGACTTATTCCAATCGCTAAAAACCACGGGGCTTCCCGTGAACGTCGGCACGGGTGGACAAACCAAGTTCAACCGCCAAAGACTCGGTATCCCCAAAACCCACGCCTTTGACGCGGTCTGTGTCGGCGTTGTCGAACACGTGTTTGACTGGGAAAAGCCCACGCTACGGATAAAAGCCACTGGTCGCGGCAGCTACAAGCGGACGCGCCTAACAAAACACGGCTTCCCTCGCGGTTACCTCATGCGAGAGAAATCAGTTCACGGATTCCAAACCGGCGATATGGTTCGAGCCATTGTCCCGATCGGCAAAAAGGAAGGCACTTGGCTAGGCCGGGTTGCCATCCGGAAAACCGGCAGCTTCAACATTCAAACCTCGGGCGGAGCCGTTCAAGGCATTCATCACCGGCACTGCCAGCTCATGCAAAGAGCGGATGGCTACGGCTATCACCTACACCACAAAAAGGAGAAGGGAAATAGGAAAGTCTGTCGTGCTGACGCACGACGCGCACTCCCTCCCCGACCTAAAAGGACGGGGTTTCCCGCGCAAAATCGATGAGCAAGAAAAAACCCGGTACTCCAAGCAGTACCATCGCGCTGAACAAAAAAGCCAAACACGAATACCACATCGATGACCGCTTTGAGGCCGGTCTTTCCCTGCTGGGCTGGGAAGTGAAGTCCATGCGCGCAGGAAAAACACAGCTGACTGACTCTTACGTGCTGCTGAAAGACGGCGAAGCCTGGCTATTGGGGGCCCATATTACGCCGCTGACCACTGCGTCAACCCACGTAATTGCAGATCCCACTCGAACTCGAAAACTGCTATTGCACGCCAAGGAAATCGCTAAAATTGTGGATTCGGTCGGCCAAGAGGGCCGTACCTGCATACCACTGGCGCTTTACTGGAAAAAGAACAAAGTGAAGTGCGAGATCGCGCTGGTAAAAGGCAAAAAACTGTTCGACAAGCGCGCCACCGAAAAAGAACGGGATTGGAACCGCCAAAAGCAACGGGTGCTGCGCGAGGCTAATATCTGAGACAACGCCCTAAATAACGGCGGCGCACAGGATAAGGAAGGCGCATGAGCAAGATTACGCAAACCCCCATGTCAGGTGTCGACCTTTCCTGGCTGCGCATGGACACGCCGGAAAACCCGATGATGGTTTCATCGGTGCTGATCTTTGACGCGCCCATTGCCATCGCTGACCTAAAGCGGGTGCTGAACGAGCGTTTTCTGAAATTTCGTCGCTTTCGCCAGCGTGTTGTGGAAAAAAGCGGCAAAGTATACTGGCAAGACGACGCACTGTTTAACTTGGATAACCACGTGCACCGCCGTGCCCTGCCCGGCAACGCCGACAAAGCCGAACTTCAGGCACTGGTGAGTGACCTGAACAGCAGCACCATGGATTTTCGCCGGCCGCTGTGGCAAATCGATTGCGTCGACAACTACCAGGGTGGCTGCGCGCTGATTGTGCGCATTCATCACTGCATTGCCGATGGTATATCGCTGGTGCGGGTACTGTTGTCACTCACCGATCCAACACCGCAACCCCATTTACCAAAACCGCGGCCAGCCAGGCCTAAAAAAGCCGTGTTAAAGCCCCTGAACCGCTGGATGCACAAGGCCGTCAGCAGCGCCCAAGTAGCAGGCCAGCAAGCGAGTATTCTGTTCCAGTCACTGCGCTCAGAGCCAGGCTACGCTCTGCGCCTGATTGGCACCGCTGGCGATATCACCCTGGACTTGCTGAAGCTGGGCTTGATGCCCTTCGATCCAAAAACCGGCCTGCGCCAACCCCTGTGCGGTCGCAAACAGGTCGCCTGGGCCGAAGCCCTTAACCTGAACGACGTCAAGCGCTGCGCCAAAGCCATGGGCGGCACCATTAACGATACGCTGCTGTGCGCTGCAACCGGCGCCATACGCCGCCACCTGCTAGAAAGCAATGAGGCGATTCCCGACTGCGGAATCCGCGTAGCCGTGCCGTTTAACTTGCGACCACTGAACCAGCCCATTTCCGAACTGGGCAATCAGTTTGGCTTGATGCTGGTTAGCCTGCCCATCGAAATTGACGGCCCAAAGGCACGCTTTCAGCAGATTCAAAACACTATGAACGAGCTCAAACGGTCTTACCAGGCGCAGGTAACCTACAGCCTGCTGGATCTTTTTGGCCGCGGCCCGGACATGCTCGAACGCCGGGCCTTGGCAATGCTCAGTAACAAAGCCTCAGCCGTACTGACCAACGTGCCCGGCCCGCGGGAAGCGGTCTATCTGGCCGGCAGTAAGCTGCGCCAACCCATGTTCTGGGTTCCGCAAAGTGGCAGCATTGGCATTGGCATGAGCATATTCAGCTACGCCGGCAACGTGTATTTCGGCATTACCGTAGACCAAGGCATTCAGGCCTGCCCCAACGCCATCATGGACTACTTTCACAACAGCTTTTACGAGCTGGCCGCAGCGGCCGGTATCGAACTTGAAACCCCCGCAAAACCACGCGCTGCCAATGTCAAAACCAAGCCCCCTCGGCGCAAGTGCAAGCAACCGGCTTAAATTCTCTGGCACACAGCCCTTGAAGTTAGCAGGAGCACCCACATATAATGTCGGTAAGGGGACGACATGGCTTCGACGCTGGTGGCGAACCCTTGGGTGCATGTCGAGATGGCAGCCAATCTCGTTAATCCAAAGCTGCAACGCAATAGTCGCAAACGACGAAAACTACTCACTAGCAGCGTAAGCTGCTAGTCGTCCTGACTGAGTCGCCCGTAGCTCAGAGCTACATTTCAGGACGTCATCGCTTACGGGATGCTTCGTTATCCAGAGTTCACTGGCTAACGACTAAGATCTAAAGAACTCGCCTCTTACGCCCTGGCCTTCGGGTAGTCTGAGGTTAAATCAGTAGAAGGACACAAGCATGTAGATCCTAAGGCACAGTGCTGGCGGACGCGGGTTCAATTCCCGCCGTCTCCACCAACCAAACCGAACTAAGCCCCTGATTGTAGGGGCTTTTTTCGTTTGTGGAATTAAATTTTTTGTGGGTATGTCAACGAAGTGTCAACACCAGAAAAAAGATTAAGCCTAACAGCGTCGGAAAGATAGTCAGGAAAAAAGTGGGCATAGCGCATGGTCATATGGTGGAGTGACCAAGGATCTTCTGCAGGGTGAGAAGGAGGCCACTGTTCATGGCGAAATGAAAAAAAACGCCACTGCGAGGCCAGACCTGATTCCTTAGCAACCTGACCAGTTGATCATCCCACCATGAGCGGGCAATATCACCACAACCAAACGTGACATTCGTGACACCCGCCGCCGCTCCCTGTCGCACCTATCAAATAGTGTTCCCAGCAACACCACAACGGAAGTACCCATGGCACTGACGCTCCAACAACTCGAACGCCACTTGTTCAAAGCCGCCGACATCCTGCGGGGCAAGATGGACGCCTCGGAATTCAAGGAATACATTTTTGGCATGCTGTTTCTTAAGCGTTGCTCCGACGTTTTCGAGCAACGCTATCAGGAAGTGGTTACAAACCAGCTGGCCAAAGGCAAGGGCCAGTTTGAAGCGGAAGCCATCGCGGACATGGAGAACTGGTACAAGTCGACCTTTTACGTGCCCAAACAGTCCCGCTGGGATTTCCTGATGAACGACGCCCACCACGGCGTCGGCAACTATCTAAACAAGGCCCTGGCGGGGCTGGAGGAACACAACGTCAGCCTGGCAGGCGTGCTGGAGCATATCGACTTTACCCGTAAGGTAGGCTCTACCACCCTGCCAGACAGGAAGCTGCGGGATCTGATCGTCCACTTCAGCCAATACCGCCTGCGCAACGAAGATTTCGAGTTCCCGGATTTGTTGGGTGCAGCCTACGAGTACCTAATTGGTGAATTTGCGGATTCTGCCGGCAAAAAAGGCGGCGAGTTCTACACGCCGCGCTCTGTAGTCCGAATGATGGTGCGCCTGGCTAACCCCCAGGAAGGCCAGAGCGTCTACGACCCCTGCTGCGGTTCCGGCGGTATGCTGATCCTGTCCAAGGAGTACCTGGAGGAACAGGGCGGCGACCCGAAACACCTGTCACTTTTTGGGCAGGAAGCCTCCGGTTCCGTCTGGGCCATTGCCAAGATGAACATGCTACTTCACGGAATCACCAGCGCCGATCTGCGCAATGAAGACACTCTGACCGACCCCCAGCATGTGGAAGGCGGTGAGCTGATGCGCTTTGACCGCATCCTTACCAACCCGCCCTTCTCCATCGGTTTTATGCCCAGCAACCAGTTCCCGGAACGGTTTCAGTATGGCCAGGTACCGGAAGGCGCCAAAAAAGCCGACCTGATGTTCCTGCAACACATGGTCGCCAGCCTGAAATCTGACGGCATGCTGGCCACCGTCATGCCCCACGGCGTGCTGTTCCGGGGTGGTGATGAAAAACGCATTCGTGCCGGCCTGCTGGAGAACGACCTGGTGGAAGCCGTCATCGGCCTGGCGTCCAGCCTGTTCTATGGCACCGGCATCCCCGCCTGCATTCTGGTATTGCGCAACAAGGGTGCCAAAGCACCGGAACGCAAAGGCAAGGTGCTGTTCATCAATGCGGACCGGGAATTCTACGAAGGCCGCGCCCAGAACCACTTGTTGCCGGAACACATCGAAAAGATCGTCAGCACCTACGAAGCCTTTGCCGAGGCCGACAGCTTCTCGCGGATCGTCAGCCTGGATGAATTGCGGGAGAACGACTACAACCTGAACATCCGCCGCTATGCGGACAACGCGCCACCACCGGAACCCCAGGATGTGCGAGCGCATCTGGTGGGCGGCATTCCTCTGAAAGAAGTGCAGGCCAAACAACCCCTGTTTGACGCCCTGGGCCTGGCCCCCATGGATCTGCTCCTTCCCAAAGCGGGCGAAGAAACTTATGTGGAGTTTCGGGAAGACCTCACCGACAAAGGCACCCTGAAACCCGCCATCGAGCAGAATGCCGGCGTCCAGCACAAAGAGGCTCGGCTCAAGGATTCTTTCGAAACTTGGTGGCAACAGCGAGGCACGCATATTGCCCAGCTCGCTGGCAATGGCCAGCAACTGAGCGCCCTGCGGGATAACCTGATTGGCACTTTCACCCACGCCCTGGACCCCATCGGCATGCTGGACAGGTTTGCCGTGCGCGGCATCATCGCCGGCTTCTGGGACCAGAACAAAAACGAGTTCCGCACCCTGCAGGCTCGTGGCGTGCTGGGTGTGGTGGATGCCTGGCGTATCAGCATCATCACCCTGCTGGAAGACGACCAGAACAAAACCAACCCGCTGGACCACAAACTGGTGACCTTCCTGCTGGCGGACTACGTGGCCGAACTGGAAGACCTGAAGGCCCGCAAAGCAGAACTGGATACCCGCATCAAAGCTGCAACCGCCCAGCCGGACGACGAAGATGACGCCGAACCGGATGAAGATGCACCCACTGAGGCGGATATCAAATCCTGGAAGGCCGAGCGCACCAAAGCCACCAAGACTTTGAAAGCTAAACAAGCCAGCTTTGAGGCGCACCTGAACGAAGCAGTGGATGCACTGGACGAGGCCGGAGCCGCCACGTTGATGCTGACGATTCTGCATAACGACATGCTGGGAATACTGGACAGGTACATTCTGCAGCAACGGCAGGAAGTAATTGCTGTGTTTGAGACTTGGTGGAACAAGTACAGGGTGACGTTGGCGGATATTGAGATGGGGCGGGATGTAGCTGCAGCCGAACTGAAGGGGTTTCTGACGGGGCTCGGGTATGTTTGAAAAACGTTCACTGAGGTCACTCGTAGAGCGACAACAGGGCGGTGGCACCCCAGATCGGAACAATCCCCGATTTTGGAACGGGCCAATTCCCTGGGCATCTGTTAAAGACTTTGCAGATAATCAGTTGATTCTTGACTCAACTGAGGAGTCAATTACCCAGCAAGGCCTAACAGCAAGCTCTACCAATTTGATCCCGGCAGGTACACCTCTCGTCTGTACAAGAATGGCCGTTGGTCGATGTGCGATTAGTAACAGCGATGTGACGATCAATCAGGACGTGAAGGCATTGTTCCCCAAGGCCAACGTGAGTCCACGGTACCTTTTAAGGTTGCTGGACAGTCTTAAATTCCATGCTGAAAGCGTGTCTGTAGGGTCGACAGTTAAAGGCATTCGAATCTCTGACCTACTTGGCATCCAGACACCCACCGCCCCTCCGTATGAACAGACTAAAATTGCCCAGATCCTCGACACCCTGGACACCCAAATCCAGAAAACCGAGGCTCTGATCGCCAAGCTGGAAAAAATCAAGGAAGGCCTGCTCCACGACCTGCTCACCCGCGGCATCAACCAAAACGGCCAACTCCGCCCCACGCCGGTGCAGGCGCCGGAGATTTATAAGGAGTCCGCGTTCGGGTTGATTCCGAAAGAGTGGGCTATTGCCACTGTACGCCACGATTTTGATATCGACTCTGGATTCACACTGGGACCACACCGAAAACCTGAAAGAAACGCGCGCCCCTACCTTCGCGTTGCCAATGTCCATCGGGGTAGACTTGACCTCTCTGAGATTGCCTACCTAGATGCGCGTGATGACGAGATAGCAAAAAAATCACTATCCGAAGACGATCTCCTGATTGTCGAAGGTCACGCAAACCCGAATGAGATTGGTCGCTGCGCGATGGCCACGGACGCAGTATTAGGAGTTACCTTTCAGAACCACCTATTCAGATTGCGAGCAACAGATTCTCTTCCACACTTTGCATTTCTATGGATGAACTCGCATATCGTCAAACAGTACTGGAGAAAAGCCGCTTCATCGAGCTCAGGTCTGTACACAATCAATCGCACTAAATTAGAGGCGGTTCCGACGGCTAAGCCCGGTAGAACTGAACAGCTCGTAATTTCTACACTCGTCAGAAATTATGAAAATGAGATTGCCGCTACAATCCGAGAGTGCGAAAAACTGAAACGTTTGAAAGTTGGCATTGCCGATGACCTCCTCACCGGCCACGTCCGCGTCACCGCCCTACTCAAGGATGAAGCATGACCACTTTCGACAGTACCAAACGCTCGCTCCCCGAACTGCTGAAGGACATCACCAACGGCAAGATACAGCTGCCGGACTTCCAGCGGGGCTGGGTCTGGGATGATGAGCACGTGAAAAGCCTGCTGGTGAGCATCGCCCGCTCGTTTCCTATAGGTGCCGTCATGCTGATGGAAACAGGGGGAGAAGTGCGGTTCCAGATGCGCCTCGTTGAAGGCATTTCAGCCAAAGATGTCACGAACAAACCCGAGCGATTAATTCTGGATGGCCAGCAGCGCCTGACGAGCCTGACCCAGGCCATTGCCATGGAAAGCCCTGTCGATACACGCACAGTGAAAGGCAAGGACATCCTGCGCCATTGCTACTTCGATATACCGATGGCCCTGGAGGGTGACGAGCGGCTGGACGAGGCCGTTAAAGCCGTGGATGAAAACCGGCAGACTCGCAGTAATTTTGGCCGAGATGTTGAGTTGGACCTCTCCACCCGGGAGCTCGAATGCCAGCAACTGCACTTCCCCTGCGACAAGATACTCGACGACTCCCAATGGCTTCAGGATCTGTTCCAGTTCAACCCGGGGGGTATGGAGCAGTTTCTGATGTTCAAGAAGAAGGTGATCGGCGCCTTCTCGGCTTATCAGATTCCCATTATTGAACTGAAGAAAGAGACATCCAAAGAGGCTGTCTGTTTGGTATTCGAGAAGGTCAACACCGGCGGTGTTCAACTTTCAGTATTTGAACTGATGACCGCCACCTACGCCGCCGAGGGCTACAACCTTCGTGATGACTGGTTTGGCTCGGAGATCCGTGAAGTAGCCTCGCGTCGGGATCGGCTTGCCAAGCACGAGTTGCTGAAAGGTGTCGAAAGCACAGACTTTCTGCAGGCCATTACCCTGCTCCATACCAGAGAGCGAAAATACCAGGGTATTGCAGACGGCAAGCAGGGCAAACATGTACGCCCTGTTAGCGCCAAACGGGCCTCCGTGCTTGAACTTCCCCTTGCTGCCTACCAGAACTGGGCCGATCAGGTTGAGGCCGGTTTTGTTGAAGCGTCAAAGTTCCTGGCCGGCGAGTGTTTCTTTAGCCGCAGAGAATTGCCTTATGGCACCCAACTGGTGCCCCTGGCTGCAACCATGACACTTCTCGGCGAGCGTTGGCGGGAACCAAAAACCCACCAGAAGCTAGCTCGCTGGTTTTGGTCCGGCGTTTTGGGTGAGCTATACGGTGGCGCCGTTGAAACTCGCGTTGCAGTGGATCTTGAAGAACTGATGAACTGGTTCGAAGACGACACCGCTATACCCCGCACCGTTACTGATGCCTCCTTCGACCCGGAGCGCTTGGAGTCCCTACGCAGCCGCCTCAGTGCCGCCTACAAAGGCATTAACGTACTGATCCTGCGTGAGGGTGCCTCTGATTTCTTTTGGAAGGGTCGAATTCAACAATTGGACACTCAAGAAGTGGCTCTGGATATTCACCACATATTTCCCCGCGCCTGGTATGAGGCTAACGGTATCCCGCCCAAGGTTTACGACTCCATCATTAACAAGACGCCGATCTCCTATAAGGCCAACCGGATGATTGGCGGGTATGCGCCCTCGGCATATTTGGCCAAGCTACAAAGCCATGATCAAGTGCAACTCGCAGACCAGGAAATGAATACCATACTTGATGGGCACTTTATTCCCACTGAGCAGCTCAGAGCGGATGATTTTCAAGGCTTCTTTGAAGAGCGCAAGCAGCTTTTAATGGGATTGATTGAAAAAGCGATGGGCAAGAAATCTCTGACGTGAGAGCAACTCATGATCGAGTTTTGCCGAGGAAACCGCTTGTCAGCCGTTGCGGCGTTGGCAGGCTTGATCCTCTGTCGCGGGCATGAGTCATTGACTGCACTAGCTCTTGAAAACGGCACCACTGGTGCGTATGAGCTGCAGGAAATTGATACACCTTACCCCTACATCCTGCAGCTCACAGACCGCTGGAATTTTGTACTTGGCGAGAATATCGGGCTTGCCGAACTGGCGTCCTTCGTCAGAGATCAGCGTCAATCCATGAACGCTTGCTGTGGCAATGATGAAGATGTCGTTCTCACCTACGCCCTTGGTGTGATACTGATCCTCTTCAATACCCAGCAAGTGTTTTATTCGTAGGGATTCGGCCAACACTTCGGACGTCAAAGGTAATACGGTGACGCCGTTGCCTTTCAACCACACAGCGCATTCCGGAGTTTTCTTTCCCACTTCCTCCAAAGCCACACCAGGGATAGCGAGATTTCCATTTACGATTTCCTGCCCCAACCAGTCCCACAAAGGAGGAAACAACTCTGGTGGATAGTTGTCCCAGGCGTGAATGATCGACGACGCATCAAATAGAGGCATGCGTATCTTCCAGCTGTCGCAGGTCTGCTATTTTTAAATTATCCAGATAGGAACTGGCCCTGGCTAAAGTGATGCGCTGTTCATGCAAAGCGTCCAACACCGTACCGACATAGCTTTTGCCAAAGACCCTCACCGGCTCCTTGAAACGATAGCGGGCTCCGCCACTTCCCTTACGCTCAGGCACGGGCAAGGATTGTTTCCATTTACGGTAAGCCTGGTAGTCTTCCTGAGGAAGGAGCCCGGAATCAGTCATCCTCCGCAGAATTACTTCTGGGCTGACACTCCAGCGACGGGAATAGCCTTCAAGGAACAGGTCATACGCTGTTACGTCATCCGCAGAAAACCGCTGGAGGTCGAGTACTTCGAGGAACTCATCCGGCACAAGCAGATTCCCAGCAAACCGATTAGCCGCCACTTCATTGGAACTATTGCTATAAAAATCGTTTTCGTCGTCGACAAAACTCTCGCGGTGGAGCAGGAGGTGCCCCAGCTCATGCATCATGGTGAACGCTTGTGCTCCCTCGGAAAGCTGCTTTTTTATAAAAATAACCGGGAAACTGTCGAAATACAGAGAAAAGCCCCGGATGGGACTTTCCTTGGGGATCTGCCACTTGCCGGCATATCCGTTGCTCAGAAATACCAGAATGTTTTTGGCTTCTAGAGCTGTCCGCATTTCAGCAAAACTCTGTCCCGGCTGAAGCCCAAGCCAAGCGCGAGCCAACTGCGCTGCGCGCTTTGGTCGCGGAGCATTCCCTGCAATTTCTTCCGGGTACCAAGCCGGATCAACCGGCTCTCCCAAATCCTCCCGGAGACTCAAGTAAGTCAAACGCTGGCGTTCTGTTCGCTCAACCAAAGCCCGGAAACGCGGGCTTAATTGTGGCTTCTGATTGTTCAGTGTTCGGAACTGCACGGAATGGACGCGTCCCTCACTGACAGAACTTTCCTCGAGGAAGAACAGCAGTCCACGGTTAAAGTGGGAGGCCAGCTTTTGTAACTGTTTGACGGAAAGCGCTTCTTTCCCGTCCAGTGCCTTTTCGAGGGTAGCGAGGGCAATACCAGTCTCTTGGGCCAGTTCCTCAACGGAAATGCCCAGATCCTCGCAACACCAGATAATTCGGGATGGGTTAATACCCTTAATCTTTTCCATAGCGCGAATAATAGCAGGAGACCCGCCGTTTAACATTGAACGAAGTTGGGATTTTCAGGCTTTCCGGCCAGCAATGGCTATCGGCTCGCTGGGCCAATGCCGCTTGAATTTTCGCATTCTGGCGGTCGGTACCCTGTATCTCGTTGTGTTAGGCAGCCCCAGCTCATGCTTCGCTTGCTCAAGCTGACGGTCAGTCGGAGATTCGCTTTCGGCGATTCTCTGGCCAGTAGGAGCTTCCCGCGTTGATTTTTCCGAACTCATTAACCTGCCTCCTTTTTGACAGACTCTGATCATGCATCATAATGCTCTGCGCGAACGCAAAAAGGAGTAGTAATGCCTGGCCCGGAATTTACCGAAGTTGAGTTCCCCTTTATTCAGCAACTGGAGCAAGAAGGCTGGAATTACATCGAGGGCTCCCTGGACTTCCCGTCCGTTACCTATCGTGAAACCTTTGTTCAGGTCATCATGGAGCCACTGCTGCGTGAGCGGCTGCTGGCCATCAACACCCGAAACGGCGAGCCCTGGCTGGATGAAAGACGTCTCGATCAGGCCGTATCCGCGATTACTCGCCTTCCCGCCAACAAAATAATAGAAGCCAACCAACTGGCAACCGAACTGCTTCACGGCGGCATCACGGTGGAGGGCCTGCCAGACTGGGATGGTGGTCGAGGGCAAACCGTCCACTTTGTTGATTGGGCTACCTCTAAGAATAACACCTTTACCGTGGTGAATCAGTTCAAGGTCAAATGCCCGCCAGGGCATGATGGCTGGAAGGGGCACGTCATTCCGGATCTGGTTCTGTTTGTGAATGGCATTCCCCTGGTGGTCATCGAGTGCAAAAACCGAACGATTCCCGAGGGCATTCCGGAGGCGGTGGATCAGCTACGCCGCTATTACGATCAGCGTCATCAGGATCTTGAGGTCGAGGAACACGAAGGCGCCCCCGCCCTGTTCTTCACCAACCAGTTTATGGTGGCTTCCAATTTTGATGATGCCCGGGTTGGAACCATTGGCGCCGGGTTCAGCCATTACCTGAACTGGAAGACCGTGACACCTCGCTCCGAAGAGGACGTTGCCGAATCACTGGGCGTTGCCTCGCTCTCCTCTCAGCAAAGACTGATTTCGGGAATGCTGCCCCCCGCCAACCTGCTGGACATCGTCCGTCACTTTACGTTGTTCATGACCATGGGCGGGCAAACCATCAAACTGGTGTGCCGATATCAGCAGTATCGGGCCGTCAAACGGGCTGTTCAGCGCCTGAAAACCGGTAAAACCCGGTCTGAAGATGGTGAGCACGACCGGCGAGGCGGGATTATCTGGCATACCCAGGGCAGCGGTAAAAGCCTGACGATGGTATTTCTGGTTCTCAAACTCAGAACCGACCCTGAACTGCGCCGATTCAAAGTCGTCGTGATCACGGATCGGAAGGATCTACAGGATCAGTTATCGGACACAGCGACGCTGACCGGGGAAACCGTCAAGATCGCCAGCAACACCGGCAAACTGAAATCGTTGCTGGGCCAGCCCGGGCCAGGGCTTATTTTTGGAACCATCCAGAAATACCGGGAACACGAGAGTGCGTCTTCAGCTTACCCTCCTCCGAAGAAGGAACGCGGGCTGGAGCTCAATCGTCGCGATGCGGCAGAAGAGCCTGACGACGAACCCAGGAACCCTATCTCCTCACGCCCCTTGGGATTGCTTAATGAAAGCCCGGATATTCTGGTGATGATTGACGAGGCTCACCGAACACAGGCCGGTGACCTGCACGCCAACCTTTTACAGGCTGTGCCCAACGCTGCGCGAATTGGCTTCACAGGCACGCCCATCATCATGGGCAAGAAAAAGCAGACCAGCGAGATTTTTGGCGAATACATTGACCGCTACACCATCAAGGAAGCGGAAAACGATGGCGCCACGGTTCCAATCCTTTACGAAGGCAGAACGGCAGAAGGCGCCGTAAAGGACGGCGCAAACCTCGATGACTTGTTCGAGGATTTGTTCAAAGAACGCACCAAGGAAGAACTGGAGCTGATCAAGAAGAAATACGCTACCAAGGGCCAGATCTTTGAGGCGCCTCGCCTGATTGAAGAAAAGGCGGCTGATATCCTCCGCCACTACGTCACTAACATCCTCCCCAATGGCTTCAAAGCCCAACTGGTTGCCTATAGCCGACGAGCAGCTATCCGCTACCTGGAAGCGCTCAAACAAGCCAAGTCGAAACTTCTCGAGGAGGCCATGGCGTTACCTCATGAAGACAAGAACATTGCCGAAACCGAGCTGATTACCCGCCCGCCTCGAATCAAGGCAGCCATTAAGGCTTGGCAATATCGTGAATTACTTCAGCAGCTTGAGTTTGCCGTGGTGTTCAGCAGCAGCAACAATGATGACAGCGGCTGGGCCCAGTGGAGTGATCGGGCGGAGATTGAGCAGAACATCAAACGATTCAAGAAACCGCTGTTTCACAAAGACCCGGACAAGTGCGACCCGCTCAGTTTCCTGATTGTAAAGTCCATGCTGCTGACCGGTTTCGATGCGCCCATAGCGGGCGTCATGTATCTGGACCGCCCGATTCGAGAGGCCGAACTGCTGCAAGCTGTTGCCCGGGTAAACCGCACAGGCTTCGGGAAACGCTGCGGTATTGTGGTGGACTACTATGGCGTCGCAAACCACCTTAAAGAAGCGCTGGCGGCATACAGTGATGAAGATATAGAGGGTGCGCTCCGGAGCCTGAAAGATGAAATTCCGTTGTTACGGGATCGTCACCTCAGGGTTGTTGATGTGCTGCGAAAACAAGGCGTCGACAGCCTCGCTGATGCTGAGGAAGCCGTTACTGCTTTAGGCGACGAGCGACTGCGAGCCGAGTTCATCGTGAAGCTGAAGGAGTTCAGCCGAACACTGGATGATGTCCTACCCCGCCCGGAAGCGCTGGAGTTCGTGAATGATGCCAAACAACTGGCCTACATTCATGCCCTGGCGCGGAATCGCTACAAGGACAGCCCGGAGTTAGGCAAAGACGTTGGCAACAAAGTCCGCAAGCTGATCGATGACTACATGATCTCACTGGGCATCAATCCCAAGATTCCGCCGGTGCAGTTGACGGACACCCACTTCGACCAACACATAAACCGGCAAGTCAGCGATCGAGCTAAAGCGTCAGAAATGGAGCATGCGGTTCGCTCTCATGTGCGTAAACACCTAGATGAAGATCCGGTAAAATATACCAAACTCAGCGAGCGTCTGAAGGAAATCCTGGAGCAGATGGACGGGCTCTGGGAGGAGCAGGTGGACGCCCTCTCCAGCTTGATTAGAAAACTACAGGCCGACGAAGCAGCGGATGACGAAACACCTACAGGCCTTTCACCCCACTATCTACCGTTCCTGCGTTTAATGACGGAGACCAAACTGGGCGATTCAGCGACGCCTGATTTTGGGGAGCAGGAAAACCTGGAGCAAGCGACAGTATCAGCCGTCCAGATCATCACTGAAGAACTGCGTATTCCGGACTTCTGGAAACCCTCCCACCTACCAGACCAGGAGCGCCTGAGAGGCCGACTGTTTGAAGAATTGTTCGAGCTCGACCTTTTCCCAGCCAATCAACTCGATGGTCTTCTGGACAAACTTATTGATCTGGCCAAAGCGAATCACAGCAAGCTGGTGAATGCGTGATGGAATTACAGGTGGATGACCTGACCTTCGAGGTACGCCATAGCGCCCGGCGCAAAACGCTGGAGATCATTGTGGACCGCGGCGGCGACCTGGTGCTTGCGGCCCCCAAGGGCATCGAAGAACATCTGCTCAAGGACTTTGTTCAGGAGAAAAAATTCTGGATCTACCAGAAACTGGCCGAGAAAGCCGAGCTGCTTAAGCCCCAGCCTCGCAAAGAGTACGTGAATGGCGAAGGATTTCTGTATCTGGGCCGGAGCTATCGGTTGAAGCTGGTAGAAGATCAACGAACACCACTCAAACTGACGGCTGGACGATTCTGCCTGCGAAAAGACCTGCAGACTGAAGCGAGATTCCACTTTATTTACTGGTATAGCACCAAGGCACAGATTTACCTGAACGATAAAGTCCAGGCCCTAGCTGCGCGCATGGGCGTTGACCCTGCTGGTGTCAAAATTCAGGATCTGGGCTACCGCTGGGGTTCGTGTGGCAAGGGCAACCGTCTTTACTTCAACTGGAAGACGATCCTGTTGCCAAGAGAGATCGTTGAATATGTGGTGGTGCATGAACTAACGCATTTGCATGAGCCACATCACACAAACCAGTTCTGGAAGCGGGTTGAGCGGGTTATGCCGGATTATGAGCGGCGGAAGAGCTGGTTGGCTAAGAATGGGATAGAGGTGGAGGGGGTTGATTGATCACTACACTCGGCCAACGGGTGTACAAGTTTTGAAAGGGAGCCCAGACGTACATTTATTTTCGCCACTTTAACTCTAGAAATTGCACACGAACACGCCATGACCCTGACACGAATTCTTTTGCACCGCCTGATATTAAAGGACTAGGATAAACTCACTGCGTTCTCTTTATATCAGGTTAAATCATGTCTACATCAGAGAAAATAGCCCATCGATTGCGAAACATGAGGCGGGGCGCCCCGTTTTCCATCAGTCAGTTCCACGAACTGGACACCGCTGCGTCTGTGCAAAAATCGCTGAGCAGGCTTGCGCAGGAAGGCGTGATTGAACGAGTATCCAAAGGCATTTATGTGCGCCCAAAAGCCCTGGCCAGCATGCCATCGATCAAAATTACGCCAAGCGCAGAACAGATAGCCAAAAAATGGGCTCAGCAGAACGGCTACACACTGGTAAGGCAGGGCATCGAGTCCGCCTATCGACTTGGCCTTCAGACACAGGCCCCCGTCAAAACCGTGTTTTGGAGTAACGGCGCCAGCAGAACGTTTTCAGTTGGCAATGACATTGTTGAAGTGCGACACGTAACAGAATCAAAGCTGCGGTGGAAATCACGCCCTGAAGGCGAGTTGCTGCGAAGCTTCACCGTCACCCCAGCCAATTCCGTGAAACTCAGCGAATTGAAAAAGGCACTGACCAGGCTGAAGCTTTCCGAAGCAGAAAGCCGCTCGGCAATCAAAAAGCTCAAGGCGACGCCTCTGCCTGAAGGATGGCACGTCAAATTGGAGCAGTTTGAAAAGGAAATGATGGTTTGACGAACATTCTCGACTTCTATTGCGATCCAAAAAAGCATGATGATCTGAAAGCTATTCTGGACCTAGGCGCCCAAAAGCATCCCGCTGGATTGGCCCAGAATTTCTCTGGCAAAGGATATATAGGTAGCCTTATCGCCTGTCGCAAATAGCTCTGGCAGAACTTCGACCTACGCAGATGCTGGCAGCGGGCTATTGAGCTGACGTAGGATTGAGCAAACGGCCCAGCGAACTGGATACCCGTTGTGGAAACACCCCCACGGGCGTGGGGAAGACAAAGGGCCAACCGTGTAATCGTTCAATGATTCTAGACACTAACGTGTAGGGCGCGGTAGCTACAGGGACTGCCTATTCGGTAGACACAAAAAACTGAGCTTTTGAATTATAGCGGGAATTTGGAAGGGAAATGAAGCCAAGCCTCTCCTTGGCAAGTCACACCACTAGGCAGGTGCCGCATTAGCCAAGCACAAAAGCCGGCATAGAGCCTCGGGCATCCCGACCACGGATCTCGACTTCATAATACAGATAGCGGTCAAAATATCTACAAACGACATCTCATTTTCTACGGCAGCCCGCATTGGCGTCCAGGTAACGGTCAATTATTGCGCAATATTGGCCGGAACGAAGCGCCCGTGGCGGTAATAAACCCAGTCTGCGAGACTTGCCGGGGACCTATGAGAAATCCGGGCTAGGAGTCTGCGCGGTAGGAGCGTTTTGAGCATTGATATGCATGGCCGTGCCACTGCCAGCCCAGAATAAGGTTTGGCACGGTCAAACAGATTGAAAGCACGGTTTTCCCTGCGACCACTTGAAATGGCCCGGGGAGTCGGCAACAGGGACAACGTCCGCGCCGCCCACCCGGCAAAGGTGGCTTCACGGCCTCTATGTCAGTCTCATCAATAAACTCATACGCCTGAGGTTGAGAGATAGACAGACCAGATCCCATTCGCCTTTTACCGCCTCCAGGCCCCGCAAACTGAACTGACGAAAACCCAGAATGTTCTTGATCCAACCGTTCACAGCCTCGACCAGATGCTTGCGCTGAGCGTAGACCGCCCGACCCTCTGGGGTAGCAAGCTTCCGGGCCATTCGTGCCGTGGCCGGATACCGGGTCTCGTCGGGTTTCGCACCCCCTTTACCTTCTCTGCGTAACGAGACATAACCGTCAATACCTTTCTCTTCCAGGGCCTGGAAATCCGCTTCCTTACGGTAGGCCGCATCGGCCAGACACTGCTCCGGCTGGCCTCCCAGGGTTGCTTCTACCTCGTCCAACAGTGGCACCAGACAGCCGTTATCACTGGCATTGTTGCCTTGATGGTTAGCGACGATAATCTGGAACTCGCCATCGACAGCCAACTGGCCGTTGTAGCATTGCTCGAACCCGGTACTGGTTTTCATGATACGGCTTTCGGGATCGGTAAAATTGCTCTGAGCTTTGTCGTCCGGAACGCCATAGTCCCGTTTGAAGTTCCGCCCACCGCGAGGGGATCGCCGTTCGTCATCCGGATGCCTGCCTTTTGCGTCATCGGCTTGCGCCTGCTCCGCTTCCAGCCTGGCTTTCGCTGCCCGGATCTTGCTTAACCGCGACTGGCGATGTTGCAGTTCTTCCGGCAATTCATCGCCCCGCTGGGCAGGACCAAATTGCTCGTCTTCTGCTTCATCCACAGCCCGAGCCTGGCCACAAAGCTCATCCACCTCTTTCGACAAGCGGACTTCTTCCTCTTGCATACGCCCGTAGCTCATGGCCTTGTGCTTGCTGGCATTCGCCTTTATCTTGGTGCCATCAATTACCAGCGTTCCCAGACTAATCAGCTCCGCCTCCCGGGCAATTCGGATCAGAGAACAAACACTTCTCTGAAGGCACTCAAGTGCTGTTTGCGGAAATCGCACAAGGTTCGATGTCTGGGGAAATTGTCGGCAGCCAGCACGCGAAAGGCCACGTCCTCTTCGAGTTTGCGGGCAATCTTGCGGGACGAGAAAGTTCCGGTCGCGTAGGCGTAAATCAACACCTTCAGCATCATGCGCGGATCAAAAGGCGACTTGCGGCGACCGTCTCCCTCGTAGCGAGCATAAAAGGCGCTTAAGTCCAGTTCTTCGACAACGTCGCTAATGAAGTAGGCCAGATGGCCTTCGGCCAGCCATTCGTTAAGACTGGGAGGCAGCAGCAACTCCTGATCTGGCGAATAAGGTCGAAAACACGTTCCCATGACGTCTATTCCGTGGCTGGAGAAGATGGGCCTATTATGTCATAACGACGTTTCTACCGCGCAGACTCCTAGACAACCCATTGAGGGAGGCCTCCAATTCTTGGCGCCTATCGGAGTAACGGAGCTCGAAGAAACTACAGGAACATGGCATGCTATATGAGATTCGAAAAATATTATTACGTAAAATTACTTTATTTACACTATTGTGCAAGGGTGAACTATGAGTCTTTTCGATGGCGAAAAAATTGGAACGAATACCCTTGTCAGTCAGATAACTAAAATGACTGACGAAGAGATTAATGCAAAGTATCGCGACGGTGAGATAAGAATCGTTACAGAGCAGGCCAGGTATCCGCTGAACACAATATCGTCGATGGTTCATAGCGAAAGTTATAAGATGAATCCCGAATACCAAAGGCGGCATCGATGGACAAATGAAAAAAGATCATCATTGATAGAGTCTTTAATAATGAACGTACCAATTCCACCAATTTTTCTTTATGAGTATGAATACTCCTCATATGAAGTTATGGATGGACTGCAAAGATTAACGGCTATTTCATCGTTTTACGACGATGACTTCTGTCTCGAAGGATTAACCAGATGGCCAGAACTAAATGGGAAAAAGTACAGCGAACTCCCGAAGCTCATCAAACAGGGGGTCGATCGGAGGTACATATCTTCGATTATACTTTTACATGAAACTGCAAAAACCAGTGAGGAAGCAGAAAATCTTAAACAGATGGTTTTCGACAGAATAAATAGTGGAGGTGAGAAGCTAACGGCTCAAGAAAAAAGAAATGCGAATTTTGACGGTCGATTAAATCGACTTTGTATAAAGTTATCAGAAAATAATGACCTTTGTAAAACTTGGGGAATACCGTTAGAAGATGGCAATCCGGACAAAATACATTCTAAAAGAGCAGAAAACAAACTCTTTAAAACAATGGGTGATGTTGAATTAGTACTCAGATTCTTTGCATATAGACAAAGAATGAATCTGCAGAGGGGATCATTAGAGTCGTATTTAGATTTTTTTCTTGGAAAGGGTAACTATTTTTCTATCGAAGTGTTGGGAAAATTTGAAGAGATATTCATTGAAAGCATTAAGCTAGCTTACGAATTGTTCGGAGAAAAGGCGTTCTTCCTTTACAGAAAACGAATAACTGGTTGGGGTTGGTTCGAAAGAGCCACCACTGTAGTTTATGATCCGATGATGAGTTCTTTAAGCGAAAGACTGGATGATAAAGATAAACTTATAAGTAAAAAATTAGCGATCAACGAATCTATTAAGGATTTTTATAAAGATAATCAAGAGTTTTTTGAAGGAAGAAATACAAATCAGTCCGCACTTGAAGAAAGAGACTCGAAATTTGATGAATTCTTCGATGGGTTTATTTGAATGCTTCAGTCTATATCCGACTTTAATTCAAACATTAATGGACTAATTAATCATCTTAAATACGAAAGGAATTGCCAGTTATTTTTTCAAGCAGGGGTAAAAAAATACAACGGAAATAGTGATTTCGAGCGGGAGTTTCAATCTTTCGTTTGTAAAAGAATAAAGCCTTCTTTAACAGCATCAAAAGTTTACTCATATAAAAATGGAATTATATCTTTATATGGCTTTCTTGAGCGTTTTGTTGAAGATGCCATTCTTGAGTATCTGAGGGAAATTTGCCGTCAAGCTCCAGATTATGCTTCACTTCCCTCTGCCATAAAAATAAATCATTTAGATGTTTCTCTTGATCATATTTCTAAAATAAAGAGAAATCGTGCCCTTTCAGATATTCAAAGAAAGCTGCAGCTTAGAGAAGCAGTCAAGAATATGAATGACTGCCTCATTGCGGTACCTGAATACACGATAAATTTAGATGCCTTTATTAATCATAGTTCGAATTTTAGATACGATTCGATTCATGAGATTTTTTTCAGGATTGGGGTTCCTGGAATATCAAATCTCTGTTTAAATAATGATAAATTGGCTATCGCATTATCTAGAAAACATTCTTCAGCAAAATCGCTTGACAAAAAAATATTAACCTCATCATTAATAAAAGAACTAAATGACCTTGCGCAACGACGAAACGAAATAGCTCATGGGGCTCGGGTTGACGAAATTGAATCTCCAGATCTCCTCGAAGAGAGGATTTATATCATTAAAAAATACGTAAATGCTTTGAACGAAATTCTGTTTAACTATGTGGATGGCTACATATTTAAAACAATAGATAAAATAGAACTGGGAATACCAAGTAAAGCATATGGTGGAATGGGCGTTCTTGAGTTTGAGGGGCTAGCCTCAGAAAAATCGGGAAGAATTGCTGTTGGAGATAAGATCTTCGCCGTTAACAACGATAGCTCAAATACAATGTTGTCTGGAAGCATAATATCGTTAAGAGATCAAAAAGGTGGCGTTGAGAATCTATCTTACCCATGTCATGAACCTTTCTGCATTGGAGTAAACTTTGATCTCAATTCCCATATTTTGAAAAGAAAAATATACGTAGGACAGTAGCCAGCTGTTTGTTGGGATGCTTGCTCCGACCTTTAGAATCCGAGCCGCGCATAATCGTTGGTTATGGTGAATCTTCGCACTCAAATATCGAGGGTTTGTAAGGCTCCTCGATTGTGTTGGCGAAATTATTACTGAAGTTGGTGTCTGACTTCACTGAGCCAATACATTACCCCACAACAAAAACTGGCCGCTGAGGCCTGGAATTCCACGTAAGCGCCGCTAAATCCACACCCTTGCCCTCCCCTCCGTAAAACCTAGATATATCTTCTATGATAAGTGCTCCATATTTTAAGAATAGACGCTATTTTTAGATTGCTTATTGATCAATTCCAGGTCTAAAAAAGTCCCCAACCTTTTTCTACAGCCTCAATGCCGCCAACACGCGCAGCTTTGGAGTGAAGGTGAAGCCGTAGCGAAAAATCTGTCGCTGTGCTTGGCTTTTTTATACGTGGCACTATATTTTGAATAGTGCTGACACATCCAATCCTTCAACTTTATCTTGTTCGAATTGTAAATCCAACATATGAATTACCAGATCAGCCATTTCGTCTTTATAGTTTTTGTCACCAGCGTTGTTCATCTTCCGATTAATCGCACCGGCCACCAAGTCGGACAACTGTACCAAAGGGCTGTTTCTGGAAGATATAGTTTCTATTTGTGTGACCTCAACCTCTTCTCCATATTTGGCAGCGTATCCGTCGTTTATGCGCCGTTTAAGCTCATCTAATGTGATAGCATCCAAGGACTGCTCATGATCAAGGGTAACCTCGATTTTCTGAGGAAGGCCTATTCGATTGCTCTCAATCTCGTGTTCCGCACCACGTAACAGCATGTGCTCATGAAGCTTTTCTACAACCTGCTCTATACTTCGTTTTGTTCTTGCTTTCTCTACAGCAATAGATTTGAAACTTAGAAACTCTCTGTTCTTAACTATAATTCCTAGATATTCTTTTAGTGTATCTAGATCTTGTTTCCCAAGCTTCGAAAAATGAACTTCTCTTTTAGCCCAGCGAGATGTTTCCTGCCAAGAAGTAATTGCCTGGCTCACGGTAAATACCGCTCTACCGGTCAAAACCCATACAGAAGAAACGATCACATAATTCTGAGTTTTACCTGTTTCATCAGCATATACATGCACCAACTTTCTTGGCTTTACATCTTCCAATACCGCTTCACTCATTTCTTCTTCATGTTTCCTTCGGAAACGCTTTACCTTCGTATTCGGGGTAAAGAGGTTGTACTCATTTTGTATTTTTGCTCTTGCACGAACGAGATAGTGCATCCGCTCCAGACGAAACAAGTCTTTGGGAAGAATTCCATGTGGGTTATAAATATCCGACTGAAATATTTCCCAGTATTTAATGGTTAACGTTATGTCACTGTTTCTCGACTCGGGATATAAATTAAGAATATAAGCAACTTTTATTTTCTGCTTCGAAAAATCACCGCCAGACAAAGAAGCTAAAAGCTCTTTTTTCTCACGTTCTAGCTTTTCAATTTTCTTCGGATCTACCTCTTTTTCTTCTTCAGCCGTTTCTTCATCGCTCAAAATTTGCTACTCCTTCCGACGAGGTATATTCGTACAACAGTGGCTATATTGCACATCCACGATATTGCAAAATATTGCACTCTCGAGAATGCCACTTTTCTGTTACGCCACGCAGGTCCAAGTCTTATATTTAACAATAGGTTAGCCCAATTATTCTAGCACCACCATGTGATCGCTTGAATTCTTTATTGGCCCGCTTGCGCCTATAGAGTCATGAACCCTACCCGGTTTACTTCCAAGCCAGCGTTTCCCAACAAAAAAATAAACATACACAGGCCCAAGCCCAGGCGAGTGGCCCGTTTAGGACCACTCGTCAACATCTATCCAGAAGCTGACTTAGTGGAGTTCAGATCTTTCCGCAGTTTTGATACGACAGAAGAATTATCCAGCGGGCCATCGTCTGCCGCAGCAGGATAAAACTCTTCAACCACTTGGGTCATTTCATCTTCATCATACTCAAACAGCGCATTGCCAAACCCCTTGGCAGCAGCTGCGTCCAAAGCAGCTTGGTCAACGCCCTCCTCCTTCATCTGTCTGGCTTTCTCTCTTGCCTGGGCAACCGCCTCCTGCAATGGCACCCCTTCCTTGATCACCAAATCCACGTAGTAAATTGGCGTGCGCCGGCTTTGCGTCGTGCTTTTTCCTCGTAGCTTTAATTCGAGCGGCATATACGCCAGCAGGCCACCCGAAACAGCCTGGTAATAGCTGAGCCTGGCCGCCAGTGTCCGTATACTGTTATAACCCGTGGTGCGGAAGATGAACGTCCCAAGGTCATCGTCGTCGCCAACCTTCACGTTCAGGCGCCCGTAGGGCTTGCACAGACCACCTTTGCCGAACTCGCATAGAGTTGGCGAGGGGCATGGCAAAGACTGCACTCCTGACTGCGTGAGACGCCTGCACGTGTCGCCATTACCTACACACATAGGGCGGCCGCTTTTCCGGTCGAACATGGTGTATTCCGCCCGCAGATTGAGATCCGCTTCGTTGAACAGCATGCTTACCGGAATAGTTCGCAGCTTGCCGTTCGGCGCGTCCTTTCGTAGCTCTTCATCGATGGGGTGGATAATCCATCCGCTTTTCTCCTGTACCTGGGAGGTGATGGTGAATTGATTGTCTTTCTGCGGTAGCCGGATACCGTTCTTCTCAATTACCCGGCCAATGCTGATGCGCCCCAACACCGGGGGCGTAATGGCTAAACCTTTAATCATGATAACTCTCCTGAAAAAAAGGGCCACGGGGCACTTGTGATGCCCGCGCGGCCAAGGGGTGCTTATGCTTGAATGAGGAACCGACGGCTTCCCGACTTGGTGATTGAGTATTGATTCAGGAGCCCTGGCTGATCCTGAAGCAGCTTCTTCGTATTCAGCCCAACGGAATCTTTGCTTCGTTTCCAGCTGACGCTCCCGCTTGGGAAGGTAGCCTTTGAGGCTTCACCCATTTGGCCTTGGATGCGCTGCTTCAAATGCGATTCGGTGGATTTCAGGGTTTCCATCTCTGAACGAATGGACAGAAGCTCGTCAAACGCCTGGGACAGATCCTTGCTCTGGCTGAAGTCCAGGGTTTCCCCTTTATCCACTGGGTACAGATGCCGCAACGCACGGTCTGCAGAATCGGTTCCGTCTGTAGGAGGCGGTGTATCCGTTTCAACGAAATCCCAGAACTGGCGCTCAAGCACCACCAGTGCGTCAATGAGCTCTTCATTCCGCTCAATCCGGTAGATTTTCAACTCTTGCCCACACAACAGCACGCAGACATCGGCCGCCTGCTTGCCAGTCACAGCCAGCTGGTGCTGTACCTGGCACTGGATGTAGTCCGGCACGCCTTCTTTCCAAAGACGTGAACCAAACTCCCCGGCGGTTTTACATTCCAGGATCTGCACTTCGTCATCCGCAGCCACGGAATAATCGAGGTTCGCCAGCATCCAATGCTTATCCGGATCAGAGTGCTGAAGTACCGCATTCACTCGGCGTACCTTTCTGCCTGTCTGCTGGCTGTATTGCTCAGCTACGATGGGCTCCAGAACATGGCCCCAGTAGACCGGAGAGCTGGGGTCGTCGGAATCCGGCTTTGGTAAGCTCGCATCCCGCCCGGTTTTGACCATCCACAGTTCAAGCTGGGATTGATAAGGGTTTATGCCAATGGCTGCAGAGGCATCGCTACTGCCTATGCCCTGCTTACGCACCTTCAGCCATTCATCTCGACTGAGATCCTTTGTAGAGACCAGCCTCAAAGCTGGGCGCTGCTTCTGAATTACTTTTTCACTCATGCCCATGATGTTTCCTCCAGACATAAAAAAGCCCCGCAAGAGCAGTAGGCTCAAGCGGGGCTTTATGACGTTTTGGCTTTAGTAAGGGGTGTTAGACCACGAGAGACATGGCCTGTTCTAATGCACGGTTTTTAACGGCAGCGCCTGTTCCGAACCAGGCAGAGTCCAGCCGATGGTCAACGGTTTTAGCGCGACGCTGGTGATCGATGAATTCGGTGACGGCATTCAGCAGGCCATAGGCTGTGCCTTCTGAAGATGCCAAGTTGGCGCCCATGCCCTCGCCTTCATACAGGCCCAGTGCTTTAGCCATAGAGCGTTCGTTGGTTTTGCCAACACCAGTGCCAGAATCATCGGTGAACACCTTGAGAAAGTAGTTTCTGGCCTCGGTGGCTTTCACCTTCCGATCGCTCAGGGTTTTCAGCCTGTACATGAAGTCGTCCCAAACGGAAACGGATATGCCCAGCTGCTTCTTCACCAGGTTCGCATCGAATGCGGTGTTGTGCTTCACCTTGACTGCGCTGGCCGTGGAACCCTTCAAAGCAACAGCGAGTGTGTTGTTACACACCACACGGATACTGGTGAATTGAGCTGTTGTGGCCATGGTACCGTCACATGAAGTTGCCAGCAGCACATAGGCGTTGGTTTGATCGTTGCCCTTGAGAACGCCGGATTGACCAGTGCGGGCCAGTGCCCACATTTTACGGCCACCTTTAAGAACACCGGCAGTTTCGAGCTCGAAACCGGATACCTCAGTCAGATCCCGGTAAAACTCCAGGATTTCCTCTGGCTGAACCACTTTGAAGCGGTTACCCACCACGGACAGCGGCGCCCTGGTATCCGAGCGGTACAGCACTTTGCTGTCCGGGTAAGCCAAGATCTCTCCGAGGTGGCCAGACGCATTGGTAACAAAGCGCACGGGGCTTTCTTCAATCTGCCAATCCAGGCCGGCCTGCTTCGCCCAAACTTCCAGAGGTTGGTTTGAAGTGAGTTGATTCCCCAGGCCATGCCAAGGGGTTTGGCCAACGTAGGCCATTTGCTCGATGAGATGAGCCATAGTTACTCTCCTTAGAAAATGCGGGGGAATTAACGGATATCGTTCTTAGAGCCGGAATCGGCAGTGAAGGAATAGCCACAATCAAGACAGCGGTGGTTATCGAGGACACAGCCATCCAGGACGTCACCAAAAACGACTCCAGCTGATGCGCCGCTGGCACCGCCTAAAAAAGCGCCGATGATAGCGCCGCCGATACCACCGGCAGCCGCGCCCACAGGGCCAGCCCTGACGCCTATAGCCAGACCCGTTTGAGCTCCGGCAGTGACAGCGGTAAATCCGCTATAGGCACCGATAGAAGCACCGACCACGCCAGCGGCTTTCTTGCCGTAGTTGTTTTTACCGATCCGAATCGACAGGCAATTGGGACATTGTTCAGACATTAGAGTGACCTCTGTGAATGGGAAGGGAAGGCACAGTTATTGCCTTGATTCACAGGGGTGATATAGGTCTCAAATTTATTTGATTAAATTCTAAACTCATCCTGACATGAAAGAAGATATCAGCCAATATATGTAGACGCTTCCGATATAACGTATGTAATTCAATACAACCGTCAAAATAAGCTGAGGAGTTTATAATGTTTTTAGAAAGCGTTAGTCTCATGAGTTTCAGATGCTTTGGCCCTAACGCTCAGCTTATCCATTTATCTTCAGGCCTCACTACGTTTGTTGGCCTCAACGGTTCTGGAAAAACTGCAGTTATGCAGGCATTGCAGCGACTGTTTGGCGTAACCGGAGATCAGAGGCGACTTCGTCGCCAAGATTTTCATATACCGAGTAATGAAAAAACTGCGCCAAGTGAGCGTAGTCTAATCGTCGAAGTCATTCTTGCCTTTCCTGAACTATCTTCTACTAAAGATGACGCTACTGCAGTTCCCGAGTTTTTCCAGCAAATGGCTGCGGATGAACACGGGAACTTAAAATGCAGACTCCGCTTGGAGGCTACGTGGATAGACGACGGCTCCCTTGATGGAACAATCGAACAGCGATATTTCGCTGTTCGTAAATTCGGGCCATTCGAGGACTCGGATTGCACTGAGGTTAAAGCGACAGATCGAAGTCGAATCCAAATGCTTTATGTTCCAGCCTCAAGAGATGGGGCTTCTCAAGTAACAGCATTTCTACGAGGCCGCCTATGGCGAGCAGTTAATTGGTCTGATGATGTAAGAAGTGCTTTTTTCGAAGCTGGCTCGACGGTCAATGAAGCGTTCACTGGCGAGGTTGCCGTCGACACGGTAGCTCTCGCTGTTAAAAAGCGTTGGCAAGAAGTCCATTCCGCTGGTACCGATACTACCCCTTTATTTCGACCAATTGATCTTCGATTTCAAGAATTCATCCGCAAAGTAGAGGTGGTTTTCTATCCCGACGAGGAAGGGCGAGAACGTGCGTTAGATGACCTAAGCGACGGGCAACGCTCGCTCTTTCATCTCGCAATGACCGCAGCAACATTAGATGTTGAAGCGAAAATTGCAAATGATCCGGCGAAAGCAGGATTCCAGCCCGGCGGCATCCATCTCCCGGCCCTTACTCTCATAGCCGTTGAGGAGCCCGAGAACAACTTAGCCCCTTTCTACCTCTCTAGAATTGTTAAACAGATTGAGGATCTGACTGGTGGAAATCATGCACAAGCGGTTCTTTCAAGCCACTCAGCAAGCATCCTTGCTCGCGTCGACCCATCTCATGTAAGGCATTTTCGGCTAAAATCGCCTGAAAGAACCGCCTTGGTAAAAGCGATCACGTTGCCAGACGATCAAGAAGATGCCGCAAAATTTTTGCGGGAGGCCGTGCGTAGTTATCCAGAGCTATATTTTGCTCGATTTGCAGTTCTCGGAGAGGGTGCGTCCGAGGAAATCGTTATACCACGCATCAGTCAAGCCATGGGCTGCGACATCGACCGCTCATTTGTGGCTGTCGTTCCATTAGGTGGAAGGCACGTCAATCACCTTTGGCGCCTTCTTGCCGACCTTGATATTCCGCACGCGACCCTACTCGATTTGGATTGGGGACGTGAAGGCGGCGGCTGGGGACGCATCAAAAACACATGCTCTCAACTATTAAAGATTGGGCGCACACCGCAACAACTTTTTAGAACCCCCTCGCCTGATGGACCCGCTCAAGATCTTGCAACTTTCGATACACGTTCGCCCTCCGATATTAAAGGGATGCGCGAATGGCTGAATTTTTTGCAAAGCCACAACGTGTTCTTTTCTGCTCCTCTAGACCTTGATTATTCTATGCTTCGCTCTTTTCGCGCTCATTATCAAGTTGTCGAGGAAGGCCGGAATGGCCCTTCGACTAAGGGCGACCCTCGCTCAGCCGTTTTGGGCGACGAAGGCGATGGAAACTTATATGAGGCAAATCAAGATGAATTCTTACGTTGGTACCGCTACCTTTTTCTTGGAAGAGGAAAACCAAGCACACACGTGCGCGTCATGAGTAGCATTTCACAAGATGAGCTTGCCACCAAAGCGCCAGACGAGCTCAGGGCCCTAATAGAGCTAGTTGCTAAAAACATCGATAATCAGAGGCTTCCATAATAATGCTGCTCACTCAACCGCAGAATTGGCATCCGCGTGGTATTGAGAACTTGGAACCAGCGGCGTGGCAAGCTCTGAGACAAATCGACTCAACCTGCGTTGTCGCAGGACCGGGCGCGGGTAAAACTGAATTCCTCGCACAAAGAGCTGCTTATCTACTAGAAACAGGAATTTGCGCCGCACCCCATCAGATTCTCGCTATTTCCTTCAAAAGCGATGCCGCTGCCAATTTAGGGGCACGAGTAAAAAAACGGTGCCCAGATGAAGTCGCGAGTCGATTTACCTCTGTGACATTTGACGCATTTACGAAAGGACTCGTTGACCGTTTCCTCGCTGCTATACCACATGACTGGCGCCCAACAGATCGGTATGACGTCGATTTTCCACCGCGGTGGAAAATCGCACAATTTCTAGAAAGCTCCCTAGCACAGTGGCAAGGTGGATCGCCTGAGCTCAGCCCCAACACTTTCGAATCTCGCTGGGTAGGAGCTTATAGGCTCCCCCTAACTCGACACGCTCCAACGTCTGCCATCGAATTTGTTGTTCTGCGCTGGTGGGATGAACTACTGAAATCAGGACAAACGTCTAAACTAACTTTTGTCGCGCTCAACCGCTTAGCTGAGCTTTTGCTGCGGTCTACACCGCAAATAAAACGCGCCCTGCAAACGACCTACCCTTATGTATTTGTTGATGAATTTCAAGATACTACATACGCACAGTATGATTTTCTGATATCAGCATTCAGCGGTGGCGACACTGCAGTCACTGCAGTTGGAGACAATAAACAAAGGATAATGACTTGGGCTGGCGCCAGAATTGACGCTTTTGAGCAATTCCGCCAAGACTTCGATGCAGCCAAAATCCCACTCCTATTCAATTTTCGATCCTCTCCAGAACTTGTTCGAATTCAACATGTGGTCGCAAAAGCGCTCGATAACAGCGTCATCCCATCCAGGTCTCAATCAGTTAGTAAAATAAATGGGGACGTAGCGCAGGTGTGGTGCAGCACTCAGATCGCTGTTGAGGCAGAAAACATGGCTAGTTGGCTGGCCGCCGATATGACTCAAAGAGACAACGCTCCAAGAGATTATGCAGTTTTAGTAAAACAAAGATCAGACATCTTTGAGAGTAACCTTGCGGGGCCATTGCTAAGACGGGGCATACGATTAAGGAACGAAAGCAAGTCATTAGGTAGAACCACACTCCAAGACCTGCTGTCTGATAATTTCTCCTGTGCCGCAATCGCTCTCGTAAGGCTTGGAACCTCACGCCAGGCTCCTAACGCCTGGGAACTGTGTACGAACACAATAAGAGATCTTCGCGCAATCCCTCCATCTGACCCTACTGCAGAAAATCGAGTTGAATCTGAGTTCGCAGATTTCTTGAAAGATTTACGATCAGAAATGTTAGCTCGCCCTCCAACCAAAGAAAACGCAGATTTCGTCGCCAACAAAATTGTTTGTTTTTTGGGGCTCAAAGAACTTTCAGCCACTTACGTTCAATATTCTACCGGCGATCTCTTGGAGATCATGGTAGAAGCTTTCTATGAGCATTTAGCTGAATCTGCCGAAGAAGCTCCGTGTTGGGAGGCTTGCGTCGATTCATTTGAAGGTGTCCATCAAATTCCTTTGATGACCGTGCACAAAAGCAAGGGTCTAGAGTACGATACAATTTTCTTCGTTGGGCTCGACGATAAAACTTGGTGGTCACATAAACCTGGAAACGCAGAGGGTATTGCTACATTCTTCGTGGCGCTTTCGCGAGCCAAACAGAGAGCAATTTTTACCTTCTGCTCAGAGCGCGGCGGACGGGTGAAGGTTGATGAACTTTTTCAACTATTAACCACGGCCGGGGTACCCGAGATTCACTTAAGCTAATAATATTTATATTAAATAGCAAGCTACACTTATTAATCTGTTCGCCTGACAGCTATCAAGTCAGTACAAACAGCGCCGCTATTTTGCGGGTAACGTTGAGGGTAATAAAATAAATTAAAAATGATTTATCTATATTATTCAATAATTTAATATCTCTATTAGAGTGACGCCGCCTCCACCAACCAAGAGTTTCAAGGGGTCCAGCGAGATCTACTGAAACACCCTAAAGCCCCAATTCCGGGGCTTTAGGGTTTTATGCCTGCCTGATCTATATTGATCCATTGGCATCCATGATCAGGTGCAGCTCGAAAATGACGACATAGAAAAACTTGGAACAGATTTATTTAATTGCACATTTTACGTTGCCGGCGATGTGTCGTTGCCCTCGCCTGACAATCGAGAAATAGATCTGTTCCGGTTCTATGCAGTTCATGATCGATCCAGATGATGTGTAAATTAACATCGTTTTATCTGTAATGACATTAGCAGTACGCCCTGCTACGCTTGGAACTATCAATAGAGGAATCTCATCATGATTTCAGCAAACACTGATCAGCCCAAGCGTGAAACCCTGAACATTCGGATAAAACCCGAAGAGCGTGGCTTAATTGATCGCGCCGCTAAGGCTCGGGGAAAGAATCGTACAGAGTTCGTTCTTGAAGCAGCTCGCATTGCCGCCGAGGAAGCCATTCTGGATCAGGCCATACTGTCAGTGACACCGGAGGCGTATCAGGCGTTCCTTGAACAGCTGGACCTGCCTCCGAAACCGAATGAGCGGTTGCGTAAGACCATGCAAGCTTCTGCACCTTGGGATACTGAATGATGCTATCTGCGCCCACACCCATTGGGCCTGAGCACGACACGGAGCGTTTTGATTCTACAGAGTCCAGTTTGGACTACTGGCTTAAGCGCCGTGCATTGAAGAATCAGGCCAGTGGCGCATCCCGAACCTTTGTGGTGTGTGAGGGCGATCAGGTGAAAGCCTATTACGCCCTGGCGTCCGGTGCCGTGGTTGCAAACCATACCTCGGGGCGCTTCAAGCGGAACATGCCTGATCCGATTCCTGTTGTGGTACTTGGGCGGCTGGCTATTGATCGTACGTATCAAGGCGCAGGGTTGGGCAGAGCCCTTGTCCGCGACGCTGGACTGCGAGTTATCCAGGCGGCTGATGCCATTGGTATCCGGGGGATGGTGGTTCATGCCCTGTCAGAGTCGGCTAAAGATTTTTATCAACGGCTGGGCTTCAACCCTTCGCCCCTTGATCCAATGATGCTGATGGTTACGCTGAGCGACTTAAGAGCCAGTGTTCAAGAAACGAGTTAAAACGTGCTCTTATGCCTGCGACCAACACTCGTCAATGTTCACATTGCGAGTGACAGACATGGGCTGGGCGGTCCGGATCGCCCCGCTGCCCAAAGCATGACAGGCAAGGACATCCCGAGACTCTCATAGCGAATCATGCCGGTGATATCTCCGGTGCCCACGACGAACACCGAGGGTGACATGATCAGCGCCGCAAACAGCAGAGACCAAGCAATATCGTTGCCGGTTTCGGTTTTTCCCTCATGGCGTATATAGGTGATCATGGCCGCATAAATCGCACCCACGCCCAGCGCCACCATGTTACCGAGCATGTAGCCGTCCTGCAGCGGTTTGGCAATCACAATGCCAGCCAGGGCGATCGCGAAAATGAGGATATAGCTTTTTTTCGCTTTCTCGCCCAGAAAAAGCCAGGACAGAATAAAGGTGAAAAAAGGCGCAAAGCTCCAGAAAATCACCGCATTAGCAATGGGTACCAGGGTCATGGCCTAGTTGAAAAAGCCACTCTGGCCCGCAATCAGTGGTCCGATCAGAAAAGTGTCTTTCCAGTTGCCACGGGGCAGTTTAAGAGGCTGTTTGTTGGCCCACGGCATGGCCAGCATCAGAAATGCCGTTGCAAAGAGAAAGGCGTAAAATGTCAGTGTCTGAACCGGTATCAGGCCGTCCGTCAACTTGACGAACGTCGAAGACTGAGTAGTCTGAATTTTTAGAACGAACCAATGACATCCATATTTATCATAGATGATTACCTGCATGTCCTCGGAAAAGCATGACCTTATTCACGAAATGCCCGAATCTGCGTCGGGGCGTTATTTGTCGGAAAAACCGGTGCAGGTTTATTTTTAAACACCATCTCTGGTACAACTAAATAAAGCTCAAGTTGCGTCTATAAATCTGACCCGGTTTCCGCGCTCCTGTTTCCACGAATCCTCAATGCCTGACTGGCGGAGGCGGCATGAAGTCTCTCTCGAATACAGGGTTTGCGCTCTTTGGTGCTGCGCTAATCGCGATCAGCTACGGGCTCGCGCGCTTTGCCTTTGGTCTATTTGTACCCCCTATCCGGGCCGAGCTGGGTCTTACGCCAGAAGTAATCGGTATCATCGGCGCACTGCCGCTTATCAGTTTCCTTCTGGCGACGTTGGTGGCACCGCTCTCCGCCGATCGTCTCGGTGCCCGCAATACGGCCGTTCTGTCGTGTGGTTTCGGCGTCGTCGGTCTGGCGCTTATCAGCCAGGCGTCTGATGCTCTGTCGCTCGGCGTGGGCGTGTTCGCGTGCGGCATCTGCACCGGCCTTATGATGCCGGCGCTCACGGCCGCCATGCAGGCGATGGTGAGCCGCTCGGTGCACGGCCGTGTCAGTTCAGTCATGAATGCGGGCACCAGCATTGGTGTAGTCGTTGCCGTACCGGTGGTTCTTTTCCTGTCTGGCGCTTGGCGGTCCGCGTACCTGTCCTTCGCCATCCTGGCGGGGATTGGCGTCGTTGCCGCGTGGTACTTTATCCCTTCCGTGTCTCGGGTCATTCCCGCGAACGCTGCGTCGACCACTCCAATCAGCGCCCTGCAGTGGTGGCGTCTGTTCAGGCTTTCGCTGTTTGCATTCGTGATGGGCTTCGTTTCCTCTGCGTACTGGATCTTCGCACCCGATTTACTGGTCACCCTCGGCGGCCTACCGCTCTCTGCAACCGGGTGGCTGTGGCTAGCGGTTGGCATCGCCGGCATCGGAGGTGCATTGGTGGCCGACCTGGCCGATCGCAACAACCCACCCATTACACACTCACTGATGCTGGTGATGTTATCCGCGAGCTTGGCACTGCTTGCTGCCAGCCCTGATCAGCTGGTGCTCGCGGCATTCTCTGCGCTGGTCTTCGGTCTGGCCTATATGAGCCTGACGGGGCTCTATCTTATGACCGGTATTCGCCTGTTGCCGGGCCGATTGTCGATGGGGCCGGTACTGCCATTCATGGCTGTCTCGCTCGGGCAGGCAACTGGTTCGCCCGTTGTCGGCATGCTGGTGAGCGAATTCGGCTACGCCAATGCGTTTGCCACCTTTTCCGCCATCGGCATCCTGGTAGCAATGTTGTCGCCTCTGTACCCGCGCTACATTGACCATGAGCCCGAGGAGGAGGAACAGGTTGAAGACCAAACCGGTCTTCAGGCAGCTTACAATTACCAGCTCCTGGGCGAAGATGGCGAGCCTCTGGCACCCGTCGCGGATGAGGCCGAGAACCCTTAGCAGACCACAGCACATTGGTGGCTAACGGCGAACGGATAGGCAATGGACGCTCATGCGTTGTACATCACTTGTCCAAGCTCGCTGATATCGTAACCGCCTAGTTCTCCGGCGCGTTGAGCGAACCGTTTGCATTGTGCAAACGCCAGTAGGCGCTGACAGGCCGGTTCAAAGTAGTGCCGGCGGCGCATGGCCAGATCAAAATGCTCCTGCTGCAGTGGAATAAAAGCCAGTCTCTGCCGTCGCGCAGCGGCTTCGATTGCAAGGCCCACGTCGGCCTCACCCTGGCGAATGGCCAGAGCGAGATCGTCCTCACTGAGCGACGGGTTAGCGGCCCAGGTAAGATCTTTGGGGTCGATACGTTCGCGAGTAAGAAAACTCTGCAGCAACTGGCTCGCGCCTGCATCAAGCTGACGATAGGCGACACGAACGCCGGGACGAGCGATGTCTTCAAATCGAGAAATGCGATGGGGATTATCATAAGCTAGAAGTAGCCCCTGCTGGCGTTTCGCCCAGCGAATCAGCACCAGGTCACGCATGCCGCCCAGGCCTAGCGTAGCGGGGTCGTTATAGCGTTGGCTTTCCGCATGCCAGATATGCATACCGGCAAGCATTGCGCGGCCGTCGATCAGTCGCTGAACACCATCTCCGCTTCCCTGACACAACAACGCCAGCTCGGCGCCGCTTTCTTTGATAGCCCATTCCAACAGCGGATCCTGGCTGCCCGCCAGCACCGGTGGAGTCGGCAGGCCTGCCGCGTCGTCCCCTTCCAGATGGTTCATCAGCCACAGATCGATACGCTGACGCGGAAATAGCAGCTTTCCTGTCACTCGCACGCAGGGAATAACGCCCTGGCTGACCAGATCATAGACTTTGCGTTCTTTCAGGCGCAGATAATCTGCGACTTCCGCTGTAGTGAGGTAAGCGGGAAAGGACATCGTATCTCCTGCTGCGTGGATAAACGTAAGGCTGTTTTAGACTGCATGGATTTCAACAAGCAGTGCAAAGCGTAATGGAAAACAACATTATGCTCAATATTAAGGAGACGCCGCTGTGGAAAATAATGCGTTTTATGTGGCGCTGTCGTTACTGATGAACCTGGACGCCGCATTATTTCAGATTGTGGCTCTATCGCTGCAGGTTTCGCTTTTGGCAGTGCTGGCTGCGGCCCTGCTGGGGTTTCCGCTGGGTGCAGCGGTCGCGCTGTGGCACTTTCCCGGGCGCGGAGGGGTGATTGTCGCGCTTAATGCCCTGATGGGACTGCCCCCCGTTGTGGCCGGGCTGACTGTCTACTTGCTGCTCTCGCGTGCTGGGCCTCTTGGCGAATTGGGGCTTCTGTTTACGCCGACGGCTATGGTGGTTGCGCAGTTCGTGCTTGTGTTGCCGATTCTGGCGGCGCTGTCACGCCAAAAGGTGGAGGAGCTTCTGGGTGAGTACCGGGAACAATTCATTTCACTGGGTATGTCGCGGTTACGAATGATGCCGACCTTGTTGTGGGACGCCCGCTTTACGCTATTGACCGTATTACTCGCCGGGTTCGGCCGCGCCAGCGCCGAGGTGGGCGCTGTAATGATGGTAGGAGGCAACATTGATGGTGTCACACGGGTAATGACGACTGCCATCGTGCTGGAAACCAGCAAGGGCGACCTTCCGCTAGCGCTGGGGCTCGGGATCGTACTGCTGACGCTGGTAATGCTAATTAATGCAGGCGCTTATGTGGTGAGCGAATTGGCCAAAAGGCGGGTGGGATGACTTCATTTAACGCACTGCTCAACGCCGCGTCCACGCTTTGCCCGCCAACAGCGTTGCGCTTTGAGGGCGTTGCTTTCAGCCACCTGGGCGAGACACTGTTAGGGCCTTGTTCATTTACCCTGACGGGGCCTGGCCCCACACTGGTTATGGGGCCTAATGGCGCTGGAAAAAGCATTTTGCTGCGACTGGCCCACGGCCTGCTTTCCCCCACCCAGGGACAGGTGTCCTGGTCCGGCGAGGGGCGGCCCCGCCAAGCAATGGTGTTCCAAAACCCGGTGCTGTTGCGCCGCTCAGCGGTTGCCAACCTCACCCACGCGCTGGCGGTCAACAATATCCCGCGCAAGGCCCGCAGGAAGCTCGCCGTTGAGGCTCTTGAGCGCTTTGGTCTGACTGCCCGCGCCGCTACGCCGGCTCGCGTGCTCTCGGGCGGTGAACAGCAGCGTCTGGCTCTGGCTCGCGCCTGGGTGCTTGCCCCCGCTGTGCTGTTTTTGGATGAACCCACTTCCGCGCTTGATCCGGCGGCGATCAAAGCCGTGGAAACCGCCGTGCGCGAGTTTCATCAGCGGGGAACACGCATCGTCATGACCACTCACGACCTACACCAGGCCAAACGTCTTGCCGGGGATGTGCTCTTTCTTGCCGGCGGAAAAATAAAAGAGCACACCCTCGCTGAATCCTTTTTTAGCTCACCTGCCTCAAAAGAGGCGCGAGCGTTTATTGCCGGAGAACTGGTCGAATAGTCCGGTTCTTGCGGCTTTGCCAAGTAGTTGTTCAACGCAAGTTTTCAAAGCACGACAGGAGAATAACAAAATGAGAAAAACCTTAACCCTCGTCCTCGCAGGCTTGACCACCCTGAGCCTGGCCGCTGGTGCCTACGCCGAAGACTACATTACGCTTGCCTCGACAACCTCGACCGAAAACTCGGGGCTATTCAATGCCATTCTGCCGCAGTTCAAGGCGGCCACCGATATCGATGTGCGTGTCGTTGCGGTAGGCACCGGGCAGGCCTTCGAGATCGCCCGCCGCGGTGATGCAGACAGCCTTTTGGTACATGATACGGCCGGCGAGTTGCGCTTTATAGAAAACGGCTATGCTACTGAGCGCGTCGATGTTATGTACAACGACTTCGTAGTGATCGGCCCGGACAATGATCCGGCGAATGTCGGGCAAGCTCAAACCGCCGCCGAAGCGTTCGCGAACATCGCCAAGGCACAGGCTCCATTTGCCTCACGCGGCGATGACAGTGGCACCAATCGCGCCGAGCTGCGCCGCTGGAAAAATGCCGGCGTTGAGCCTGCTGGCGACTGGTACCGCGAACTCGGCAGCGGCATGGGCCCAACGCTCAATACCGCCGCAGCCATGGATGCCTACGTGATGTCAGACCGTGCCACCTGGGTGGCATTTAAAAACCGGCAGAACCTGACACTACTTTTTGAAGGCGACGACGTGTTGTTCAACCAGTACGGCAGCCTGCTGCTTTCCAAAGAAAAGCACCCGCATCTCAAGCACGATCTAGCTGAAAAGTGGCACAAGTGGCTCATCTCCGCGCAGGGCCAAAAAGCGATTGCCGACTTCCAGGTAGACGGACAACAGCTCTTTTTCCCCAATGCAAAATAGGCTAGTCTTTATGACCCGCCACTGAGGCCCAAGCTCGTGGCGTTTCTGAAAGGACAGCAACAAACATGACGATGACCTATCTTCTGCCGAACCCTGCCGACCCTCGGCTATCCCGTAGGGTTGAAGGCGTTGACGAAAACGGTCAACCGAAGTCGATCAGCGTGATCGAAGAGCGCCCTCTGACCATCTATCTGAACAGTCAGGAGATCGTCACGGCAATGACCATCGGCGATCACCCGGAGTACCTGGCGCTCGGTTTTCTCTTAAATCAGGGTATGCTGAAAGAGACCGACGAGGTCACGGGGATTGATTTCGACGAAGAACTGGAAGTTGTTGTAGTCCGCACCGCGGGTGTTACTGATGTCGAGGAAAAGCTGGAAAAGAAAACCCGCACCTCCGGCTGCGCCGTAGGCACTGTTTTCGGTGACATGATGGCAGGGCTCGACGGGCTGTCATTGCCGGACACGCCGGTGCACACCAGTACCTTTTACGATCTATCCTACCAGATTAACCACACGCCAAGCCTGTACATGGAAACCGGTGCCATTCATGGCACAGCTCTTTGTCAGGGCCGTCAGATTCTAGCCTACATGGAGGATGTCGGACGTCACAATGCGGTCGACAAGATCGCCGGCTGGATGCACTTAACCGGCATTCAGGCGTCGGATAAAGTCCTCTATACCACTGGGCGCCTGACCTCCGAAATGGTGATCAAAACAGCCCTGATGGGGATCCCTACCCTCATCAGCCGGTCAGGTTTTACAGCCTGGGGTGTCGATATTGCCCAACAGGTCGGATTAACGCTGATCGGACGGATGCGAGGCAAGAAATTTACCTGCCTCAGTGGCCAGCACCGCCTGGTGTTTGATCAGGACTTATCGCAGATTCCCGATGAAGAAAAAAAAATGGGCCGCAAGGGCGCTCAGCGTGACTAACTCGATCGGAGCACTATTAATGGGAACGGAACATGACTGAGTGCGCGGTTATTCTGGCGGGTGGCCAGGCAAACCGAATGGGCGGTGGTGACAAAGGTCGATTGATGCTGGGCAATCAGTCATTGATCCATCGTGTCATCGATCGAATCACACCGCAGGTCGCCGCCTTAGTGTTGAATGCCAATGGGGATTTGAGTCGTTTTGATGATCTGCTTTTGCCCGTGGTAGCCGATTCTGTCGCCGATTTTCCGGGCCCGCTGGCCGGTGTGCTCGCAGGCATGGATTGGGCTGCCGAGCAGGGGCATGAATGGCTGATCAGTGTCGCTGCGGATACCCCTTGCTTCCCACTGGATCTGGCAGCACGATTGGCCGAATGCGATACCCCGGTGGTGTTGGCCGCCACGCCGGATCCGGAGCGTGGCCGACTGCCCCAGCCGACCTTTGGCCGTTGGCAGGTCGCTTTGCGACATGATCTGAGGGCCGCCTTAAATGACGGCGTCCGCAAGATCCGCCAATGGACCCAGGCCAAGGGTGAGTCGTTGGTTTTGTTTGGCCCGGACGACTTTTTCAACATTAACACGCCGGAAGATCTGGTGTGGGCGGAGCGGAACCTGAAGTGAACGTTATTGGTATTGTAGGTTGGAAAAACTGCGGGAAAACCACCCTGGTCAGTTCATTGATTCGTGAGCTGACCAGCAGAGGGTTAACGGTAAATTCGATCAAACATGCCCATCATGCGGTGGATGTGGACCAACCCGATACCGATAGCTACCGTCATCGTGATGCCGGTGCCCGGGAGGTCATACTGGCGGGTGGGCAACGCTTCGCTATCATGCACGAGCTGCGCGGCGCAGACGAACCAACACTTGAAGAACTGCTCGCCCGGCTGGGGCCCTGCGATTGGGTTGTAGTCGAGGGATTTAAAAATCATTCACACCCAAAGATTGAAGCGCACAGGCAGGAGTGCACCGTTGCGCCCCTTCACCCGAATGACGCCAGGATCATTGCTGTGACGACAGACTATGCTTCGGATTTTGCCGGCCCCAGTTTTGATTTGAACGATGTAAACGGGATAGCCGACTTTATTCTGAGCCTAAAAAAGCCATCGAAATAGCCATTAACAGGAAAGCCATGAACCCGCTTCGTAACGACTGCTTTGCCCTGCCCCCCGGGGTGAACTGGACACCGGTAGACGAGGCCTTGCAGCGGTTACGGTCCCGCTTACATCCAGTGGTCGGCGTGGATCACGCTGTCCCGCTGTCGCAGGTGAACGGCCGGATACTGGCGAGCGATGTCTATGCGCCTCGCGCTCACCCCCCCAGCAGCAACTCTGCGGTCGATGGCTATGCGTTTGCAGGGCCTTTAACCGAGGTGCCTTGCGCCCTGCCTTTGATTGATGGCCGAAGTGCCGCCGGGGAGCCTTACAGGGAACATGTACCTGAGGGGCACGCTATTCGGATTCTAACCGGCGCCGTGATACCGGCCGGCACGGATACGGTGGTTCTGGAAGAGGACTGCGAAGTCGTCGGTGATCAGCTACATTTGAACGGCACGTTAAAAGCGGGAGCCAACCAGCGTAAGGCCGGTGAAGACATCAAGGCACAGGATCGGATTCTCACGGCAGGTACCCGCCTGACGCCTACCCAGATTTCAGTCCTTGCCAGTGTTGGTGTCGAGTCGGCCGATGTCTATCAGCGGCTTCGCGTCGGAGTCCTGTCCACGGGTGATGAGGTAAAACCGGTCGGCTCGGCAGTCACCGATTGGCAGATTTACGATGCAAATCGCCCGATGCTCAGCGCTCTGGTAGCGCAGCTTGGCTATCAGCTGGTGGACCTGGGCCACGTGCTGGACCGGGCCGAAGACGTCAAAGCGGCTTTAGAGCGCGGAGCTGATCAGTGTGACTTGATCCTGACCAGTGGAGGCATTTCCGCAGGGGACGAGGACCATGTGTCGAAAACACTGAAAGCCCATGGTGAAATCAGTAATTGGCGCATTGCGATTAAACCGGGCCGCCCCCTGGCGCTGGCCATGTTCCAGGGCACGCCGGTGGTGGGTTTACCGGGGAATCCGGTTGCAGCCTGGGTTTGCGCGCTGTGCTTTGGCGCACCTGCGATGGCACTGTTGGCAGGGGGAGAATGGTTCGAACCCCAAGGCTATATGGTTCCCGCCAACTTTCACAAGAACAAGAAGCCAGGGCGCAACGAGATGTTGCGCGCTCGGGTTCGTAATGGGCAGGTTGAGGCATTCGGCTCTGAAGGCTCGGGCCGGGTTACCGGCTTGGCCTGGTCTGACGGTTTAGTGGATTTGGACGACAGCGCCCAACAGATAGAGCCGGGAACACCCGTGAAGTTTATTCCCTATGCCAGCTTCGGACTGTAACGCCTTCCAAGCATAATTACTCGTAACCGCCATGGACAGCAAAGGCTTCTAGCGAAGCATCTTGCGGTGCTCGGGTGTGATAGGTCTCCTCAACACCCAACTCTGTCAGAGTGCGGCTGACCATCATCAGGGTGTTGTCCTCAAAGTCCTCGCACATGCTGCGCATCTGGTCGATTTCTTCGCAGGCGAAGGGGTAGGCAGCCTCAACATCCGGCGCGCCGTAAAGCTCAACAAACGTTATCGCCAGAGTTGTGCGCAACTGCTCCAACTCGGCTTCAGTGATGCTGCAAACACCCACAAAACTGGCGCGCCCACCCGATTCTATGCTGTACCAACCGTTACTGAAGGCCTGACGAGCCTTACCCTTCAGATCGGCTTCGGTCCAGTTGGAAAATTCAAATCCGCCCGAGATTGCCCATTCGCCGCTGGGCGCCGGCAATGCAAATACGTTTTGGTCAGATATATCCAGGCGCAGGGTTCGGGCCAGTTTCATGTGTGCTCCGCGAATTCAATCAAACTCAGTGTCTCGGTCATGACATCCTGTCGCAATAGCATCCGGCCTTTTTCATCCAGTCCGAAAAAGACACCGGGCTTTGGGTAGCTAATCGTTTCGCCCAGGGTGTCGCAGCGTGGCCGCCACTCTTTGTGTACACGCTCGAATCCGCTATCCATAAAGTGGGTCAGCCACAACAGGGTGTGTTTGGACCAGCTTTCCAGCAGCGCCATGGGGGTGATCTCGACGCAACCTTCCTCTTGCAGACAGGTTACATTCGGATTTTTGCCGGGCTCATCGTTCAAAGCCTTGAAGGCCACATGAATGCCGATGACTAGCCATTTAGGGTACGCCTTGGGATCTGACACGTCCGCTGCAAAACGGACCCCACCGCAAACCGCGCCATTAACCTTGATGCGATCAGGCCATTCAAAGTGCACAGGCACTTCCGGCGGCGCCAGTGCGCCCAGGCTTTCAGCCAAACCTATTTGGGCAACGTAGACCGCTTGAATAGCATCTTCCAAAGGTGTTTCCGGCGCCAGCACCAGAGCCGCACGCAAGGTCTCGACCCCATTGGAGTAAAAAATCGTGCCTGAATCGACTCCCGCGATGGCTCGGCTGACGGCCTTATCAAACGGATCTGTGTGTTTGGCAACCACTTCGCCAGAGAATAGCGGCGGGAATTGAGGTGAATCGCTCATCGCGTGGCCTGGACGTAAACGTCAGAGGCGATAATTTCATCCGCGATGCGCTGGAAAGTTTGAGCCTGCGGGCTTTCCGGCTTTGACACCACAATTGGAACCCCGCCGTCCGAACCGATACGTATATCCAGGTCGAGCGGGATTTCTCCTAAAAAGGGCGCTCCAATCTTTTTTGCCTCAGCCCGGGCGCCGCCGGATCCGAAGGGGTGATGCTCTTTACCACAGCCGTCGCAGACAAAGGACGCCATGTTTTCAATTACGCCAAGCAGTGGCACGTCCATCCGGTTGAACATATCAATGCCTTTGCGCGCGTCCATCAGAGCAATGTCCTGAGGTGTCGAGACCACAATGGCACCCGCAACAAAGAATTTCTGGCTCAGGGTCATCTGGACGTCACCGGTGCCCGGCGGAAGATCCACCAGCAGCACGTCCAGCCTGCCCCAGTCCACCTGGTTCATCATCTGCTCCAGGGCACCCATCAGCATCGGACCGCGCCAGATAATGGCCTCGCCATCCGGAGTCATCAGGCCCAGGGACATCAGTGTCACACCGTGGTTGCGCAGGGGCAGTATGGTATGCCCGTCAGGGCTGGAAGGGCGCCCCGAAACACCCAGCATGCGGGGCTGGCTGGGGCCATAGACGTCGGCGTCTAACAAGCCCACTTTAAGGCCTTTTGAAGCTAGCGCGACGGCCAGATTAGACGCCACTGTCGACTTGCCTACGCCGCCTTTGCCCGAGGAAATAGCAATGATGCGATCAATCCCCTCCGGATTTTTGTCCTTTGGCCGGGGCGCATCGGATGCAATCAAGCCGGGGTTGCCTACTTCAGTGTATTGAACCATGTTGTGTCCTGATTGATTTTTAGCTGTCTAGGTAGTCGTCGCTGGTGCGAATGTGGGGGCGTTCGCCCATCGCCATGGGCGAGTTATCACCGTGGAATTGAGCTTTAACCCGACAGTCGTTACACATCTTGATCAGTTGAACATTATCCGTGTTGGTATACATCCAGTGTTTGCTCTCCAGCTTCTCAACAATCCGGTTGATGGTGCTGGCAACGCCAAAGGGAATACCACAACCTATGCACTCGAAAGGATCCTCGCCATGCAATGCTCTTGGGATCAGCGCATCTTTCGACAGATCCAGTCTGGGCTTCAGAATGATGGCCGTTTCGGGGCAAGTGCTTTCACAGACGCCGCATTGAACACAGGCGTTTTCCGTGAACTGAACCTCTGGCCGGTCCGGATGGTCGCCCAGGGCGCCAGTGGGACAGAGCGATACGCAGGCCAGGCAGAGCGTGCACTTGTCGGAATTGATCTCGATTGCGCCGTAGGGTGCACCCACTGGCAGGGCAATCGGCGCTTCGATCCTGTCTGCCATTGCGGCGGCGGTAACCCGCGTGATGTCACGGCGACCGCCGACCAGTAAAACCGGCTCGCTCACTCGCCCGGTGTTGTCTCCAGCCTCGCCAAGTTCCTCGGCTGCGATCACACGGACTCGGCTGGGGGAGTTTTTGGTACCGCTGAGCATAGCCTGGGCCAACTCAACTTCAGCGCTAAGTGCCAGACGGTCTGTCTTGTTGTCCGCCAGTATCAGAACTTCGGCGTAGCCCGCGCCAAGCGCCGCCATTATCTCAGCATGGCCGATACGGTCGACATGCTCCAAGCCCAGCGGAATCAGGTCGTCTGCCACCCCATCGTAATATCGTGCTAAAAAGGCAATGGCGTCAGCACCAGCGCTCAACGTGTGAAAAACAAGGCGCGGGGCCTCGTCGGTATGCTCGCGATAGACCTTCGCCATAACCGCTATAACTTGGGTCAGGGCTTCGAAGGGGGTTTCGTTCATGGTTACAGCTGACGTCGGGCAAACCGCCGCGCAGGAGCCGCAGCCGGCGCAAATATCCGAATTGATTTCTACGTGGTCCCCGGCGGAAAAAATCGCCTCGGTGGAGCAAACGTCCAGACAGCGGGTGCAACCGGGCTGATTCGCCCGGGAGTGCGCGCACAGGGAGGCTTCCAGCTTGAAATAAACGGATTTCTCGAACTCACCGACCCGATCCCTGGCCGTCAAAGCGATACGCTCTAACTCTCCGGTTTTGGTCGGGTCGGCCCAAAAGTAGCCGTTGCGTTTTTGATAACTGGGAAACGCCGGCGCGCCACCACGCAGGTCAATAAACACGTCGCACTCACTACGGGCGGTGGCTTCAGCCTCGCCATAATCGAGGGCGCCGCGACCCGAGAGATTCAGGGTCTGCAGCTGAACAAACTCCAGCTTAAAGCAACCGAGCGCGCCCTGTGCAGCTGTCAGTTGACCTTTAGCCACGTTGTAACCGGCAGAAGGCAGCTGTATTGGGCCCGCATCATTAACAATGCATGTGACGCCGAGCTCGTCCTGTACCAGCTCGGCCATTCTGATGGCCTGCTCGGTAGGGCCGACAATGCAACACACGCCGCTGGACTGAATGCTTTTCACGGGCACCATGGGAGCCGGGAGCTGGGCCGCAGCGATCAAAGCCGCTTGCTTGGCGTGCAAGCGCTTGGACTTTGCGTTTGCTGAACCCCAGCCAGCGCGATCCCGAATGTCGATGGTGCTGAACGGCGCGCAATGCTGAGTTTCAGCTTGCACATCCTCGCCTAAACGCTCGAACAGGGGAGCCTGTTGGCCACAAGCAATGAGCAACTCGTTACTGCCACCCAAGTGTTCGGCGGCAATTCTCATATTTTTGCCGCACAGTTGGTCCACTGCAATCACCTGCTCAGCTGCCGCGGCCTTCTGCAGTAGCTCGGGGTTAAAAGACTGGGTTTTATCGCAGGTGCATAACAGAAGGGTTTTATGTGCCGTCATCGGAGTTGTGACCCGTTTGGTTGTTTTTGTGCGAATACGTTGTCTCTGCCTATTGCCGAGCATGCCACAGCTACTTGTCATTGCACAGTTGGTTAATGGAGTATTTGTTTGGGTTCTGCTAGCGTTCACCAAAAAGAGAGCAACTATGAACAATCGTGCAGATAATTGGAAACGCGAATTAACGGTCGGCGCTTTGGTTCGCCGGACGCCCGGCGTGACACGGTGGGCGCGGGAAGTCTGGAAGCCAGTGGCTGTGATACCGGGCGCACCGGAGGCGTTCTGGAAAGAGTTGGTACGCGACGGCGAGGTGGTCGACTACCACGCTGGCACGGTCACAATGGAATTATTTCGCGCCGATGTGGAGTCTTATCTCGTTTCCCTGAATATGGCTGTGCCTTCGGTGTGGATCATAATGGATCGTGATGAAAGCAATCAGTCCCCATCAGGCTGGTTCGTTAGTACCATCACGGCGAGTGCCTTCGAAGCTCTGGATTCCCTGGAAAGTGGTGAAAGCATCGTCGAGGCCGTGCCTATTCCCGAGTCTCTTGCAGCCTGGATCGACGAGTTTATCCAGATGCACTACATCGAAGAGCCGTTCAAGAAACGCCGTCGCGACAAACACCGGGTTGATGGCATCCAGGATGGCAAAGGCGATGCACGTATTCCCCAACAGAGCGACGTTTTCCGCGCACCCTCCCACATTAAAAAGCCAAGAGTTCACTAATGACTGAGTCACGTTTACAGCGTTGGTCACGCAAAAAAACCAAAGCCGGCAAAGAAGCTGAACTCGCTCCCGCGTCGACGGTTGAGTCCGAACTGTCGCCCGAAGAACAGGAGCTTGCCGTTAATGAGGCCATGCCCGAGCTTGACGTGTTAGAGAAGTACGATTTGCCTGACCCCGACGCTATCGAGCTGGGCACAGACATTACAGGGTTTATGCGGAAAGAGATTCCTGAACTTCTGCGCCGCAAGGCCCTTCGCGCGCTTTGGAAGTCCAACCCGGTGCTGGCGGTACTGGACGGGCTTAATGATTACGACGAAGATTTTACGGATGCCGCCACTGCAGGCACCGCCGTAAAAACTTTGTATAAGGTGGGCCAAGGTCTAATCGATAAAACCAAAAAAACGGATGTGCCAGCTGAGACTCAGGTCGAGGCGCTGGAAACCGTTGCCCCCGCGGTCGCCCCAGAACTGGGTGCCGAAACAGCAAAGCCCGAAATCGCTGCTGATTCCTTGCCCACCATTCACCATTTCGAACCTCCCGTTATAAAGGCTGAGGCGAACTTTATCGAGGCTGAAGCAAAAATGACTGAGGCTGAGGCTGAGGTGAAAGTGACCGAAGCTGACGCGGAACCTGCGCCGCGCTATCGCCCCCGGATGCGTTTTGAACATTAGCGTTTGTAGACAAAGTTGCGCGAAAAGCCAATCGGTTATATAACTAACATTTAATGTAGCCGTCAAACAATAACTCCAAGGACAAAGATTTGACCAACACAGCTGAAGTTCAGTGCCCTCGCTCGATCAGCGACGAAGATCGCGCGCGCGCCCAAATATATCAGTTGCTGAGCGTCCTACTAGGCGGCCCGCCTTCGGACGAATTGCTTCGTGGACTGGCATCTTTAGAGGGTGACGCCACCCCTCTTGGATCCGCCTCTAAGAATCTCGCTGCTCTTGCCGAGCGTACCGCGCTCAATGACGCCGAAAGGGAATACAACAGCCTTTTCGTTGGACTCGGCCGTGGCGAACTTCTGCCTTACGCCAGTTATTACCTGACCGGATTTTTAAACGAGAAGCCCCTTGCGGACCTGCGTAGCGACCTGATGGCCCGGGGTATCAAAGCCAATGCGGACGTCAAAGAACCTGAAGATCATATAGGCACGCTGTGTGAAATCATGGCGGGCATTATTACCGGCGAATTCCCGTGCGATAGCGATTTGCCCTCACAAAAAACCTTTTTTGACGCGCACCTTGCAAAATGGGCAGCGTTATTTTTTACCGATCTAGAGAAAGCGCAAACTGCGATCTTCTACACTCCCGTAGGCACGCTTGGTCGGGCTTTCATGGCAGTAGAGGCTGAGGGGTTTGCAATTCAGTAACGCGGATCGATCCGATCCCTTAACTCAGGTGGAGGTGTCCTATGGACGACCAAAAGCATGGAAACAGCCGTCGCAGCTTCTTGCGCATGGCGGCAATTGCAGTTCCGGCGGCGGTTGCAGTCGTCGTTGCACCGAATGCCGCAGCCAAGGTTGTAAAAGACGTCCCGAAAAGCAGTGGTCTTCGTGACACTGAGCACACACGTAAATATTTCGAATCGGCTCGCTTTTAAGGGAGCGTGACTCATTCAGGATTGCGTGATGCTCTTGAATAGTCGCATTTCCAGAAAACGAGAATAAGAAAAACAGAGGTATCTTGATATGTTAAGAAAGAAAACCAACGGGGTAGCGAAGGGCTCCCGTACAGGATCTTTACTTTCATCCCTCGCTGCAAAAACGATGGACCGCCGTGGCTTTTTGACTGCTTCCGGTGTCGCAGTGGGTGGACTGGCGGCTTTGTCGCTAACGTCTACGCGCGTTCAGGCTGCTACCCCGTCGTCGGCAGGTGGCGAAGTAGTCCGCAAAAAATCGGTGTGTACGCATTGCTCGGTCGGTTGTACGGTCGAGGCTGAAGTTCAAAATGGCGTATGGACTGGCCAAGAACCCGGCTGGGACAGCCCTTTCAACCTTGGCGCCCACTGCGCTAAAGGCGCCGCGGTGCGTGAAAGCGCCCATAATGACCGTCGTTTGAAATATCCCACGAAAATGGTAGACGGTCAGTGGCAAAAGATCTCCTGGCAACAGGCGATCAACGAAATCGGCGACAAGATGTTGCAAATCCGCGAAGAGAGCGGCCCTGACTCGGTTTACTGGTTGGGCAGTGCGAAGTTCTCGAACGAACAGGCCTACCTGTTTCGTAAGTTTGCGGCCTACTGGGGCACCAATAACGTCGATCACCAAGCCCGTATCTGTCACTCAACGACGGTAGCCGGCGTAGCCAATACATGGGGCTACGGTGCGATGACCAACTCGTACAACGACATCCACAAGTCGAAAGCGATCTTCCTGATTGGGGGTAACCCTGCAGAGGCACACCCGGTGTCACTGCTGCACATTCTGAAAGCCAAAGAAGAGAACAACGCGCCGGTCATTGTTTGTGATCCGCGCTTCACACGCACCGCAGCGCATGCTGACGAGTACGTGCGTTTCCGCCCGGGTTCAGACGTTGCTCTGGTATGGGGCATCTTGTGGCATATTTTTGAAAACCGCTGGGAAGACAAAGAATTCATTCGCACCCGAGTTTACGGCATGGACGAAATCCGTGAAGAGGTCGCGCGCTGGGATCCTGCGGAAGTCGAGCGCGTTACCGGTGCTCCGGGTGCTCAACTCGAACGCGTCGCGCGCACTCTGGCTAACAACCGTCCGGGTACCGTTATCTGGTGTATGGGTGGTACCCAGCACACCAACGGTAACAACAATACCCGTGCGTACTGCATCTTGCAGCTGGCGCTGGGCAATATGGGTGTCTCCGGCGGCGGTACCAATATTTTCCGCGGACACTGTAACGTTCAGGGCGCCACTGACCTAGGTGTCCTGGCTGACACATTGCCCGGCTACTACGGCCTGACAGCGGGCGCCTGGGCTCACTGGGCACGCGTGTGGGACGAAGATCTGGATTGGATGAAGAGTCGTTTTACCTCATTCGATAAAAACGGCAAGACCCTCGCCATGATGAATGAGAAGGGCATTCCCGTATCTCGCTGGATCGATGGCGTTCTGGAAGCCAAGGAAAACATAGATCAGCCCGATAACACCCGCGCTATGGTTCTGTGGGGCCACGCGCCCAACTCCCAGACCCGTATGCTGGAAATGAAGGAAGCCATGGAAAAGCTCGACCTTTTGGTCGTAGTGGATCCCTTCCCTACCGTTTCAGCCGTGCTGCACGATCGCAAAGACGGCGTTTACCTGCTGCCCTCGACCACCCAGTTCGAGAACTCAGGTTCAGTAACCGCCTCCAACCGTTCGCTCCAGTGGCGTGAAAAAATCGTCGAGCCATTGTTTGACTCGAAGGTCGACCACGAAATCATCAAATTGCTATCTGACAAGTTCGGTTTCACCGAGCGCATGCTCCGCAACATCGCTCTGGAAGGCGACATCCCGGTTACCGAGGACATCACTCGCGAATTCAACCGTGGTATGTGGACCATTGGCTACACTGGCCAGTCCCCTGAGCGCATGAAAAAGCATATGGCTTACCAGCACCACTTCGACAGAACCACGCTGCGCGCAGTTGGCGGGCCCTGTGACGGAGACATCTACGGTATGCCCTGGCCGTGCTGGGGAACTCCCGAGATGAACCATCCGGGCACACCGAACCTGTACGACATGTCGTTGCCGGTGTCCGAAGGCGGTCTTACCTTCCGCGCCAGATTTGGTGTTGAGCGCGACGGTGTAAGCTTGCTTGCCGACGGCGTTTACTCGAAAAACTCAGAGATTAAAGACGGGTACCCCGAGTTCACCATGCAGATGTTGATGGACCTGGGCTGGGATGGAGATCTGACGGCCGAAGAGCGCGCCAGCATTGACGCGTTTGCAGGCCCCGAGACCAATTGGAAAACCGACCTGTCAGGCGGCATTCAGCGTGTCGCGATCAAGCACGAGTGCGCACCCTTTGGTAACGCCAAAGCGCGCGCGATTGTCTGGAACTTCCCGGACCCCGTGCCGGTCCATCGCGAACCGCTGTACACGACCCGTCGCGATCTGGTCGTGGATTATCCGACGTATGCCGACAAGCAATTCTGGCGTGTTCCGACTTTGTATGAATCCATTCAGAAGAAGGACTTCAGCAAAGACTTCCCCATCATTCTGACTTCAGGCCGTTTGGTTGAATATGAAGGTGGTGGTGACGAGTCGCGTTCAAACCCCTGGCTGGCAGAGCTGCAGCAGGACATGTTCATCGAGATAAACACCCGAGACGCGAATAACCTGAACGTTCGCGACGGCAAGGATGTCTGGGTTTCTGGCCCCGAAGGCGGACGCATCAAGGTAAAAGCAATGATCACCGAGCGTGTTGGCGAAGGCGTGGCCTTTATGCCATTCCATTTCGGCGGACATTTGGAGGGTAAAGACCTGAGGGACAAGTATCCCAAAGGCGCCGATCCAATTGTTTTGGGCGAATCCACGAACACAATTCAAACATACGGGTATGACTCGGTCACGCAGATGCAAGAGACCAAAGCCACCCTATGTTCGATTATGCCAGCATAATAAGAGGTGTAGAAAATGGCTCTTGAAGGACAAGCACGCGCAAAATTCCTCTGTGACGCCGAACGCTGCATTGAATGTAATGCTTGCGTAACGGCCTGTAAAAATGAGCACGAGGTGCCCTGGGGCATCAACCGTCGCCGCGTCGTCACCATCGAAGATGGTAAACCTGGCGAGCGTTCAATCTCGGTAGCTTGCATGCACTGTTCAGACGCGCCTTGTATGGCCGTTTGTCCCACAGACTGCTTCTACCAGACTGAAGACGGAATAGTGCTGCACTCCAAAGACCTGTGTATCGGTTGTGGGTATTGTTTTTATGCTTGCCCCTTCGGCGCGCCCCAGTTCCCCCAAGCGGGCAACTTTGGCAGCCGGGGCAAGATGGACAAATGCACGTTCTGTGCAGGCGGTCCTGAAGAAGACAACTCAACAGCCGAGTTCAACAAGTACGGTCGTAACCGTATTGCAGAAGGCAAACTGCCGATCTGTGCGGAAATGTGCTCGACCAAAGCCCTGTTGGCCGGTGATGGCAACGAGGTGTCGGACATCTATCGTCAGCGTGTAGTGAACCGTGGTTTCGGTTCAGGCGCCTGGGGATGGGGCACGGCCTACGAGAAGAAGGGCGCGTAAGCCCGCCCGACTGCTCCGGGGCCCTCGGGCCCCGGAATTGTTTAAGGCACAAAATTCTTTTTGTTCGTTCCGCTGGAGTGCTCTCATGAAATTTAAAACATTGGGTGCCGCCATCTTTACGCTGGCAACCCTTTTCATCAACACTGTCTGGGCGGAAGAGGCCCCCGGGGTTGATCGAAGCAGTACCGGGGGTGCTCAAACTCTCGAAGATATTATGGCCCGTCAGAATAAGTTGGAGGTTGACAGCAGCTTTCGGTCTGACAACTTGGGCGACCCCGCCAATGCGAATGCGATCACTGAACGTCTGGGGACTCTGGGAGGGCGCTCTGATGCCGACATCTGGCGCGGCATTCGTTACAACGAGATTGACTCCAGCACGCAGGTCCGGGGGCCTGCGGTTGACGTCCTGATCCAGGACGGAGGCATGCCCTGGTATAAGCTGCGTGAAGGACCGATCATTACCTACGGCGGTGGCGCACTGTTAGGCACCATTCTGCTGCTTGTGGTGTTCTACTTTGCGCGCGGAAAAATCATGATCGACGGTGGCCCTGCGGGCACCAAGATCGAACGATTCAAAGCCATCGAACGGTTTGGCCATTGGTTGTTGTCGGGCTCGTTTGTCGCATTGGGTATTACGGGCCTGCTGACCCTAATGGGGCGCAGTTTCCTGATCCCTGTTATAGGGCCTGAAGCCTTTTCGACTCTGGCGATCGGCTCCAAGTGGATTCACAACAACATTGCATGGGCTTTTATGTTGGGCCTGGTGATGACCTTCGTTATGTGGGTGGCGCACAACATCCCCAACAAGCTGGACTGGCACTGGCTTAAGGCGGGCGGCGGTATTTTTACCAAAGCTCATCCTTCAGCAAAAAAGTTCAACGCCGGGCAGAAAATTGTTTTCTGGACTGTGATGGTGCTGGGTTTCTCAGTGTCTTTGTCAGGCCTGTCTCTGTTGTTCCCGTTTGAAATTTTTATGTTCGCCGATACTTTTGCCTTCGTGAACAGCATTCTGGGAACAGACTTCCCCACAGTGTTGGCACCGCACGAGGAGATGCAGTATGCCAACATCTGGCATTCGGTTGTCGCGTTCGTAATGATGGTCGCGATAATGGCACATATTTATATCGGTTCAGTCGGTATGGAAGGTGCCTTCGATGCCATGGGCAACGGTCAGGTTGATGTGGAGTGGGCGCGTCAGCACCACGATCTGTGGGTCGCTGAGGTCGAAGCTAAACAAGGCAAAGGAGAATCATCGTGAAAGTCATGATTTTCGCATTTGTTGCAGCCCTAGTCATCGCCTCTCTCGCCCCTGTAGTTCTGGATCAGTTCGGGTGGTCTTCTGCCGAGCAATACAGCAGTGAGAGCGTACGGCTTGAATGATCAATCAGAGCTATATCAAGAGGTACTCCAAATCGATGCCATCGGTCTGGTGTGCCCTCTTCCCATCTTGCGTTTTAAAAAACGCACTCAGGGTTTGCCCAGCGGCACGCAGATAGAGTTTCTGACCGATGACCCCAGCGGTCGACGGGACTTACAGACGCTGTGTAAGCTGACCGGACACAGGATTGAGTGGATTCGCGAAGAGGATGTCGGTGTCATCCGATATCGTATCTGTTTAGCCTAGTTGGCGTTCGAGAGATGGACGTCGTACTGATTTCATTTTCAGCACGCACTAACCCTAGCGCTAGCAGTGCCGCTGTGGCAAAAACGGCAGATAATGTGCTACGAATACGATTGTCTGTTTTAATTCCATACATAATGCGTAGCGACATTTAGTCATTCATTTCATACTTATCATACTGGGGACACACATTATGGCCGTGCAAGATCCATTTCATCTCGCCATACAAGTTCGGGATATAGACGAAGCTCGCCGATTCTATGGCGATTTTTTAGGCTGCCCTGAAGGCCGCTCATCCGACAGCTGGGTCGACTTCGATCTGTACGGTCATCAGTTTGTTTGTCATCTCAACCCTGCACTAAAAGAGCAACCTGCAAGCAGTCATAAAAACCCTGTAGACGGCCACGGCGTGCCCGTTCCACACTTCGGGGTGGTTCTGGAAATGGCTGCATGGAACAACCTATCTGCAAAACTACGTGAGCACGGAGTGGCTTTCGAAATTGAGCCCTACATACGCTTCAAGGGTGAGCCGGGAGAGCAAGCCACCATGTTCTTTTACGATCCGTCTGGCAACGCTCTGGAATTCAAAGCTTTCAAGGATCGCGAAGCCCAACTATTCCGAAAAAACTGAGTATCTAAAGCAGATATTTACGACTCATTGCAAGGGCCAGCGCAGCTACAAAAATATATTGTATCTGCGGAAGCAGTCAGTGCAATGAGTTACTTTACCTAAAGCTTGGGTATTGTCGCGAGTAGCCCAAACGGTAGCTATGATATTAGCGTATCTAGTTATAATATTGCTTTAAGCAACTAATTCAATACTCATTTTTTTGGCGTATCGGGAGTGTCCAGTCATCATATCTTGCTCGTACACCCCCGCAGTTGTTGCACTACAGCTTGTTAATTTGTTTCTTGTTCGCTACCTTTCCCTGTTGCCATTAACCCTTGCGGGTGGCAATCAAAAAGTATTTTTGTTTTTTAAATGTTTAAAACAGTATTTGGCACACCTAAAACGCACGGAGCATTCATGAATCACACTAAAAAATCACTAATTTCAGCATTTGTTATTGGTTCAGCAACTATTTTGGGAGCAGGAACGGCTCAAGCCCAGAATGGATATGCCGGGGCCAATCTCAACTTTCTAGAGTATAACGAAAATGGCATCAATGACGATGCCTCGCTGACTGCTGGGACATTTCGCCTAGGGGCACAGGTCAATGAGTACCTGTCGGGTGAGCTTCGTGCCGGACTTGGTTTTAGCGATGACACCGTCAATATCACTGGTACTGACGTCGATATCGAACTCGATTCGCTGTTTGGTGCATACCTCCGTGGCGGTTTCCCGATCACAAAGCAAATCTACCCGTACGCCGTTTTTGGCGTCACTCGCGGTCAAGTAACGTACAGCGCGCAGGGCTTTTCTGAATCAAAATCTGAAACAGACACATCATTCGGCGTTGGGGTTGATTTCACTCTGATCGACCAAGTTACGCTCAACGTCGAATACATGTCGTGGTTCGATAAAGACGGCACAGAAATTGATGGTTTCTCAGTCGGCGCAAGCACCGCGTTTTAGGTTTCCTATGCCCTAGCACGTCAGGGAGGGAGCGGATGAACCCCCCTCCACACGGGCACCCGGTAAAGCGCTGGCCTGCCCTGGCCGATAGTTATCCGCGTGGGCGTATTCGTGTTGGTTGCGCAGATTGATCAACGGCTGGGCGAACTGGCCGGTGTAGCAGCGGGTCAGCGCAGGCCTGCGGCGCCATGGGCAGCTGTAAGCGCGTGCACCGCTTGCATGGGGGGCTGTGTCGCAACGGACTGGTGGGCGTGGGCACTGGGCATAATGGTTTCCTTCCGGCATTCCCGGTTGCGGAATTAAACAGCATGTGGCGTCTATGCCGCCTGTTTTATAACCGTTGTAGAAACAAAACTGCTAATGCGCAATTAAGCTCGAATTTAGTACAATTGCGCAAAAGAGCTCACTGCTATTTGTCGAAATGAATCACGCTACGAATACTCTTGCCTTCGTGCATCAGCTCAAACGCGGTATTAATGTTCTCCAGATCCATGGTGTGGGTGATGAAGTCATCCAGTTTGAACTCTCCCTTCAAGTAGCGCTCGACGTACTGCGGAAGTTCCGAGCGGCCTTTAACACCGCCAAAGGCCGATCCGCGCCAGACCCGGCCGGTAACCAACTGGAACGGGCGCGTGGAGATTTCCTGGCCGGCGCCGGCAACGCCAATCACCACGGATTCGCCCCAACCTTTATGGCAGCACTCCAGTGCCGAACGCATCACGTTGACGTTACCGATACACTCGAATGAATAATCCACGCCGCCGTCGGTCAGCTCAACAATCACATCCTGAATGGGTTTGTCGTAGTGCTTCGGATTGATGCAATCGGTAGCGCCGAGCTTACGAGCTAGCTCAAATTTGCTTTCGTTGATGTCAATGGCAATGATGCGGCTGGCCTTGGCCATGGTGGCGCCAATCACCGCAGACAGACCAATGCCGCCCATGCCAAAAATTGCTACCGTGGCGCCTTCTTCCACTTTGGCCGTGTTCATGACGGCGCCCATGCCGGTGGTGACACCGCAACCCAACAGGCAAATTTCCTCTAGCGGCGCGGTTTTTTTACTTTCGCCAGGGAGATTTCGGGCAACACGGTATACTCGGAAAATGTCGAGCAGCCCATATAGTGATAAATCGGCTGGCCGTCTTTGGAGAAGCGCGTTGTGCCATCAGGCATCAAGCCTTTGCCCTGAGTTTCGCGGATTTTCTGGCACAAGTTGGTTTTGCCCGACAGGCAGAATTTGCACTCTCCGCATTCAGGGGTGTATAGCGGAATAACGTGATCACCCACCGCCACGCTGGTGACGCCCTCGCCGATGGACTCAACAATACCGCCACCTTCGTGGCCGAGAATGGCGGGAAAAATGCCTTCGGGATCGTCACCAGACAGGGTGAAAGCATCGGTATGGCAAACGCCGCTAGCGACGATGCGCACCCGCACTTCGCCCCGTTGCGGTGGCATTACATCTACTTCTTCCACCGAGAGTGGCTGACCCGGGCCCCAGGCAATGGCGGCTTTGGATTTGATCGTTTTAGTGCTCATGGTTGTGCCTCTGGCTATCGCTGACTAACTGATAGCGACATTGTATTTGTTTCCAGAAAGGAGATAATTACACCATTTGTAAAATTACTTTTACCAGCTGGTAACAATCATGAAATGGAACGGTGTGGCAGAGTTTGTAGCGGTGGCGGAAGCGGGCAGCTTTACCGTCGCAGCTCGCAAACTGGAGATTTCAACCGCGCAGGTCAGCCGGCAAGTAAGCGCCTTGGAAGAGCGGCTAACAACGCGACTGTTGTACCGCACCACGCGCAAAGTGTCGGTGACCGAAGCCGGACAGATCTACTATCAACACTGCCGCCCGCTGCTGGATGGTCTGAATGAAGCCGAGCGGGCCCTGACCAATTTACAAAGTGTGCCCCAGGGCAGATTAAAAATCACGGCACCCACCACTTACGGTGAAAGCCGGATATCACCGTTGCTGAACGATTTTATCGCGCTCTACCCCGGCGTGAGCGCAGAATTGATACTCACCAATCAAAAGGTGGATTTGGTGGACGGCGGTTTTGACCTGGCGATCCGCCTGGGCAATCTGGAAAATTCCACCATGATGGCCAAACGGCTCGGTTCACGCCGCCAATATATGTGCGCATCACCGCAATACTTGGAACGTCATGGCTCGCCCGCAACGCTAGCGGATCTGGCGCAGCACAACTGCCTGCCAGGCACATTGGATACCTGGCGGTTTCAGGTGGCCGGGCAAGAAAAGACTATTCGCGTGCGTGGCAATCTGCACTGCAACAGCGGCTATGCGTTGCTGGACGCTGCCCTCAAGGGCATTGGCATTGTGCAGTTACCAGATTACTACGTGGAGCCCTGCGTAGCCGACGGGCGACTAGTATCGTTGTTGCAACAGCACCAGCCTGGGCTTGAGGGTATTTGGGCGCTGTACCCGCACAACCGGCACCTGTCGCCCAAGGTACGCCTGCTGGTGGACTATCTGGCACTGCACCTAGCGCCTCAGGCACTCCCAGGTACGCTTGCTCGTCAGCTCCCGCCTGTCGCGCCTTAGCCTGTTTCCGCTAGACGCTGAATAGCCACCGGCGCGCAATCGGCTTTCTATATTGCCGATGCGGTCTGCATAATTCTCACAGGTTTTTTGCTGGGCAATCTGGGCCGCATTGGATTGCGCGCCCTTTTGAGCGTTACCCTCAGACATTGCGCTGGCCGAGTTTTCCTGCGTGTCAGGCTGAAGGCCTTGCAAACGGTCGCCACGGCGTCGGTTATTTTCTGCGATAGGAATCACAGTGGGCCTGCGAAAATCGATCGCCTGGCTGCCGGGAGTTTTGGGTTTGTCAGTGAAGTGGGTAACGCCGTTGGCGTCGGTCCAGCGGTAGTAATCGGCTTTTGCCGCGCTAGACAGGCTGAATAACACCACCATAGCAGTAATGGATATCGGGACGGGTCGCATCGTTCATTCCTTTGACGTTTGCGGTTCGGCACAGCAAATGGGCTATCACTCAAAATCAGAAGATAACATGCTAAATACGTACTCGCACAAATTGTGTCAGTGACGCTGTTTTTTTACCCTCATCGGTTATGCTGTTTGTTCTGGCCGTGATGCTGAATATTCATTCCGTTTTTTGACAGGTACGCTTATGAGTAGCCAACCCAAACAGTTGCAAAAACTGTTGCTGTTTCAACTGACAGACCACCGGCAGTTTGGCCTGGGCACTCTGAAAATTCGCGAAATCATGCCGTTCAGGCGTCTTAGTCGCCTGCCCCACAGCCACCACGCCATTGTTGGCACGGCCACCTTCCGTAACGCGGCGGTGCCGGTAATTGATATGGCCGCGGCTATTGGTTACCCGGCGCTAAGCGCGGAAGAGCGCGCCGAAGCCTCCATTATTGTGACCGACGTGCAGCGTCAGGAAATCGGTTTTATGGTGCGCAGCGTGCAACGCATCGTTGAAGCCGATTGGAAAAAGGTATTACCGCCGCCCCAGGCCCTGGGTAAGAACGCGTTTATTACCGGTTTGCTGACCCTTGATGGCGCTCTGGTGCAACTGCTGGATCTGGAATTGCTACTGGCTCGGGTATACCCGGAGTCTTTGAACAGTCAGGACGTGCTGCTGAATGATATGGAGATAGAAACCCTGCGCAACATGTCGATTCTGCTGGTAGATGATTCACGGGTGGCGCGCAAACAGCTCTGCGATGTGCTGGATCGCAAGAATATTGGCTATCAGGTAACCGAAGACGGCACGGCCGCGCTCGAGTACCTGCTGGAGAGCAGCGCCCACGGAAAACCGGTGAATATTCTGGTGAGTGACATCGAAATGCCGGGCCTGGACGGCTATGAACTGACGTTCAAGGTGCGCGACAACAGCCAACTGCACCAGCCATATATTATTCTGCATACCTCACTGAACAGCGAAATGAGCCTGAGTTATGCCGAGCAGGTCGGTGCTGATACCGCGCTAACCAAGTTCGACGCTGAGGAACTGATGCACGCTATGTTAATCGCAGCGAAAGGGCGCCAGTAGCAGGCCTGATGACGCGGCTATTATTGCCGGTACCATAAAACAAAAAACCGGAGCCTGGCTCCGGTTTTTTATGCGCTTGCCCCGTCAGGATTACGCGTTACGGTTTGAGCTTGAGAGTGGTGAGCGTACGCTCACGCACTTTTAACAGCAGCTCTTCGTCTTCTACCAGAGACTGACCGTAGGATGGCACCAACACTTTCATGCGTGCCTGCCACTCCGGGGTTTTCATTTTCTCAGGGAAGCAGTGCTGCAATACGTCGAGCATGGCGCTAGCTGCCGTTGAGGCACCGGGGGATGCTCCCAGTAGCGCAGCCAGCGTGCCGTCTTTAGCCGCTACAATCTCGGTACCAAACTCCAGCTTGCCGCCGCCGTCTTTGGCTTTTTTAATGATCTGGACCCGTTGGCCTGCGTCCTGCAGGTGCCAGTCGCCCTCACGGGCATCCGGGAAGAAATTCCGCAGTGCGTCTACCCGGTCGCTGTGGGACTGGAACACTTCGCCAATCAGGTAGCGGGTCAGGTCCATGTTGGACTTGCTCACCGACAGCATGGGGCGCAAGTTTGACGAGCGCACGGAACTGATCAGGTCAAACACCGAACCCTGCTTCAGGAACCTGGTGGTAAAACCGGCAAACGGGCCAAACAACAAAGCCGGCTCGCCGTTGATAATGCGGGTGTCCAGGTGTGGCACCGACATAGGCGGCGCACCAATCGGCGCTTTGCCATACACCTTGGAATGATGCTGCTGCACCACTTCCGGCCGGTCGCACACCAACCACTGGCCGCTCACCGGAAAACCACCGTAACCTTCGGCTTCATCAATCCCTGATTTCTGCAACAGGGGCAGAGCGCCGCCACCCGCACCCAGGAACACAAAGCCGGCTTCCAGCTTGGTTTGCTCACCCGTTTCTTGATTTTTTACCCTTATTTTCCAGCGCCCGTTATCGCGCTGGTCGATATAGTGCACCGGGCTGTTCAGCATTAGCTCGAAGCCCGGTTGGCTTTCCAGGTGCGTTACGATGTTGCGGGTCAGGGAGCCAAAATCCACATCGGCGCCGTGCTTTATCCGGGTAGCGGCAACGCGCTGCATGGGGTCGCGGTGTTTAACGATCAGCGGCATCCACTCGGCGAGGTCTTCCGGCGACTCGCTGTATTCCATTTCACGAAATAGATGGTGCGCACTCAGGCGTTCGAAGCGGCGTTTAAGGAAGGCAACGTCTTTTTCGCCCCAGACAAAGCTCTGGTGCGGGGTACGGTTTATGAATTTTTTCGGATCGGGCAATATACCCTGCTCAACCAGGTACGACCAGAACTGCAGCGTTACTTCGAACTGGGCGTTTATCTGCAAGGCCCGGTCGATGGTTACATCGCCCTCGTCGGTTTCGGGGGTGTAGTTCAGCTCGCAGTAGCCGGCGTGACCGGTGCCTGCGTTGTTCCAGCCATCGGTGCTTTCGTGGGCAATGTGATCCAGACGCTCCACCAGAACAATGTCCATGGTGGGGTCTAGCTGCTTCAGTATCATGCCGAGGGTAGCGCTCATTACGCCCCCACCGACCAGCACTACGTCTGCCTGTCTTACGGCCATTGGTTTTTTACCCTAGCAAGTATTGAGCTTGTGTGCTCTTTCACGATCAGCAAAAGAGCCTGTCGGAAACCAGCCAGATGGAGATAATAATGCTGGCAACTGGTTCCTGAATTCGATGTGACGATTATCTCGGCTTTCGGCGCACTAATAAATAGTAATAGGCAACGGTTGGGCGTCATGTAATGACTCGCCTGGCCCCGGGAGTATGTCTCCGTTGTAATTGATTTTCCCGTCTTTGCCAGACAATATCATCGTGACTTTAGTCTCACACTTGGGTTTCATAAAGAGGAAGCACGTATGTTACTGGCGATAGGCGCAATCATTGCCGGCTTGATTCTTCTGGTGTGGAGCGCTGACAAGTTTGTAGACGGGGCCGCAGCCGCCGCTAAGCATTGGGGCATGCCCACTTTGCTGATCGGCATGGTGATTATCGGCTTTGGCACATCCGCTCCCGAGCTGGCTGTTTCTGCTATAGCCGCAATGGAAGGCAACTCCGGCCTGGCCCTGGGCAACGCCTACGGCTCCAACATTACCAACATAGCGCTGATTGTTGGCTTAACAGCCATCATTGCGCCCATTGCCGTAAATTCGCAAATCATCCGCAAGGAACTGCCACTGCTCGTCGGCCTTACCCTGATTGCCGGTTACCAGCTGATTGACGGCGAGCTGTCGCGCACCGACGGCTGGGTTTTGCTGGCAGTTTTCGCGACAGTGATGGGTTGGTTCATCTTTCAGGGCATACGCAATAAAAATGACAGCCTTGAAGCCGACGTAGAGGAAAGCGCGTCGGCCCACCCCATGCCGCTGAGAAACGCCGTTTTCTGGCTGATTGTTGGCTTGGTGCTGTTGGTCGCCAGTTCCCGAATGCTGGTTTGGGGCGCGGTTTACGTCGCCCAAAGCCTGGGTATCAGTGATCTTATTATTGGCCTTACCGTTGTCGCCGTTGGCACGTCTTTGCCGGAGCTGGCTTCAGCCTTGGCCGCAGTACGTAAAAATGAGCACGATCTGATTTTGGGCAATATTCTGGGTTCGGGTATTTTCAACACTTTAGCAGTAGTTGGCCTTGCCGCGACCATCAACCCATTGCAGGTGGACCCAGAGGTCCTCTATCGCGACTGGTCACTTATGCTGGCGCTGACCGTTGGCTTACTGCTGATGGGCTTTGGCTTTGCCGGCCGCAGCCGCGTCATCAGTCGGGTAGATGGTGGCATTCTAATGCTGATTTATGTGACCTACACAGGCTACCTGTTAACCACCATTATAGCCGCCACCGGCTAATTGCTGGCGTTTTCCTTGAACACCAGGGCCACCGAGTTCAGGCAGTAGCGCTGACCGGTGGGCGCCGGGCCGTCTGGAAAAACGTGACCCAGATGGCTATCACAGCGCGGGCAGCGCACTTCTGTACGACGCATACCCAGTGTGTCATCTTCAATATAATGAATGTGTTGCGGATCGAATGGCTGAAAAAAGCTGGGCCAGCCGGTACCCGAATCAAACTTGGAATTAGAGCTAAACAACGGCAAGTCACACAACCGGCATTCGTAAACACCCTGCTTTTTGTTGTCCAGCAGCGTGCCGCAAAACGGCGGTTCGGTACCATGGTCTAACAATATCCGGCGCTCGTCGGCGCTCAGGCCAACGGCTTTCCCTTCAATCTGTTCCGCTGTTAGCGGCGTCAAATCGTATCCTGCTGCAGATTCGGCCAAAATAGGGCTCCTTACGCTTTATTCGAGTGATCGTCGGTAGATGACGCTACGCCCGGCTTTAACCGTTCGCTATATTGGTCAACCAGTTTCTGCACTTTAGGTGCAGCAACCGCCATGATGTAGGGCTGGCCCGGGTTCCGAGCGGCGAAGTTCTGGTGATCGGCTTCTGCTACGTAGAAGGTTTCCAGAGGCTCCAGTTCCGTCACCACAGCCGAGTGGAACACGCCTGCCTGGTTCAACTGCTCAATGTAAGCTTGCGCGACCTGACGCTGCTGCGCCGACTGATAAAAAATCGCCGAGCGATACTGGGTGCCAATATCGTTGCCCTGGCGGTTACGTTGGGTGGGGTCGTGAGCCACCGAAAAGAATACTTTCAGCAAGCTGCCCAACGACACCTGGGTTGGGTCGTATTCAATCTTAATCACTTCGGCGTGGCCAGTGGTACCGGTGCACACAGCCTGATAGTTAGCGCTGTCAGCAGATCCGCCAGCGTAGCCGGATTCAACCGAGTGCACGCCGTTCATGGCTATAATTACCGCCTCCACGCACCAGAAACAGCCACCCGCAAGTACTATCTGCCCGCTGTCCTGGTCTGCAGGAAGATCCTGCTCTGGATCCGGAAACCGGCTGCGCGGCACGGTCATGCCGGGGACGCTACAGGATGTTGTCATTACTACCTCCGCAAATACGCTTGTTTGTGTACCTATTGTTCGTTCAATCTGATCACGCGGACCACTCGTGTCTCGTCTAGAATGTCCCGTTTGGAGTACCCCGCCTGGTTCTTCGGACTCTCAGAAGCTCAGTAGGTTCACCAATTAGCCATAATGGACACTCGCTATCCTGCCAGCCCGCCGCGGGTCAGTTTTAACGGGTCCATAAGCTGCTCAAGCCGCTCGCGGCTGAGACCACTGCGCTCTTCAGCCACATCAATTACCGGGCGGCCACTGGCGTAGGCCTCTTTGGCAATTTCAGACGCCAGGCTGTAACCAATTTCCGGGTTCAGCGCCGTCACCAGCACGGGATTACGGCCAACACCTGCATTTAAGTGCTCTGCGTTTACAGTGAAGCCTTTTAGCGCTTTGTCACCCAGCAGACTGCTGGCATTGCTTAACAGGCCAATCATCTCCAGCAGGTTGGCACCTACCAACGGTAACATCACGTTGAGCTGGAAATTACCAGACTGCCCGGCGTAAGCGATAGAGGCATCAAGTCCCATAATCTGGGCGCCTACCATAGCCACAGACTCGGGGATCACCGGGTTCACTTTGCCTGGCATAATGCTGCTGCCTGGCTGAAGTACCGGAAGGCTGATTTCTGACAGCCCGTGAATAGGGCCGCTGTTCATCCAGCGCAAATCGTTGGCGATTTTTGTCAGCACAATGCCAAGCCCACGCAGCTGCGCCGACAGCGCCACCGGCGCATCCACTGCGCTCTGTGCCACAAACTTATGGGTTAGTGGTTTAAAGCCAAAACCGGTATTGGCTTTCAGGCAGCGGGTAAACTCAGGCGCAAATTCGCTGACGGCGTTAATGCCGGTGCCTACAGCCGTGCCGCCCTGGGGCAACGCCAGGAGTTCATCTGCTGCACGTTCGATGCGCGCCTGTGTCGCTTTCAATTGCTCGCGCCAGGTACGCAGCTCCTGGCCCAAGGTTACCGGCATCGCGTCCATCAGGTGGGTTCTGCCGGTTTTTACCTGCTCGCCGTACACGGCTTCGCGTTCGTACAGAACGCCTTGTAAATGAGTCAGCGCCGGCACCAGGTTCTGGTGAATCGCTATCACCGCGCTGATATGGATAGCCGACGGGATGACATCGTTAGAGCTCTGGCTCATATTCACGTGGTCGTTGGGATGAACCACCACACCACTGAGCTGGGCCAGTGCCGCGATCACCTCATTCACATTCATGTTGGTGCTGGTGCCAGAGCCGGTCTGGTAGCGATCTACCGGGAACTGATCATAGTAATCACCGGCCAGCAGCTGGTCACAGGCCAGCACAATGGCGTCGCGAACCGGGCCGTTGAGCAAGGCCAGGCTGGCATTGGCTTCCGCCGCGGCTTTTTTTATCTGCACCACGGCGGCAATGAACGCCGGCGGCATGGGTTGCCCGCTAACCGGAAAGTTCTCGATGGCGCGTTGGGTTTGTGCACCCCAAAGTGCGCTTGCCGGCACCCTGACTTCACCAAGGCTGTCGCTTTCTACCCGTTCGTTGCTCATGGCATCTCCTTGAAGCATTTATGGTCTCTGCCGCACACGTGAGGATGTGAGATCCTGGGGCGCCGATCCTAATACTGTAGACACTCAGCAGGTTTTTTGACAATGCGCGACGTTATGGGAGCTCAATTATCCAGCTGACTGGCAAGCGCTTGAGTCAAAGCCACCATGCAATCGCTTTGAAAGCGCTGCACATCCAGATTGGCAGAATGGTCGGCAACCACTGTCAGTCGCAGCTGGCCGGCGTAGCGGCAAGCGGTCACGCTGACTCCTGCATCGGCAACTTGCGGGCTCCAGGCCACCAGTTCGTCAACCCGACAACCCGCCAGATAGCGAACCACCCCGGCACCGTCGAAGCTGGCCAGCGCTGCACTGGGGCGAGCGGCAAAAGGCCACAGTGGCGTCTGTTTTATCATTTCAGGCAAAAAACCGCTGCAGGCGGTCAGGCCCCAGGTTAACAACGGCTGCAGGCTGTCGCGAAGGCGGCGAACTTCCTGTTTTATGCGATACACCCGCTCCACAAAACTGTCGCCGTCTATTGGCAGCAACAACCGTTCACTGCCACTGCCATTACCCGGCTCAGACAGCGCTGGCCTTAAACTGGCGGGCAGTTGGGAACGAACATCCACTGGCAGCAACAGGTTAATCTGGGCTTGTTCCAGCGCCTGCGGGCTCAGCCCGAGCTGCGCCTGCAAAGCCGCCGTGATGCAGGCCGCCAACACGTCGCGGCTGCTAACGCCCAGCGTCTGGGCCGCCGCCTGTAGACGCGCATCGGGAATCGCTGCGGACCAACAGCACTGACGCTGGCCGGTTAATGGCCTGCTCAGGTTGCTGGGACTGTCGTCTGGCTGGGCCAGGTAACTGCCTAATTGGCCCGCGAGCTCAAGCGCCGTGGCAGCGCTTGAGCTAAAAGTGCCCGGCAGCTGCCCAGCAGCGGCTGCCGTCTGTACCGCGTCGGTTTCGGGCGGGGGGCTCTCAGCGTTTTCGGGCGGAGGGCTCTCAGCACCAAAAACACGCTCACTCAGCCAATTTTTAGCACACTGCAGCCAGCGTTCAAGGTCTGCCGGGTGCGCTGCGCCGTAAAGTACCGGGTGTTGCTGCGGCGAGGCAGTGAACAGTTGTTCCAGCAGCTGCGCCAGCGACGCGCTATCGGCGTAACAATGGTGTATCCGTATAAGCAATAACCCACCACCAACGGCGTTGGGCGCCAACCAGAATTTCCATAATGGACGATAAATGGGCAGCGGTTGGCTGATAACGGTGTTTATCCAGGGCTGCTGTTGGGGTGCCGTAAAGCGGTCCAGCACAATATCCAGATGCTGGCGCACATCAAAATCCGCACTTTCCTGCCAGCGCCAATAGCCGGCGTAAGGTTCCGGGCGAAAGCGAAAACGCTCCCAGGCACCCCAGTAAACATGCAAGAATTCTCGCAGGCGAGCAGCTGTAAGCCCCTGAACACGAAGCAACACGGTGGTAACCAGCGGGTTTTCCGGCCGTTCGGCAGCCAGCCAGCCTGCATCGGCAGGCAACATCAAATGCAAAGCTTGCTGGCTCAAAATCCGCTGCCTTTTGTGTAAGATGAGCTAAGTTGCGGTAATCTCGGCGAATCCTGAGATTGAGAATAGAACGATATTGTGCCAGACATCCACCGGCGCCTCCAGAGCCTGCGTATACCCGGCACAGGCTAAAGTATTGCGCACGGCTTTAGCGGCAGGCTTATAATAAGCACAGAGCCCGTCTGTCTTGCTGCAAATGCGGGCGCTCGCTATAACGATCAGGAGAGACTATGCAGGCCAGCCATATTCGCAAACTGATCAAACCTATCGAAAACGCTTACGCCGAGATGTTTTCGGGTCAGGTATTTTCTATCGGCGAAGGTGCAATTTCTGTGCGCAATCACAGTGGCCCGGCAGAGCACACAGTGGTGTGTATACACGGTTTTATGGAAAATCACTGCTATTTTACCCAGGCCTACAACGCTCCCACCACCGAACTGATCCTGATTACCTGCAGCAATTACCACGTGCCTGTTAGTGGCGTTACGCCGCAGACGCCCGACTGGGCGGTGGACATCAAGCATCTGGCCGGCACCATCGAATACGATGCCTGCATACTCAACCAGGCCATGCGCAATCTTATAGGCAGCAACAACGTGCGCATTCACGGCCACTCCCGCGGTGCCGCGGTGGCACTGGAAGCTATCCGCCAATGGCCAGAGCTTTACCACGACATAGAGCTGGTACTGGAGGCCCCGATACTACCCCAGGGCCGCGCTCACCCACTGATGCTAGCATTACTGGAACCACTCAGCCCCAGCATGTGGCCGTGGATTGTCCGCCTGCTGAACAGCACTTCCAATTCGGCTTACAACCAGACATTTTTTGGCAAAATGAACCGGCGCAAGAAAAAACTGCTCAGCAAGCTGTTCCACGCCACCAAAGATCACCTGACCATTGTGCGCAATATCGACAATCTGCTGGCTTGGATGGAGCGCACCGATACCAGCGTTTACCAGCACATCACACGGGGTATTGTGCTGGTTCCAGCTACTGACCGGGTGCTCGACCGCAACGCCATGCTGGCCAGTGCCCGCAAGGGTGGCGAAAACTTGAAGATTGTGGAAACCACGGCGCCCAGTCATTTTATCATTCTGGATGACAAAAAATGGATACCGGAGTTAACACAGATTGCGCATGCTGACGCCTGATGCCCCCCCCCCAACAGCTATTGATGACACTTCAGCACAGGCCAGGCTACTCGGTTACAATGCCGCCCCCCGATTCAACCGCCCAGCCGGAGCCTATTTATGTATCGCCAGCGCCTGGTTGAAACCGCCGTTTACAGCGATAACGCCCGTCAGTTGCAGCATTGGCTGCTGGCGTATCACGATTTTCGTCAGAGCCACAGCCATCATCCGCTGCAACAGCAAAGCGCTCAAGTGGCCAGCTGGCAGGCCGCTCGACTAAAACAGACCCACCAGGATTTATACCAGAACCCGGGCTATCACCAGGGGCTGGAATTTTTGCTGACGGATTTGTACGCGCCCACCGGAATGAGCCACCGCGACGACAATATCGATCGGGTTTTCCCAAAAATGGTGAGGTGGCTGCCAGACCACCAGTTACGAACCCTCGCCAGACTGGTGGAGCTCAACCTGCTGACCCAGCAACTGGACCATAATCTGGCAAGCGCGCTGCATAGCCATCAAATGAATGCAGAGGCGCTGGCCGTAGAGGACTACTGCCTGGCCTACCGTTACGCCGATGACCAACCCCAGCGACTGCGTCAGATTGAACTGATCGCCGATGTGGGCCATCGCCTTGACCGGTACGTGCGTAACCGAACACTGGGCTGGCTGCTGTCTATGGGCCGCGGACCGGCAGAAATGGCCGACCTGCAGGATTTGCACAGTTTTCTACACCGTGGCTACAGCGCGTTCCGGTGTATGGATAACGTCGGCAAGCTGATTGACCGGCTAGTGCTGCGTGAACGGCGCATTATGGACAACATTCTGGCCGGTCAATCGCAGCCCTTTGAACTGCCCGCGTCGCTTTGACACGGGCCGCTTGGGACTTCAAACGCGAATAATCTGGTCTAACTGGGATTCGATTTCCTGTGCAATCCGGCCTTTCATGGGCCGTAACAGCAGTCCCAGCTCCAAGTAGACGTGCAAGTCGCCGTGATTAATCGTGAGCTGGCCCTGCACTCCGCTGCGCTTGAATTTCATAACATCGCCTTCCCACGCGTAATTCATATCGAAACGGCTGGAGAGGTCGGCGGCCAGGGTCTCAGCCGCTTCACGGGCGTGCTGTTTGTCCATGGTGTGAGTGCGGTGAATATCAATAACGGACATAAATCAGGTTTCTCTCGCGAAATGACAGGTTTTACAGTGTAAGGCGGTATTAAACTTGTAGCCAACCCCGCAGACGTTAGAATACGGGATTCAGATTCTGACAGGACAGTTCCATGAGCGATCAGCAAACGCCAGCCAGCACCGCAAAACCGGATAAGCCGAAAGACGACGTTACCCATTTTGGTTTTCGCGATGTACCAAAAAGCCAGAAGGCCGGCCAGGTAGCCGAGGTTTTTCACAGCGTGGCCAGCAAATACGACCTCATGAACGATTTGATGTCGATGGGTGTTCATCGCCTTTGGAAACGCTTCACGATTGAGCTCTCCGGCGTGCGCCCGGGGCACCAGGTACTGGACATCGCAGGCGGTACCGGCGACCTGACCATGAAGTTTTCAGATTTGGTCGGGCCCAGTGGCAAAGTGGTGCTGGCCGACATCAACGCCTCCATGTTGAAAGTCGGTCGCAGCCGCCTGGCAGACCGTGGCTACGCTGGCAACATTGAATACGTACAGGCTGACGCAGAACACTTGCCGTTTCCGGACAACAGCTTCAACGCCGTATCCATCGCCTTTGGCCTGCGCAACGTGACCGACAAAGACCAGGCTCTGAGGGACATGGCTCGGGTACTAAAACCCGGTGGTAAACTGATGGTATTGGAGTTTTCCAAGCCCACTAACCCGCTGCTAAGCAAGGCTTATGACACTTACTCATTCACCGCTTTACCATTTATGGGCAAGTTGATTGCCGGCGACAGCGAGAGCTACAAATACCTGGCGGAGTCCATCCGTATGCATCCAGACCAGGACACTCTCAAAGCGATGATGGAAACCGCCGGCTTCGCCAACTGCAAATACCACAATATGACCGGTGGCATTGTGGCTCTGCACGTGGGAATAAAACCCTGATGTTCCCTGGTCCAACCCTGCTCAGCGCTGTCAGCGCCATTGTTGAAACGGCGCTGAACCAAGCCTTGGAGTTTGACCCGGCCGGCCGCAAAGCGTTGCTGGCAGCGCTGACGGCTCCGGTACAGTTTGACCTGACTGCGCCCATGGCATTAACCCTTACTCTGACCCAAGGCGGCAAAGGCGTGTTGGTGGGCAGCCAGCCGGCCACACAGCCCGGGCTGGTGATTGGCGGGCCAGCTATGGCGTTTTGTGCCATGGCCAGCGGCGACACAGGCGCCATTAAAGACGGCCGTCTGAGCATCAGTGGCGACACCGCTCTGGCACACCAGTTTCAACGTGCTATTGAACAGCTGAATCCGGATTGGGAAGCGGCCATGGCTCGCCATCTGGGCGATGTGCCGGCGCATTTTCTGGCCAAACGCTTGCGCAATGGCGTGAAGTGGAGCCGTGATGCGCGACACAGCATGGCCAGCAATCTGGAAGAATACCTGCACGAAGAAACCGGCGCCTTGCCCGGCCGCCGCGAGTTGGAGGCCAGCTTTCAGGATATAGATGCCCTTAGCCTTCGGGTTGAGCGCCTGGCCGCCCGCGTGGAGTTCCTGCCCCAGAGCAAGCCGGCTTCTCGTCTCCCATCTCACCCGCCTGAACCGTCTGAAAAACAGGAGAATTCGTGAGCCGTCTGCAACGCCTGTTTCGGATATTTTGGGTATTCTGCCGCTACCGACTGGATATTTTTCTGCCCCTGGCCGAGCTTCCGCCAGTGCTGAAAGTCATTTTTATACTGGCGCCCTGGCATCTGTTTTCACAACCCAAGCTCGACCGCGGTGACCGTTTGCGCATCGCCCTGGAAGAGCTGGGGCCGGTGTTCGTTAAATTCGGCCAGATACTGTCTACTCGGCGCGACCTGCTGCCGGACGACATGGCCGACTCCCTGAAAACCTTGCAAGACAAAGTGCCACCGTTTCCAAGCGATAGCGCCCGTGAAATTATAGAGCGCGCACTGGGCGCCCCGGTCACCGAGCTGTTTGCCGAATTCAGCGCAGATCCCATGGCGTCAGCATCGGTGGCTCAGGTGCACGCAGCCACTCTAAAAAACGGCCAAAAGGTGGTGGTGAAAGTGCTGCGCCCGGGCATTGAAAAAACCATCCGCCAAGACCTCAGCCTGATGTACCTGATGGCCGGCCTGCTGGAGAAATACTGGGCTGAAGGCAAACGTCTGCATCCGGTGGAAGTCGTAGCTGACTACGACGCCACCATTCACGACGAGCTTGACCTGCAGCGTGAAGCCGCCAACGCCAGCCAGCTGCGGCGTAATTTCGACAACTCGCCGTTGATTTACATTCCCTTTATTGACTGGGACTTCACCCGCAAGCAGGTGCTGGTGATGGAGCGCATTTATGGCGTACCCATTGCCGATGTTGCTACGCTAAACGCCGCCGGCGTGAATATGAAAGTGCTGGCCGAAAAAGGCGTGGAGATCTTTTTCACCCAAGTGTTCCGCGACAGCTTTTTTCACGCCGACATGCACCCTGGCAACATTTTTGTCGATATCACCAACCCGGCCGACCCCCAGTACATCGCCATTGATTTTGGCATTGTTGGCACTCTGTCCCCAGACGATCAAAGCTACCTGGCCCGCAACCTGTTGGCGTTTTTTCGCCGCGATTACCGCCAGGTGGCGCAGTTACACATTCAAAGCGGATGGGTACCACCGGACACCCGGGTTAATGAATTTGAAGCGGCGATTCGCACCGTGTGCGAACCCATTTTCGAGCGCCCGCTGAAAGAAATTTCCTTTGGCCACTTTCTGCTGCGCCTGTTTCAGACCGCCCGCCGCTTCAACATGGAAGTGCAGCCTCAGCTGGTGCTGCTGCAAAAAACCCTGCTGAATGTTGAGGGTCTTGGCCGCCAGCTCTACCCGGACCTGGACCTGTGGAGCACTGCGCAACCGTACCTGGAACAATGGATGCGCAAGCGTATTGGGCCGTCGGGTTTTTTGAAAACCCTGCAAACTCACTTTCCTGCTTGGCTGGAACAGTCTCCGGAAATGCCGCAGTTGATTCACGATGCGTTGTTACAGCTACGGGGCGCAGGCCCCACCGAACAGCAAAATCGGGACACGCTGGCGTTATTGAAAGAGCAGCAGTTGCGCAGCGAACGACGTTGGCGCAGGGGTTTTATAGCGGCGTCACTAACCGCAGCGGCGGTTGCCGCCAGCCATCCACCCAGCCAACAATGGCTCAGCGGCTTGCCGGTGTGGAGCTGGATATTGTTTATTGCCGCTGGCGCGCTGGTATTGCGCGGCAGCCGTTAACCCGCTTTCAGGACTGAACCTATGGAGCAAACACCTGCCACTGAACGCCAGCCAGCCTGGCTTGACGCCATCCGCTGGACAGCAGACGGCCTGGTACCCGCCATCGCTCAGGATGCCGATAACGGCGATATACTGATGATGGCCTGGATGAACCCGGAATCGCTTCAGCTGACCGTTACCGAAGGCCTGGCCGTATATTGGTCACGTTCCCGCGGTAAGCTTTGGCGCAAAGGCGAAAGTTCGGGCCATCAGCAGGTGATAAAGGACATCCGCCTGGACTGCGACGCCGATGTGATTTTGCTGAAGGTAGAACAAAAAGGTGGCATTGCCTGTCACACTGGAAGGCGTAGCTGCTTTTACCAATCACTGCAACACGGCCAATGGCAGAACGTAGAACCGGTGCTGAAAGACCCAAGCGCTATTTACAACACAGCAAAAAATGCCGAGGACCCCAACGGTGAGTGACGTACTGCAACAACTGGCGCAGGTGCTGGAAGCCCGCAAAAACGCCGATCCAGATAGCTCTTATGTAGCCAGCCTGCACGCCAAAGGGCTGAATAAAATTCTGGAAAAGGTTGGCGAGGAATGCACTGAAACCCTGCTGGCCGCCAAAGATGCCGAGCACAGCGGCAACACCGATGAGCTGATTGCGGAAACCGCAGACTTGTGGTTCCACACTCTGGTAATGTTGTCGCGTCTGAATGCTGGGCCTGACGATGTCATTAACGAATTGGCGCGGCGATTCGACCTGTCGGGCCTGGAAGAAAAAGCCGCGCGTCAGAAATAAGGGTATCTACCTCTGAAGAGGTTTTTTCACAGTGCCGTCAGTGGCGTACAATAGCGACCACTGCCAACATTTGAACGAGGATTCACCATGGGCATCAGTATTTGGCAACTTCTTATTGTACTCGGCATTGTTATTTTGCTGTTCGGAACGAAAAAACTGCGCAATATCGGTACCGATCTTGGCGGCGCCATTCGTGGTTTTAAAAAGTCCATGACCGATGACGACGGTAAAACCGATACCTCCAATCCGGATAATCTGGAGGAGAAAGACAGCGCACAGTTTCAGCAGTCCGCTACAGACGACAAAACCCGGGATAAAACCCAAAGCTGAGAGCCTGCTGAATGTTTGATATCGGCTTTCTTGAGCTATTGATCTGCGGCGTTATTGCTTTGCTGGTGCTGGGCCCCGAGCGCTTGCCCTCGGCTGCGCGCGCTGCTGGGCGCTGGATAGGTTCTGCACGGCGTATGATGACCCAGTTTACTTCCGAGCTTGACCGCGAATTGAAGGCCGACGACCTGCGCAAAGAGCTGAAAAAAGCCGGGGATGTGGGCCTGGAAGATGTTCAAAAAACTGTCCGTGATGCCCTGGATGAAGCTAAAAAATATGAAAACATGGTCAAACCGGCGCAGAACCAACTGAATCAGGCCAACCGTAAAGTAACGTCTGCGCTGTCTGAGCTGTGGGATGAAAATGGCACACCCACCATCGCAAAACCCGCCGACAGCTCGCTGGAAAAAGCCCCAGAAAGCCCGATCGACCTTAACAAACCTTCCCCCAGCTCTGGGAATGCTTCGGATACGCGTTCATGACAGAACAGACCGGGGCCGATAACCACGTGCCCGACCAGCCTGAAATGCCGCTGATTGAACATCTACTGGAATTGCGTAACCGCCTGCTGAAGATGGTGCTGGCGGTGGTGGTGTGCTTCGCCTTTATTTACCCGTTTGCCAACGAACTTTACCTTTGGTTGTCTGAACCTATCCGCAGCCTGCTGCCGGTGGGCCAGAGCATGATCGCCACCGATGTTACCTCGCCGTTTTTTGCCCCCCTGAAGCTGGCCCTGGTGCTGGCGGTGTTTGCCGCCATCCCGGTTATTCTGTACCAGCTTTGGAGCTTTATTGCCCCGGGCCTCTACGCCCACGAGAAAAAAATAGCCTTTCCACTGCTTTTTTCGTCAGTGCTGCTGTTCTACCTGGGCGCAGCTTTTGCCTACTACGTGGTGTTTCCACTGGTTTTCGGCTTCTTTACCTCGGTTGGCCCCGAGGGCGTTGTGGAACTGCCAGACATCACCAGCTATCTGAATTTCGTGTTGAAAATGTTTTTTGCCTTTGGTGTGGCGTTCGAGATTCCGATTGCCACCATTCTGCTGATTATTACCGGCATCACCACGCCGGATGACCTGGCTGCCAAGCGCCCTTATGTGGTGGTTGGTTGCTTTATTATCGGCATGATGCTGACCCCTCCGGACATTATCTCGCAAACATTGCTGGCGCTGCCCATGTGGATCTTGTTTGAGCTCGGCATATTGTTCGGCCGGCTGATGAAGCGCAAAGTTGCGGTTGCCGGCGAGGCCAAAGTGCCCGGCAGCGAATGAATCTGGCCTTGCTGTTCGCCGCGGATTTCATTTCTACCGATACCGTGCGCTTAAGCGATCGCCGCCTGGAACATTTACGCAGCATCCGTAAAATCGCCGTGGGTGACAGCGTGCCGGTGGGCCAGGTAAACGGCAATATCGGTGTGGGCCGGGTGACCAAACTGACCGATCACTACGCCGAACTTCACGTCACCCTTGACCAAGCCCCGCCAGAACCTCTGCCGCTTACACTGATGCTGGCCATGCCGCGGCCAAAAATGTTCCGTCGCACTCTGCAAACCTGCGCTACCCTGGGCGTAAAAGAACTGTGGTTGATCAACAGCTACAAAGTGGAGAAGAGCTTCTGGCAAACCCCATGGCTGCAAGAGCCGGCGTTGCATGACAATCTGGTGCTGGGGCTGGAGCAAGCTCGCGACACCTTGATGCCCAAAGTGCACATTCGCAAACTGTTCAAGCCCTTTGTGGAAGACGAGCTGCCGGCGCTGCTGGCCGGCAAACAGGCACTGGTGGCGCATCCAGGCAGCGCACAGCCCTGCCCTGTGCACCTGCAAGGCTCAGCGGCGCTGTGCATTGGCCCGGAAGGTGGCTTCACCGATTACGAAGTGGATAAACTGCAGCAGGCAGGCTGCCAGGCGGTGCATCTGGGGCAACGCATACTGCGGGTAGAAACCGCGGTGCCGGTGCTGGTGAGCCGGTTATTCGACGGTTGTGTCTAAGCTTGCCCTAACTCTCAGCTTTGCTGAGCTTCCGGCTTTTTAAATCTTTTCAGCAATGGCGTCAGCACCGCGACTAACAACAACCCTGCAACCAAACCAAACAGGCCATTGGCCAGAATGGGCACTATTGTGCCGGCCATCTCTCCCAGACCCCCGGCAAAACTCTCAATACCGTGACCAATGGCGGAAAAGCCGTGGGTAAGAATACCCCCGCCCACCAGGAACATGGCAATGGTGCCCAGCACCGACAGGGTTTTCATCATATAAGGCGCAAACCACAGAATACCGTGGCCCAGCTTTTGCGCCAAAGCGCTGTCTTTTTTCGTCAGGTACAGGCCACCGTCGTCCAGTTTTACGATACCCGCCACCAAACCGTAAACACCCACCGTAATCATTAAAGCCACCACTGACAGCACGGCGAACTGCATGCCGATAGGTTGTTGAGTTACTGTGCCGAGGGTAATCGCGATGATTTCCGCCGACAGGATAAAGTCGGTGCGGATCGCACCTTTTATTTTGTCTTTTTCGACCTGTTTCAAGTCGACTTGCGGATTTTTCAGGGCCTCTTTCAGATCTTTTTTATGCTGGTCGTGTTCGGCTTTGTGCAAAAACCGGTGCACCAGCTTTTCCGCGCCTTCGTAACACAGAAAAGCACCACCCAGCATTAACAGGGGCGTTACCAGCCAAGGCGCAAAAAAGCTGATAGCCACCGCCGCAGGCACCAAAATAGCCTTGTTCAGCAGCGACCCCTTTGCAACTGCCCACACCACCGGTAGCTCCCGCGAAGGCTTTACGCCGGCTACCTGTTGCGCGTTTAATGCCAGGTCATCACCCAGCACGCCGACGGTTTTCTTGGCGGCAGCTTTGGTCATCAACGATACGTCGTCAAGTATGGTGGCAATGTCGTCGATTAATAAGAACAGGCTGCTTCCGGCCATCAATACTTCCCTGAAATGTAAAAACACCATTCTGACGCTCGAACAGCGCGGCTAAAATGGCTGCTTACAAAGGTTTAATCCTTTAAGCCCTTAATCCTTTAAACCCATCGCCTCGGCGGCCAAGCGGTTTTTCAGAGGTGCCAACTGGTTAAGCCAGTTCATGCCCTGATTGCGCAGCCAACGTAACGGCAGTTCGTCACGGCCGAAGAGCTGCTTCAAGGCTTCCATGGCTGCCATCATGGTCAAATTTTCCGATTTGCGGCGGCGCTGGTAGCGCCCCAGCACCAGAGCATCCCCGGGGTTCAGGCCCAGCTTGCGGGCACGCTTCAATTCCTCCAGCAATACCGCCACGTCGCCATAACCCAAATTGGCACCCTGGCCGGCCAGCGGATGAATACTGTGCGCGGCGTCGCCAACCAGCGCAAAGCCTGACGCTGTGTAATCCATGGCGTGGCGCTGGCGCAGAGGAAACGCAAAGCGACGGGAAATCGCTTCAATCGAATCCACCGGAAGTTCTATGGCACGCTCCAGTTCGGCATTGAAAGCGGCGTCGTCCAGCGCCATCAGGCGACGGGCCTCAAGCGTGTCCTGCGACCACACAATCGAACAAAAATTCTCGTCGCCGTTATCAGCTTGCAACGGCAGAAACGCCAGCGGGCCGGTGCGGGAAAAGCTCTGGCGCGCGGTGTACTGGTGCAGCTGCTTGCTGCGCACCGTGGCCACAATGGCCTGTTGATCATAATCCCATTCGCGGGTAGGTAAGCCTACTAACTGACGCAACCGTGATTGCGCGCCATCTGCCGCTACCACCAATCGCGCCCGCAGCTGCTGGCCATCTTCCAGGCGAATACCGGGCGCATCTCCACCCTCTCCATTCGGCCCGTTCGCCAGCCAGCCAGCAACCTTGGCGCCACTGATAATGGTCGCCGGGCTGGCCTCCAGAGCATTAAACAGGGCCCGCACAATATGGCGGTTTTCGATAATAGTGCCCAGCGCTTCGGCGCGCATCTCTGCGGCGTCGAATTCGATGCGCCCAGTGCCCTCGGCGTCCCACACGGCCATCATCTGGTACGGGCAATGACGACCCGCGGCCACTTCGGCCCAGGCACCAAGCTTTTCCAGCAAACGCTGGCTGGCCATAGAGATGGCGCTCACACGGGGTTCGAAATCATCAACACTGGTCGCCGGCTGAGCGGCGGTCTGCAACTTCGCCAGGGGGCTGGCCTCAACCAGAACGACGTGCCAGCCCTGTTGCGCCAACCCCAAAGCCAGGGCCGACCCCACCATACCGCCACCAACAATCATAATGTCTGCCACGGTGGGCGTTTGTGAGCTCTGCGCTTCAGTCATGGCTCAGCGCCTTGCTGTTATGGGAACCGGGACGCTGAATGCGGGCTTTGCGACCGCCCAGGCCCATGGCGTTGCCTGCAAACCAACGTTTTGCCGCGGGCACCAGGTCTAACCCCATTAAACCGGCATCTCTGGCCGCCGCAAGCGGTGGCAGTGGCGAGCCAAAAATCTGAATCAGGGAGTCGGAAAAACCTGCGGTTTGCACCCGGTCGCTCTGGTGTAATTGCTGGTAACGCTGCAATACCGCAAGTTCACCGGGGTTGCAGCCTTGCTCACTGGCCAGGCGGAATTGCTCCACCAGCGTCATCAATCCGCGCAGGGCCAGATTGAAACCCTGGCCCGCCACCGGGTGCAAACTGTGTGCGGCGTTGCCCACCAACGCAACGCCCGGGCGCACCGGGTTGTCTACCAGCGTTAGCGCCAGCGGGTAGTGATTGCATTCGCCAATGCGGGTGAAGCGCCCCAGGCGCCAGCCAAAGCGTTGCTGTAGACGCGTGCATTTGTCGGCGTCGGGCATGGCCAACACCTGTTCCAGCTCGGAGTTCGATAAGGTCCACACCAGCGCTGACTGATGGCTAGCGCAGGTTGGCGATCCGTGGGGTAGCAACGCCATGGGGCCGCTGTCGGTGAAGCGCTCGTAGGCAGCAAACTGATGGCTGTCGGCGGTGGTTACGTTAGCAATCAACGCATTCTGGCCGTAGGGCTGGTGCCGAATCTGAAACCCCAGGCGCTCACGCAAGTCGGAACGGCCGCCGTCGGCCACCACCAGGCAGCGTGCGCTCAGCTCCCGGGCTTCGCCTGCGGTGGTTACCGTCACCCGCACATTATCACCGTGGCAGGTCATGTCAGTTACCTCTGCCGGTGCCAACCATTGCACCTGCGTTTTTAACAGCTCACGCACCAGACACAGGCCCATCCAGCGGTTATCCACCACGTAGCCCAGCGCGTCCTGGCGGTATTCTGCGGCGTGCAGGCGGGCGGCGCCAAAATGACCGCGATCCGATACGTGAATATGACGTATCGGAGCGGCGTGCTGGGCCAATGCAGGCCACAAACCAAGCTGCTCATAAATCAGCCTCGAACCCCAGGCCAAGGCGGTTGAGCGCGCATCGTAGCTGGGCTGGTAGCTGTCAGGCTCAGCGTTGCTGGCAAGAGGAAAAGTCTCTGCCACGGTGACACGCAGTTGCGGCACCATGCGCGCCAGCGCCAAAGCCAGGGTCGCCCCGGCTAACCCGCCGCCGGCAATCAGGATATCGGTATCCGTATCGTTTGCCGTCACGCTCAGCCCGCCATTAATGCTTCAATTTCGTCGATTGTTTTTGGCACGCCGTCCGTCAGTACGCGGCAGCCGTCTTTGGTAACGACTACGTCGTCTTCAATGCGAATGCCAATTCCGCGCCAGCGCTCATCCACATCGGTGTTACCCGGTGACACATACAGCCCCGGCTCTACCGTCATGACCATGCCCGGCTCCAGCTGGCGCCAGGCATCACCCACTTTGTAATCACCCACATCGTGCACGTCCAACCCTAACCAATGGCCGGTGCGATGCATGAAAAACGGCTTGAAGGTCTCATTGGCAATGGCGTCATCAACAGGCCCCGCAATCAGGCCCAGATCAATCAGGCCCTGGGTCAGCACATTCAGCGCTGCTTCGTGGGGCTGATTCCAGTGGTTGCCGGGGCGCACGGCATCAATCGCAGCGTACTGGGCATTCAACACCACGTTATAAAGCGCCTTTTGAGGCTCACTGAAATGGCCGCTCACCGGAAACGTGCGAGTAATGTCCGAGGCGTAGCATTCCAGTTCGCAGCCGGCGTCGATCAATACCAGATCGCCGTTGTTCAGGGGCTCGCTGTTTTCGATGTAATGCAGAATACAGCCGTTCACGCCGCCACCCACAATAGATGGATACGCCGTCTCGCGGGTGCCGTGCTGACGGAACGTATGAATCAGTTCGGCTTCCAAGTGGTATTCACTCAGGCCCTCGCGGGCGAGTTTCATGGCGTTGCAGTGGGCCTGGGCTGAGATTTCGCCGGCCTTGGCCATCACTTTGATTTCATTCGCGCTTTTATAAAGACGCAAATCGTGCAGAAGATGCTCTACGGCCGCAAATTCGCCGGGGGGGCGAGCGCCGGTGCGCACTTTGCTGCGAATCACTTTTACCCAGTCCATAACACGGGTGTCAAAACCACGGTCTTTACCCAGCGGGTAATAAATGCGGCTGCGGCCCTCAATCAGGCCCGGCAGGATGTCGTCGATGTCACCAATCGGGAAAGCGTCGTCCACGCCGTAACGCTCAACGGCGCCTTCCTGGCCCACTAAAAAGCCGTCCCACTGTTCTTTCGAAGGGTCGCGCTCTTTGCAGAACAACACCGATTCGCCATGAGCGCGCCCGGGAATCAACACCAGCACCGATTCAGGCTCACCAAAGCCGGTTAAATAATGAAAGTCGCTGTCTTGGCGAAACGGGTGCAAAACGTCGCGATTACGTACGCGTTCTGGCGCCGAAGGCAGAATGGCAATGCTGTCCGGCGCCATGTGGTCCATCAGCTTGCGGCGACGTTCCGCAAATTCCTTTACAGGTATCATCGACGTCATACAGTCTCCAACCAGCTTTAGTGAATCTTAATGGGTCCTAATGAAGAGTAGGGGGCGTCTTGGGCGGTTGCTCCGGCTCGTTAAACTCGGTAAACACCGCCAGCGCACCCAACCGGACATACTCGGTAATTTCTACCAGTTGCTGATCGTTTTCTTCGCTGGCGTCTTCTTCGTCAGACAGCTGACTGATGGCGACCATGTCTTCCATCAGCTCGCGGATTTCTTCCGGCGCCTCCCCCAGCGACTCACCCGCCGCCAGTGCCATACCCGCCAGAAAACCACGCACCCAGGAAATCAGCGACTCCAGCCTTTGCTCAAGCGCATAATCATCGTCTGGCAGCAGGGGCTGAAAGCTCATATCCATACTGCTCAGCTGCGCCAGGGCCTGCTGGTAAATACCCGCAGCGAACACTCTTAGCTCCGGCGATTCCTCCAGCGCTGTCGAAGCCAGTCCGATATGTTCGCATACCATGGAGGCACACTCGTCTTCTTGCATACGCCCACCGGCGGCGAAACGACCACAGAGCACACCGTGTAACTCAGACGGATGGCTGAACGCTTTGTGCGCCAAAAATACATTGGCCCAGCGCTCGAATTCCGCAGAAATCTCGATATTTGGAGCAGCGGAAGCATCGGATACAGACATGAAAAAACCCTGATAGAGGAATAATAAAGATTGCCGTTATCCTAGCATTGCAGCGCCTCCATGGCACTTTCTGTTGCTTTAGATCACATTCTGTTGCTTTTTCATCGCGCTCAGTTAAAGATGTTATAACATAACTTTACAGGAGCCAGTCATGACATCCCGCAACCCTCTAACCTCTCTAAAATCCCTAAACTCTCTGAATTTCGCCATTGGCCTGTGTTTGTGCGCACTGGCCACTGCCAGCACCGCCAGCGAACAGCAACCACACCAACACGGCCACGCCCAGCTGCAGATAGCGGTAGAAAACAACAACATTGACCTGATTCTGACCAGCCCCGCCTACAACCTGCTGGGGTTCGAACACCAACCACGCACCGAGCAACAAAAACAGACCCTGGAAAACGCCAGGCAGTGGCTAACGACCCAGGCACTCATTACGCCTGCTAGCGGCAACTGCACGGTGGAGTCTGCCAGCATGGACTTCAACGCAAAAGCCGCTGAAAAAGATCATCATAATCACGACCACCATCATGATGAAACGATGAACGAACACGCCAACATAGAAGTCAGTCAGGTGCTCAACTGCAAAAGCGCGGATATCGGCGGCCAGCTTACAACTCCGTTGATTGACCAGTTTCCGGAGATACAGGAACTGGACGTGGAGTGGGTAACCAACAGCACCCAGGGCAGCGCAAAACTGAGCTCACCCGATAACCAATTCCAGCTCTGAAAAGCCCAAAAGCATCAAGGCTCATAAGGATAAACTGACTCCACCGCCATAGAATAAGACGAAATCCCGATCACATTCTCGGTACGGTCAATCAGAATCGTACCCTCAACCCAGACCGGGTCGTAGAGCGCAGTCAGCTTGAAGCCCTTTTTGTACTTCATATGGATAAGTTGATTGGGCGGCGGTGGTGGTACATGAATACAGGCACCAAAATAAGGCACCAGGAAAAACTCCAGAATGCGCATATCCTCTGTGGTCTTCAGCGGCACCACGAAACCTGGAATACGACCCCGGGTATTCGCCATGGCCGTTACCACACGCCCTGTCATGATTTCGTCCGGCAGCAAGGGCGGGCCTTCGCCATCGTGCACAATTTCCGGCATGCTCTCTAGCAATGCCAGATCTTCCGCCGGCATCAAATCCAACCAATCAATCTCCGGTAGCTCCGCGTGCGCCAAAGGTAAAAATACCATTAGCAGCAACCCCAGGGGCAAAGCAAAACAGCGCCGAACACAACTCACTCTGTGCAGCTTATTAATCATGTATTCGTTTAACCCCGCCAAGTTGTGGAGTGAAAAGCGTTATCATACACCCGCCAGAATCAATCACCATGACCAAAACGACAGCCACCATGATCACTCCAGACTCTGACAGCGCAAGCAATCCGCTTTCACTGCGCGCTCTACCCTCGCAGCCCTCCCTACAAATCAGCGAGCTGAGCTTTCGCTGGCAGTCGCGCCAGCCTGCTCTGACTTTTCCAGATATTACTCTGAACGCCGGCGACCACCTGTTTTTACGGGGGGCCAGCGGCAGCGGTAAAAGCACCTTGCTAGGCCTTCTGGCCGGGCTAAACACCGCAGATAGCGGCGAAATACGCCTGCTGGGGAAATCTATAGGAAGCCTCGCACCCTCGGCACGGGACCGTTTTCGCGCCGACCATATCGGCGTGATCTTTCAACAGTTCAATCTGGTGCCCTATTTGACCGCGCTGGCTAATGTCACCCTGCCCTGTCAGCTATCCCGCGCTCGCCGTGATCGCATTGGCTCAGACGCCAGTCATTCAGATACCCAGGCAGCCATTTACGCCAAAGCAACAACACTACTGACAGAGCTATCCATTCCCCAGGAATTGCATAGCCGAAAACCCGCGCAGCTGAGCATTGGCCAACAGCAGCGGGTTGCGGCCGCCCGCGCGTTGATGGGCGCACCAGAGCTGATTCTGGCTGACGAGCCCACCTCGGCGCTGGACAGCAACAATCGGGACCGCTTTATGCAGTTGCTGCTGGAGATGGCACATCAAAATAGAACTTCCGTGGTGTTTGTCAGTCACGACCCGGCCCTGGCACACCATTTTCACCACCAGATTGAACTGGAGCAGCCCTCATGGCTATCCTCATGACTGCCCGCCTTGCTCTGAGCCTTACCAAATCCAGCCTTTGGCACCGGCGGAGAATACTGCTGCTGGTTACCCTCACGCTAACGCTCAGCGTGAGTCTGCTACTGGGCATTCAGTACGTGCGCAGCGAAATCCGCCAGTCGTTCACCAACACCATCAGCAATACAGATCTGATTATCGGGGCCCGCAGCGGTCAGTTAAACCTGCTGCTATACAGCGTGTTTCACATTGGCGATGCGACCAACAACCTTAGCTGGCAAAGCTACCAGGCGCTACAGGGTGACGAGCGTTTAAGCTGGCTGATCCCCATTTCCCTGGGCGACAGCTACAACGGCCACCGCGTGGTAGCGACCACCGGCGCCATGTTCGAGCACTTTCGCTATGGTCGCAGCCAGCCGCTCGCACTGCAGCACGGCCAGTGGTTTAACGATCTGTTTGAAGTGGTATTGGGCGCCGATGTAGCCCGTGCCTTTAATCATAACGTTGGCGACCAGCTCATTATGGGCCACGGTGGTGGTAGCGTGAGCTTCGCCCGCCACGACAGCACGCCGTTTACCGTAACCGGCGTGCTTGGTGCCACAGGCACGCCGGTAGACCAGGCGGTTTATATCAGCCTGAACAGCATGGAAGCCATGCATGTGGGCTGGGAATCCGGCGTTGGCATTCCCGGGCGCACCCTCACCCTGGAACAGGCCAAAGAGCGCAGCTTTACCCCGTCCAACATTACCGCCGCGTTTGCCGGCGTAGAGCACAGAGTACTGACCTTTCGTATTCAGCGCGACATCAACAACTATGGCGAAGAGCCGCTAACCGCCATACTGCCCGGCGTGGCCCTGAGCGAGCTCTGGCGTCTGCTGGGCCAATTTGAAAAAGCGCTGTTGGGCGTCACCGGTTTTGTGGTCGTGGTATGTCTGATTAGCCTGGCGACGGTGCTGCTGACGTTACAGGCCCAGCGATCAGCCGAAATCGCCATACTTCGCGCCACCGGCGCCTCTGCGGGCTTAATTGCCAGTCTGTATCTGCTGGAATCATTGGCTGTCGCACTGCTGGCCTGCGCTTTAGCCTTGGCGCTGGGCGCTGCCGGTATAGCCGCAGTCAGCCCTTGGCTACAGGCAAACTACGGCGTTTTGCTCACACTGCGCCCACTGAGCCAGGTCGAGTGGATTCTGCTGGCAACGGTGCCGGTGGCAGCGCTGGTGATTGGTTTGGTGCCGGCGCTGAGCGCCTGGCGACGCGGCCGGCGGCCGGGCTGGCAAGTACTGGACGACGTTTGAAATCTTTACCCAAAACGGGATAACAGAGCTATAAATTGACCGTTATCCCGTGCAACACTTATAGTTGTCGATTCTTATCACCCATCGAGATCAGGCGCCCCATGGAACAGCCCGAAGTACAGGTGTTGGCGGACAAGCTAGATCAGCTTCTTGAGCGCTACGGCAAGCTTGATATGGAAAACCAGTCGCTGAAAAAACGCCAGGAAGACTGGATTCGCGAGCGCGCCCAGCTGGTTCATAAAAACGACCTGGCAAAAACCAAAATTGAAGCCATGATAGGCCGCCTGCGGGCACTGGAGCAGCATTAATGTCCACCAAATCGACTGTTGAGGTGAGAATTCTCGACAAGGAATACCTGGTTACCTGCCCCGAGGAGGAACAGGAAGCATTGTTGCGATCGGCACGGCATCTGGACCGTAAAATGCGGGAGATCCGTAACAGCGGCAAGGTGTTTGGAACCGAGCGAATTGCGGTGATGGCGGCGCTGAATATCACCAACGAAATGCTGGAGCGCGATACCATGTCAGAAGGCAGCAGCACGCTGCTAAAGGCCATGGACGACAAGCTTAACGTTGCCCTAAAGTAACAGAAACAGCTTATAAAACAGCAACAAGCGACGTTTTTTAACAGAATAACCAAGAGCACTTGCAATAAGCCCCCATCTTGACCCTATAATGGGATCACCTTCCTGGGCTGTACGCTCGTCGGGTACGTCCTCGAGCCGATGCGCTTTACCCAGGTGGCCACTTTAGGGCATTGTGAGCATGTCCCCTACGGGGGAAAGCCTAATATGTCACAGCGGTCACCGACCTTGAACTTGGGTTCTAGGACCTACATCCGATAACGGCAGCCCGGGAAGCTTTATTTTGAGCGACAACATCGCCCACCCCTCTTTTTTACCGTCTTCTGCACACCAGAACACCTCCCGCAATCAGTTACGCAGACACTTGCGCCAACAACGCAACGCTCTGTCTCCTTTGCAACAAAGACACGCATCGCAGCAACTGGCCAAGCGCCTGCTAGCCAACCCTGACCTTTATCGCGCCCGCCACATTGCCATTTACTTGCCAAACGATGGTGAAATCAGCCCGCTGCCCTATGTGCAGGCTGCACGCCGCCGCGGCATACGCGTTTACTTGCCGGTGTTGCACCCGCTAATACCCGGAAAGCTGGTATTCAGTCCTTACACGTCGCACACCCGCCTGCGCTCCAATCGTTTTGGCATTGCGGAACCTGCGTTTAGCGCCGGCCTGAAACGGCCAGCCTGGGCCATGGACGCAATCTTGTTTCCGCTGGTAGGGTTTGACGAGCACGGAGGAAGACTGGGCATGGGCGGAGGGTTTTACGATCGCACATTTGCGTTCTGTCGCACTCGGCCACGGCTCGCGCCCAAGCTGATTGGCCTGGCCCATGATTTTCAGCGGGTGGACAGCTTACCGATTGAGTCTTGGGATGTGCCTTTGCACTCGGTGGTCACCGAGCGTGGCTGTTATCGGACAGTGGGCTGAGACATAGTGGCCTGATACGAAGGCGTTGCCGCTCGGGAGCTTTGCTCGGACGCTTGCAGCGAGGTGAATCCGGTAATAATAAGGCCAACAGCGAATATCAGTGCGATGGTGCGGATCATATCTGGCTTGCGGCCCATTTCTTAACTCCGGAACTGCTGTGGTAACCCAAACAGGAAACGGAGGACTGATGCCTCCGTTGGTAGAAGAAAGGAAGACTATCACTCCACCGACATTTTACAATTTTTGGCAGATTAACTTTCAGTAACCCTGACAATCCGGGCGGGCACTGAGCGCCCGCACCGCACTCAGCTGGAATGGCCGTTGCCGTTTCCTGCCCCTAGAAACAGCTGGTAGGCTTCGTTATCGGTCATGTTTTCATAGCGGAAACCGACCTTTTCAAGCATTTTTTCAAAATCTCTCACTTCGTCATCGTCCACTTCAGCGCCTAACAGCACGCGGCTGTAAGCCGCGCCGTGGTTGCGATAATGAAACATCGAAATATTCCAACGGGTGCCCAAGGACATCAAAAACTTCAGCAGGGCACCGGGACGCTCGGGGAACTCGAACTGAAACACTTTTTCATTGCTGATACCTGGAGCGTGGCCGCCCACCATGTGGCGAATGTGCTGCTTGGCCAGGTCGCTGTCCGTCAGGTCCAGTACTAAATAGCCGGTCTCGCGCAGTTCCCGCACCAGCTCATCACGCCCTAAGCCCCCGGCTTGAATCTGAATGCCGACAAATATCGTGGCTTGCTTGCTATCCGCGTAACGGTAATTGAACTCGGTGATATTGCGCTTGTGCAAGGCGTTAATAAAGGTTTTAAACGCGCCGGGCTTCTCCGGAATGGTCACCGCCAGGATAGCTTCGCGCTTCTCGCCGATTTCGGTACGTTCCGAGATATAACGCAGGCGATCAAAGTTCATATTGGCGCCGCTGAGGGTCGCGATCAGATTTTCGTTCTCGATTTTTTCCCGTTCTATGTATTTTTTGATACCGGCCACACCGAGCGCCCCGGCAGGTTCGGCGATGGAGCGTGTGTCTTCAAAAATGTCTTTGATCGCGGCGCAGATTTCATCAGTGGATACGGTAATCACTTCGTCTACGTGGTCTTTACAGATTTCCCAAGGGTAGGCACCAATCTGTTTCACAGCCACGCCGTCGGCAAATATCCCAACTTCATCCAGTATTACCCGCTCACCGGCTTTCATGGCCGCCTGCAGGCAGTTTGAATCTTCCGGCTCTACACCTATCACTTTTATCTCCGGGCGCAGATATTTTATGTAGGCGGCCATACCGGCAATCAGCCCGCCACCGCCGACACAGATAAACACCGCGTGGATGGGCTTGCTGAACTGCCAGAACAACTCCATAGCGACCGTGCCCTGGCCGGCGATCACGTCTGGGTCATCGTAGGGAGGAATGTAGGTATAACCATGCTTTTCAATCAGCTCGTGGGCGTGGGCCGCGGCTTCGTCGAAAGCGTCGCCTCTGAGCACCACCTTGGCACCGTGCTCACGCACAGACCTCACTTTAATCTCCGGCGTTGTCTGGGGCATTACAATGACGGCCTTGATGCCCAGTTTTTTTGCCGACAAGGCCACGCCCTGGGCGTGATTACCGGCGGACGCACAGATTACCCCCTTGGCTTTCTGCTCCTCCGACAACTGCACCAATTTGTTATAGGCCCCGCGAATCTTGAACGAGAATACCGGCTGCAAATCTTCACGCTTCAAAAAAATGTTGTTGCCGAAGCGCCGCGACAGGCTGACGGCTTCGGTCAGCGGCGTTTTATTGGCAACATCGTAAACGCGGGCATTCAGTATTTTCTTGATATAGCGTTGGGGCATGTCGATTCCGCAAGGTAATTTGAGAATGAATTAGGCGTGATTCGAAAGTAATTCCCCGTAATTCGAAAGAGATTTGGCGTGGGGCATCACCGAAAGAACCCGTAGTGTAGAAAGTTTTACCCGCAACCGTCTATAAGCAGCCAGCCCAGACGCTGTATACTGCAAGTATCCCATTCATTTTCCGCAACGGGCTCAACCATGAACCAGGACGAACTGAAGCAAGCGGTCGCCAAAGCCGCTATCGACTACATCAGCCCCCGCCTGAACAGCAGCAGCATAATTGGTGTGGGCACCGGCAGCACTGCAAACTGCTTTATTGATTTGCTGGCGGCCATTCGCAACGATTTTGACGGCGCCGTGGCCAGCTCCGATGCCACCGCTGAACGCCTGAAAAGCCACGGCATTCCCGTTTATGAGCTCAATAGCACCGCAGATCTGGAGTTTTACATAGACGGCGCCGATGAAGTCAACGAACAGCTGGAACTGATCAAAGGCGGCGGCGGCGCGCTGACGCGGGAAAAGATCGTGGCTGAAGTGGCGCAGACGTTTATCTGCATTGCCGACGAGTCCAAAAAAGTGGACATTCTGGGTGAATTCCCACTGCCATTAGAAGTGTTGTCTATGGCCCGGAGCCACGTCGGCCGGGAAATCGTGAAACTTGGCGGCGACCCGGTGTACCGCGATGATTTTACCACCGACAACGGCAACATCATTATTGACGTCTATAACCTGGACCTCTCGCGCCCGATTCAGGTGGAAGAGCGTCTGAACCAGATTGTAGGTGTGGTCACCAACGGCCTGTTTGCCCGCCGCCCTGCCGATCTTCTGCTGCTGGGCACAAAGACCGGCGTGAAAACTCTCAAGCGCGGCTGACCTACCCGACCTGCATGGCAGCCTGGGCTGGTTGCCATGCCAGACCAACGTTTAGTTTCGCAGAGCCGCGCAGTTTCGTACAATGGCGCTCACTTTTTAACCCTACCCAGGAAGGACCACCCGATGCAATTCGACAACATCCCTGCCGGCAAAAATACACCCGACGATATCTACGTCGCCATTGAAATTCCGGCCAACAGCTCACCGGTGAAGTACGAGCTGGACAAAGACATGGGCGCCTTGCTGGTTGACCGTTTTATGGCTACGCCCATGTTCTACCCGGCTAACTACGGTTTTATTCCCCACACCCTGGCCGACGACGGTGATGCTCTGGATGTCTTGGTTATTACCCCCTACCCGATCCAGGCTGGCTCTGTGATTCGTTGTCGCCCGGTAGGCGTGCTGAACATGGAAGACGAAAACGGTGGCGACGCCAAGTTGGTCGCAGTACCCCACGACAAGCTGACTACCGCTTACTCCCACGTACAAGACGTGACTGACTTGCCAGAACTGCTGCGCAACCAGATTCATCACTTCTTTGAAAACTATAAGGCGCTGGAAGCCGGAAAATGGGTGAAAATCCAAGGCTGGGACAACGCAGCGGCTGCGAAAAAAGCCATTGTTGACGCCATCAAAGCTTACGGCGGCTAAAAGCCTATCGCTTTTTATGGTTCACAAAAAACCGGGCATTGAGCCCGGTTTTTTATTGCCTGCACATTAGCGGACGCGCACTGTTAGCCCCGCGACAGTAAAGTCCGCATGTCACTGATCGCCGCGTTGGCCCGCGACAGATAGGCCGCCATAGTCAGCGAGTGGTTGGCCATTACGCCAAAGCCACTGCCGTTAAGAATCACCGGGCTCCACATGTCGCCCTGGGCACCCTCAAGCTCAATGATGATCTGCTTGACGCTGGCCGTAGCATTCTTGTCCTGCAATACCTTGCGGAAATCCACTTCGATGGCACGGAATATGTGCAGTAGCGCCCAAGAACTGCCACGGGCCTCGTAAAACACATCGTCGATCTTGGTCCAATCGGTTTTTACATTAACGCCTTCAGCTCGCTCTTCCAGCGGATCCTGGCCTTCAAAATCCGCTACCGTATCGGAGATAGAGGCTTTACCCACACTCTCACCCAGGGTGCGGGACAAACTGCCCAAACGGGTTTCCAGATCGGCCAGCCAACTGTTCAGGCTATCGGCGCGGGTATAGAACTGCGCATCGGTCTGTCCAGGGCTCGACAGCCTGTTCAGATAGCGCTTCAAAGCGGTGATCCCCCGACGATATTCAGATTCGGTTGAAGGAATTGCCCAGCTATCGCTGTCAAAGTGCAACTGAGGTTCGGCAATGATCAGGTCCGCGTCTTCCGAGGACTGGCTTTGGGCGCGACTGATGTCTTGACGCATGGCTCGGGCCAGATCGCGCACTTGCACCAGCACACCGAATTCCCAGTTGGGCACGTTGTCCAGCCAAAGGCCCGGAGGGAAAATGTCGTTGGTAATGTAACCGCCGGGCTTGTCCAGCAGGGTTTCCGCGATTCGGATCATGGTGGCGGTGGTGGCAAAACCAGTCACCGGTTCACGCTGCATGGCGTTGGCGGTAACGCGGGTGTGTTCACGCACCGAAAAATTGTCGGGCTCGCTGCTCCAGTACATACCCACGACCATGGCAATCAGCAGGTAAACCACAACAATGATAAGCAGCAACTTACCCACCATTCCACCGCCGGAGGAATCCCGGGCATCGCCCTTTTTGTCCTTGAAATACTGCCTGATTTTGCCTGGCATAAGCGTATTATTCCCCTGTCAATTGGTGGTTGTCTGCGGTAAACGGACGCCCTAAATGATAGCCCATTGCACCATCAATGCCCAAATCACACAGTACCTTGAATTCCTCGGCGGTTTCCACGCCGCTGGCAAACACTTTCACACCGCGACCGTGGGCAATATCCACCGATGGGTTGCTCTGTATGGAACCAACGTCTTATGGACGCTATTGCAGAGCTGTCTGACAATGATTGACGGTATCAGAACGGCTGGGCCTGCATTAGGTCACATGAAGGCTCCTGATCACCATCCAAATTTATCGAAAAGTATTGATATGAGCCGCATAAGTGCGCACCATGGGCACATTGTGTCGCTAACTTTGGTAATTCTGTAAAACAAAGGTATTGGTTTTTATGGCAAGTATTCTCGTGCTTCACGGGCCAAATCTGAACATGCTGGGCACCCGCGAACCTGAGGTATACGGCTACGAAACCCTCGCAGACATTAATCAGCGCCTGCAAAACAGCGCTGCAGACGCGGGTCATCATCTTCTCCACCTGCAATCAAACGCCGAATACGAATTGATTGAACGCATTCACTCCGCCAAAGCGGAAGGTGTGGACTATATTCTGTTTAACCCGGCGGCTTTCACCCACACCAGCGTTGCATTGCGTGACGCGCTGTTGGCGGTTGCCATACCGTTTATTGAGGTGCACCTGTCCAACGTGCACCAGCGGGAAGCATTTCGGCACCACTCCTATTTCTCGGATATCGCCAAAGGCGTTATCTGCGGCCTCGGCAGCCAGGGCTATGATCTGGCTCTTCAGGCTGCACTCAAACAAACGCATTAACTAGACCTTACAAAAGAGGCTGAAGAAATCATGGATATTCGCAAAATCAAGAAATTGATCGAACTGCTTGACGAGTCCGACGTCGAAGAACTGGAAATTCACGAGGGCGATGATTCCGTGCGAATCTCGCGCCGCCGTGAGCAGCCAGCCGGCACGCATTACGTCAGCCACATGGCACCGCAGCATGCAGCTCCTATGTACGCACCAGCACCGGAAGCCCCAGGCCCGGTTAGCCATGAAGAAAAGCCTGCAGCGCCCAAGGGCCATACCGTTAAATCACCCATGGTGGGCACTTACTACAGCGCGCCATCGCCTACCGCGCCGGAATTCATCGCCGTGGGCCAATCCATCAAAGCCGGTGATGTTATCTGTATCGTGGAAGCGATGAAGATGATGAACCAGATTGAAGCGGACAAGAGCGGCACCATCACCGAAATACTGGTCGAAAACGGCCAGCCGGTGGAGTTTGACCAGCCTCTGGTCGTCATTTCCTGAACCCGGTGATTGTGAGCCATAGCTATGTTAGAAAAAGTATTGATCGCAAACCGCGGTGAAATTGCCCTGCGGATTTTGCGCGCCTGTAAAGAATTAGGTATCAAAACCGTAGCCGTGCACTCCAAGGTCGACCGCGACCTGATGCACGTGCGCTTAGCCGATGAAACCGTCTGTATCGGCCCCAACAGCCCGACCGACAGCTATCTGAATATCCCTGCCATTATCAGCGCGGCGGAAGTAACCGACTCAGTGGGCATCCACCCTGGTTACGGCTTTTTGGCGGAAAACGCCGACTTTGCCGAGCAGGTCGAAAAAAGCGGGTTCCGCTTTATCGGCCCCAGAGCCGAGACCATTCGGCTGATGGGCAACAAAGTGTCGGCCATCAACGCCATGATCAGTGCCGGTGTACCCACCGTTCCGGGTTCTAACGGCCCGCTGACCGAAGACGACGAACTGACTCTCAAAGTCGCTCAAAAAATCGGCTATCCGGTGATTATTAAAGCCGCATCGGGCGGCGGTGGTCGCGGTATGCAAGTGGTGCACTCAGAAGCGGCATTGCTCAAGGCCGTACAGATTACCCAGACCGAAGCACGCAGCGTGTTTGGCGACCCGACCGTGTATCTTGAAAAATTCCTTGAGCGCCCGCGCCACGTGGAAGTTCAGATACTTGCAGACATGCACGGCAACTGCATTCACCTGGGCGACCGAGACTGCTCGTTCCAACGCCGTCACCAGAAAGTGCTGGAAGAAGCGCCGGCGCCGGGTATTGACCCCGAAGCCCGGGAAAAAACCCTGAAAGCCTGTGTGGATGCCTGTAAAAAAATTGGCTATGTGGGTGCAGGCACCTTCGAATTCCTGTATCAGGACGGTGGTTTCTACTTCATCGAAATGAACACCCGCGTGCAGGTTGAGCACCCAGTATCAGAAATGGTGACCGGCGTAGATATCGTGCGCGAACAACTGCGTATCGCCAGCGGCCTGCCGTTGCAGTACACACAGGACGATATCAAGATTACCGGGCACGCCATCGAGTGCCGAATCAACGCAGAAGATCCGCAAACTTTTGTGCCCAGCCCTGGTAAAGTGAAGCACTTTCACGCTCCCGGCGGCAACGGTGTGCGAGTAGATTCTCACCTTTACAATGGTTACACCGTACCACCCTACTACGATTCGCTGATCGCCAAACTGATCACCTGGGGTGACGACCGCGAAATGGCGCGTCGGCGCATGAAAAATGCCCTCGACGAAATGGTGGTTGAAGGTATAAAAACCAATCAGCCGCTGCACCGCAGATTGGTGCGCGATGGCGGCTTTAAACAGGTAGACTTCACCATTCATTACCTTGAAAAACTGATTCGGGACTGAGTCCTGCGTCGACAATGCGGGAAGCACCATGCCCTGGATACAACTGACGATTCCGGCCGATCCGGACAGCGCCGATCAACTCGAAGACGTGTTGATGGAAATGGGCGCCGATGCGGTGTCGATGGAAGACGCCGCTGACCAACCTCTGTACGAGCCAGACCATGGCACCACACCTTTGTGGAGCCAAACCACCGTAACCGGGCTGTTTCAGTCCAGTTATGACATTACCGAGCTGTGCTCCAACATTCGCGACGCCTGGCACCAGCAAACCCAGCAAAGTCTGGCGGACATAGACGTAACGCTGGTTGAAGACAAAGACTGGGCGCGGGCATGGATGGACGACTTCCACCCGCTGCGCTTTGGCGAACGCTTGTGGATAGTACCCAGCTGGCACGACGCGCCTGACCCAGACGCAGCGAACCTGCTGCTGGACCCGGGCCTGGCGTTCGGTACCGGCACCCACGACACCACGGCCTTGTGCCTGCAGTGGCTAGACGGCGCGGATGTGCAAGGCAAACAGGTGATCGATTATGGCTGTGGCTCCGGCATTTTGGGCCTGGCCGCACTGCTGCTGGGCGCTGACCATGTAATGGGAGTCGACACCGACCCCCAGGCGCTAGAAGCCAGTCGTGAAAACGCCCGCCGTAACGAAGTGGACGAAAGCAGGCTGTCTTTATACCTGCCGAAAGACGAACCCGACACCCTGGCCGACATTACGCTCGCCAATATTCTGGCTCAGCCACTGATCGGACTGGCGCCGCACTTGGCAGCAAAAACCCGCCCAGGCGGCGACATTGTGCTGTCTGGCATCCTCAACCACCAGGCCCGCGATGTGATGGCGGCCTACGAGCCCTGGTTTATTATGGATGAACCAGAACAGCAAGGTGAGTGGATACGGCTCACGGGGCGACGTCACCATTGATGGCGCCACGATTGATGAGGCAGTAAGACCAAAGATCCAGACGACCGTGCATTCAGTTTCTTTGTATTCCGGGATTTAGAATGGCTTTCAGCAACCTTCAAACTCAGTGCCCCCACTGCCAGACGCGTTTCCGGGTAACCGAGGAACAACTGAAGGTTGCCAAGGGGCGAGTGCGCTGCGGCAGCTGCAGGCAGATTTTTAATGCTTTTGAAAATCGCATGAAAGAGCAAAAACCGGTCGTTACAACGCCCCCGGAGCCGGTGATCAACCCGGATCCGGACGACGGCTTGGTGTTTGCAGACAACCCGGAAGAAGATGCTGCCCACGGCGCCTACATTAAAGCCGACATGACGTTTGCCGAAGACGAGCTCAGCGACAGTTTTCGCTCCATGGACCACAGTGTTTACAGCGATGACCGCGACAACAGCAGCGATATAAACCCGGATTCCGACGAAAGCTGGGCCCACGCCATTCTGGATGAAGCCAGCCGTCACGAAAGCCCAAGACGCCCAGCCCCACCCGGTAAGGCAGCACCACCCATTAAAGCCGCGCCATCCGTTAAAGCAACACCCTCAAAAAATGAACCGCCCGCTGACGCGCCAAATCCGGGGACGCAAAGCCTGACGCAATCCAGTGACAGCTGGTCCTTACCGTCCGAGCATCAGATTTACGCCGAGAGCGGCGCCCGATCGCAGCACACGCCCTACAGTAATCTTCGCCAGGAACCCATTCCGGTTCAGGGCAATCACAGCGGAAAAATCCGCGCGCTGGCCTGGTTACTGATTGTTCTGGCCATTCTGGGGGTGATCGTCTCGCAACTGGCCTGGGTTCAGTTTGACAAATTTTCCAAAATCCCCCAGCTGCGACCGTTTTACGAGAAAGGCTGCGAACTCGCCGGCTGCACGCTGCCACCATTGATAGACATGAGCGCTATAGACAGCCGCAAACTGGTGGTAAAAACCAACCCGGCCAATCGCAGCGAATTGGTGGTAGACGCAGTGATTATCAATCGTGCCGCCTTCGCGCAGCCGTTCCCTGCCATTATTCTGACCTTCGCCGATCTGAATGGGCAAGAGGTAACACAGCGAGTATTCAGCCCGGCAGATTACCTGGCAGACCAGGGCGCACAGCTGCGGGAAATGCCGCCGCAGACCCCCATACGCATTGCCATTGCCATCCAGGACCCGGGACAAACAGCGGTCAGCTACAACATCGACTTCCGTTCACAAGCCGAGTAAGTCAGCGCGAGCCAGCTGGCTTACTCGGCTTAAAAGCCCTCGCCAAGAGCACGAAAGTCAACCAGAAAGCACGAAAAATAATCAGTTTTTTCACGGCTTTGCCTCTTCAAACGCGGCCGCACCAGCGGTATCATTAGCGCCCTCCGGAATTCGGCCGTTCAATTATTGAACAACCTGCCGCTATTCAGGCCTTGCTGTCACTTCCGTAACACGGACTCAGATCATGCTGCCAACGGCAAAAATCGGGCCGTATACCTTGCCCAATCCGCTGATTGTTGCGCCCATGGCCGGTGTGACAGACCGGCCATTTAGGCTTCTGTGTCGGCGCATGGGCGCAGGGCTGGCCGTTTCGGAAATGGTGATTGCTGACAGCAAAATGTGGCACACCCGAAAATCTCGCAGCCGCCTGAACCACCAAGGTGAGCCTGAGCCTAGATCGGTGCAGATTGCCGGTGGCGATCCCGAGATGCTGGCGCAGGCGGCTCGTATGAACGCGGCGTCTGGCGCCCAGATCATTGACATCAATATGGGTTGCCCGGCCAAGAAAGTCTGTAACAAAGCGGCCGGCTCTGCACTGATGAAAGACGAAGCTCTGGTGCTGCAGATTCTGAAGGCGGTGGTCGCCGCCGTAGACATACCGGTGACCCTGAAAATGCGAACTGGTTGGGATGAGGATCACCGCAACGCGCCGATTATTGCGCGCATGGCAGAAGAAGCCGGTATTCAGGCGCTGGCCATACATGGCCGCACCCGCACCGACAAATACACGGGCAATGCCGAGTACGATACCATTGCCCGAGTGAAGTCCGACGTTAGCATTCCGGTATTCGCCAACGGCGACATCACCAGCCCGGAAAAAGCGCGCGACGTGCTTCAATACACTGGGGCCGATGGCCTGCTGATTGGCCGTGCGGCTCAGGGCCAGCCTTGGATTTTTCGGGAAATCCTGCACTTTCTGGAAACAGGCGAACACATGAAGCCGCCGCCACTGGATGAAGTGGAAACGATACTGAGCGAGCACCTGCTGGCACTGCACGATTTTTATGGAGAAACCATGGGTGTGCGCATTGCCCGCAAACATGTGGGCTGGTATTTGCAAGGCCACGACCAAGACAAACGCTTCCGGCAAAGCTTTAACGCCATAGACAACGCGTTGGAGCAGCACGATAGCATTCAACAGTATTTCGCAAGCTTACGAAATGAAGAGGTATTCGCAGCATGAAAGCTGAAACTTTGGCAAACGACACCCTGAACGCATCCGCCAATGATGACATTCACCAACTGCAAACGGTTGGCACCAGCGGTAACTCAGTCACCCTGCGTGACAGCGTAGAAATTGCACTGACCAACTACTTCACCCAGCTTGATGGCGCTCCGGTAACCGAGGTTTATCAACTGGTGCTGTCAGAAGTAGAGGCTCCGTTGCTGGAGCAGGTGATGAAGTACACCCGCAACAACCAGACCAAAGCGTCCACCATGCTGGGTCTGAACCGCGGCACCCTGCGCAAGAAGCTCAAGCAATACGACCTGCTTTAAACCCGACATCCGATCCGGAAGAAACTGACCCATGACAAATCAGGCAAATACTCCCGTTCGCCGCGCGCTGATCAGTGTCAGTGACAAAACCGGCATTGTTGAATTTGGTCGCGCGCTCAGCGAGCGCGGCATAGAGTTGCTGTCCACCGGCGGCACCTTTCGTCTGCTTAACGAAAACAACGTCGCGGTCACCGAAGTGTCTGACTACACCGGTTTTCCGGAGATGATGGATGGCCGGGTAAAAACCCTGCACCCGAAAATTCACGGTGGCGTTTTGGGCCGCCGCGGCATCGACGACGCCGTCATGGCCGAACACGGCATAGACCCCATCGACATGGTGGTAGTGAATCTGTATCCGTTTGAAGACACCGTCGCCAATCCGGATTGCGACTTGGCGACCGCCATTGAAAACATCGACATTGGCGGCCCTACCATGGTTCGCGCGGCAGCCAAAAACCACAACGATGTGGCCGTAGTAGTGAATACCCGCGATTACAGCCGGGTATTGAAAGAACTGGAAAGTAACGATGGCGAACTGACCTTTGCTACCCGTTTTGACCTGGCGGTAAAAGCGTTTGAACACACCGCCGGCTATGACGGCGCTATTGCTAACTACCTGGGTGGACGCACCGCCGATAACGAAAACCCGGATTTCCCGCGCACATTCAACGCCCAGTTTGTGAAAGTGCAGGACATGCGCTACGGCGAAAACCCGCACCAGCGCGCCGCGTTCTACGCCGAGCGCAACCCGAAAGAAGCCTGCGTGGCAACCGCTACCCAACTCCAGGGTAAAGCGCTGTCGTACAACAACGTGGCCGACACCGACGCCGCGCTTGAGTGTGTAAAACCCTTCGCCGACCCGGCTTGCGTGATCGTCAAGCACGCCAATCCCTGTGGTGTCGCCATTGGCGCCGACATTCTGCAAGCTTACGACTTGGCCTATGCAACCGACCCCACCTCGGCGTTTGGCGGCATCATTGCCTTCAACCGCGAGCTGGACGCCGCTACCGCCAAAGCCATTATTGAGCGTCAGTTTGTAGAAGTGATCATCGCTCCCAGCATCAGCGCCGAGGCGGTGGAGCTAGTAGCCGCCAAGAAAAACGTGCGTCTGCTGGCCTGCGGTGAATTTGACGGTGAGCGCGCCCCCGCGCTGGACTACAAACGCGTGACCGGTGGCCTGCTGGTGCAAGAACGTGACCTGGGCATGGTGGCTATGGCCGATGTGAAAGTGGTCACCCAGCGCCAGCCCAGCAACGAAGAACTGAACGATTTACTGTTCGCCTGGGAAGTGGCCAAGTACGTTAAATCCAACGCCATTGTGTACGCCAAAGCCGGCCGTACCATCGGCGTGGGTGCCGGCCAGATGAGCCGCGTGTACAGCGCTAAAATTGCTGGCATCAAAGCCGCCGACGAAGGCCTGGAAGTGAAAGGCTCGGTGATGTCGTCTGACGCCTTCTTCCCGTTTCGCGACGGTATTGACGCCGCAGCTGCCGCCGGCATTACCGCAGTAATCCAGCCTGGCGGTTCCATGCGCGATCAGGAAGTGATCGATGCCGCCAACGAGCACGGCATTGCCATGGTGTTCACCGGCATGCGCCACTTCCGCCATTAATCCATAGGAACAGCATCATGAATATTCTGATTATTGGTAATGGCGGGCGTGAACACGCCCTGGCGTGGAAAGCCGCGCAGTCAGAACTGGCTGGCACCGTTTTCGTAGCTCCCGGCAACGCCGGCACCGCCACCGAGTCTGGTGTCGAAAACGTTGCCATTGATGTAATGGACTTGAACGGCTTGGCCGATTTCGCCGCCAGCAACAACGTTGGCCTGACCATTGTTGGGCCCGAGGCACCGCTAGTTGCCGGTGTTGTGGACCTGTTTGAAGAGCGCGGCTTGCGGGTGTTTGGCCCCAGCGCCGGCGCCGCTCAGCTGGAAGGCTCCAAAGCCTTTACCAAAGACTTTCTGGCGCGCCAGAATATTCCCACGGGCTCTTACGGCAACTTTACCGACGTAGATGAAGCTTTGGCCTACGTGCGTGCGCAAGGCGCGCCTATTGTGGTCAAAGCGGATGGCCTGGCCGCCGGTAAAGGCGTAATTGTAGCCATGACCCTGGCCGAAGCGGAAGGCGCCATCCGCGATATGCTGGCGGACAACGCTTTTGGCGACGCCGGCAGCCGCGTGGTTGTTGAAGAGTTTCTGGACGGCGAAGAAGCCAGCTTCATCGTCATGGTCGACGGCGACAACGTGCTGGCCATGGCGACCTCGCAAGACCATAAGCGCGTGGGCGATGGCGACACCGGTCCCAACACCGGTGGCATGGGCGCTTATTCTCCGGCTCCGGTGGTGACCCCCAACGTGCATCAGCGCATTATGGATGAGGTGATTTACCCAACCGTGCGCGGCATGAAAGCCGAAGGCCACCCCTACAAAGGTTTCCTTTACGCCGGCCTGATGATCGATTCTACGGGTGCTCCCAGGGTGATCGAATTCAACTGCCGCTTTGGCGATCCGGAAACCCAGCCCATCATGCTGCGCATGCAGTCTGATCTGGTGGCTCTGTGTCAGGCCGCGATTGACGGCAAACTGGACCAGTGCAGCTCCGATTGGGACCCCCGGGCCGCCGTGGGTATTGTTCTGGCGGCAGGTGGTTATCCCGGCAGCTACAGCAAAGGCGATGCCATCTCTGGCCTGTCGGAAACCGAAACCGAGGGCGAAAAAGCTTTCCACGCCGGCACAAAGCTGTATGGCAACCAAGTGGTCACCAGCGGTGGCCGCGTGCTCTGCGCAACCGCACTGGGCAATACCGTGACCGAAGCCCAACAACGGGCCTATAGACTTGCCGGAAAGATAAGCTGGAATGGTGCGTTTTATCGCAAAGACATCGCGTATCGAGCCATAGCCCGCGAGCAGGCGTAATACGACATCTTGAGCGAAAGCCCGGTCGTTGACCGGGCTTTTTTATGAGGTAATGTAAACTCACGTGCCTGCCCCATCACACAAACAGTCGGGAACTGCTCAAATGCTGCAAAGGTCACCCTATACTGCCTTCCTCCTGTTCTTATCCATTGTGCTTTTAAGCGCATGCTCCCGCCATGACATATACCAGAAGGCTATCGACTTTGAGCGTTCCACCGCCGGACTTGAGGCTGCCAGCATTACCCTGGGCGAACTGGACATTGCGTACCTGCGAAACGCAGAATTGAACAACGGCGATACCATCGTGATGGTTCATGGTTTTGGTGCCAACAAAGACAACTGGACCCGCATGGCCCGGGAACTCACAGATAAATTCAACGTTTACGCCATAGACCTTCCGGGCCACGGCGAAAGCAGCAAACCGCTGGACCTGGGTTATCGGCTAGACCAGCAAGTGGTTCACCTCGCCCGTATTCTTCAGGCTCTGGATATTACCGAAATGCATATGATGGGCAACTCCATGGGCGGCGCCATTACGGCTCTGTATGCCGCCACTTACCCGGAACAGATCAAAACCGCAGTACTGTTTGACCCGGCTGGCATTCTTAAGTACGAGAGCGAACTGTTTGGTCGTGTGGTCGCGGATGACAATCCGCTTATCCCCTCAAAACCCGGCGACTTCGAGCGTCTGATGGATTTTGCTCTCGAGAAAAAGCCGTTTATTCCCTGGCCCATTCCGGGGGTTCTGGAAGAGAAAGCTCTTGCCAATGAGACCATCAATAAAGTGATCTTTGCCGCCATTCGGGACGCTAACGTCGAGTCAGATTTTCGCACGATCATTGCCCGCATCGAAGACCCGGTACTGATCGTCTGGGGCAAGGAAGACCGAGTAATTAACTACCGTAATGGCGACGTTTTTGTGAGCATCATTCCCGACGCACAACTAAAGATACTCGACGGAGTGGGTCACGTGCCCATGATTGAAGCGCCGGAAGAATCCGCCCGCCTGTTCCTTGAGTTTGCCAAATCCCATGCTTTAAAAGCCGAGTAAGGAAAACCTGCACAAGGCTCTGTTGTTGTCGGCTTCAACGACCGGGGAAAACAGAGTAGCCTTGTATACAACGTATTGATGGAAAAAGTGCCGGTAACAGTGCCAGAAATAGCACCGAATATAATCCGTTTTCCCTGAAAGAATCTCTCATGCCTGAAGCTATCTGGATATCCTTTGCGTTTGGTCTTGGCCTGCTGGTCAAGGTGGTTCACTTACCACCCCTGGTGGGTTACCTGGCGGCCGGTTTCATACTCAGCGCGCTCACGGCGTTTCCGGGTTCCAACATCTCTGCCGAGCCCACCGAAGTGCTGGGCCACATTGCCCACCTGGGCGTGCTGCTAATGCTGTTTACAGTGGGCTTGAAACTAAAGTTCAAGACCATCATCAGCCCTGAGGTTATTGGCGGTAGCCTGCTGCACTTTGGCATAACCTGCTTTGTGTTCACCCCCGGGCTGTATCTGTTTCTGGATATTACCTGGTACATTGCCTTCATGCTGGCGGTGGCGCTGTCGTTTTCATCCACCATTCTTGCCGCTAAAGTGCTGGAAAGTAAGCGCGAGTTGCGCGCATTCCATGGCCGCGTAGCCATCGGTATTCTGGTGATGCAAGACCTGATCGCACTGGTTGTGATGAGCCTGGCTGCGGGTAAAACGCCGTCGGAATGGGCCTTGATTGTGTTCGGCCTGCCGCTGCTGCGGCCATTGTTGTTCCGCTTGCTGGATGCCAGCGGCCATGATGAACTGCTGGTGCTGTTAGGCATGCTTTTGGCGCTAGTGTTGGGCGGTTTGGGTTTTGAAGCCGTGGGGCTGAGTTCCGAGCTTGGTGCTTTGCTGTTTGGTGCGGTACTGGCCAATCACCCACGCAGTCAGGAATTAGCCAAGTCGCTGTGGAGTGTGAAAGAAATATTCCTGGTGGGGTTTTTCCTGCAGATCGGCATTGGCGGGCTGCCAGACACCCATTCACTGATGTTTGCCCTGGCTGCCAGCCTGATTCTGCCGTTGAAAGGCATTCTGTTTTTCTTCCTGATGATTCTGTTCCGCCTGCGCGCGCGCAGTAGTTTTCTGACGTCGCTGGCTCTGACCAACTACAGTGAATTCGGCTTGATTGTGGCCAGCATTGCCCTGCCCCAGTGGATGGTGCCGCTGGCCATTACGGTGGCTTTTTCGTTCGTCATTTCAGCGCCCCTGAATCGCATCGCTCACAGCCTTTACGAGCGCTTTGCCAGCCGTTTGGAACGCTACGAAACCAATAACCATCACCCCGACGAACAGCCCTTGGCGCTGTCTGACGCCAAGGTTCTCATCATGGGTATGGGGCGCACCGGAACCGCCGCTTACGACTGGCTGATCGAAACCGAACCGACCCTGGTCGGGCTGGATTCCGACCCCAACAAAATTACCCAGCACGGCGTGGCGGGGCGCAATGTGGTGTTTGCCGATGCCGAAGACACCACCTTCTGGACCAATCTGCATATGCCACTGGTGCATTCAGTCATCCTCGCAATGGCCGACATTGAAGGCAAACTGATTGCCGCCCGCATGCTGCGGCGCATGGGTTTCACCGGCTACATTGTGGCCCACACCATGTTCCAGGACGAAGCTCACCAAATACGTGAAGCCGGCGCCAATGAAGCTTACCTGACCATGAGCGAAACCGGCGTAGCCCTGGCAAGCCACATCATGGAGCGGGAAGCCTCGGAGCCAGATGTTGCTCTGAAACCGTCAGGCCGCGGATAAGCCAGCGACGAGTGCGGAGCTGACCCTGGCTGCCCATCGAAGCTCTACTGTAGCCTGATAAACGCAATCACGCCCACACCCATATGATCATCGGCACCGCTACCACCGTCACTATGATCGATAACGGCAAACCCAGGCGCCAGTAGTCACCAAACTGATAGCCGCCGGGCTCCATCACCAGTGCGTTAGACTGGTGGCCAATGGGTGTCATGAAGGCGGATGAGGCCCCCATGGCTACCGCCATCAACACCGCGTCGGTAGGCACATTTAGCGATGTTGCCAGGCTCAATGCGACCGGCGCCACCACAATAGCGGCCGCGGCATTATTGATCACATTCGACAGCAACAGAGTGACTACCAGCAACATGGCCAGCACCGCAGCCAGCGAAAAGTCTCCGCCCAGTGCCAGCATCTGGCTTGCCAGTAACTGGGCACCACCGCTGGTTTCTAGCGCCTGGCCGACCGGAATCATCGCCGCCAGCAAGACAATGATCGACCAGTCGATAGACTTGTAGGCCTCCTCCGCGGACAACAGTCCCACCAAGACCATCGCCACCGCACCGCCCACCAGCGCTACCGGCGCGCTCAGCAGCCCGCTGACCACCGCCGCAATACTGGCGCCAAATACGGCGGCCGCCAGCGCTACTTTACGTGACGACCCAAGCCGCAGTCCGCGCTCTGCCAACGGCAGGCAACCCAGAGTAATCAGAGTTTCTGTGAGGCCATCCTGGGTACCCTGCACCAGCAGAATGTCACCGGCCTGGAAGCGAACATCCCCTAACCGGCTCTGAATACGCTGGCCACGGCGAGCCACCGCCACCACATTCAGAGAGTAGCGTTCGCGCAGACCCAAACGGTTAGCAGACAGTCCCAGTAAGGTTGAACCTGGCGAAACCACCACTTCCATCAACTGCAAGTCGCTTTCATCCAGGCTAGTCGGCGCCTTGGAATCCTCTTCGTCGGCGCTGGGCTCATCGCTGGAATCTTTAGGTAGCCCGTCCGCGTTCGTTCTCTCGTTGTCTAGCTCGCGCTGCGGCGCCAAAAGCGCACCGGTGGCTAACTCAAGATCGGTATTGTCCAGAAAAGCCTGCAAACTTTCGGTATTGGCCTCAATTAACAACAAATCGCCTTCGCGCATTACGGTAAAGGTCGAGGGAGTGATCTTGCGTGCGCCTTCACGGATCAAGGCCAACACCGCAAGATCATCGCTCTCACCGGATTCGGTCAACAGTGAGTGCAAGGTGGCGCCAGCGCTGGCAGAACCTTCCGGCACTCGCAGTTCGGTAACGTAATCGCCCACGCTGAACAGCTTTTTACCGGCGTCGCCGTCATCGCGCCGCGGCGTCAGACGCCAGCCCACCAGAGTGATAAACGCAATACCGGCCACCGTGACCGCCAGACCCACCGGGGCAAAATCAAACAGGCCAAAGGCGCCTTCGGGACGATAGGAAGAAATAATAATATTCGGCGGCGTGCCAATCAGGGTGACGGTACCCCCCAACAAGGAGCCAAACGCCAGCGGCATCAGCAGCATGGAGGGCGAGCGTCCGGCGTCACGGGACATCCAGATAGCGACCGGCATCAATAGCGCCAAGGCGCCAACGTTGTTGATAAAACCGGAGCAAAGCGCCACCACCGAGGTGAGCGTAAGCACCTGTAGGGTGGGCCGATGGCCGATACGCCCCAGCAGGCGGGCGATCGCATCCACCACACCGCCGTTTACCAGCCCCTGGCTGATCACCAATACGGCCGCCACAGTAATTACCGCCGGGTGCCCGAAACCACTGAACAGTTCATCAGCGGGCACCAGCCCGGTGAACGCCATCGCCAGCAACGCCAGCATCGACACCACATCAAACCGCAGTCGATTCCAGACAAACAGCGCCAGCGTAATGCCCAATACCGCAAACACAATGCCTTGATCCAGATTCAATCGCCCTGCTCCTGCCTGAACACGCTGTTTCTATTAGCATAGACCAAGGCCTCAACCTTGAGCCGGCGCCACAAAAAAACCCGCACATGGCGAACCAGCGTGCGGGCTTTTAAATCCCAGAAGAGGGAGTTGCGGAATCCGTGCCGCGTCAGATTAGCCTGTTAGCCAAACTGGTTCATGGTGTTGTCTTTACCACCGGCTTTCAGCGCGGCGTCGCCGGCGAAGAATTCCTTGTGGTCGTCACCAATGTTGGAACCGGCCATGTCCTGGTGCTTAACAGTGGCGATACCCTGGCGAATTTCCTTGCGCTGGACACCTTTGACGTAGGCCAACATGCCTTCGGCACCGAAGTAGCCTTTGGCCAGGTTGTCGGTAGACAAGGCCGCCGTGTGATAAGTCGGCAGCGTGATCAGGTGGTGGAACACACCGGCTTCGCGGGCGGCATCGCGCTGGAAGTCCGCCGTCCACTGATCGGCCAGCTTGCCCAGGTCGGTGCTGTCGTATTCTTCGCTCATCAGCGCAGCTCGCTCGTAGGCCGATACGTCTTTGCCTTCTTCTTTCCAGGAATCGAACACCTGCTGGCGGAAGCTCAGGGTCCAGTTGAACGACGGGCTGTTGTTGTAAACCAGCTTGGCGTTAGGAACCGCTTCCTTGATGCGGTTAACCATGGCTGCGATCTGGCCAACGTGGGGCTTCTCGGTTTCGATCCACAACATGTCAGCGCCGTTCTGCAGGCTGGTGATGCAATCCAGAATAACCCGGTCTTCACCGCTACCAGCCTTGAACTGGAACAAACCAGACGCCAGACGCTTGGGCTTGACTAGCTGACCGTTCTGCTTGATCACCACGTCGCCGTTGTTGATGTCTTCGGCTTTGGCAATCACGTCACCGTCGATGAAGCTGTTGTACTGGTCGCCCAGATCACCCGGCTCTTCGGTTACAGCAATTTTCTGAGTCAGGCCAGCACCCAAAGAGTCAGTACGCGCAACAATCACGCCGTCATCCACACCCAGTTCCAGGAAGGCCAAACGCACAGCGTTTATCTTGGCCAGGAAGTCGGCGTGGGGAACGGTTACTTTGCCGTCTTGGTGGCCGCACTGCTTCTCGTCAGATACCTGGTTTTCGATCTGGATACAGCAGGCACCGGCTTCAATCATCTGCTTGGCCAGCAGGTAAGTGGCTTCTGCGTTACCAAAACCGGCGTCGATGTCGGCAATGATCGGCACAATGTGGGTCTGGTGGTTATCAATCTGGCTTATCAGCTGCTCGGCCTTGGCGTTGTCGCCGGCGTTCTGAGCTTCTTCCAGATCACGGAACAGGTGGTTCAGTTCCCAGGAATCGGCTTGACGCAGAAACGTGTACAACTCGCCAATCAGACCGGATACGGCGGTTTTCTCGTGCATGGACTGGTCTGGCAGCGGGCCGAACTCTGAACGCAGGGCGGCAACCATCCAACCGGACAGGTACAGGTAGCGGCGCGAGGTGTCGCCGAAGTGTTTCTTGATGGAAATCATCTTCTGCTGGCCGATAAAACCGTGCCAGCAACCCAGAGACTGGGTGTACTGAGAGGTGTCGTTATCGTAGTTCGCCATGTCTGCGCGCATAATCTTGGCGGTGTACTTGGCGATATCCAGACCGGTCTGAAATTTGTTCTGGGCGCGCATGCGGGCCGCGTGTTCAGGCTTGATGGCGTTCCAGGTAGGATTCTGTTTCAACAGGGTGGTTAGGGCGTCAACGTCTTTTGAGTAGGGCATGGTTCATTCCTTTGTACGTCAGTTTTTTCAAGGGCGTCGAATTTAAATCCAATTCTCCCTGGACATTGGCGACTACTTTAATGCCTCTCAGCGCATAACTGAAATTTATATAATCTATATTCAGCATTTTTTTTATGAATATGCTTCAATTCAGACAAAGCACCACTAAACGGTCTCCCGGCGCCAGTTCCACTGCCTGCCGCCGCGACGGATTCAACAACAGATGGCGGCCCTGACTGTCGGCATTGGCGTAATAAACGCCCACCAAACGGCCGCGCCCACACTGGCAAATTTTTGCCCGACCACCAATAGCTGGAAACCCGCGCCTTTTACCAACTGACGCTCAACAACGAACTTAACGCGATCCATAATTCGAAATGGCAGCATGCAAAACTCTTTTTGCTGTTAGCTGGGACACTGTTTATTAGAGCTCGATTTTGTAGCAGGTGATGTTAACAGTGATCAACGCTTGCCGGCTTGTACCAGAGCATCAGCCAGCGTAGGTGTAAAGCGGCTAACACCGTTTACAGGCGAAACCCCTGCACGAGCCAGAGTTCGCAGCGGCTGGTACTGCAAGTCAGCAATAATAATACGGGTGCCATCGCGCTCGCACGCGGCCAGGAGTTTATTCAAGGCAGACAGCCCACCCGCGTCCAGCAAGGTCACGCCGTCCATATACAGAATAAAACCACGGGTGTTTTTGGACAGTTCCGCCAGCTCGCCAAAAATACGCTCGGCAGCGGCGAAGAACAGCGGCCCGTTGATCTTGAACACTTGCCAGCCGGCGGGCAAGTTAGCCTGCGTCACCCGCTGATTGCTGGATATGTCGGTCACCCGTGTCATCTGCGCCATTTCGCGCATGAACAGCACCGCTGCCAGCAGTACGCCAGTGGTAATGGCAATCACCATATCCAGCGCAACCGTCAGGCTGAAGCAAGTCAGGAACACCACAAGGTCACCGCGGGGCGCTGTTTTAAGCAAGTGCACGGCTTTTGGCGCTTCGCTCATATTCCACGCCACTATCAGTAGCAACGCCGCCATCGCCGGCATTGGCAAGTAAGACAGCACCCCGGCCAGCGCTACCAGCGCCAGAACCACCACCAGCGAGTGCACAATCGCAGACACCGGCGATTCGGCGCCAGCGCGATAGTTGGCGGCCGAGCGGGCAAGCGCCGCGGTGGCTGTAATACCACCGAAGAAGGGTGCGATTATGTTGGCCAGACCCTGCCCCAGCAATTCACTGTTGGCGCTGTGGCGCTTACCGGTCATGCCATCCAGCACCACCGCACACAGTAAGGATTCAATCGCGCCCAGCATGGCAATGGCGAACGCTGCCGGAATCAGAGCCTGAATCAGGTTCCAGGACACTACCAAGGGGCTGCCATCGACACCGGCCTGCTGCCAGGGAAAAATAAACTCGGGCAAGAACGGAGGAATGCCGCTGCCACTGGTGCCATCGGGTAGTAAATAACTGAAACGCGAGCCGATGGTATCGATGGAGGCCCCCTGGCTGTTCAGCCACAGCGCTAACACACTACCCACAATTACGGCAGGTAAGTGCGGCGGTACCGGTGTTTTCAGCCGCGGCCACAGCAGCATGATCGCCAATGTGACCCCGGCCACCAGAGTACTCATGGCATCCAGCGAGGGCGCAGCTTGAACCAGCGCAGCCAGCTTTCCCCAGTAATGCTCGGGCATAGCCGCAATCGGCAAACCGAACAGGTCTTTCACCTGCAAAGTGGCGATAACCACCGCAATGCCTCCGGTAAATCCCAGGGTCACCGGCTCCGGTATGTACTCAATAAAGCGCCCCAGACGCATGACTGCCATAACCAGCAGCAACATCCCGGACATCATCGTGGCCAGCAGCAAACCGCCCAACCCGTATTCTTGGGCAATAGGGTATAGAATCACCACAAAAGCGGCGGTCGGGCCGGAAATGCTGTAACGGCTGCCGCCCGTGAGGGCAACCACCACACCGGCAATAATGGCCGTGTACAAACCGTATTGGGGAGCCACACCGCTGGCAATAGCCAGTGCCATGGCTAGCGGAATCGCAATAATTCCCACGGTAATACCGGCCATCACATCTTTTGCGAAACGCCGGGAACTGTAAGGCTCCTGCACGCAGGCTTCGCGGATCGCGTGGCCGGGGCGCAGGGAAAACAAATGGCTGCGGGACATAAACAACTTGCCTGTACGAAGGACTTCGCAGGGCATTATACTCGCTATACAGCCGGATCGTATTCGGAAAATTTATTAATAGTGTGCTTACCGCAACGGAACTTCGCGCTTATGTCCACAAGCCTCTACAACATTCGTTACCTGATTGGCGCTTTAATGTTGGCAATAACAGCCGGCTGCGCGACCTCCCCAGCCTCGCACAATACCTTGAAAGCACTGCAAAATCAGTACCAGGCGCACATAGTCGATCCGCAGTCTGACACCCTGAACACCTTAACCGCAGAGCAGCTGGCAATGCGTTTAGCCAACGCCGATGTGGTGGTGGTTGGCGAATATCACGGTCATCACGCCAGCCATCTGCTTCAAGCTCAACTTCAGCTGGCGCTGTTTCAGCAGCAGCCCCAACAGATACTGAGCATGGAGCAATTTGAAACCAATCAGCAGGATGCGCTGAACCAGTATCTGGCGGGCAGCAGCGGCGAAAATGAAATGATTGAAGATACCGGCGCCTGGGACAATTACCGCGCGTCTTACCGGCCGTTGGTCGAGTTCGCCCTTAGCCATCAATTACCCGTGATTGCTGCCAATGCGCCGGGCGATATCGTGCGTTGTGTGGGCCGCGAAGGGCCGCACATTGTTGACGATTTAACTCAAGCGCAGCGCCAAACCATTGCCCAACAACCGTTTATGGACACCCCGGCCTACCGCCAACGCTTTGATGATGCCATTGGCGCAAGTCATGGCGGCGACGGCGACAACGACGACGACGCTATGAAGCAGCGCCTGGACAACAGCTACAAGGCACAATTATTGCGCGACAACACCATGGCCGAACGCATTTTGCAGGCCCGCCGGAATTACCCGGGCCACCAGATAGTGCACGTAAACGGTAATTTCCACAGCGAACAGCACCAGGGCACGGTTGCGCTGCTGCACAAGCGTGCGCCGGAACTGGATATCGCAGTCATAAGCCCTGTTTTCTGGCCCGAAGACGAAGCCATGCCGGAGCTGCCTGAACACCGCAATAAAGGCGACTTTCTGTATTTTCTGCAGCCACTGCCAGACGCTTACAAAAACGACGACCGCCGCAACCGCGCCATGCGCGAGCGGTTCAGCCAGGCCGAACAGCAATCCTGCAACTAACTGAATAGGTTATTGGGTGGCTACAACTTCGTTGGTAACGGCGTAATCACCGGCCAGCCAGCGCAGTATTTCGTCGGCCGCCGGGTGGTCAAAGCTATCGTAGGTATGCACCAAAGCCTGCTTGCGTTCGGCAGACAGGCGTTCCAGACCGGCGTCTTGCAACACCAATAAATCTGCTTGCAAACACTGTGCTAACTCGACCCCAAGAACTTCCTGCGCGGCGCGATAAAACGCCTTACCGTATTCGTAATCCGGCCCCAACTGATAACTCTGCGCCAAGGTGATGGCTGGAATGCAGGTCAACGTTGGCTGTAGCGCCGGGTTAATGGCGTGGCCGGCGATGTAGGCCGCGTTCGCCGCTGGGCGGCCAGTAAATCCGCGCAGGTGCAAGTGGCGAGACATACGGTCGCCATCATTAACCGGGTAGTTATCCCACAGCAAAGGTTTGCGACCCAGTAACTGACCAACCCGTTTTAAATGGCCGGGCGAAATCTCCCGCGAACATACTTCCTCGCCGGTCCAGAATATCTGTATAGCAGGATCCAGCGCCTGCCCCAGCGCCTGCAGATAATTCGCAGGGCGCGGGCCAAACACCCGATCCAACACCGGGTCATCCGAGTAGTAGGTCGGGCACACACTGATACGCCGAACCGCGGAGTGTTCGGCAACCCAGTGCACAATATCTGCCTGTGCCTGCGCCGTGTGCGGCCCGCTGCCGTGCATGTCGTCAAACAGGATCGCCAGTTCATCCAGCCCCAGCTGATCAAAAAACGCCAGCTTGCGCGCCAGTGCCTGCCGGCCGGCTTCGTCAAAGTTGTGAAACAGTTCAAACGGGCTCAGGCCCACACCAAAACGCACCCCGGCGGTTTTACAGAAGTGGGCGAACGCGGCCATCTCTGCGGCAAACTGCGGCGGGTGCGGTTCCTGCCAGCGCCGTCTTAAAAACGCATCGGCCTTGGGCGCATAAAGATAAAAACCGTAACCGTGAGGCGCCAGCCTCTGCACCAGTTGCCGGCGCTGTTCCCAACTCCACAGTGGACCATAAAAGCCCTCAATAATCCCCAGCTCTGCTGCCATGACCAATCTCCCTGCGGCTGCCTGCGTTGAACCCGACGGTTGTTCTGAATGATGAACACATCGTATAGCGCGAACAAGGTAACCGTATAGCTGAGCCGTATTGCCGCAAAGCAAAGCAGGCTACTTATGAGCCAAATCCGTGACGAGGCCGCCCATGTCCAGCTCTTCTTCCAGTTCGTCTTCAAGCTCCTCTTCCAATTCCAGATTAGGCAGCCTGGATGCGCTGCGTGGACTTGCGGCCTTTGGTGTGGTGCTGTTTCATTACCTGCCTTACTACCACGAAATGTATGGCCACGGCTTTGCACTCTGGCCCTGGCTTGATTACGGATTGTCATTTGGCCGCTACGGTGTGCACCTGTTCTTTATACTCAGCGGATTTGTGATTTTCATGACTCTGGAGCGCACTTCCCATGCTGGCTGGTTTGGTGCAGCCCGCGCTTTGAGGCTATTGCCGGCTTTGTGGGCCGGCATTCTGCTCACCGTTATCAGCGTGCACTTTCTTGGGCCGCAGGATCGCGCGGTTAGCCTGAGCACGGCGCTCGCCAACGCCACCCTGATGCACGAATATCTGGGGCTGGAGCACGTCGATGGCGCTTACTGGAGCCTGGTGATTGAAGTCACCTTCTACGGCTGGATGGCTTTGCTGTATTTTACCCTGAAAGACTGGTACAAGCTGCGCGCGGCGCTTTGGCTGTGGGTGCTGGTGAGCTATGCGGGCGTGATCTGGTGGAAACAGATTCCCGACGGTTTGGATTTTCTGGTCAAAGAATTATTGTTTGTAAAATACGCCCCCCTGTTCATTGCCGGCATGCTGATCTACCGTCTTTATCGCTACGGCCGCCCCCCAGCCGCAGATGCCGTGCTGCTCGCACTGGCTGTTTGTCACGGCCTTTTAGCTTACAATTTTCCGTACAGCCTGTTCGTGCTGGGCTGCTTCTCAATATTTTCTCTGGCCGTGGCAGGGCGCCTGAACTGGCTGGCGAATGGGCCCCTGCTCTGGCTGGGCGGGCTTTCCTACAGCCTCTATTTAGTTCATCAAAATATTGGCTACGGGGTCATTAGCTGGAGCTACGACGCAGGCCTGCCCGGCTGGTTCGGTGTCTGCCTTGCTCTTGGCATCGTTCTGCTTTTTGCCTGCCTGATCCACTACAGCGTTGAAAAACCCGCTTTACGGCAGTTTAGGGCTTGGCGCACCCGCGCGAATACTGCCCGGGCCGTTACAGCACCTACGACCTATACCTAATGCCTTATGTTTTTCGTTCCACCGATTAAAAATAACTGATAATGTGAATTAGATGTATCGCGTTTCTGTCGAAAAAAGAAGCTTCTGAAAGCAACGAGCAAGCGGCCCGGATTATAAAATCCCAGAAAGACTATCTCGCTCAAAGCCGCGCTTATACCGAAATTTCTGAGCAGGCATACCTGAACACGATGGGCACAGTAGAGTAAGATACAGTTTGTAATAGAGCCGGGTTCGTTCTGAGAGCGATCCCGGTTTTGTTGTTTTTAGCTATAGCAGAATCGCCAGCGCCCTGGCGGAGGATTGTGAATGCAGTGGATTATAAAGCTGGACGAGGGCCTTGCGCGCCTCTCTAATTTTTGCGGCTGGATCGCCTGTGTCGCCATGATATTGATGGTTGGTAACGTTTTTTACGACGTTGTTGCCCGCTACGCATTTGACCAAGTATCCATCGGTATGCAGGAAATGGAGTGGCACCTTTACTCCGTGGTCTTCCTGTTTGGTATTCCCTATGCCCTGCGCACAGACGGCCATGTTCGGGTTGACGTGCTTTATACGAAATGGAGCAACAAAACCAAGGCATGGGTGAACCTGACAGGCGCTCTGATATTTGTCGTGCCATTCGCCTATTTGATTGGCCTTTACGGCTACGATTTCGCGCTAGACTCCTACAGTATGGGTGAAGGCAGCGGTGATCCGGGTGGCCTGCCCTATCGCTGGATTATCAAAGCCGTGATTCCAGTCTCAGCGTTTTTTATCGCCATGGCAGGCCTCAACATGGCAACCTTCGCCCTGCGGGTTATGTCTGGTGAAAAACAATACGAAGGTGAACACAGCGCGGGAGGACTCGCATGATTGGCATGATTATGTTCGCTGTCGCCCTCTTCATGCTGATGCTGGGTTTCCCTGTCGCTTTCACCTTTGGCGGTCTTGCTTTGTTCTTTGGTGTGTTTGCAGAGGGCATGGATCTGTTTGCCTTTATGCCTTATCGCATCATGAGCGTTATGCAGAATACTGTTTTGATGGCTGTGCCCCTGTTCATCTTCATGGGCGTCGTCCTGCAGCGTACACGCCTGGCCGAACAGTTGCTTACCTCCATGGGGCGTCTGTTTGGCGGCCTGCCGGGTGGCCTGGCTATCTCTACTATTCTAGTGGGCGCCCTGCTTGCAGCCTCCACCGGCGTTGTGGGCGCCAGCGTGGTGGCGATGGGCCTGATTTCCCTGCCGGTCATGCTGGCTCACAACTACGACAGGCGCCTGGCAACCGGCACCATCTGTGCGGCGGGTACGCTGGGCCAGATCGTTCCACCGTCGATCATTCTGATTATTCTGGGCGATGTGCTCGGGCTGCCAGTCGGCGATCTGTTCAGGGCCGCCGTCGGACCGGGCATGGTTCTTATCGGGCTCTATATTGTTTATATCCTGATCATGACCCGCTTCAAGCCCGAAACGGCTCCGGCCATGCCTGAGGACAGCAGTATTTCCCGTAAAAAGGAAGTCATGAATGCGCTGCTGGCGATCATCCCGCCGTTAGCGCTGATTGTCATTGTGCTTGGCTCGATTTTTACCGGCATTGCGACACCCACAGAATCCTCAGCACTGGGTGGTGTTGGCGCTATTGTTCTCGCCATAATCTACCGGCAATTCTCATTCCAGATGGTTTGGGGTGCGTCGAAAGACACGGTCAAAGTGACGGCCATGGTGTTCGCCATCCTGGTCGGTGCAACTGCCTTCTCTATGGTCTTCAGCTACACCGGCGGCGATTACCTGCTGGAAGAGTGGATGCTGGCGCTGCCGGGCGAGAAATGGGGCTTTATCATTCTGGCCATGCTGGTGATTATGGTGCTGGGTTTCTTCATCGATTTTGTCGAAATCTCCTTCATCATCGTGCCCATTCTGGCGCCGGTGGCCGAAGCCTTGGGCATCAACATGCTCTGGTTTGCCATTCTTATCGCCATGAACCTGCAAACCAGCTTCCTGACCCCACCTTTCGGGTTCTCTCTGTTCTACTTGAGGGGGGTCGCACCACCGGAAGTGCGAACGGTCGACATCTACAAGGGGGTGCTTCCATTCATCCTCCTGCAGGTGTTTGTGCTGGCGCTGATTGTGATTTTCCCTGAATGGTTCGGTATGAGTTCGTCGTATTAGCGAAAATTTACTGGCAGATAGAAAAATGGCGGCCACATGGCCGCCATTTTTCGCATTAACCGGGGCTTACTGGCCCAGGTAGCTGCGATACATCCACAGGGTTTTTTCCTGTTCGGCAATGTAATCACTCATCAGCGACGCGGTGCCTTCATCGTCGGCGTCGTTGGCCAAACTCAGCAGTTCGCGCTGTTTGCCAATCAATTTTACAAAGCTTTCTGTTATGTTCTGCACGGCGTCTTTGCCGTTAGACACGTCTTTACGCTCAGGGATGTCAGACCGCTCCATGTAGGTGCTGTAAGCGTGGGCGGGGTGGTGGCCCAAAGTCAAAACACGCTCGGCAATTTCATCAATCTTCAGCAGCAACGCGTCGTACTGTTCTTCAAATTTAACGTGCAACTCAAAGAAATTATCACCCTTGATGTTCCAGTGATAACCACGCACGTTCATGTAAAATATTTGATAGTTAGACAGCAAGTCATTCAGCGAATCCGCCAGCTTCTGAGTTTTCGCAGTATCCAAACCAAGAAAGTTCTTACTCATATTCGTCTCCTTGACGTTCGATGACATTATCACCACTGTGGCGCCGCGCGCGGCAAAGCGGAAGTTTAACCAGTTGATCGCCGCAATAGGGTTAGACTTGGGCCCGCTTCAGGTTAATTTCAAGGCCATGTGGCACCCAAGCTCCATAACAAACGTTAATCCAGACCGGCCAAACGTCATACGCCCGGACCGCAGTCCATGCAGTTGCTGTCAGCAGCAGGGCCCATACTGAGTTTACGACTCAGGTCTTGTAAGGCACTGCGCAGACCTTCTTCAATCACCGGGTGATAGAACGGCATGTCGAGCATTTCACTCACCGTCATTCGGCGCTGAGCCGACCAGGCCAGCAAATGGGCAATGTGCTCGGCGGCAGGGCCAAACATCTCGGCGCCCATAAACAAACCGCTACCGTGTTCACCGTACACTCTCAGCAGTCCGCGGTTTTTCCCGATTACCCGGCTGCGGCCCTGATTTTCAAAGCTGACTTCTCCCACTGCGTAATGGCCGCGGCAACGCTCATCCACCTGCTGGATAGTCAGCCCCACTGTAGCAATCTGCGGGTCGGTAAACACCACCGCCAGCGGCACTTTGCGTGAACCTGCGCGAACATCCGGATAGCGGCCAGCATTGTCGCCAGCAATACGCCCTTCATCAGCGACTTCGTGCAGCAAAGGCACTTCGTTGTTCACGTCGCCAGCAATGAATATGTGGCTGTCGCCACAGCGCAGAGTATAACTATCGAAAATCGGTATGCCGTGGTCGTCCAGCTGCAGATCGGCGTTTTGTATATCCAGCCCGTCAATATTCGGGCGCCGACCGGTTGCTGCCAGCAGATAGTCGAATTCTTCGGTTACGATCTTATCGTCGGCGTTTTTAAAACTTATGGAGACACCCTCGGCACTGCGCGCAACCGCCGTGACATCGGCGTCGGGGTCCAGCGGGAATTCGCGGTTGAAGCTTTTTAACGCGTAGTCACGCAGCTGCGGGTCTTGCAGCGAACCCAGGCTTCCACCCACACCAAACATGCGAATGCGCACGCCCAGCCGCGCCAGTGCCTGGCCCAGCTCAAGGCCAATGACTCCGGGACCAAACACCGCCACCGAGGCCGGCAAGTCATGCCAGTCGAACAGGTCGTCATTGACCACCAGGCGATCTCCGGCTTCTTTCAAAAACCCCGGAATATTGGGGCGCGAGCCGGTCGCTATGACGATGCGCTCAGCCGTCACTTCGGTATGGTCGCCCACCATTAAACAGTGCGGCGAGGCAAAACGTACATTACCGTGCAACCGATCTTGCTCAGGATAGCTTTCTGCCGACTTCACCACAGATGCAACAAACCGATCCCGTTCCGATCGCACCCGTGCCATCACCGCCTCACCATCAACCGCAACTGTGGGGCAGGTTATTCCGAAAAGGCCTGTACTGCGTGCTGCGTGGGCCGCATCGGCGGCGGCAATCAACAGCTTGCTGGGCATACATCCTACCCGGGCGCAGGTTGTACCGTACTGCTTGCCTTCGATCAGTAGCACACTGTCGGTGTGTTTACGCGCCCGTTGGTAAGCAACCATGCCGGCGGTGCCGGCGCCAATAATGGCTACCTCAACCTTTCGCTGTTTCATAACAGCCTCCTTGTGAACGTATCTTGAACAATTACTATAGCAGCCGTTTGTACTTGGCATATCAATGCGTTGTGTTTCACAATACCGCCCCTCATCCGATCCACACAAGGGGCACGTGGCATGAACACGTTCTGGCCAGAATTTCTGATCGTCGTTCTAGTGCATTTTCTGGCGGTCGCCAGCCCTGGGCCCGACTTCGCGGTTATGTTGCGCCAGGCACTGTGCCAAACCCGCGCAAACTCTCTGTTAACGGCCGCAGGCATAGGCGCGGGAATTTTAGTGCATGTGGCTTATTCACTGTTGGGCATAGGGCTGCTTATTCAGCAATCGGTGCTGCTGTTCAGCATTTTGAAAGTGATTGGCGCGCTGTATCTGACATGGATCGCGGTGCAATGCCTGCGTGCCAAAGCGGGAGGGGTTTACGTGGAGGCTGCAAAAGCACCGCGCCAAAGCCAAATGGCGGCGCTGCGCCTGGGCTTTCTGACAAACGCGCTCAACCCCAAAGCCACGCTCTTTTTTGTCTCGCTGTTTTCGGTGATTATCAGCCCCGGCACACCGGTTTTTGTACAAGCCGGCTATGGCCTGTATATGGCTCTGGCCACTTTTTTATGGTTCAGCCTGGTGACTGTGTTCTTTAGCCAGCCCAGGGTACGCAAGGGCTTTAACCGTTTCGGTCACTGGCTGGACCGGCTGATGGGCGGTGTGCTGCTGCTCTTGGCCGGCCAGTTATTGCTGTCTACAGTGAGCGGAGCAGAGCCTCTGTCTGCTCCCATCCCAGGCACGGATCGGTAATCGAGCAGCCGTATTGAAGGTCTGCACTGTCGTTCTGCCGGCCCGGCTGCAAAAAGCTTTCCAGCATTAGCCCACAAATGTGGCGATTACCAGCGCGCCGTTGGGCGACAACATCCCGCGCTATCTCTTGCTGGCGCTCGTGTTGTTTACAGGCGTTATCATGACTGCAGTCCACCATCACCGCCGGCTTCAGGCCGGCCTGCTGCAGCGCATGGGTTGCGCGGGCAATGCTGTGGCTGTCGTAATTGGTGATACCGCGACCACCACGCAAAACCAGATGGGTGTCAGCGTTGCCCTCGGTAGAAATCATTACCGGCGTGCCTCTGGCAGACAGCCCTGGATGATGGTGGCCGTGGGTCGCGGACTGCATGGCATTGGTGGCCACCGCGATGCCGCCGTCAGTGCCATTTTTAAAACCCACCGGCATTGGCAGGCCGCTGGCCATTTCGCGATGCAGCTGCGATTCCGTGGTGCGGGCACCAATAGCCGTCCAGCTCACCAGGTCCCCCAGGTAATCCATGGCAAACGGACTCAGTGCTTCAGTGGCTAGCGGCAGGCCGGTGGCCGCCAGATTCAGCAACAATTGCCGCGAGCGTACCAAGCCCTGATGCAAATCGCCCCGCCCGCTGCGTTCAGGATCGTATAACAGACCTTTCCAGCCAACTGTGGTGCGGGGTTTCTCCAGGTAAGCGCGCATCACAATCAGCATGCGGTCACTAACATCCGCCGCCAGCTGTTTCAGTCTTTGCGCGTATTCCAGGGCGGCTACTTCGTCGTGAATGGAGCATGGTCCGATCACTACCAGCAGGCGGTCATCTGCTCCGTTGAGGATATTACGAATCGCCTGGCGCTGGTGTTCAATCTGCGCCTCAAGCTTCGCCACCAGCGGAAAATCCCCACGCAATTGATCGGGCGTGGGCAAAGCCACCTCACGGCGACGGGCCGGGGGGCTTACTACCGCGTTCTCTACGGCATTCTCTATCGCGCTCTCTACTGCATTCTCAACAACACTTAATGGCATATTCATGGCGGTGTGTCCGTTTCCCTGTTCCAAAATCAAAAACCCCGGCTGGGCTACCAGTCGGGGTTTTTGATTCCGGTGGCAGCCTGGGTGGTCTGCCGGGCTGCCTTCCTCGTTGTACGGTGATGAAGATCTAAGGGCGGCCCGGGGTCTGGCTAAAATAAAAGCCAAAGTCGCGCCACCAAAACGAAACAGCCAATGCCGCCGCTGACGGTTCACTACCGAAAGCTTGCTGAACATTTAATTGGCAAATTGCTGGCTGAGTCTTCATGCTTTTTACTATAACCGGCCTGTTTTCAACTTGGCAACCACTTATGCAAAGTTTTTATCTGGCGCTGTCAATGGCAGGCGTCAGCCCAAATCGCGGAGTACCCGATGAATTGTCCCAGTATTTCCCGCCTCACAGCGTCAAACGTAATGGTGCTGTTTATTACGTTCCTCCTGTTTTTGGTTTCAACTAATGCCTTTGCGGCAAGCCAAAGCCGGGCTTACAACCTGAACCAACGCCCGGCTGCTGATGTGGCCGCGCAAATTCGCGATCTTTACGAAGAAGTGAATGTCACCGTTGTTGGGCAGAAAATTGTAGCCCGCGGCGAAACCCGTCTGCTGGACGAAATCGATCAAATTATTCAGCAACTGGACGTTGCTACGGCGCAGCTACGCATCAGCGTGCAGTCTCGGGAAGATATCGGCGGCAAACGCAGCGGTGGCGGCGTCAACCTGACTCAAAATAACGCGTCAAGTAATCGCAACACCGTTACCATCAGTGCCCAGAGCAAAACGACCAGATCATCCGGCAATCGCGAGCGCTCATTAATTGTGCAAGACGGGCAATCGGCTCAGATCAGTGCCGGCCAAATTCGCAGCTTACCGTTCGCGGCCCGTGGCGGACGAAATCCAGCCGTGTTGTTGCAGCTGGTGGAAACCCGCAGCGGCTTTGTGGTTACTCCACGGATGATTTCACCGCAGAATATAGAACTCAGTATTATGTCGTTTGAGCAGGACGCCCCGGCCCTGCCGGGTTATGACACCGAAGCGCTGATGACCATTCGCCAGGTTCAACCCGGGCAGTGGGTATCTCTGGGTGGCGTTGACCGCAGCGAAAGCCGCGAAAATTCCGGCATTGTGTACCAGGTTAATAGCAGTGAAAATCGAAGCAGTGAGATTCGCGTGCGGGTGGATATTTTACCCTGAGGCTCATGTTTTGGCCCCACGCAGCAGCACGCGTTTTGCCTCGTTAACTTTGGCTGCCAGATAGTCGTTGCCGCCGCGGTCGGGGTGAATTTTTTGCATCAGCCGGCGATGGGCCATCACGATGTCATCGCGGTTGCACCCGGGCGTAACGCCAAGAATTTCGCAGGCTTCACGCTCGCTGACCTGCCCGGCCACATCAGCGCCAGCCCGCTGGCGCTCCTCACCGTCGGTGCTACCCTTATTACTGCTGCCCTGGCCATTGCCCGCTTGACCATTATTAGCTTGACCATTAAGAGTGCGCTGAATAAAGGGCAGATATTTCAACAGCGCCGGCAGCTTTCTCAGCAACGGCAGCAAAGCGGCAACAGCGGCCGTCAAAACGTGAATGCGGCCCGTCAGCACCATCAGCAGCAACAGCCCGCCACCGCCGATAAGAATGGCCTTCCAGGTGGCCGCTTTTTTCTTTTCCGGCGACAAGGTCCCCCATTGCCGCAACACTACAAACAGCCCGGCAGCCAGAGCAATTCCCAAAATCCAGTGCATGCGTTGATCCCCATAGTAACTTCGGCCGTAATTCTGTCACCGAATACCTGTACAAAGCCAGATAGGACACATTTTCAACGGAGTTTCAGTGATGCCGTCGAGCAACACCCGTGTCCGAGTCTATCTATAAAAGCAGATGAACGTTTCAGCCACTTTTATAGGATGCTATGCTTTGCGGCTTAACCTAATTCCCCCTGCCATTCCTGTGCTAATACGGGGCGTAATCTGAATTATCAAGGTCTGTCATCATGCGTACTGCTTTTCGCTTCGTTATTGTTATCGTTCTTCTCGGCGTCGTTCTTGGCGGTATTTTCGGATACACATTCTGGCAAACTGGCCAGATGCAGGAGCAAATGTCACAACCGCCGCCGCCAGCGGAAATCTCGGTGGTGCAATCGCAGACCGAGCAGTGGACACCGGCCGTGAAGGCCGTGGGCAGCATCGTGGCGGTGAATGGCATTGATGTAGCCAATGAAGTGCCAGGCGTTATTCAGCAGATCAATTTTGAATCCGGCGACCTTGTCAGCACGGGTGACGTGCTGATTCGTCTGGACGCCGCCATTGAAGAAGCGGCCCTGCGCACCCGCGGCGCCGAGGCCCAGCTCGCCCGCCAGGAGTTCCAGCGCATTGCCGATCTGTTGCCGAGACGCGCGGTATCGCAGTCACAGTATGATCAAGCCAAGGCTAACTACGATGCCGCCAACGCCCGTGTGAACGAAGCCGAAGCCCAGCTCAGTAAAAAAGTAATTCGCGCACCTTTTGACGGCACATTGGGTATCCGTCTGGTGGATCAGGGGCAGTACATTGCCACCGGCACGCCGATTGTTGAAATCAACATGCTGGACCCTATTTACGTTGATTACACCCTATCGGAAAAGAATCTACCCGACGTAGCCGTGGGCTATGCTGTGGCGGCCACCGTTGCTGCGGCACCAAATACTGAATTCAAAGGCACCGTCAGCGCCATCAATACGTCGGTGAACGCCGACACCCGCGGCGTGCGCATTCGCGCTACCCTTGCCAACCGCGACCAGCGGCTGCGCCCGGGCATGTTTGCCACGGTGAGTACTCGTCAGCCTGACGATATAACCGTAGTGACCGTGCCGCGCACCGCAATTTCCTACAACACTTACGGCGATTTCGCCTTTGTAGTAGAAAACAATGATCAAGGCCAAAAAGTGGTCACACGTCGCAGTGTTCGCTCGGGCAATGCCCGTGAAAACAGGGTTGCGATTCTTGAGGGCCTGGAAGCGGGCGAAACAGTCGTCTCCAAGGGCCTGCTGCGATTGCGCTCGGGCCAGCCCGTGAAGATTCAGGAAGCCAGTGACAACGCTGAAAAGAATGCAAGCCAGGGTCAACAGGAGGCGTCTGAATAATGCGTTTCACTGATATATTTATCCAGCGCCCGGTGCTGGCAATCGTCATAAGCCTGCTAATTATGCTGCTGGGTGTTCGCGCGGCCATGGACCTGGAAATACGCCAGTACCCGCAGCTGGAAACCACCACCGTCACCGTCTCTACCGCTTATCCAGGCGCCAGCTCAGACCTGATTCAAGGCTTTATCACTACGCCACTTCAACAGGCCATCGCTGAATCAAGCGGTATCGACTATCTGATTTCGACCAGTGCCCAGGGCTCTTCAACCATAGCAGCCCACATGAATCTAAACTACGACGCCAATGCGGCCCTTGCCGAGATTCAGTCGAAAGTGGCAAGCCAACGTAACGTTTTGCCGGCCGAAGCCCAAGACCCGGTCATCAGCTCCAGCACCGGCGACTCCACTGCACTGATGTACATCGCGTTTTACAGTGAAGGTGCATTAAGCGTACCGCAAATTACCGACTACCTGACCCGGGTTGTGCAGCCCCAGTTGCAAGCGATTAGCGGCGTCGGTAAGGCTCAGTTGCTCGGGCGCACGTTTGCTGTGCGGGTGTGGCTGGACCCGGAACGCCTGGCTGCGGTGAACATGACCCCGGTAGAGGTTGTCGATCAGTTGCGTGCGAATAACTATCAGGCCGCAGTTGGCACCACCAGAGGTGAGTTTACCGAGGTAGCGCTGACCAGCAACACCGACATTGCCGACCCTGAAGACTTCAAACAACTCGTGGTAAAACAGAAAGACGGCACCCAGATCCGCTTGCAGGACATTGCGCGAGTTGAACTGGGCGCACAATCTTACGACCAGCTCGCCATGTACAAAGGCATCCCGGCCACCTTCACCGCTATTGAGCTAGCCCCCGGCGCTAACCCGCTAACCGTGGCCAAACTGGTGAAAGATGAACTGCCGGGTATTCGCAGTCAGGTGCCCGCAGGCCTTGAGGTTCAGCTGGCTTACGACGGCTCACAGTTTATAGAGGACTCCATCAGCGAAGTGATCAAAACCCTGGCCGAAGCGATGGTGATTGTCTTGATCGTCGTGTTTTTATGCCTGGGTTCTGTGCGCGCCTCTATAGTTCCCGCTATTGCGGTTCCACTATCGTTGGTAGGCGGTGTGTTTATAATGCTGCTGTTTGGCTTCTCGCTGAACCTGCTGACCCTTCTTTCAATGGTGCTCGCAATCGGCCTGGTGGTGGATGACGCCATCATCATGGTGGAAAACATTCACCGGCACATTGAAAACGGCGAATCACGATACGATGCGGCGATCCATGGCGCCCGGGAAATGGCCGTTCCCATTATCGCGATGACAACAACCCTGGTAGCAGTGTATGCGCCCATCGGCTTTATGGGGGGCCTTGTAGGCTCACTGTTCACCGAGTTCGCCTTTACTCTGGCTGGCACCGTGGTGATTTCCGGGATTGTAGCCTTGACCCTGTCGCCCATGCTGTCAGGAAAAGTTCTTAAACCCCACGGCGATCCCGGCAAATTCGAACACTTGGTAGAGCGCACCTTCCAGGGCATTGCCAATGGTTATTCCACGGCCCTTGTGTCGCTGATGAAAACCAAGTCGGTGGTGGTGTTTTTTGCCTTGGCGATATTGTGCTCAATCTACTTCATGGTCACCATGAGCCAGAATGAACTGGCGCCGACCGAAGATCAGGGCATTTTGTTCTACCAGGGTCTGGGCCCCCAAACCTCCACCCTCGACTATTTGCTCGAAAACGGGAAAGAAGTTCAAGATCGGTTATCGACCGTCGACGGCTACTACGAAGACTTTATGGTTCTGGGTTTCACTGCGCCAAACGCGGTGTTTGGCGGACTAAAAATGAAGCCCTCGGCAGAGCGCGACATAACCCAGTTTGAAGTGCAGCCTAAAATGACCGCCGAACTGAGCAAAGTGACCGGTCTGCAAACGGCGGTGTTCGCGCCACCCGCCCTACCCGGTTCTGGCGGCGGTCTGCCGTTCCAGTTTGTAGTGACCACCGGTGGCAGTTACGAGCAATTGAGCAGCGTTGCCGACGAACTGGTAGGCGCGGCCATGCAAAGTGGCAACTTCCTGTTCCTGCGCACGTCCATCAGCTTTGACAAGCCGGTTACCCGCATCGATGTGGATCGTGATCGGGTAGCAGACCTGGGCCTGTCGATGAGAGACGTTGGCCAGCAGCTGAGCAGTATGCTCGGCGGCGGTTACGTTAACCGGTTCAATATGGAAGGCCGCTCCTATCAGGTTATTCCCCAAGTGGATCGAAACTTCCGCACAGACGAACAGGCTCTGAAGGATTACTACATTCGTGCCGACAACGGCGCTCTGGTGCCTTTGTCCAGCGTGGTGTCTTTCAGCAGCGATGTAGAACCATCGAACCGTACCCAGTTCAACCAACAAAATTCGCTGACCCTTGAGGGCGTGGTTTCACCTGGTGTGGCCTCTGGCACCGCCATGGACTTCATGGAGCAGACGTCGGCGGACATATTCCCCCAAGGCTTTGGTTTTGACTACAAGGGCGAAACCCGTCAGCAAGCAAAACAGGGCAACGCTTTGATGGTGACCTTCTTACTGTCGCTCTTGGTGATTTATCTAGTGCTGGCGGCGCAGTTTGAAAGCTGGCGCGACCCATTGATCATTTTGATCTCAGTGCCCATGTCGGTAGCCGGAGCCATGGCGTTTATTGTGCTGGGCTTTGCTACCATGAACATCTACACCCAAGTAGGTCTGATTACCCTGATAGGCGTGGTGTCGAAGAACGGCATATTGATTGTGGAATTCGCCAACCAGCTGCAAAAAGATAAAGGCCTGAATAGACTGGATGCCGTGGTGCAAGCCGCATCTATTCGTTTACGGCCTATTATTATGACGTCACTGGCGCTGATCTTCGCGATGGTACCGCTGCTGCTGGCCTCCGGACCGGGCGCTCAAAGCCGCTTCGCGATCGGACTCACGATTACTGCCGGGCTGGGCATTGGTACTGTGCTCACTGTGTTTGTACTGCCAGCGTTTTACGTGCTGCTGGCGCGGGACCACAACGCCGCCAGCAAAGACAAGCATGAGGATGACAATGGAGAAAATCGCGATCACCCCAACCACGCCCCAGCCAGCTAATTCGCATTGACGCTGCTCAATCTGTTTTGGCTGTTTGTTCTTGGCTTCGCTACCTGGTACTGGTGGCGGGCCAAGGCCATCAAAGATGGCGTGCTGGTTGCGGCCAAGCGCTACTGCAAAACCATGGATGTGATGCTGCTGGATGACGTTGTGTACCTGCGCGGTGTGTGGGTAAAACGCGACAGCGGCGGACAGCTGCGAGTATGGCGGCGCTTTATGTTTGACTTCACCACCACAGGCGAAGAACGTTATAGCGGCCGCATTATTATGTTAGGCCGGAACATTGTGCACACCGAACTTGATACCCACCGGCTTTGAAAACCGCTTTACGGCCAGGAGGCACCATGTCTGACTCTATTTCCCTATACGAGATCACCGATTTCGCCCAAGCCCTGGCTCTTGAAGCCGGAGAGCTGATTCGCCATGAGCGCGATCACAACACCCTGCGTACCGATTACAAACAGCAAACTGAGCTTGTGACTCACGCCGATATAATGGCGGACGAGTTCATTACCGGTGCCATCCGCAAACGCTTTCCGGAACATCGCATTCTGTCGGAAGAAACCATGCCCGACCTGACTCAGGCCGAGCACATCGATACGCCGCTGTGGGTGATTGACCCGATCGACGGCACCGTGAACTACGCCTACGGACACCCACAAGTAGCCGTTTCCATCGCCTACGCCGAGCGCGGCCAGGTACAGGCAGGCGTTGTGCACGCACCCTTCGCCGGCCAGAACGGCAAAGGTGAAACCTTCCGCGCTACCCGCGGTGATGGGGCAACCCTAAACGGCCAGGCGATCCGCCACAGCAACGCCAGCGAACTGCGCCAAGCATTGTTTGCCACCGGTTTCCCTTATACAAAAGACACGCTGGAACCGCTGTTAAAGCGGTTGGATGCAATGATTCACCAATGCCGTGATTTGCGCCGAATTGGCTCTGCGGCTCTGGATATATGCTGGGTGGCCTGCGGCCGGTTGGATGTGTACTACGAAAATGTCAGCCCCTGGGATTTTGCCGCGGCAAGGCTGATTGCCATAGAAGCCGGCGCCCGCGCCGGACACTTCGGCGACGTACCCGAGAATCAACCCGCGGACTTATGGGGCAAAGATATACTGATAACCGCGCCCAGTTTGTGGCAGCCCGTGCGAGAGATTCTGCGCAAAGCGTCTGGTTATTAACGGTCAGCCGCCACCAATGGCGCGCACCACTTCTATCTGATCGCCCTCAGTCAGCGCCGTGTCTGCGTGCTGGCTGCGGGGCACTATGTCTTCGTTCAGTTCAATGGCCAAGCGTTTGCCCGCCAAACCCAGATGCTCTATTAAGGCACCCACGGTGGCGCCGGCTGGCAGCGCCATTGGCTCGCCGTTCACTGTCAATTTCATAGCCGTTACCTTATTCAATCCGTTTTGAATCCGCGTTAAATGTGAGTGCTGCTACCACAAGCAGCAGCCAGCCGATCATAAAACACAGCCCACCGATGGGCGTAATCAAACCAAGGCCCTTGGTTTGAACCAGCACCAGCGCATACAGACTGCCGCTGAACAAAACGACACCGGCCAGCATAAAAGCCGCCGCCACCGTCAGCAGCTTGCGCGACAAGCCAAAGCCGGCCAGTACGGCCACCAGAACCAGCCCCAGGGCGTGGTACATCTGGTAAGTCGCAGCCATTTCAAACACTTCCAGGCCACGAGCATCCACCACATCGCGCAGGCCGTGGGCGCCAAAAGCACCCGCCATTACCGCAAACAATGCCAGTACAGCACCCGTTACCAAAGCCCAGATCATCAGCGCCGGACGAGCAACGGCCTGCCCGCCAGCCTCGCCAGCGAGTCCGGATTTAGAACGCTTAGCAGTCACAAGAGGTGATCTCCTCGCTATCCAGGTTCATCATGGTCAGTGCTCCGCCCCAGACGCAGCCGGTATCCAGGCCGATAAAGCGTTTTTGTCCGGTATGGCCCTCCAGTGCGGCCCAATGGCCAAACACCACGCGAGTACTGTCGTCGCGGGCATAGTCAAACCAGGGCGCAAAGCCTTCAGGTGCGGTGTCCACAGATTCTTTGGCTGTTAACTCCAAAGCACCCCCGGCGGAGATAAAGCGCATACGGGTAAAGTAATTGGTGATCACCCGCCAGCGGTCCATACCGCTCAGGCCAGGCTGCCAGCCTGCGGGCTGATTGCCGTACATGCCGGCAAAGTATTCGGCGGCTTGCGGGCCACGGATCACCTGTTCTACTTCGCGAGCGTGGGTGCAGGCCTGCTCCACCGTCCAGATATGAGGAAGCCCGGCGTGGGCCATCAACAGGTCGCGCTTGGGATCATAAACGCACAGTTTTTGCTGGCGCAGCCAATCCAGTAGCTGATCGCGATCAGGCGCCGTAAGAATGCTGTCGAGAGTGTCTTTACGCTTTGTCTTGTGGTCGGCCATAGCCACGGCTAGCAGGTGCAGGTCGTGATTGCCCAGAACCACCTCGGCGCTGGTGCCCAGGTTGGCAATATAGCGCAGTGTTTTCAGGGACTGAGGACCGCGGTTGATTAAATCTCCCGCTACCCACAGACGGTCCCGCGACGGCGAGAATCCGACCTTGTCTAAAACCTGCTGCAAAGCGTCGTAACACCCTTGAATGTCGCCAACGGCATACTCACTCATAAGCGGTCACTCATTGCCAGCTCCGGGCGCCTTGAGGTCAGCGCCCGGTACACGTGTCACCAGATAGTCAGCGATGGCGACATACTCTGCCAGACCAAGATTTTCCGGGCGCAGGCCATCATTGATCCCTAACTGCTGGAGCTCGGCGGCGGTAACAAAACCGCCCAGGGCCTTGCGCAGGGTTTTACGGCGGGCGTTGAACGCACTGCGCACCACCGCCTGCAGCGTACCCAGGTCTTTAGCCGGGTGCGGTAAGGTGGTGTAGGGCACCAGCCGGACAATGAACGAATCCACTTTTGGCGCAGGGCGGAAGGCATCCGGCCCAACTTCAAACAGTGGCTGCACTTTGCAGAAATACTGGGTCATGATGCCCAGACGGCCATAATTGTTGTCGCCCGGAATCGCCGCCATGCGCTGCACCACTTCCTTTTGCAGCATGAAGTGCATGTCCTTAACTACGCCGCTCTGGGCCAGCAAGTGAAAGATCAGCGGTGTTGAAATGTTATAGGGCAGATTGCCAATAATCCGCAGCGGCTGCTCGCCCGCCAGTTCGTTAAAGTCGAACTTCAGCGCGTCGGCCTGGTGAATGCGAAATTCTGGATAGTTAAAGAACTTAGTGCGCAATATGGGTATCAAATCGCGATCCAGCTCCACCACCTGCAGGCGCGGATTCACCGCCAGAATTTCTTCGGTGATGGCGCCCAGGCCAGGGCCAATTTCTACAATGGACTGATCGGGCTTGGGGGCAATAGAGCGCACAATGCGCTCGATAACGCCGGGATCGTGCAGGAAGTTCTGGCCAAAGCGCTTGCGGGCCTGATGGCCGGGTTGTCTGCTCACGGTATTTCTCTCTTCATCTGATTGGCGCGCAAACCACGGGCCATTTGTTCACCCACGCGAATGGCTGTTAACAGGCTGCCGCCGTCGGCTTTGCCGGTACCGGCCAAATCCAGCGCGGTGCCATGGTCCACCGAGGTGCGCACAATGGGCAGGCCGAGGGTAATGTTTACCGCGCGACCAAAACCCTGAAATTTCAACACTGGCAAGCCTTGATCGTGAAACATTGCCAGTGCGACGTCGGCGTCATCAAGCCAGTGCGGCGTAAACAAGGTGTCTGCTGGCAACGGGCCAGTCAGAGTTATGCCCTCAGCGCGCAACCGTTCCAGTGTGGGCTCAATCACTTCAATTTCTTCACGCCCCAAGTGCCCGCCTTCGCCGGCGTGGGGGTTCAGTCCGGCCACCAGAATGCGCGGCCGGGCAATATTGAAAAAGGTTTTCAGGTCGGCGTTCAGAATCCGCACCACCTGGCTCAGGCGTTCGGGGGTTATGGCCGCCGACACGTCTTTAAGGGGCAAGTGGGTGGTTACCAGCGCCACCCGCAATTCTTCGGTGGCCAACATCATGACCACCCGCTCAACACCACACAATTCCTGCAGGAACTCGGTGTGGCCGCTAAAAGCGATGCCTGCGTCGTTAATCACTCCCTTGTGCACCGGCGCGGTCACCATGCCGTCAAAAGTGCCGTTCAGGCAGCCTTCGGCAGCGCAAGTCAGGGTATCCAGCACGTATTGGCTGTTGCCGGTATCCAGTTGGCCAGCCTGATTACTGCTGCAACCGTTAACGTGCATGACCGACAGCTCGCCGGCGGCCGTAGTGGCTAGCATGCCGGGCTGCCAGGCTATGATTTGAACGCTTAGCCCCAGCAAGCGGGCACGGGCTTCCAGCAACGGCTGGCTTGCCACCACAACAATGCCTACCTGCCGCTCCTGAGTGGCTAGCTGCAAGCACAACTCAGGCCCAATGCCGGCGGGTTCGCCAGCGGTCAGGGCCAGGGTAATCCGCTCACTCATGATGCATTTTCATCTAGGTCGGCGGCAGCCTCAGTGTCACTGCTTTCGGCATAGCCCGGCTTGAACTCGACAAATGCCTCATCACGAATTTCCCGCAGCCAGTTCTGCAGTTCATTTTCGAACTTGCGCTGATAAAGGGTCTGGCGAGTTTCAGATTCGCGGAATTCGTCGCTCATGTCTTTCTGCCGACGCTCTTGCACCTGCAACAGATGCCAACCGAACTGGGAACGCACCGGGCCTTCAATCTGTCCCACGGTGGCATTTTGCATGGCTTGTTCAAATTCTGGCACCATCTGCCCGGGGTTTACCCAACCCAGATTACCGCCGTCAGAACCCGATACGGTATCGTCAGACTCGGCCTTGGCCAGCTCGGCAAAATCAGCCCCGTTTTGCAATTTTTCAAAAAGATCGCGAACTTTATCCTCGGCTTCGGCTTCGGTAATCGCGTCAGACGGCTGTACCAGAATATGCCTTACCCGGTTTTGCTGAACCAGTTTCTGCTGTTCGCCACCGCGCTGTTCCATCACCATCACCAAGTGAAAACCGCTGCTATTCTGTAGTACTTCAGACGGCTGACCCACCACCAGGTCTGGCACCACTGGAGCTACCAGCGACGGCAACTGGCTTTCAACGCGCCAGCCCATGTCGCCGCCCTCAAGGGCGTTGCTGGCATCCGATTCTGCTACCGCAACCGCACGAAAGTCCCGGCCTTCCACAATCTGCTGGCGCAGTGTCTCGGCCTTGCTGCGAGCGGCTTGAACCGACGCATCGCTGCCGGGGTCCTCGGTTTCGATAAAAATGTAAGCCAGGCGATACTCGGCGGTATTGCCACCACCGGCTTCCTGCGCCTGCTGGTAGTTTGCTACTTCGCGGTCTGTTACCCGAATACGGCTGCCTACCTGGCGCTGCTGAACCCGGCTGGTGAGCAGTTCATTGCGGATCTGCTCGCGGGCATCACGGTAGCTGACGCCTTCGCTGGCCAACTGCTGCTCGAACTGTTCCAGGCTCATACCATTGCGACCGGCAATACTGACCATGGTTTCGTTCAGTTCGTTATCGCTGATGCGCATGCCCATTTTGCCCGCCATCTGCAGCTGCACCGATTCGGTAATCAGCTGTTCCAGCACCCGCTCCTGAAGCAAGCTGCGCGGAGGCAAGGTGGTTTCCTGGGCTTGCAGCCGGGTAACGATGGTGTTGATGCGGGCGTCCAGCTCGGTGGCCAGAATCACGTCGTCATCAACAATCGCAACCACTTGGTCCAGCAGTTGGCGATCGGCCTGGGTCGCCAGCGGCAGTAATGCCAACAGCAGCATCAGGGTTGTTACACAGTGGCGAAGGGTCGCCTTCATAGTCACCTCGTTGTTAAACAGTGGCATAGCGTTTAGGGGCTCCAAAATCGTGTTACGGCATGTTGAAGCGGCGGCGTTCGCGCTCATCAAAACCATAAATAGCGTCGGCAATGCTGGTAGAGGCGCCGCCGGTGCCCCCCAGGCCTTTAAGCTGAATCTGGAACAATATACGGCTGTCCAGTTCCTGGTCATCGGTGAAGTAATTCTGGTGTACCACCTGCAGGCTCCAGCAGCAATTATTGTATTCCACTCCCGCCAGCGAACCCACGGTACGGTCCAGATCGGTGTCGTGCACCCAGCGCCCAATCAGGCTCAGGCTGTTGCTGACCGGGAACACCACGCCCACATCGGCCTGTTCCAACTGGGCCACCGCGGTACTGCCCTTGCTGTAGGTGTGACCAACGCTGGCCAGATAGCGGTAATCGCGAGAATGGAAAGTTAACTGACTACGGCCTTCCTCGGTTTGGTTGGCATCCGGATCCCACAGTAAGGAACTGCGAATTTCCAGGGTGTCCAGCGGGCTCAGCACCACTTCAGCCGCCATCGGCGAACGACTGCGGTCTTCTGCGCCAAGCCCAAACAGACTGACGTCGCGATCCTCAAAATACTGGATCTGGCCTAAGCTGAAACGAGCGCGTTCTGCACCGGACAGCAGGTCATTAAAACGGCTGGTCAGTGCCACCGTTAACTGATTGGTATCGCCTACCCTATCGCCCCCGGTAAAGCGATTACGCTGAAACAGTTGGTCAAAGCGGAACGACTTCAAATCCGTGTCAAAATCAGGAATGCGGTTCTGGTCAGCGTCGGCGCCGGCCCAAGCGTAATACAACCGCGGCTCCAGAGTCTGGTTAAACGGTACGTTGAACAGGCTGCTTTGACGATCAAAATACAAGCCGTTATCCCACTCAGCCACGGGAATCGTGCGGTCAAGGTTGCCGCTGCCCAGGGTGTAATCTTCTAGCTGATAGCGAGTATAGTCTACGCTAACGGAGGGTCTGCTATAGCCCCAAAGCGCGCGCATCGGCAGAGCCAGCTCCGGTATCAGGCGAAAGCGCTGGCCATTGGCTCGATCAAGGCCGCTCAGGTTATCATTGTCGCGCTGGAAATAGGTGTACTGACTTTCAACACCCAGCTCCAGGGCGCCGGCATCTGTCAGGCCCGAATACAAAACCTCCGGTAACTGGGCGTAAGGTAGGTTCACATCCTTGATGCGCTCCGCCACCGTCTGATAATCGTTCAGATACGCGTCAAAGTACTGACTGGCATCCTGATAACGCACACCTCCGCGGCGCTGAAGATGAGTCGCCTGGTTGATATCCAGACTGCGATTCAGGTCACTCAGGTAGTCGTCATCGCTGACCACTGAAAAATCACCGTATCCCGTCCAGCCTCGGCCCAAGGCTGCTTCGGTGGTGGCATCCAGCGCCCAGCGCTGGCCGTTTTCGCCCGGGTTTTCATCGCGGAAAAAATTATCGTTATCGATATAACCCAGCTGCAACGAGGTTTCGCCATAGTTACTCAGATAGCGGCCTTCCACTTCGGTAAACAGACCGCGGCCACCAATGAACTGGGGGGTAATGGTAGCGTCGTAGTTGGGCGCCAGGTTCAGGTAATAAGGCAGCGCCACAAAACCACCGCTGCCGGCGTTGGAAGTACCAAATCCCGGATACAGAAACCCGCTCTTGCGACGGTCATCGATGGGAAAACTAACCCAGGGCCAATAAAACACCGGCACATCCAATACTTCCAGCCGCAAATGTTTGGCGGTGCCAAAACCTTTTGCCTGATCCAAACGGATCTCCTGTGCCACAAGGGCCCAGTCATTCTGCTGCGGGCCACAGGTGGTCAACAGCCCCTGGCTGATAAGCACTTCGTTATCGCCGATTCGGGCCAGGCTCTGTGCCTGGCCTCGCATCTCCGGCCCGTGCAGCAAAAAGGTTGCGGTGTTGATGTCCAAGCGACCGCTTTCGACGTTGTAATTAGCGGAATCACCGGTCAGCAAAAAACCGTCACCGCGGCTTGTCAAAGGGCCGGTAATGGCCACCTGGCCCTCTGCCTGGCGGTATCGAGCCTCGGTGCCGGTCACCTGAAAGCTGCCCTGGCGCAGCCGCACGTCGCCCTGCAAGTACAATTCGTTGTCGATTTCGTAGCGCGCCGTCAGGCCGCTGGCTTGCAGTGGCTGCCCGGCACCACTTTGCTGCGATACCATCGCATCGCTGCCTTTAACCGTGTTCCTGCCCGGTAAATAACCACCCTCGCAAAAAGACGGCAGGCGCGCCTGGGCGCTGGCAGGCAATTGCTCGCGCAGCCGCCAATCTATTTCAGCCGCCGATGGCGCCGGTTGTGCTGCCGCAGCCAAACCGCCACAACCCAAGATTCCGCCGCTCAGCAGACAGACCAACGAGCGCGGCAAGCGGCCAAACGAATGCTGCCGTGGGTGATTACGCAATAACACGGTGGCCGTTATCCTGTGGTCAGTGGGTGAGAGAATCGACAGTTTACACGGCGCCCCCCGGCTTGTTAACGGAAACCCCCGCCGGGCGTGCTTAACTTTCTTTCAGTCGCCGTTGCAGCAAGCTTTACTCCAACCGCGGATCTTCGTAGTTTAGTGCTCCAGAAGCCCGCATCCAAGCCGCGGGCACCGGCCTTGCACCCTTTAAGGAAACCCGCGCGCCATGGACCACCGTCTGCAACTGCTGACCTGCTGGGTCAGTCAATTCCCCGGTTTTGCCGACACCGCCGTGGTGCCGGTAGCCGGCGACGCCAGCTTTCGGCGTTATTTTCGGGTATGGCGCAGCGCTGACTGGCAGAAGGTGCAAGGGATTCAAGAAACACAAGGAGCCCGAGCCGATCAGGCATTTATTGTGATGGACGCACCGCCCGAGCACGAAGACTGCCAGCCCTTTGTTACTTTGGCCCAACATTGGCGCAGCCAGGGCGTGAAAGTGCCCGCCATGTTGCAGCAAGATCTGGCCCAGGGCCTTCTTCTGATGGAAGATTTTGGCGATCGCCTGTTGCTGGGGCAGCTCAACACGGCTAACACAGACAAACTTTACGGCAACGCACTGGCAGAACTTCTGCGCATTCAACAACTGCCCGACAACCCTGACTACCCGCTGGCGGCTTATAGCAACGATTTACTGGATAGGGAAATGGCACTGTTCCGCGACTGGTTGCTTCAGCGCCAGCTAGGGCTCGAGCTGAACGACAGCGATCTTGCCATGTTAAACGCCACATTTACCCTGCTGCGAAAAAGCGCCAGTGCACAGCCAAGGGTGCCAGTGCACCGTGACTACCACTCCCGCAATCTGCTGGTAACGGGTATTGATGATCGCCCCGGCGTCATCGATTTTCAGGATGCGGTCATGGGGCCTGTCACTTATGATCTGGTGTCGCTGCTTAAGGACTGCTACGTGCAGTGGCCCCACGAGCGCGTGGAAACCTGGCTAGAAAACTATCGCCAGAGCAGTCTTAACGCCGGCCTGCACAGCGCGGATGCGGCTACGTTTCACCAATGGTTCGAGCTGATGGGTATGCAGCGCCACCTGAAAGCCGCGGGTATTTTCGCCCGCCTGGCGCTACGCGATGGCAAGCCGGACTACCTCAATGACATTCCCCGCACACTTGGATACCTGTGCAGTGCGAGCGCCCGCCAGCCGGCCTTGCACACCTTCCATGACTGGCTGTTGAGCACTGTGGTGCCGCCAGTGGAAGCCACCTTGGGCCCCGTGCCCGGCGCGCACCAGCCATGAAGGCTATGATTCTGGCCGCGGGCAAAGGCGAGCGCATGCGCCCGCTGACCCTGCACACACCAAAACCGCTGCTGCAGGCCGGCGGGCAACCGCTGATTTACTACCACCTGCAGCGCCTCGCGCGCAGCGGTTTCAGTGACGTGATTATCAACCTGGCCTGGCTTGGCGAGCAGATCGCAGAGGTACTGGGCAAGGGTGACGCCTTTGGCCTGAAGCTGAGTTATTCCCGCGAAGGCGAACCACTGGAAACCGCCGGCGGCATTGTGCGCGCGCTGCCCATGCTGACCGACGCCGACGATGACTGGTTTGTGGTGATTAACGGCGACATCTGGTGCGATTTCGATTTGCGCGAATTAAAACCACCCGACAATGCCGACGCGTTGCTGGTGCTCACCGACAACCCCGCACACAACCCGCAAGGGGACTTTGCGCTGGAACCTGATGGCCGAATCGGCTGTGATCAAACCACGCCCAGGCTGACATTTACCGGCGTTAGCCTGCTTAACCGCCGGCTGTTTGCAGGGTTAACAGACCAATCAGGCAAACTCGGGCCGTTATTACAACAGGCCGCCGCGGCGAATCGGGTAAAAGGCGTCCATCATGGCGGTCAATGGCTGGATGTAGGCACACCGGTACGTCTCAGCTGGCTTGACCAGCAGTTGCGCGCGCCAGATTCTCGAGGTTCTCGAGATTCGCGAGGTTTCCAATGGTAAAAAGACGCCCGGCATCGCGGCGGCTCGATCACGCCCTGCGCTATCTCCTTCCGCGACTGACACACTGCCAGAGTCAGGCTGAAGAACTGCTTGAGCAACAGCGGCTGCCGCTTTTCGGTAAGCGCTATCTGTTCTTTTTTCTCGGCCATATTGCCAAGGCAGAGGGCATTGTTGGTAAGGCCGACATTCACTACGCCGAAGCGTTGATGGCCGCACTGAACTTGAATCGGCGCCAGCGTAAGCGCGCCGCTCACTGGTTTACCCAAGGCAAAACCACCGGTCAACTTGGGCCGTTGAAGGCTTGGTGGCTAAAAATGGTTACGCCCTTATTGGCACAGCGGGCTGTCATGTTGGCCATTTGCCTGTGCCACAGCGCACAGCTGCATGGCCGGCCATCACAGGCGCGACGTTACCGCTGTGAAGACGCCATAGTGCAGAGTGGTTTACCGGTAGGCGTAAGCGATGACATATTTGACCATTACGCGGCCCAGGTGTGGCCGCAAGCGACGATTCTGCCCCCGGCACCGAAAAGCTACCAGGACGCCTGCGAGATTCTGGGCATTACCCGCCACGATTCTCTACAAGAGGCCAAACGTATCTGGCGCCGCAAGGTTTCTTCAATACATCCGGACAAACTCGCCCAGCAACAACTGACCCGCGCCGAACTGGCGGCCGCAAAAGAACGCCTGCTGCGCTATCAGCAAGCCTGGGAGTTCATTAAACAACGCCATAAGCCATTATAATGGTGATGCCGTAACTCGTTCGGCCGCTGCGCCTGGCGCCAAGCCGTCTGCTAATCCATAGCAGGCTTGCTATCCGCTTTTATCCACGCCTCCAGGCGGCTGGCCAAAGCGTCACCTTGCCGCGCTTGCACAGGCTCTTGCACCGCTACTCGCTGGCGCTGGTAATGCGCAACCTCAACCTGGTTCATAACGGTCGTGCGCTGCATCGCGCTCTGTGCCCGGTTGCCGCGCACCGCCTGCACATCTAACACACGTAAGCGGGGGGTTTCGGTAAAACGTTCTGCCAGTTCTTTAAGGTCACGGGGATAAAACCTGGGCAACAGCCAAACCAGACCCGCACTTTCAGCCAGTTCTGGCAACGCAGTGGCAAAATTGGCGCCCCGGCCAACGCCCACAAGCACCACTTGCTGGTAACCCTCGCGTTTCAGATAGCCAACGGCCGCCCGTAACTGCGCAGCCACCTCCTGCCGATACTGCAACTCCGCCTCAGACAACTCGGTGCCCGCTACTACGTCAATCAGCAAGGGGTCTGGATTTGCGCTTGAATTTGCGTTTGAGGACGCCCCGGCAGCTTGGGCCCCCACCGGCTGTGGCACCTGGCCTTCCTCTGCTGCGGGTACCGCGGGCGATGCTTCAGGCAGCGGCAGTTCGCGCTCCATCACCTGTTTCAATCCACCCGTCGGCGCACGCAGGCCCAGCGTCAGAGCTGTCAGCCCCCGATCAGCCAGGCCGCCGGCAAGGGCGGTCACAAAGCCTTCGCCAGCGTTATGGCCTTCATCTGCCAGCACCACAACGCCAGTGGTTGCTGCATTTTTCAATGGCGTGAAAACCAGCGACAGCACAGAATTCGGTGTGCCGTCGGCGCCATCAACCTCTAGCCACACAGCAGACTGAGGCCACTGCTGCAACAGCGCCATGGTGCCCTGACCGGTTACCACGCTGGCCCGTTGTGACCGGGCGTCAGCTGGCACAGCTGCTTTATCGTCAGGGTTGGCATTTGGCTCCGCAGCCTCATCGGCAACGGCGACGTCACCACTGGCCTGAACCGCATCGGCAGGCTCGTCTTGCGCTTGCACCAAAGCCGTGGCCAACAACACCAATAACCCAATAAATAACAACAAACGATTATCCATCACTTACATTGCCACCCATTGCGCTCTCACGCTGCGAAAAACCCTTGTGAGCTGATAGACTAGCAGCCGCAGCCGTGCACAGCAGCAATAACAGCCACAGCACTAACCATACCGAAATGCCGGAACCGATCCGGCCGACAGCCAGAGGCGAACCATGAATCCGTACCTGATCGCACCCTCCATCCTTTCTGCCGATTTTGCCCGTCTGGGCGAGGAAGTCGACAACGTATTGGCCGCCGGTGCCGATGTGGTGCATTTTGATGTTATGGACAACCATTACGTGCCCAATCTGACCATCGGCCCCATGGTTTGCGAGGCGTTGCGCAAACACGGCGTTACGGCGCCCATTGACGTCCACCTTATGGTGTCTCCGGTGGACGACCTGATTCGCAAGTTCATAGATGCCGGCGCCAGCTATATCACCTTCCACCCGGAAGCGTCCCAGCACGTGGACCGTTCTTTGCAACTGATCCGCGATGGCGGCTGCAAGGCCGGACTGGTGTTTAACCCTGCAACGTCGCTCCAGTACATGGACTACGTAATGGACAAACTCGACATGGTTCTGCTGATGTCGGTAAACCCGGGCTTTGGCGGCCAGAAGTTCATCACCGGCACTCTGGATAAACTGCGCGAAGCGCGCAAGCGTATAGACGCCAGCAATTACAATATCCGCCTGGAAATAGACGGTGGAGTAAAAACCGACAATATTCGCGAAATTGCCGAAGCGGGTGCCGATACCTTTGTTGCCGGTTCGGCCATTTTCAGTACCGATGATTACAAGGCCACCATCGACGCCATGCGCGCCGAACTTGAACACGCCAGTAAAACTCTGGGCTTTTAAACGGAACCTGCCATGACTCTGAAAAGTCTTTTTAACGCACGCTGGCCAGCCGCCGCCCTGTTTGATCTGGACGGAACCCTGGTCGACAGCGCGCTGGACCTGGCCGCTGCCGTTGACCAAACCCTGGAACGGCTGGATCGCCCCCCTACCGGCATTGATCAGGTGCGCCAGTGGGTAGGCCACGGCGCCGCGATATTGATTCGGCGCGCTCTGGCGGGTAAAGCCGACTGGCAACCGGCCAGCGCCGCAGATGAAGCCCTATTCGAAGAGGCTATGGCGCTGTTCTTCCAGTACTATGAAACAGCCAACGGCCAGCATGCCAAAGTGTATCCAGGCGTAATCGACTGCCTGAATCGATTGCGGCAAATGAACTGCCCGATGGCGATCGTCACCAACAAGCCCGAGCAGTTTGTTGCGCCCTTGTTGAAACAGCTGAAACTCGACGGTTATTTTCAGCTAATTGTTGGCGGCGACACTCTGGCCAACAAAAAGCCCGACCCGGAACCCCTGCTGTACGCCATGGAAAAACTGAACGGCCAACCAGCCACTACGGTAATGGTCGGCGACTCGGCCGCCGATGTGCAGGCCGCCAAAGCCGCGGGAATTCCGTGCGTGGCCGTCACCTACGGCTACAATTTTGGCAACCCCGTGCAGGCACTGGGAGCCAATGCCGTGGTTGATTCCCTGAGCGAGCTTTTGTAACCTCGCAGACTATAGGAAGCCCGATCATGACCCCCGAACACTTCAGCGAGCTGGCACAAGCCGGCTACAACCGCATCCCCGTGTACCGTGAAGTACTGGCGGATATGGATACCCCGTTAAGCACCTACCTAAAACTGGCTAGTGGGCCCTATTCCTACCTGTTTGAATCCGTTCAAGGAGGAGAAAAATGGGGCCGTTACTCCATCATCGGCTTGCCCAGTCAGGAAGTATTGAAAGTTTTCGATCACCGTATTGAAATCCGCCGCCATGGCGAACTGGTAGAAAGCAGCCAGGTAGAAGATCCACTGGCTTTTATCGCCAGCTATCAGGAACGTTTCCACGCCCCGGATCTGGCTGAACTGCCGCGCTTCAACGGTGGCTTGGTGGGCTATTTTGGCTACGACACCGTTCGCTACATTGAAAAGCGTTTGGCTAACAGCTGCCCGCCAGACCGCATTGGCACCCCCGATATTCTGCTAATGGTGTCTAACGAACTGGTGGTGTTCGATAACCTGCGCGGCAAACTGCATCTGATTGTGCACGTAAACCCGGCAGACGACGGCGCCTTTGAACAGGCCCAGAAGCGCCTGGATCAACTGGAACAGCAGTTACGCCAAAACACCGCGCAAGCGCCGAAAACCCCGGATCACCTGCGCGGCAAAACCGTGGATGAAAGCGAATTTATGTCCGGCTTCAGTCAGGAAAAATTCGAAGCAGCCGTGGGCATAATCAAGGACTACGTTCTGGATGGCGACGTAATGCAAACCGTCATCTCCCAGCGCATGTCGGTTCCATTTGAAGCACCGCCACTGAACCTGTATCGCTCACTCAGGGTATTGAACCCCTCTCCATACATGTACTTTCTGGATCTGGACGATTTCCACATTGTGGGTTCATCACCGGAAATTCTGGCGCGCATGGAAGACCGCGAAGTGACCGTGCGGCCCATCGCCGGCACCCGCAAACGCGGCGCCACCGAAGCTGAAGACTGCGCCCTGGAAGCCGAACTGCTGGCTGACCCAAAAGAAATTGCCGAACACCTGATGCTGATTGACCTTGGCCGCAACGACGCGGGCCGCGTATCGGAAACCGGCACCGTGCGGCTGACTGAAAAAATGGCAGTTGAGCGCTACTCCCACGTGATGCACATCGTCTCGAACGTCACCGGCCAGGTAAAAGACGGCATCAGCTGCCTGGATGTATTAAAAGCGACCCTACCCGCCGGCACCTTGAGCGGCGCGCCAAAAACCCGCGCTATGGAAATTATCGACGAGCTGGAGCCGGTCAAACGCGGCGTGTATGGCGGCGCCGTGGGCTATTTGTCGTTCAACGGCAACATGGACACCGCCATCGCCATCCGCACCGCGGTGATCAAAGACAACACCCTGCACATACAGGCCGGCGCCGGCATAGTCGCGGATTCTGTACCGCGTCTGGAATGGAAAGAAACCATGAACAAAGGCCGCGCCATTTTCCGCGCCGTCGCCATGACCTACAACGACTTTGACCACTAAGGCGAGGGACAGATTATGCTTTTGATGATCGACAACTATGATTCTTTCACCTACAACGTGGTGCAGTACCTGGCCGAGCTGGGTGCCGACGTGCAGGTACATCGCAACGACGAAATCACCGTGGAGCAGATTGAAGCCCTGAACCCAGAACGGCTGGTGATTTCCCCCGGCCCCTGTACCCCCAGCGAAGCCGGTATATCTATGGACGTTATCCGCCATTTCGCCGGCAAAATTCCGATACTGGGCGTCTGCCTGGGCCACCAGGCCATCGGCCAGGTGTTCGGCGGCCAGGTGATTCGGGCCGGCCGAGTGATGCACGGCAAAGTGTCCCCGGTTTACCATCACAGCAAAGGCGTATTCCGCGGCCTGAACAACCCACTGCAAGCCACCCGCTACCACAGCCTGGTGATTGAACAGGCCACCCTGCCGGAATGCCTGGAAGTGACCGCTTGGACCCGCAACAGCGACGGCAGCGTGGAAGAAATTATGGGTGTGCGCCACAAAACCCTGGCCATCGAAGGCGTGCAGTTTCACCCTGAGTCCATCATGAGCGAACAGGGCCACGAACTGCTGCGCAACTTTCTGCGAACCGAACAAAAAGGCTGATGTAATGGACATGAAAGACGCACTGAACCGGGTCGCTGAAAATCTCGACATGTCCCGTGACGAAATGAAACAGGTGATGCGTATCGTCATGAACGGCGAAGCCACCAACGCCCAGATTGGTGCCCTGCTGATGGGCCTGCGCATGAAGAGCGAAACCGTGGATGAAATTACCGGCGCGGTAGAAGTCATGCGCGAACTGGTGTCCAGTGTAAACGTCAGCGCCGAACCGTTGGTCGACATCGTTGGCACCGGCGGCGACGGCGCCAACCTTTTCAACGTCTCTTCTGCGGCCGCCTTTGTTGTGGCTGCGGCCGGCGGCTTCGTCGCCAAACACGGCAACCGCGCGGTGTCCTCAAAAAGTGGCAGCGCCGATCTGATCGAACAGGCCGGTATTAATTTGAGCCTGACGCCAGAACAGGTCGCCCGCTGCGTGGAGCAGGTCGGCGTTGGCTTTATGTTCGCCCCGGCCCACCACGGCGCTATGAAACACGCCGTCGGCCCGCGCAAGGAACTGGGCTGCCGTACCCTGTTTAACATCCTCGGCCCGATGACCAACCCCGCCGGTGTAAAACGCCAGTTGGTGGGTGTTTTCAGCAAAACTCTGTGCCGCCCTGTGGCCGAAGTACTGCAAAAACTTGGCTCTGAACACATCATGGTGGTGGCCTCGAAAGACGGCCTGGACGAAATTAGCCTGGCCAGCACCACACACGTGGCCGAGCTGAAAAACGGCGAAATTATCGAATATGAAATAACTCCGGAAGACCTGGGCATAAAAAGCCAAACCCTGTCTGGTTTAACCGTTAACACCGCCGAAGAATCTCTGGCCCTGATCAAGGCCGCCTTTGGCCGGGACCACACCGAAAGCGCTGAAAAAGCCCGCGACATGATCGCCCTGAACGCCGGCGCCGCTATTTATATTGCTGGGATGGCACCCACAGCCAAAGAAGGCGTACAACTGGCCCTGGACGCCATCGGCTCCGGTAGGGCCAACGGTAAACTGACCGAACTGGCAACGTTTTCCCAGTGCTTTTAAGCAAAATGAACAGCAGATCAGCGCAAATACGGAACCAAAAAAATGAAAGAACAGAACGACAAAACGCCCACCATCTTGCGCAAAATCGTCGACAGAAAATGGCAGGAAATCGAACAGCGCCAGCGCACCGCCAGTCTTGCTGACCTCAAAGCACGAGCCGGCGACCAGCCCGGCACCCGCGGTTTTGCCAACGCCCTGCGCCAGCGCATAGAAGCCTCAAAACCTGCGGTGATCGCCGAAATCAAAAAAGCCTCGCCCAGCAAGGGCATACTGCGTGACCCATTCGAGCCGGCGCAGATTGCCGAAAGCTACGAAAAAGGCGGCGCCACCTGCTTGTCTGTGCTCACCGACCACGACTTCTTCCAGGGCCACGAAGATTACATGGTGGCCGCTCGTAACGCCTGCAGCCTTCCCGTTATCCGCAAAGACTTCATGGTATCGCCCTACCAGGTTTACGAATCCCGCAGCATCGGCGCCGATTGCATATTGCTGATTGCCGCCTGCCTGACCAAAGGCCAGATGCAGGAGCTCGAAGGCATCGCCCACGAGGTAGGCCTGGACGTGCTGGTAGAAGTTCACAACAGCGAAGAAATGGACGACGCCCTTACCCTCAGCACCCCGCTGGTGGGCATCAACAATCGCGACCTACACAGCTTTGAGGTATCGCTGGAAACCACCTTCAACCTGCACCAGCGCATTGGCCCAGAGCGACTCGCCATCACCGAAAGCGGAATTATGACCCGCGCCGACGTCGAAACCATGACCGGCCGCGGCATTTATGGTTTTCTAATTGGCGAGTCCTTCATGCGCGCACCTGACCCGGGAGCCAAGCTGCAGGAACTGTTTGCATAGACCTTTTCGCAATGCTCGCTAACGCGGTGTATTCAACGGACGCAGTTCGACCAAAAAATGGATATTTGAGGTTGTAACGGGCAGGTATTTGCTGAACTATTATAAGTATACGCCTACCCGTGAACGCTGTTCACAAGGATGAACTGTCGTGGATTTTCGCCGCACGCCCATACCCCCGCAGTGGCAATCCGCATATGAGGGTTTTCTGCGCCAGGTTGAGAAACAGCTCGCACTGATTGCCGGGTGGTTGATCACAGTCATTCTCGTGATTTATCAGGTTAACCCCAGTCAGCGCGGCATCTACGGAAATATTCACATCATCGAAACCTTGCTGCGGGCACCGGTACTGCTGGTGGCTCTGTTTACGTTGTTTGTTCACTACACGAAAAAGCCCAAGGTAAACCCAGGCTTGCTGCTGCGCGTAATAGCGCTGTCGGTGATGGGCCTGTCACTGTCGCTATTTGTGGTGCACGCACTTTACAGCCCTGACACTCTGTACCAGATGTCCAATGTCTTGATGATCGGTTTTTTTGGTGTGTCCATTCTTTCAGTACGCGGTCTGGAGCAGTGGTGGATGTTTTTTGTCATCCCTTTGACGCTGTTCTTTGCGGCCCTGGCCATTATGGGCCTGGAATTCAAACAGCTCCTACCGTTTCTGTTTGACCCGCTGGTGATGATTTTTGTGGGCATAGTCGTCAGCGGTTCTCTCAGCCAGCTGCGGCGATCCGAGTTTCTAATCCGGCAGCAGCTCAAAAGCCTGGCGTCGACCGATCAGCTAACCGGACTGCTCAACCGCCACGCTATTCATATATCACTCAAACAGATGGTTGCTCGCCATGCCCGCCACGGACACCCGTTCAGCCTGATTCTGGGCGATCTGGACATGTTCAAGCGAGTTAACGACAACTATGGCCATTATGTGGGCGACGAAGTGCTGATTGAAACCGCTCAACGACTGAAAAATCATGTGCTCGCTGGCGATATTGTTTGCCGCTGGGGCGGAGAGGAATTATTGGTTCTTCTGCCAGACACCGAACTGGACAACGCACTGGCGGTCGCTGAAAAACTGCGCGTTGCGGTTGGTGGCCCTGCCATGACAGCGGGTTGTATCTTGCCAAGCAGAACGGCCGCAACCGCGTTGAAAGTGTCGAGCTGGACATTCACCTTGCGATGGCAGCAACCACCCCCGAAACTTTTTAAACGCTAGCGGAAGGCCGTGCTTTTATGCGATCAAACCAGGCCTGCAAATTCTTGTGTTCTGCCGCGATACGGATATTCACCACCCGCGCAAAGGCAACGGTGGCAAACGCGTTGATATCCGCAGCCGTAAAACGATCGCAGCAAATGTAGTCTTTGCCCGCCAAGTGCTCATCCAGAAAAGCCATGAACGACACCACCGCCTTGCCACAGTCCTCGCCCCATTCTTTAATCGGATTCATGCGATCACTGAAATACCCGCTGGTGTGCTGGAAACACATGCCTGTGGGCATAAAAAAGTAAAAATCTATCCAGCGCAGCCACTGCTCAATCAGTGTTTTCTCCAACGCCGTGTCGCCCAATAATGTGGGCGAATCAGGGTAGCTTTCCTCAAAATAACGGCAAATAGCCATGGTCTCGGCCACCGCAGTGCCATCGCCCAATTCCATTACCGGCACTTTTTTGAACGGATTGCGGGCGGCAAATTCGGGCGTCAGATTTTCGCCTTTTTGCAGATCAATTTCTACAAATTCAGCCACGTCCATCAGGCCCTTTTCCGCCATGAACATACGCACACGCCGTGGGTTGGGTGCGGTTTTTGTTTCGAAGATTTTTATCATTATGAATACCTCTGACCAGTGAATATATCAGACCGAAAGCCTGGGAAGATTGGCCGGCTATCGCGGTTTCGTCAAGCACTCTCCAGCACGACAACACTGCAATCACCCGCTAAACTGCGATAACAGTCACAGCGGTCACACCCTATGAGCATCCGGCATCCGGTTTTCTTTTTGCTTATCAGTTTGTTTAGCAGCACTTTTTTGCCAACGGCTGCGTTGGCTTATTCGCACCCCAGTGAACAGCTCGCGCTGCCCAAGATCATTGTATTAGCCGCTGACCCATGGTGCCCCCACAACTGCGACGCCGGCTCGAGCCGCGAAGGCTATATGGTTGATATTGCCCGCCAAGCCTTTGCGCTTCAGGGCATTGACGTCAGCTATGTAAATATGAGCTGGGCCCGAGCTTTGCAACAGGCCCAAACCAATCACATTGACGGCGTGATTGGGGCGTTTAAGGGCGATGCCAAAGATTTCGTCTATCCAAAGGAATCTCTGGGGCTCTCGGAAACTCTGTTTTTCACCCATCAAAACAGCGAATGGACGTATCAAGGGCTACCTTCGCTGGAGAGTTTAACACTGCTGACAATCGTTAATTATTTCTATGCTCCGGACATTAACGCCTACATACACGAACATCGGGAGAATCAGGATCGCATACTGGAGCTCTCAGGGACGAAACCCCTGCCACAAGCGCTGGCGCTGATTCATGAGCAGCGCGCGCAATTGCTGCTGGAGGACAGCCAGGTCATGGCCTGGGCACTTCAGAGTGAGCGAAACCCACCAGAACTAAGAAGCGCCGGCAAAGTTTACAGCGCGCCAATTTACGCAGCGTTTTCCCCTTCCAGCCCACACGCCGAAGAGTTAGCCCGGATACTCAGCGATGGCGTACGCCACCTGCGTGCCACCGGCGACCTCAAGCGCATTTATGAGAGCTATGGCTTGGGTGATGACTGGAAAGCGCGGATAGTTTCGCCCGAAGGGGCACTCAACAACAGCTCGCCGTGATCACCAAAGCGCGCCTGGTTTACATTCATAAGCAACTTTAGAAAATAATGCTGGCGCAGGCGCTTAAAAAAAGCGCAGAGCTGACCGCCCCTGCGACTGTTAAAAGTCTTTTAAATTTCATTCCATTACCCTATCTTTAGGCGAATTTGATGGCCTCATATTAACGTGCCAACCGCACTTGTGCTGATTTCTTGCCAAACCGTCATAGGCAAACTTTCATACCCTAACTGTCATACTCAAACAGCGGCGACGCCGAAACCCGCTTGAGCCAAACTCGATGCGCAGCTTGTTTTATCCACCAGAATATAGAGACTCATTGCATGTTTACCTTCAGCCGCCTGATTTCACGCTCACTTACTGCTGCGCTACTGTTCTTTGCTGCCAACCTTGCCGGCGCCGAGCCGTTACGCATTGCGGTCGCTGCTAACTTTACCGACACCACTCGTGACCTGATTGCGTTGTTTGAGCAAACCACCGGCCATTCAGTTGCCGCCAGTTACGGCTCCACCGGTAAGCTTTATGCCCAGATCGAGAACGGCGCGCCCTTCGATGTGTTTCAAGCAGCAGACAGTGAGCGCCCGCAAATGCTTGAAAACAGCGGTGGCGCCGTTGCCGGTAGCCGTTTCACCTACGCCCGTGGCAGACTGGCGTTATGGAGCCCGGAACCCGATGTGTTTACGGACCCGGAAAGCTGGCTCGCAACCGCTGACTTCAAACGCCTGGCCATTGCCAATCCGAAAACCGCGCCTTATGGTCTGGCCGCGCAGCAGGTATTAAGTCATATGAGCCTGTGGGATAGCCTGCAACCGCGCCTGGTGCGCGGTGACTCAATCGCACAGACCTTTCAGTTTGTGGCCACCAGCAATGCTCAGGCGGGCTTTGTGGCGCTGTCTCAGGTGAACGCCTGGCAAAACAGCAATGGCACACTGTGGGTGGTACCACAGCAGATGTACGCGCCCATCGACCAGCAAGCGGTGCTACTGAATCACGGCAAAGACAAGCCTGTTGCGCGCCAGTGGCTGGAATTTTTACGCAGCCCGCAAGCGCTAAAAATTATAAAAGACTACGGTTACGACATTCCCGACTGACGCGAACACAGGCCCGCAACGATGATGGCAACTTACTGGGAGCCCGTGTGGCTGACCCTGAAACTGGCGACCATGACCACCTTGATACTGGCGGTGGTGGGCACGCCGATTGCCTGGTGGCTGGCCCGCAGCCAACACTGGCTGCGCCAGCCTATTGCTGCTGTGGTGGCACTACCGCTAGTACTGCCGCCTACCGTTCTGGGATTCTATTTATTGCTGCTGATGGGGCCAAAAGGCGTTGTCGGGCAACTTACCGAACAGCTGGGCCTTGGACTGCTACCATTCACCTTTGAGGGATTGGTGGTGGCGTCGGTGATTTACTCACTGCCGTTTACCGTGCAACCCCTGCAAAACGCCTTTATCGGCATCAACAATCAGCTTCTGGAAGTGGCCGCTACGTTACGAGCTTCGCCCATGGACCGATTCTTTACCGTGGTGATGCCACTGGCCCGCCCGGGATTTTTGACCGCCGCCGTGCTCACCTTTGCCCATACTATTGGCGAATTTGGCGTGATACTGATGATTGGCGGCAATATTCCGGGGGAAACCAAAGTGTTGTCAGTGGCCATCTACGACCACGTTGAAGCCATTGAATACACCCAGGCCCACTGGCTCGCCGGCGGTATGGTGGTGTTCTCGTTTGTGGTGTTGGTGGCGCTGTATTCACTGAATGGCCGCGTGCACTCGGGTATGATGAAATGAGCGCAAATAATACTATTCTGGCGCGCTTTCACTGCCACATTGGTGACTTTACCCTGAATGTGAATCTGGATTTACCGGGCAGCGGATTAACCGCGCTGTTCGGGCACTCCGGCTGCGGCAAAACCACCCTGTTACGTTGCATTGCCGGCCTGCAACCTGCCAACGGTGAATTGGTGGTGAACGGTGACACCTGGCACAACGCCCATGAAAGTCGCGCCGTGCATCAGCGCCCGCTGGCTTACGTGTTTCAGGAGACCTCATTGTTTCCGCATTTGTCGGTAGAGCGCAACCTCAACTACGGTTACCGCCGGGTGCCCGTTAGCCAGCGCCGGATTCAGTTTGACCAAGCGGTAGAATGGCTGGGGCTGGCGCACCTGCTGGAGCGTATGCCGCAAAAGCTGTCGGGCGGTGAGCGCCAGCGGGTGGCTATCGCCCGCGCCCTGCTGACCAGCCCCCAGTTGCTGCTGATGGACGAGCCATTGTCGGCACTGGATCAGGCCAGCAAGCGGGAAATACTGCCCTACCTGGAACGCCTGCGTGACGCTCTCGCCATGCCAATTTTGTACGTGTCCCACTCGGTGGCTGAAGTCGCCAGGCTGGCAGATCACGTTGTTATGCTGAACCAGGGGCAGGTAACGGCCAGTGGGTCTCTGCAACAGACCCTGGCGCGCACAGATCAGCCCTTTGGTTTGGAAGAAGGCGCTGCCATTATTCTGCGGGCCCGCATTACCACTCAAGATACCCAGTGGCATCTGAGCCTTGCGGAATTTGACGGCGGCCAACTGTGGCTTCCCAGCGAGCCGCGCATTTCGGTAGGCAGCGATGTGCGGGTTCAGGTACTGGCAAAGGATGTCAGCCTGGCGCTCAGCGCCAATCATGACCAGAGCATCCAGAATCTGATCTACGGCCGGATCGATGAAATTGCAGAAGAAATAAGCCCGGGCACGTCGCTGGTGCGGGTGCTCGCCGGCAATACGCCATTTCTGGCGCGTTTAACCACCCGTTCCGTACACGCTCTGGAACTCACCCCGGGCAAACCCATATGGCTGCAGATAAAAGCGGCGGCTCTGGCTGACTGATCGGCCCGTTTGGCCAACGTTAGAGTCAAGGCCGGGAAACGACTCAGCGAGTACCGTGAACCACCATGGTCTTGCCTTTTGCCCGCACCAAGACCTGCTCTTCCAAGGTTTTCAATACCCGGCCAACCATTTCACGGGAGCAGCCCACAATGCGGCCAATCTCTTGCCGGGTAATCTTGATCTGCATACCATCCGGATGGGTCATGGCGTCTGGTTGCTTGCACAGGTCTAGCAGGGTGCGAGCAACCCGGCCGGTAACATCCAGAAACGCCAGATCGCCCACTTTGCGAGTGGTCTCACGCAGGCGCGATGCCACCTGCTCGCCAATGAAATACAAAACCTTTGGGTCCTGCTGGGCAATCTCGCGAAATTTTGTGTAACTGATTTCCGCCACTTCGCACTCGGTTTTGGCTTTCACCCAGGCACTACGGCAATCCAGGTTGTCAAACAGCCCCATCTCGCCAAAGAAGTCGCCGACGTTCAGGTAGGCCATGATCATTTCACGCCCGTTTTCATCCTCAATAATCACCGTTACTGAGCCCTTCACAATGAAAAACAGCGAGTCGCTCTTGTCACCCGCGTAAATGATGGTGCTTTTTGCCGGGAAACGGCGGCGATGACATTGCGACAGGAAATAATCCAGATGCTTGGTACGATCATCAATAGGCTTCAAAATTGTGGCCATGGCGTGGGCGGCACCTCCGTGAAAATTAGCACTAAGGTATCTTGGCCTGATCATAGCGCTATTTTAATAAATTTTTCATCCTTAACTCACTTCAGCGCCTCCGTGATAGCAACAACCGCCGGCACGGTCAAGTTCACGCGTATGCTGGCTATGAGTCAATTATTGCCGGTGCTGTGACTTCTCCCGCTCTGTGCTAGCATCCTGCCCATTCATTTTCATTAGATTAACACTCAATAAAACCTGCGGAGAGCTTGTGATGAAAGCAACCATCGACTGGACCGGCGAAGCCAGTTTCAAAGCAACCAGCGCCAGCGGCCACAGCGTTCAACTAGACGGACCGCCAGACCTCGGGGGCCAGAATCGCGGCCCGCGGCCAATGGAAATGGTACTGATGGGGCTGGGCGGATGTTCGTCGTTTGATGTCATGAGCATTCTAAAAAAAAGCCGTCAGGACGTCACTGCCTGCCACACCGAACTAAGCGCGGAACGAGCCGACGCGGTGCCGGCGGTGTTCACAAAAATCCACCTGCACTTCGTAGTGACCGGCAACAACCTTAAAGATAACCAGGTAGCACGGGCGGTGGCTCTATCTGCCGAAAAGTACTGCTCGGCGTCGATCATGCTGGCCAGCGGCGGGGTAGAAATTACCCACAGCCATGAAGTGCATCAGGCCAGCTAACGTGTTCACTTTGAACAGCGTCAGGCGAAGGCTTTCTGTGCCATCAGCCGTTGCACCATAGGCCGCACAATCAGCTCCATGGCCAGGCTCATTTTGGTACCGGGAATTGCCAGGGTGTCGTGGCGCGACAACACGCTGTTGGGAATCACCTGTAGCAGATAGGGGAAATCCACCTCGCGGGCGTCGCGGAAGTGAATCACCAGCATGCTTTCGTCTTCAGTGGGTACATCACGCACCACAAACGGGTTGGATGTATCCACCAGGGGCACCCGCTGGAAGTTAATGTGGGTATGGGAAAACTGCGGCACTATGTCATGAACGTAGTCGTTCATGCGGTTAAGAATCGTTTCAACCACCGCTTCCTGACTGTAGCCACGTTTATGGGTGTCGCGGTGGATTTTCTGGATCCATTCCAGATTTACAATCGGCACCACGCCAATCAACAGGTCAACGTATTGGGCGATGTTAAAGGCATCGCTGACCACGCCACCGTGTAAGCCTTCGTAAAACAGCAAGCTGGTTTCGGGCGGCAGGTCCTGCCAGGGTGTGAAGCTGCCGGGTTTATTGCCCTCTGCCACCAGCGCAAAGTCTTCATCGTGCACGTACTGGCGGTAGCGCCCGTTACCAGTCAGGCTGTAATCGTAAAACAGCGACTCCAGGCGGTCGATGTGATTGGCACCCAGGGCAAAGTGATTGCGGGCACCGAACTGCCCTTTGGCCGCCAGCCGCGCCATCTGCTCACGAGTATAACGGTGGAAACTGTCGCCACCCACCATGGCGGCGCTCAGGCCCTCGCTGTCGAACATGCGGCGAAAAATCCGGCCGGTGGTGCTAGTGCCGGCACCGGATGAACCGGTAACGGCAATAATAGGATGGCGTTTCGACATAAACTTCTGGCTTCCGCGGTTATACCAGGCTGTCGAGCATGCCGGGCCTTTCAATGGCTGTACCCTGAGCGTAATCCACACCTAGCTGCACTAGCAATGCCAGCAGCTCGCGTGACTCTACTTGAGTTACAATCACCTCGCGCTCCAGATAATGCGCCATTTCCACCATCGAACGTAACATGGTCTGATCGCTCTGGCTGTTGGCGAGATTCGCCGTCAGCGCGCTGTCGATTTTCAGCATGTCTACCGGCAGCGACCGCAATGTCTGAAAGGAGTCCGGGCCATTGCCCATATTACCCAAGCAAAAACAGCACCCAAGCTCTTTCATTTCACGCACGAATCCCGCCAGCGCTGCCATATCGCGAACCGCCGAGGCTTCTGTGATTTCGAAGCACAAACGCTCGATGGGTGCTTCACGTTCGCTCAGCTTCTCGTAAATAAACTCCAGCAGCGCTGGATCATTCAGTGAATGTCCAGACAGATTGATGACAACGCCACCAAATTGCGGTAAGTCATCGGCCTTGTGCTCCAGCCAGTCGAGCATGGAGCCCAGCACCCAGCGGTCCAAAGCCTGAATCTGGTCGTGGCGCTCAGCCAAACGAATAAAGTCTTTACCGCCAACCAGATTGCCGTCGTCATCGTAAACGCCGGTCAAGACATCGTATTGGGTCAGCCTGCGGGTTTCGGGATGCAGCGGGATAATCTTCTGGCATCGCAGCAACAGACGCTCCTGCTGCTGACCTTCCAGACTGGCCACTTTTGCCGCGACTTTTTGTTGCTGGGCCTTCTCTGCGGGCGCAGGCCGATATTCCGCAACGGTCTCTCGCGTGCTGCCACTTTCGCGCAGTGTCTGCTCCGCGACTTCCAACCAGAAATGAGGATTCAACAGCGTTTCCAGCTGCGGCACCAGAGCTGCGCCCAACTCCAGAACGAACAGTGCCTCTCGCAGTATCGGTCGCAGTACTGACACCTGTCAGCTTAGCTCGCGGGTCAGGGCCATGGCATCCTCTGCCGGCAGCAACAGCGCAAACTGTGCGCCTGACAGGCGCGCAATCGGAGTGTCTTCAGCACAGCACGCAGACAAAATAGCCGCAATTTGCTGCAGCAAGGCGTCGCCTGCTTGCTCGCCGGCACTGTCATTGAACTTACTGAAGTTTCGCAGACTCAGCCGCAACAGGGTTCGCGGCGTTTGCCAGCAGGTCAATTGCTGATCCAACTGGCGCTCGAACTCGCGCTGCTCCAATAAGCCGGTCAGCTCATCGTGGCTGGCGGCGCTGGTCAGCTGGTCATACACTTTACACACCATACGGTCCAGGCCCTCGTCCACCAAAGGCCGCTGATAGTGTGGGTCTGGCACAACATGGCCCTGGCGCATTTTATCCGCCAGCGTATCCAGTTCCAGCTCTACCACCCGCATGCCCTGATGGTTCACAAACACCAGACGCTGGAAATCACGGGCAATCCACACCAGGCGAATATAAAACAGCTCGTTAGACGGGTGTTGGTCACGCAGCCAGTCACCGGTGTGCAGCTCTTGGACGCGCTTGCGCCAACGTTGCGCCTGCTCTGGCAGGGTGCGCAGACGCGACGGCGCTGCGGGCGCTTCCGGTATAGCCACCAACTCTGGCGCCGATTTTGGATCGCGTACCAGAAACTGGCGCAGTTCGTCACGAATCTGAGCAGACGGCAAGTGACTGCTTGAAATAGAGGACAAGCCATCCTGAATGGTGCGCAGCAACTCCGGCAGGTTAATCTCGCTATCCGGGTCTTTAGTAAACAGCACCAGAGAATCCACTGCACCCAGATAATCGTGCCATAGCTTGCTATCTGGCCCATGGCGGATCCAGGTTAGCGACAACAAATCACGCCAACCGCCGGCCAGAAGGCTATTAAGCGCTTTCGGCACGGTTTTACCCGCCAACCGGGCCTGCAGAGTGTCTTCTACGGCCTGTTTAGACTCGGCAACTTTTTGTGCGCCTTCAGCAGCCGCCTTGACCCGCTCAACATTGCGCTGACACACCCGCTTCTGACGCTCTATCAGCTCTTCCGCTACGCGCTCAAATACGCCCAGGTCGTGCTCGAAGCCGGTCACAATAGACTGAATTAATTCTTCCACCCGGCGTTGAATAACCGGATTGACCTTGCTGCCGCGGCTGCCAAGCTGGGCCAAACGGTTAAGCACACCGCGAACCGGGCTTTGCTGGTCTTCAAAAAAGTCCGGATCACGCATCACCACTTTCAACACTGGAACTTCCAGTTGGCGCAGGTGGCGATGAGTGGAGTCGTCCAGTTTCGGGCTCTCGCGCAGGCTTTCGAAAAAACGGTCAACCACATCCACGGCACCCTGCTTTTCGGTATCAAGCTTGCCCTGACCGTCTGCGCGCACCTTGCTGATCACGCGCTCCCGCAAACTGGCGGCGCTATCGTTGGCAGGCAAAGCCACGGTCTGCAGCTGCTGCAGTTGTTGCTGCAACTGGACGCTGCTTAGGGGCGGAGCGTTCGCCGGGAACTCATCGCTTCGCACCTGGCTTTGCGCAGCGCGACTGCTAGCCAGAGTATCTAGCAGGCTGCGCACCGTGCTGAACGCGTGGCGGGCAAGCCGGGCGTGCTCCTGAAATTGAACGGATTTCTCGCCAGAACCGGGCTCTGGCGCGGATCGAAACTCTGCCGCCGGCTTTGGCTGTGTTTGCGAATGTGCCCCAGACTCCAAACTGGCAACAGTCTGCTGTGCTGATCGCTCGGCTGGTTTGCTCGCTTCAAATGCTGATTCGCTACGCTGGACATCAGCCAGGTATTTAGTCAGGTCCAGATCGGGCAAAACGCCTTGGCGGATCAATATGTTATTTAGCTCCGCATAAAGCGGTTCCAGCTGTTGCAGAACGGTGTGTTCGAACACACCAAAGGCAACTTTTTCGACCTCGCGAGACATTCGCAGGGGAGCCAGCCCATCCCGCAATGATTCGCAGACCAGTGAAGGACCAAGCGGATTGGTATGGCCAGTCGCATTTGCAACGTTCAGGCTGTCCAGACGCAACTTCAACTGCAACAACGGACCTCGGTAAAGCGTGTCCGCCTTCGTTATCATCACCCGCAGGCTGAGCCAGTCTTCAAATTCGCTCTTGTCGACCACCGCCAGAGAGCCAGCTGGCCCCGCTTTGGATACCGGCTTTAGCGGAGATTCCAGACTTTTTGCCATTTTCTGCCACACTAAGCGTTGGCGGCTATTCAACTGACCAGAGGCGTCCATCAGTTCGTTAGACAGCTGGTTGTTACCCGCCTCGCGGGCGTGAGCCTGAAGCGCAGCAACGGTTTGATTCAGGCACTCCTGCATTAAAGGGTCAATAAACTGCACCACGGCTTTGGCGCACTGGTGCAGCACAAACTGCACCCGCTCGCTGGGTGCACGCAAATGGGCATAGCCTTCCAAACGTGCGCCACTGCACTGCTGCAACATGGCACTGACGGCCACGGCGTTGGCCTCCACAAAACAAACGCCCATGGCACGTTCAACGCGATGGCGCATCTGTACCTGTAACTGATGGCGCTGGCCCGACACCCAGGAACTGTCCGAGCCACGAAAACGCACCAGCAGGCTTTGCCCGTCCGCGTCACCCAAAGCCGCATCAAGCTTTTGGGAAACCGCTTGGGAATAGCGGATAAACAAGCCTTCCGCACAAAAATCGGCGATTTGGCACGGCCAATTTTCACCGCGCCCCAAATCCAGTTGGGCCGCAAGTTTTATGGGTTTTCTGGGGCTACTGCGTCGTTCTGTAGATTCCATGAACTCGTTACTCAAAGAGCTTTACAAAAAACTTTGGAGTTGCGCTGGGTGTTGTAAACCGCCAGTCTCGGGCCCGGCAGCGACTGTACCGGCATCGCTTTGAAATCCCGCTCGCGAAACCAGTGCTCGGTTTGCGTGGTCAGCACAAACAGACGCTGCAAACCCTGAGCACGAGCCTGCTGCTCAATCATCGCCAGTATTTCATCGCCGCGTCCGGCGCGGCGGTAATTGGGGTCAACTGCAAAACACGACAGCTCGCCGGCGTCATCTTGGCCGTAGGGGTAAAGCGCGGCACACCCCACAATGGTGCCATCGCGTTCGGCCACCACAAAACGGCCAATTTCGGTTTCTAGCATTTCTGGCGAGCGCCGCACCAGAATCCCCTGCTCTTCCAGCGGATAAATCAGATTGGTAATACCCCCCACGTCTTCTACCCTGGCAGCTCGGATCTGCTCGTAAGTGTCGCCACTGACCAGCGTACCGGAACCGTCACGGGTAAACAGTTCCTTGAGCAGCGCACCGTCGTCCAGATAGCTGATGATGTGGGCGCGGCGCACACCCTTGACACAAGCATCGCAAGCCGCTTTTAATAGCTCGGCATCGTGGCCTGTCACCTGGCCCGCACTCAACTGGTCGGCTGCCTGAGCCGCAGATAATTCACGCACCAGCGTTCCGTCCTCCGTCAGCAGGCCGGGGTCGTCGATAAAAATCATCAGCTTTTCAGCGCGCAAAGCGGCGGCTACCTGGCTTCCAACGTCTTCGTAGGACAGATTAAAAACGTCACCGGTGGGGGAGAAACCCATGGGCGGCAACAACACGATCTGGCCCTGGTCGAGCAGCTTTTCGATACCGGAAACATCAACGCGCCGAACCTTGCCGGTATAACCAAAATCGACACCGTCTAATACGCCAACCGGTTTAGCGGTCACATAGTTGCCGCTGCACACCCGTATGCGTGCATTGTGCATGGGCGAGCTGACCAGGCCCATAGACAACTGGCTCTCTATGTATGCCCGTAATCCGCCTATGGCTTCCATCACCAGCGGCAAGTGCTGTTCGGTGGTTACCCGCAAGCCGCGGGCAAAGGTGGACTCAAGGCCCGCGTCTTGCAGCCGTTGTTGTATCTGGGAGCGGGCACCGAACGCTACAACTAATCGCACGCCCAAGCTGCTCAGCAAGGCAATATCGTGAACGATATTGATGAAATTTTCCTGGCGGATGGCATCGCCCGGCAGGGTCAGTACCACGGTACGGCCGCGGTGTGCATTAATGTAAGGCGACGAATGGCGAAAGCCGTGCAACCAGCCGTTAGCGTTCAATTCAAATCTCCGGGCAAAAGGAATATTACAAACAAAACTGCCTCACAAGCTGACGCAGTATGTTCACGGTCGGTGTAACCTGTGATTGCGCCAGAAACTCGTCGGGCTGGTGAGCCTGGTCAATAGAGCCTGGGCCCATCACCAGAGTTTCCAGACCCAAACGCTGCATCCACGGCGCCTCTGTGGCGAAGGCGACCGACCCTGCGGTGTGGCCAGTGAGTTTTTCGCAGGCTGCAACCAGAGCGGCATCCGCTGCTGTTTCAAACGGCGGCACGCCGTCAAATAATGGCTCAAACTTGAGCTTCAGGCCGCGCTCACTGGCCACTGGTGCTATCTTTTCTAAAATGGCCTGGCGCAGAGCGCCCATATCCATACCCGGTAGCGGGCGTAGGTCAAAGTGCAGCTCACACCGACCGCATATGCGGTTGGGGTTGTCACCACCGTGTATGCAACCAAGGTTTAGAGTTGGCACCTGCACGTCAAAGCTCGGATTGCGATACTGCTGCTGCCACTGGGAGCGCAGGGTCAGCAGTTCGCCCATCGCCTGGTGCATGCCTTCCAGCGCGTTGCGACCCAGCTCAGGATTGGAAGAATGCCCAGCCTGCCCCTCAAACACCAGGCGCTCCATCATGATGCCTTTGTGCATACGAATCGGGCGCAAGCTAGTGGGCTCGCCAATCACCGCATAGCGCGCCTTGGGCTTGCCCGCCTCTGCCAGCGCGCGGGCGCCATCCATCGAGCTTTCTTCGTCGGCGGTCGCAACAATGATCAGCGGTTGCTGCAGTGGCTGGCCCACAAACTCTCTGGCGGCATCAATGGCAAGGGCAAAAAAACCTTTCATGTCGCAGGTACCAAGGCCATACCAGCGGTTATCCCGCTCTGTCAGCGTGAACGGATCGCTGTGCCAGCGTTTTTCGTCAAACGGGACTGTGTCGGTGTGCCCTGCCAGCACAAGACCCCCAGGGCCGCTGCCCAGGGTGGCAATCAGATTGAACTTGCCGGGCATATTCGGCACCGGCAGAATTTCTACCGCAAAACCCATGGGCCCCAGCCACTGCGCCAACAAGTCAATCACACCGCGATTGCTGGAATCCCACTTCGCCGAGGAGCTGGAAATTGATGGCGCTGCAATCAATGCCGTCAACATCTCCAAAATAGATGGCGGCATAACTGCACCGCTCGCAGCACTGTCCGAGACTGCCGTTAACTGAGCCATTGCGGGTTCTCCGTCAATCATTGTTGTTTGAATTCAGCGGGCGGTTACGCCGCCATACCTCAAACCCGGCTACGGCCGCACGCTGCATGGGGTAAGCCACTTCGCCGCCGGCCACCAAACGAGCCACCTCAATTTCATCGTCGGTTACTCGCACCAGGCGACCTGCGACACGATTGTTATTGCGCAGCGTAATCCTGACTTTTTGCCCAAGCCATTGTTCCGCTGCCGCAACAGGCTGCACCAACCAGCCCTCGGCGGATTCAGTTTGCGGCTGTTGCGCCTTAAAAACCGGTTGTTGTGGCGTTGCCGAAGGGCGGCTATCACTTAACAGAAACACATCCGGCACGCTCGCATCGTTATAAGATACGACCGCACCAAGGCGGCTGGATGCGTTGGTTTCTTCCGTATAAATGGGCAATCCCAGAGCCGGTTCGGCTAACCTCAGCGTGGCTTGCAATTCACCGCCCTCGAGCAACCATTGGCGGTACAGTGCCAGCAACTGCGAACTGGCCAGCCAACCCCGGGCCAGAAGCCCCTGACGTAACTGGGCCACCGAACGACCAGCCCATTGCTCGGTTGAAAGGCCAGCCTCGCGAGCGCACCAGGCAGCCACACGTCGCATAACACCGCCGTCGCGCAGGGTGATGTCCAACGAACCACGAGCCAGCGCTTCCTGGGGCGCGCGCCAGTCTACCCAGGCATTGGACCAGTTCAATTCAACACTGCCGAGCTCATCGGTGATTAACTCGGCGTCTCTGCGGCCGGGGTGTGCAACAGATTGATTAATGACAGCGGCGAACGAGTGGTTAACTCTGCAATGGGCACGGCCAGCGGCTGGGTCAGGCGGAAGTCCTGCCACTGGCCGTCTTTTAGCAATAACCGACCGCGCACGCCTGAATGAATTGCACCGCGCTCCAGCGCGCCATAATGGTTCAAGGCCAGCCGCGCGTCATTCATACGCTGATCCGCAAGCCACCAGACACCGCCCTTGTAACCGGCCCAAGCCAGAACGGTTAAAATCAGCAGCCATAACAACAGGCGTTTCATGCCTTCACTCCTTGCACATCGGATCCGTTTTGCAGGTCAGTTCCTGGAGATCAGTTCCTGGAGATCAAGGTACCCACACCCTCGTCGGTGAAGATTTCCAGCAAGCAGGCATTGGCCACACGGCCGTCAATAATGTGCGACGTGCGCACGCCGTTTTCAACCGCGCTTAGGGCGCAACGTATTTTCGGCAACATGCCGCCGTGGATAGTGCCGTCTTCAATCAGGTCGTTGACCTGGCTGGCGGTCAAACCGGTCAGCACCTTGCCCTCTTTGCTTTTCAAACCGGAAACGTTGGTCAGAAGAATGAGCTTTTCGGCCTTCATGGCTTCAGCCACTTTGCCGGCCACCAAGTCAGCGTTGATGTTGTAAGACTTGCCATCCGGGCCAACGCCGATGGGGGCAATAACCGGTATCACGTTGCCGCGGGTGAGCATGTCTATAACGCCCACGTTCACACTGACCACCTCGCCCACGCGGCCGATATCGATAATTTCCGGACGCTCCAGCTCCGGACTGCGATCAACCACTTCCAGTTTGCGGGCGCGGATCAAATTGGCGTCTTTTCCGGTCAAGCCAATGGCCGTGCCGCCCTCGGCGTTGATCAGCGACACAATTTCCTTATTAACCTGGCCGCCCAGCACCATTTCAACGACGTCCATCGTCTGGGCGTCGGTAACACGCATACCGTTCACAAAGCGTGACTCGATATTTAATCGCGCCAGCAATTCACCAATCTGCGGCCCGCCGCCGTGCACCACAATGGGGTTGATACCCACCAGCTTCATCAACACCACATCACGGGCAAAACTGCTTTTAAGGTCCTCGTTTTCCATGGCGTTGCCACCGTATTTGATGACCACGGTCTTACCGGTAAAGCGCTGGATATAGGGCAGCCCCTTGCTAAGTACCGACGCTACCTGAACGGCTGTTTCACGATTCAACGACATGCTTTTGCCTTACTGTTATGAAATTCGAATTTTGCCACGAGGGTTCAGAATGTGGCTTTCAGCTCTGGTGCCACTTGCCGAAGCTGCTCACGAAACACGGTTTTAATGCGCGCCAGCGCCTCCTCGGATTCTGCCTCAAAACGCAGCACCAGCGCCGGTGTGGTATTAGAAGCCCGGCACAGGCCCCAGCCGTCGCCATACTCCACTCGCACCCCGTCAATCGTGCTGATACTGCCGTCACCAAACTCACCCTGGGCACTCAGACGTTCAACGATGCCGAACTTGGACGCTTCGGTGACCTCGATATTCAACTCCGGCGTGCTGATGTCCTCGGGGAAATCCTCAAACACTTCGTCGCTGTGACGGTCTTCAATACCGAGAATCTCCAATAAACGCGCAGCGGCGTAAAGGCCATCATCAAAACCGTACCAGCGCTCGGCAAAAAATATGTGACCGCTCATCTCCCCGGCCAGCAACGCGCCGGTTTCCCGCATTTTGGCTTTCATCAGCGAATGTCCGGTTTTCCACATAACCGGCCGGCCGCCAGCCTGGGATATCACCCCTGCGAGGCGGCGGCTGCATTTCACATCGTACAAAACGTCGGCACCGGGATTGCGCGATACCACATCGCGGGCAAACAGCATCAACAGTCGGTCGGGCCAGATAATGCGGCCGCGATTGGTCACCACACCAATCCGGTCACCATCGCCATCAAAGGCGATGCCCAAGTCAGCGCCCTCCTTTTGGACCTTGGCGATCAAGTCTCGCAGATTCTCGGGTTTGCCCGGATCCGGATGGTGGTTGGGGAAGTCGCCATCAACATCGCAATACAGTGGAATAACGTCGCACCCCAGCTCGTCAATCAGCATAGGGCCCAGCTCGCCGGCAATACCGTTACCCGCATCAACCACCACTTTCAACGGCGCAGCAACGGCGATGTCGCCGACAATGGTATCCAGATAGGCACGCCTTACGTCTTGCGACGACTGGCTGCCATTACCCTGGGCCAAGTTGCCGTTCAGAATGCGCTGGTGCAGTGTTTTAATGGCATCACCAGACAGGGTTTCACCGCCAAGCATGATCTTCAGGCCGTTGTAGTTAGCCGGATTATGGCTTCCGGTAACCATCACACCAGAGCCTGTCTCAAGCTGGTGGGTGGCAAAGTACAGCACCGGGGTAGGCACTACGCCAACGTGTATTACGTTGCACCCGCTGGCCATAAGACCCCGTGCAACCGCCTCTGCCAGTCCGGGGCTGGAATGGCGACCGTCATAACCCACGCACAGCGTGCTGACGCCCCGCGCCAGGGCTTCGGAACCAATAGCCCGGCCGATCAGTTCAACACCGGATTCGGTCAGGGTTTCGTCAACAATACCGCGTATGTCGTAAGCACGGAAAATATCCGCTGACAACGCCGGTGACTCATCCTGCTCTTCTACATCCGGCAGTGCGTCAGCGCCAAACAGCGGTTCGGCAGACACGCCGCCAAAACCCAGAACGTCTTCGTCGCCATCAAGCATATCCACATCGGGCAGGTCTTTATCCTGGAACAGCGGCTCAGCATCCGCCGTAGGGCATTTTTTACCCGCAGCTGCCGGGCGTCCGCCCTCACTGGCCTTGCTGATACGCTTTTCCACGACCTGAGACAATCGATAAAGCACCTCGGCGAGCGACGCGACTGCATCCCAGTGCAGAGCCGGTAACTTGCTGCGCTCGCCGGAGTAAGCTTTGTGAGCCCATTCGATAACCAGGGTGGTGTCTCGGCGTAACGAGCGCTGCGCGCGGCTCAGCAATACCCAAACCGCAATCGCTGCAGCCAGCAGCGGAACCGCCAGCAGCAGCGCTGCCAACAGAATGTTCACCGGCATTTGCGCTTGCCCTGCGGGCGTGTACGCAATGCTCCAATCCGGGTTTTTCAGGGTCGCAATGCGCGGCTCTCCGCCGCCATTACCCTGATTTAAACCCGTGCCCTGGCTTAAGACAGTGCTGGTGGTTTCTGACACGGTCTGGCGCAGCGCCAAGGCGCCATTATTCTGGCCATCAACCAACAGGGGCTGAAGGCTGGTGGCGTCAAACACCATCAACAAAGTGCCGGCTACGGGATTGTTGCCGGACATTTTCACCGGCGCGGCCAAATGTATGAACCAGCGGTTATCGCGGGGAAAGGCATCCGGAAAAAGCGGGCGACCGGTTTCCGCCTTGCGCGCTAGCTCCAGACCGGCAAAGCCCAGCATCGGGTCGTTGGTGGCCGAGCGCGGAATGGCACGACGTGGGAACAAATAAACGGCGACTACATCCGGCAAGCTGTTCTGTAACTGCTTCGCAGCCTGCGACAGATCACCGCCGCCGCTGACGGCATCGACAAGGCCCGGCTGCGTTGCCAGGCCCTGCACGCTTTGCTGTAGCAGTGACAGGTAGCCGTTAACCCGGCTTGCGGCGTTGTCTGCCGCCGCCTGGGCCGTCACCTCGAACTGGCGCTCGCTGGCCGGCTGCAAAATCAGGAAAAAAACCAGAGCCAAAGCCAAAGCAGTAGCAACAACAACAATCAACGCCTGGCTCAGAGCAACACTGCCCAGTGTTCGCATGCGATTCGCCGAACCTGCGTCCTTATCGGATTTGACAGACGTTTTTTTTGCCCGCATCGAGGGCTTGGCATCCTCAGAATGGTCCGGGGCCTGATTGTCAGGGGTCTTCTTTTTGCCCAGCTTCATGGATCTTTCCTGCGTTTTTCATTGTTCCGGCTCACACTCACTTGCGGGCCTGGTGATTGCTAGGGTCTTGCTAAGCTCATTCGCAAAGTATAGCTGCAAAGCAGCTACTTGGGGCGCTGCTGCCGATCAACAACCCTAGTTGCGGCCGGTTGAACCAAATCCACCCGTACCCCGGTGGCTGCTGTCAAACTCATCAACCACTTCAAATTCAGCTTGCACGACCGGTACCAGCACCAGCTGCGCCAGGCGCTCTCCGGGCTCAACGGTAAACCGGGTTTGACCGCGGTTCCAGCAAGACACCATCAACTCGCCCTGGTAGTCGGAATCAATCAGGCCTACCAAATTGCCCAGTACAATGCCGTGTTTGTGACCCAGGCCGCTGCGCGGGAGTATCAACGCCGCCAGAGCCGGATCTGCAATATGAATCGCCAGGCCAGTACCAATCAGCTGGGTGTCACCCGGCTCCAGCACCAGAGGCTGTGACAGACAGGCACGCAAATCCAGGCCCGCAGAGCCATCGGTGGCATAGGCAGGAAACGCTATGCTTTGGCCAATACGCTCATCCAATACACGGATCTGAAGTTTTTTGCGGGTCATGAAGGTTTCCGGTCAGAATTATTTTGGAGTGCATTCAGGCGCGGCGCAATCAGCGCCACCAGCTCGTGCGCAATCTGCTGCTTGGCACAGGGTCCAAGGTGGACCTGGTCGGCAGCGGTAAATACAGTGACGGCGTTGTTATCGCTGTTAAAGCCCAGGCCAGGCACCGACACGTCATTGGCCACAATCATATCCAGGCCCTTTTGGCGCATCTTGCTGAGGGCGTAACGGGCAACGTCATTGGTTTCCGCCGCAAAACCCACGGTAAATGGCGCGTCTGCCCGCGCTGCCACGGCAGCCAGAGTGTCCGGGTTGCGCACCAGTGCCAGTGTCATCTGGGCGGCGGATTTCTTGAGTTTGTCGCTGGCGTATTCCTGCGGCCGATAATCGGCCACCGCAGCGGTGGCGATAAACAGATCACAGCCCTCATCAACCGCCGCCATTGTCGTTTCAAGCATTTGTTCTGCGGTCATCACCGAGCGCAGGTCTATACCTGCGGGCGGCGGCAGATTCACCGGCCCGCTTACCAGCACAACGTCCGCACCGGCAGCCCGCGCGGCTATGGCCAGAGCGTAGCCCATTTTGCCGGAGCTTCGGTTGCTGATATAGCGTACCGGGTCAATAGGTTCGCGGGTTGGCCCAGCGGTAATCACCAGGCGCTTGCCAGCCAACGCACCGCCGGCGCTATTATCGATTTGCGCCTGCTCCTGAGCCAGCGCCTGCATGATCTGCTCTGGCTCCAGCATCCGCCCCGGACCGTTATCACCGCAGGCCTGCTGGCCTTCCGCCGGTCCCCACAGGCGAATCTGGGGGTCCGCTTGCAGCAACTGCACCACCCGCTGGGTGCGATGGTTAGACCACATGGCCTGATTCATCGCCGGCACCAGGGCAATGGGCACTTCGGCAGCACTGCACACCGTGGCCAGCAGGTCATCGGCCATGCCCGCCGCCAGACGCGCCATAAAATCCGCCGAGGCCGGGGCCACAATGATCCGTTGCGCCCATTTCGCCAGCTCAATGTGGCCCATGCCAGCCTCGGCTTCCGGGTCTAGCAACGAGGTACGCACCGGCTGCCCGCTCAACGCCTGAAACGTCAGCGGAGTCACAAAAGCCTCAGCGCCACGGGTCATCACCACCTGCACCGAATGCCCCGCTTTTTTTAACAGCCGCACCAGCTCCGCTGTTTTATAAGTTGCGATGCCGCCGGTAACGCCAACAAGAATTTGTGTGCCAGCCATAGGGGCATGTCCTCATGCGTTGCAAAAGCAGTAACATATCACGCCACAGCGCCACAGACAGCCCGCCGCTGAGCACGCCCGGCTTACCAGCGTACTTTTTTTCCAGTAATCTGGAACCAGTTCCCATAAGCAGCGGTTCGAGCCAGCCGCTCTTTCATTTGCAAGGATGCAATCATGAGAAATCCCCAGGCGACATCCAGTTCCGTCAAACCCTCTGCCGAGACCACTCGGGTGCCACCCACCAAAGCAATTTCAGCCGTCGCAGACAGCACCGCAGCACCGTTCGCCAACACAGGGTCAGCGCCATTCGTAGCATTATGGCCCACTGATGAACGCCCCCGTGAGCGCTTGATGGCCCACGGCGCAGGGTCTTTGTCAGACGCAGAGCTGCTGGCCATCTTCCTGCGTACCGGCACCCGCGGTATGCCCGTAATGGAAATGGCCAGGTATCTTTTAGAAACCTTTGGCGGATTGCGCAGCATTATGACCGTGTCCAGCCGTCAGTTCTGCAGCGTGAAAGGCCTGGGTACCGCCAAGTACGCGCAAATGCAGGCGGCCATGGAAATGGCACGACGGGTAACAGACGAACCTCTGCGCCAAGGCGATCCATTAAAATCCCCCGAAGATACCCGGCGTTTCCTGGCCAGCCGCCTGGGCACTTACCCCCACGAAGTCTTCGCCGCCCTGTTTCTGGATAACCGGCACCGGATAATCCATTATCGCGAGCTGTTCCGTGGCACCATTGACGGCGCCGCGGTATATCCGCGAGAAGTGGTGCGCCAGGCGCTGGAAGACAACGCGGCAGCGGTTATATTTGCCCACAATCACCCAAGCGGTGTCGCCGAACCCAGCCAGGCCGACATCGCACTGACCAAGCGCCTTAAAGACGCTCTGGCGTTAGTGGATATCAGGGTTCTTGACCATATGGTTGTGGGCCACGGTGAGGTAATATCACTGGCCGAACGGGGTTTGATGTAGACTTGGGTTAACCAAGCTCGGAAATTGAACAATTTACCAACAATTTTTTTTGCGTTGGGCTGCCAGTTCTGGTATAAAAGCGTCCCTATTCTGGCGGCGTCTGGCGAGCTACGTTCGGTTTTTAGACGCGAACAGGAAGCTCTAATTGCCCCCTAGGCAACCAGAGACGCAATCAACGAATTCGATTATTAAGACCATAGTTCAAGGTCGGAGGCAAGTATGTCCAGAGTTTGTCAAGTTACCGGTAAGCGTCCGGTTGCTGGTAACAACGTATCCCACGCGATGAATCACACTCGTCGTCGTTTTCTGCCGAATCTGCAGAGCCATCGCTTTTGGGTTGAAACCGAGAAGCGCTTCGTGAAGCTGCGCGTATCCACAAAGGGTATGCGCATCATCGACAAAAAAGGTATTGACATCGTACTGGCCGATCTTCGTGCCCGTGGCGAGAAATTTTAAGGAGCCATATCATGCGCGAAAAAATCAAGCTGGTTTCATCAGCAGGTACGGGTCATTTTTACACCACCATGAAGAACAAGCGCAACACGCCGGAGAAAATCCAGCTGAGCAAGTTCGATCCGGTTGTACGTAAGCACGTGACCTACAAGGAAGCCAAGATCAAGTAATTGATCCGGTAACCATAAAAAAACCCGACCTTTACGAGTCGGGTTTTTTTATGGTTACCAAGCACTTTAAGATGATGCTGGCGACGTTACATCTGTTTTTGGCAATATAATATCCGGTTTTGGCAGGGTAACGTCCAAAGCGATGGGCAGATGATCTGACATCGGGTAACTGACCACGCCGGAGCTGTGAACCTGTAGGCTCGGGCTCACCAGAATATGGTCCAGCGCTTTTTCAGGGCGCCAGCTAGGAAAACTGTGAGCGTTTGCCGGTAACGGAATCAAGTCGGTCTGCTTCAGCGGCGTATTGGTCAACAGCTGCTCCGCATGGGCGTTCATGTCGCCCATCAGCACCACGTGACGATAGTCGCTGATCAAGTCGCTAACAAAACCCAGCTGCCGCTGCTGAGCCGATTTGCTCAGTGACAGGTGCATCATAACCAACAACAACGGATCTTCCGGGTTGCCGTACTTGGCAACGATCACACCGCGGCCGGGAATCAATCCCGGCAAACGGTGTTCTTTTACCTCCAGCGGCCGAAACCGGCTCAGCAAGCCGTTACTATGCTGGGCAAACTGCCCCAGATTTCGGTTAAGCTGCTGGTACCAATAGGGTATACCGGCAGCCTCGGCCAAGTACTGAACCTGGTTGATATGGCCACTGCGCAAACTGCCACCGTCGCACTCCTGCAGCGCAATAACGTCGTAGTTACTGAGCAGCGTGGCAATCCGGTCCAGATTTTCAAAACGGCTACGATGGGGCAATACGTGTTGCCAGCTGCGGGTCAGGTAGTGCCGGTATGACGACGTGCTGATGCCCACCTGAATATTGAACGTCAGCAGCCGGATGTGGCCATCTTCCGCAAAATCCGGAACGTGGTCCACACCCGACGAGCTGCCGCGAGCATCACCCGCGGAGCGCCGCATATCATTCCACTGATTGCGCAAACGCTTATACATAGCCACCTATAATTTAAGGGTTCACGCGCCGCCCGCTCAACGGCTCTTTACGCTTATTCGCTGTCGCCGTGCTCCTGGGCAACCAGGTATTCAACCACCTCTATAGCCGCTTGCGGACTACCGGCGGTAGACGCGCTAACAATGTACTTACCATTGACCAGCATAGTCGGTGTTCCGGTTATTCGCGCGCCGCGGATTTTGGCTTGGGCCTGCTGCATGCGTGCATTCACGCCAAAGCTCTTGTAGTTCTTCAGAAATTCATCCGCATCCACACCGTGCTCGGCAACAAAGTCCGCCAGGGCTTCCTGCGTGCTCAGCTGCCGGCGCTCTACTACCAAAGCCTCGAACAGCGCGTTGTGAACCTTGTCCAGTTCACCCATAGCCTGCAGCGCATAAAATGCGTAGGCGTGGGGCTCCCACGACTTACCCAATGCAGCCGGCAAACGAACGTAATCAACGTAATCTGGCGCGTTGTTTTCGTATTCTTCGGATAGCGGCTTGAACGTATAGCAGTGGGGGCAGCCGTACCAGAACACCTCAGCGACTTCTATTTTATCAGCCTGATCGGTTCGTACGGGGCTATCCAGCACTTTGTAGTGGGTACCCTGCTGCCACTCCGCCGCCATAGCGGGTAATGCAATGGCCATAGCTCCCGCCAGCACGGCGGCCTTTATCACTGACTTAATCATTCACTGTCTCCGACTTGTTGACTACGAAAGGTAGGATTATGACCACAGAGGGCGAAAAAGTTCCATTCACACCAGCGCCAACCGGGTTACTGTCCGGTAAATAACAAAAAACCCTGCTCAGGCAGGGTTTTTTACTAAAACAACTATCTAACTCAGTTAAGCCCGGAAACGTAGCTGGCAACCGCTTCAATTTCAGCATCGGTCAACTTGGCCGCTATGTCCATCATGATAGCCGCGTTAGCGCCGTTGGCACGCGTACCATTACGATAGGCAAGCAATTGCTTGGCCACGTATTCCGCATTCTGGCCACCCAGTGCCGGGTAACCGGCAGGCTCGTTACCGTGCCCTTGCGGGCTGTGACAGCCGGCACAGGATGGAACACCCGATGCCATATTACCGCCGCGATACAAAGCCTGACCCTGCTCGACCAAATCTGGATCAGCCTGGTTTACGCCCATCTCCTGGCCGTCAAAATAGGCCGCAAGATCTTGCAGATCCTGATCGGACTTTCCCGTTAGCTGGCCGGTCATTTCAACAATGACACGTTCGTCTTTCTGAATGGCAACCAATTGGTTGTGCAAATATTTTTCACCCAAACCCGAAATTTTCGGGTAAACGCCCATTATAGGGTTGGCGCCGCCTTGGCCATGACAGGCCTGGCATGCTGCTGCGTTCTGTTCACCTGCTTGAGGATCTCCTGCCCCGTGCGCCATCGCTGTAAGGCCGACACTGAGAACAAATCCTGCGATCAGTTTCTTCATGCTCGCTCCGCTTCTCTCATCTTAAAATATTCTTGGTTGTACAGCCGTAAGGACTGGACCGCTCAGGCACAATACCGGGGCTGAAACTGCGGACACGTCAAGCGCACCGCCCGGAATTGGTGTAGCATTATACATTAATCCCTGCTAACTGAAATCGAAAGGAAAGCCAACAGCCGTGGACTCTGATCTGACTCAAAAAAGCCTGTCTTTCAATAGTGCCCGATTTATGGTCAGCGCGTCGAAGCTGAACGAATGCCCGGCGGATATTGGCGCAGAAGTCGCCTTTGCCGGCCGCTCTAACGCCGGCAAGTCCAGCGCACTGAACACCATCACCGTAAACGGCAAACTGGCGCGAACCAGCAAAACCCCCGGGCGCACCCGGCTAATCAACTTTTTTTCACTAAACCGGGAAAACGCCAGGCTAGTAGATTTGCCCGGTTACGGTTACGCCAGAGTGTCCCGTGACATGAAAGACGACTGGCAAACCCACTTGGGCCATTATCTGAACGATCGCCGCTGCCTGCGCGGTTTGGTGCTGGTCATGGATATTCGCCACCCCTTGACCGAATTCGACCAAACAATGGTGCAATGGTGCCAGCACAACGACATGCCGCTGATGATTCTGGCGACAAAATCCGACAAACTGAAATTTGGCCAGGCTAAAACGGCCATGCTGGGCATTCGCCAGAAGCTGGCCGAATTCAGCTGCGTGCAACATCTGGTCATGTTCTCGTCCAGCAACAAAACCGGCCTGGATGAATGCCGCCAGGCGCTGACTCAGTGGCTGGAAGCAGAGCCGGAAGCCACTGCTGAAGAGCCGTAGGTTACTGCGTAATAATAACCCACGCCTTCAACCCAAGCCAGACATGAAAAAAGCCGGCCTAAAATAATTCAGGCCGGCCAACGTCAGGGTTTGCGACGTGCTAAAACCTGAAAGCACCTTCCTTGAGCTTCCAAACAAACACGGGAAACGTCCGGATTCCCCATGTTACAAACTTGGATGCGCTGTCTGGCAAAAAGTTCCCGGGCGATAAGTTTCCCGCAGTGCCAGTACCGGTTCGCGATATTCCGGAGTCACATGGGGCAGTTCCAGCGTCAACACCTGATAAATACCCTGCTTCAACTCTGCCAGCGATAATACCGCTGACTCTTCGGTGGCGTGAACGGTTTTTAGATAAGCCATCCAGTTGGTAATCACCAGCCAGACATTCAGCGCCATGGCGGACCGCAGCGGCTCGGGACGCGGCGTAATAATGCCTCCGCTGGCGAGCTGGCTAAAAATACCGTTGATCGCGTTTAGGCAACGGCCGGTAAAATCGCCGTAGCCGGCCCTTAGGCGCGGATCTGCATCCAGCAGCGATTCCAGATCGCGGTGGAAAAACCGGTATTGCCACAAACCGTCAAACACCGCCTCCAGATACCAGGCCAGGTCTGCCAGAACCAAAGGCTGACTGCCGGGTGCGGCCAGGTAATAATCAACCTGCTGCTGATAGGCTAGAAACAGCTCGTAAACAATATCGGCCTTGTTGCGGAAGTGGTAGTAAAGATTGCCAGGCGAAATCGCCAGTTCTGCTGCAATGTGGTTGGTGCTTATGGCGCGTTCACCACTTTGGTTAAACAGCTGCAGACTGGTCTGCAGAATTCGGTCTCGGGTTTTCATAAAGTCGCCAAAAATCGAAAAATCAACGCTCACGCAAGCGTCAGCGGATGCAGCAGGCGCGTCTGTTTACGCCGCTTGACTCACTAGAGTATATACTCTAATAATGAATTTTAACGCAACCAAAGTGCGTTTTGCACTGACACACAGGGAGTCTTTCTAATGGGCGCAACCGCCGCTGCAAAGAACACCAACAGTATGGCAGCAGACACGGAAAACCCGGCAGAGAATAGCGCCGAGCAAATTGGATATACCCACGCCGTTTTCCAAAAACAGCAGCAAGCGTTTCGCGCCCAGCCCATGCCGACAGCAGACGAGCGCCGCGACAATCTGAATCGATTGAAGCAGGCGCTGCTGAGCTGGCAAGACCTGCTCATAGCGGCCATTGACAAAGACTTTGGCTGCCGTTCGAAAGATGAAACCCTGATTGCCGAAATTATGCCGTCTGTGCAGGGCATCAACTACACTCTGAAGCACCTCGACGGCTGGATGAAACCGTCTAAGCGCCACGTATCCATGCTGTTCCGCCCCGCCACCAATCAGGTGCATTACCAGCCTAAAGGTGTGGTGGGGGTGATTGTGCCCTGGAACTACCCGCTTTACCTGGCCATCGGGCCTTTGGTAGCGTCGCTGGCCGCGGGCAACCGCACCATGGTGAAAATGTCGGAGTTTACCCCGCACACCTCGGCGTTGATGAAAGAGCTGGTGGAAGCCACCTTCGATGAAGATCAGGTAGCCGTTATTTTGGGGGACGCCAAGGTCGCTGCGGACTTCTCCGAGCGGCCGTTCAACCATTTGCTGTTCACCGGTTCAACCTCGGTAGGCAAGTTGGTGATGCAGGCCGCGGCCAAAAACCTGACACCGGTCACCCTGGAATTGGGCGGCAAGTCACCGGCAATTGTCGCAACCGACGTGCCGCTTGCAGATGCAGCCCAGCGGATTGCCTTTGGCAAAGCATTCAACGCTGGCCAAACCTGCGTAGCACCAGATTATGTGCTTTGCCCGGCTGACAGAGTGGCTGCTTTTGTTGAGGAATACCGTAAACAGTTCAGCGCGATGTACCCTTCACTGCGGGACAACACCGACTACACGGCGATTATCAACCAACGCCAGTACCAGCGCCTGCAGGGTTATCTGGACGACGCCCGCAGCAAAGGCGCGGAACTTGTCGAGATCAACCCGGCTAACGAAATTCTGGATGCCGCCAGCCACAAATTACCGCTGACATTATTATTGAACACAACGGCGGACATGCGGGTAATGCAGGAAGAAATATTCGGCCCCATTCTGCCTGTTGTGGCTTACGAAACGCTGGACGACGCTCTGCTTTTTATTAACGATCGCCCGCGCCCGCTGGCCCTGTATTACTTCGGTTACAACCAGGAAGAACAGCAAAAAGTCGTGGCCAACACCCACTCCGGCGGCATGTGCATAAACGACGCGTTGATGCACGTAGCGCAAGACGACCTGCCATTCGGTGGCATAGGCGATTCCGGAATGGGGCATTATCACGGCAAAGAAGGGTTTCTTACCTTCAGCCATCAGCGTGGAATTTTTACCAAGCAGAAGCTTAACAGCGGCAAAGTGGTGTACCCACCCCACGGCGGTGTTGCCCACAAGCTGATATACAAACTGTTTATTCGCTGATTCAGTTGCGCCCGGTTCGTCGCGAAACATTGCTGGCGCTGCTATTCTGGGCAAAATAACAACGTAGAGACGGAGCTGTACATGCCAAAAGTTATTTACCCGGGTACGTTTGACCCCATCACCCATGGTCATACTGATTTAATTGAGCGGGCTAGCCGGCTATTCGACGAAGTGGTGGTAGCGGTTGCCTATAACTCTAAAAAAAAGCCCTTACTAGAACTGGAGGAACGCTGCGACCTGGTACGCCAGGCCACAGCCCATGTTCCCAACGTGACGGTCATGGGCTTCAGCAATCTATTAGCAGAATTTGTACGCTCACAGAACGCCACGGTGATTTTGCGCGGCCTGCGGGCGGTGTCAGATTTTGAATACGAATTTCAGCTGGCAGACATGAACCGCCGCTTGGCGCCGGAACTGGAAAGCGTGTTCCTCACGCCCACCAATCATCTGTCTTATATATCATCTACCCTGATCCGCGAGATTGCGTCCTTGGGCGGAGATGTATCCGAATTTGTTGATCCAGCGGTGCAAGCCGCGTTAGAAAAAAAGTTCAGCTAAAGCAGAATGCCCGAACCGGGCTATTCCCTGAGCCAGACCAACACCGGCCAGCACGCCAAATCAGGCGGCTGGCCAGGCACATCGGTTACAACAGCGGCGGCAGAGGAATGGCTCGGCCATTAACGTTCAACACCAAATCTTTTAACGTTGCCTTCAAGAACAGTCGGTCACCTTCCGTAACTAGCAGACCCTCTTTAATCAACGGCGCTGTTTGCATGCGCACCGCTTCGTTGTCATCAGCCAGAGCCAGCGGTATGGATAATTCCATTTCACCTTCAAGCGCCGGCATGATCAATTGCGACGCAGAATCGCCAGCAGCTCCAGGATGAGTTATCAGCACCTTGCCCTGCAAGGGCCCTTCAGGGCTGACCAGATGAATGTCCGGAAAACCCACGCTGAAGCCTGCTGCGGCTAACATCTGCATCGATTCGCCTACGTCTGACATCGCCTGCATTTGCTGCTGAAACGCGGTTGGATCGCCATTTTCCGCAGCAAATGCCGCGAGCTGCATATCCGTCACGCTGCGACTAACCGCGTTCCAGGCCTTTACATTCAGGCCCTTCAGCGCAAACTCAATGTGGTGTGGCCCCAGGGTATCCCCTGCCAACTGCAGCTCATCCAGTTTAATAGTGATGAAAGAATCCAGAGCGCTGTTGTCGTTTATCGCTTCGCTGTTCGAATAGAGCGACAGACCGCGCAGCATAATGGCGTCAGCGTTTGCAGGCATCAACTCCAGACCCTGCAAAGCGAGGGTGCCCTCGCCGATCCAGATGTCACCGCTCAGACGTTGCATTTCCTGCTCCAGCGTCAGATCACTGAGGCGCAGATCTACCTCTTCCGAGGCAATCACCAGCGACGGCCAGTCTGCACTGATATCCACAGCGTCTGCGCCGAGGCTGCCATTTACGCGCACCACACCACCACTGCCAAAGACTGTCTCCACGTTACCGTCATCAGTAATGCTGAACTTAGGCACGGTCAGCTCGGCTACCGCCGAACCCCAAAGCCGGGTTTCTGCGGTCAAGCGCGGGGCATCATCGCCAAACCAGCTTTCACCTGCCGGGGTCCAGCCGTTCACCGGTTTAAAATCGGTCAGGCTGCCAGTCACGCCATGACTCACCCTGGCAAGGTAGGGAACGCTCAGTTCCTCACCGCCTGCCGGGTCCCTTAGCAACAATGTGCCTTCAAATTCGGAGCTCCAGAATCCGCGGTCGTAGCGCCCGACTTGCATTTCCAACCAGGTCTGGGAACCGTTCACTTCCTGTGAAGCCTGCTGCCACTGTTGCTCGGTCAGGTAGCCTGTGCCATAGGGCAAAGCAATACCCGCCACCACCACCACCCCGGCAGATGCCATTATCCATTGTCGTTTCAAAGCGTTCTCCAGTCATACCACATTAATAAATCAGGATTTGGCGGTCAGCCGCTCCAGCAACACCAGCTGCGACGCCAGCCTTGGCTCGCCCTCCGCCGGTTCGTTCTGCTCATAACGGCCATCAGCCTGCAACACCCAAGACTGGCAGTTATCAGCAAGATAGGTATTCAAATCGTCTTGCAAGCGCGCCACCAGCGCGGGCTCTTCCACCGGAAAGGCGACTTCAACACGCCTCAGCAGGTTACGTTCCATACCATCGGCGCTGGAACAATACACCTCGGTTTGGCCATCGTTACCAAAGTAGTAAACCCGGGTATGCTCTAGAAAGCGCCCGATAATAGAGCGCACGTGAATGGTGCTCGACAACCCGGGCACCTGGGGCCGCAGGCAGCAGATGCCGCGAATAATCAGATCGATTTTCGCACCGGCCTGGGAGGCACGATACAGCGCTTTAATCAGCTGAGGCTCGGTCAGGCCGTTGAACTTGAAAATAATCCGGCCCTTCTCACCCAGGCGGGTTTCCCGCTCAATCAGTTGCAGTATTCGCGAATGCAGAGTGAATGGTGAGTGGAACAGTTTCTTGATTTTTAACGCCTTACCCATACCGGTCAGCTGCTGGAACAGTTTGTTCACATCGTCGCCGATAGATTCGTCGCAGGTCATAAAGCTGTAGTCGGTGTACAGGCGAGCGTTGGCGGCATGATAGTTACCCGTGCCCAAGTGCACATAGCGCCGCAAGCGGCCTTCTTCGCGGCGCACAATCAGAATCATTTTGGCATGGGTTTTGTAGCCCACTACCCCGTACACCACAATTACCCCGGCTTCCTGCAGGCGGCTGGCCAGCTCCAGGTTTTCCTCCTCGCTGAAGCGCGCCCGCAACTCGATAACAACGGTGACTTCTTTACCGCGACGAGCGGCATCGGCCAAGGCTTCGACCACTTCGGAGTTGGCACCGGAGCGGTACAAGGTCTGGCGAATGGCCAGCACCTGCGGATCTTTGGCGGCCTGGCGCAGCAAATCCACCACCGGGCTAAAGTTTTCATAGGGATGGAGCAACAGAATCGGACGCTTGCGGATACTGTCAAACATGGAGTCACGGCTGCGAATCTGGCGCGGGGTCACCGGGGAGAAACCGGAATAGCTCAGGTCCGGTCGGTTCACTAGACCCCCCACCGCCAGCAGCCGGGTCAGGTTTACCGGGCCGCGCACCTCATAGAGGTCGCGCTCGGTCAGGCCAAACTCGGCCAGCAGAAACTGAACCAGCTCCTGCGGGCAATTATCCGCCACTTCCAGGCGCACACCGTCACCAAAGCGGCGGCTCAGCAGCTCACCGCGCAAGGCCGAGGCCAGGTCTTCCAGATCGTCTTCCAGCTCCAGGTCCGCATTACGGGTCAGGCGAAACTGGTAACAGCCTTTGATTTCCATACCGGGGAACAGCTCGTCGGTATGGGCGTGAATCATCGACGACAAAAACACCAGATTGTCGCCGCCGTCGCACACGTCGTCCGGCAGCCGCACCAACCGCGGCAAAGACTTCGGCGCCGGCACTATGGCCATGCCGGTTTCGCGGCCAAAGGCGTCTTTGCCGTCCAGCTCCACAATAAAGTTGAGGCTTTTATTCACTAGCCGCGGGAACGGGTGCGATGGGTCCAGGCCAATCGGGCTGACCACTGGTAGTATTTCTTCGTCAAAATAGGTGCGCACCCATTGGGCCTGAGCCGGGGTCCATTCGTGCCGGCGCACAAAGTGGATATTCTGCTTTTCCAACTCCGGAATCAGCACGTTGTTCAAGATATCGTACTGTTCGTCAATGTACTCGTGAGCCACACGGCTGATTTCCGCCAGTAACTGTTCCGGCTGCAGTCCGTCGGCGTAGGTTTGTTCCCGGCCGTACTTCAACTGCTGACGCATACCCGCCACGCGGATTTCGAAGAATTCATCCATGTTGCTGCTGAATATGCAGCAAAAAATGAGTCGGTTGATCAGCGGGTGGGTATCGTCCAGGGCCTGTTTCAATACCCGGTGGTTGAACTGCAGTTGACTCAGTTCGCGGTTGAAGAAATTTTCGCAGGCGTCCAGGCTCAGACTTTCCTCGGGCGAAGGCACAGTATCTGCTGCGGGCAACGTGGCCTCATTGTCGGCAATCTTCAGATTGCCCTTTTTACTGGTCATTGGCTTACCGTCCTTGTTTTGTTACTGCGCCCGCAGTGCGGGGCCTGAGCGACCCCGCACTGCGGATCATTTCTGTTTCATCAGCCGCGCGGCGCGAATAGCAAAGTAGGTCAGGATACCGTCGGCGCCGGCTCGGCGCATGGCCATAAGGCTTTCCATCATCACCGCATCGCCGTCCAGCCAGCCATTTTGTGCTGCGGCCATGTGCATGGCGTATTCGCCACTGACCTGGTACGCGAACGTGGGCACCTGCAACTCGGTTTTCACCCGTCTGACAATGTCCAGGTACGGCATGCCCGGCTTTACCATCACCATATCGGCGCCTTCGGCGATGTCCATGGCCACTTCGTGCAGGGCTTCGTCGCTGTTAGCCGGGTCCATTTGGTAAGTAGCCTTATTGCCTTTGCCAAGGTTGCCGGCAGAGCCTACTGCGTCGCGGAATGGGCCGTAATAGGCAGACGCGTACTTGGCGGAATAGGCCATGATGCGGGTGTTCACGTAGCCCGCTTCTTCCAGGGCTTCGCGGATCGCAATAATGCGACCGTCCATCATGTCGGACGGTGCAATCACATCGGCACCGGCTTCGGCCTGAGACAGCGCTTGTTTCACCAACGCATCTACGGTGATGTCGTTTAGCACATAGCCGTTGTCATCAATAATGCCGTCCTGACCGTGCGTGGTAAACGGGTCCAGAGCGGCGTCAGTAATCACACCCAGTTCCGGATGGGCCTGTTTCAACGCACGTACAGCCCGCTGCGCTAAACCCTGGGGGTCCCAGGCGCCAGAGCCCTGCAGATTTTTATGCTCGGCAGGCACCACCGGGAACAGAGCAATAGCCGGTATGCCCAACTCCACCACTTCGGCAGCCTGGGCTAATAGAAGGTCAATACTCAAACGCTCCACGCCGGGCATAGAGGCCACGGCTTCGCGCTGGTTTTCGCCATCCAAAACAAACACCGGGAAAATGAGATTATCAGGCAACAGCTGGTTTTCACGCACCAACCGGCGGGAAAAATCACTGGCGCGGTTGCGGCGTAAACGGGTGGCGGGAAACATGCGGGGAGTCAGATTCGACACGGAACCTCCAGATTGGGAAAAAGAGTGGCAAAATAGAGTGGTACGAAAAATAAAAGCCGGCTGCGAACGTCGGCACAGGTTTTTATGATACACCTCGGCCGCCAAGCTTGCAGTTGCGGTAACCGTGTAAACAAAAAGCCCGGGCAATGTCTCCCGGGCCTGGCATCACTTTCTGACTACTTTAGGCTTAGAGTGCACGGCCATTAAAACCTGCGTCCGCTTTGTTGCTGCCATCACTACGAAAGCCGTTCGCCACTTCACTGATGGTGCCGCCCCGGCTCAGGTAGGCCTCAATATCAGCCTGCAACTTAGCTCGAACCCGGGCACGACCCGCAATGGAATGGGTGTTTTCAGCGTCGGCAGACGAGCCGCCGGATGTCTCCAGACTGCCTTCGTCGAATTCACTCATATTGTTCTCCATCAACGAAAACCAAAAATACGAACGCTAAAGACCTCAGGCCGGCAGCATTCCATTTCGACAGAATTCCACATATTGGACTGTCTTGGCGTCTTTATAATCCGTAAACGATGACAAGGCTATTTATTGGCAAACACTTTTTTGTAATTTTTTGTAACAGATTTCAGCGCATTGATTTAGATAGCTATTAAATCCCGGGGCAGAACTGGCTCAGCGAACGTTCAACAAGCCCGCTACCCGCTGCTGAAGCGCTGGCACCACCTCGGCTTCAAACCAGGAATTACGGCGCAACCAAAGGTTATTGCGCGGGCTGGGGTGTGGCATAGGCAGCTGCGCCGGCCAGTACGCCCGCCAGTTCTGCACATTCGCCGTAACGGTTCGGGCAGGGTTCGCCAAGTGCCAATTGTGCGCGTATTGGCCAATCACCAGAGTCATGGCAACATTGGGCAGGCGTTCCAGCAGAGCGCTGCGCCAGGCCGGCGCGCATTCGGGGCGTGGAGGCAAATCACCGTTTTTACCGGTCCCAGGGTAGCAAAAGCCCAAAGGCAAAATGGCCAACTGGTGATCATCGTAAAAGGTCTCGCGACCAATACCCATCCACTGGCGCAGCCGATCGCCGCTGGGGTCGTTAAAGGGCAGACCGGTTTCATGCACCCGGCGCCCGGGCGCCTGGCCCACCACCAGAATCCGTGCCGACTCAGCCATCTGGATCACCGGGCGAGGGCCGTAGGGCAAATTTTCAGCACACAGGGTACAGGCCCGTACCCGACTTAATAACTGTTCAAACGGCAAACTTGCAAGTGAATCTGTCATCGGCGAACCTTGGCAAATTAGGGACACATTTTAACCGGGGACGGCAAGCCGGGGACAGATTTGAAATCTGTCCCCTATGCTGAAGGAATCGTGAATGTCTGACGCATTACGCAAACTGCTCAAAGAGTCGGCGCAGGCTCCGGCGATCACCCCACACATCGGCGTGCTCACCCTGCACTTTCAACTTTATGCCTGTGATGATCTGAAAGCCAAGCGCAAAGTGTTTGCGCCATTGAAAACGATCTGGGGCAAAGAGCCGGACCTGGCGGTGGCCGAAACTGACCATCAGGACGCCCTGGATTGCGCCACCTGGGCTGTCGTGGCACTGGGCTCGTCGTCACAGCAGATCAGCCAGCGCCTGGACCAGGTCGAAAAAGCCATCAGCGAACGTATTGATGCCGCCATTTTGGACGTCGATCGGCAGCTGCTGTAAAGCACACTTGATGAGGTGCCGCCCAATGTGGCGTAACCACTTTTCACGCCGTATACTACGGCTCCTCGAGACTGCGCGTGGCGCCCTATGACCGGAATTAAAAAATCCGCCCAGGCCTCTGTAGAGGCAATGTATCGTGTTTTCACGATTCCTGAGGCACCCGATTCTACCCTGAGCCGGATTGACCAGGACATATCCCGTAATCTTGCCGGTTTTCTTCAGGATCACATTGTTGCGGTAGAGCGCGACCTGGCCGACGTTGAGAAGAATTTCTCCGAATACAGCGTGCCAGAAAAGCCCATATTTGTGTCTGAGCAAACCCAGTTTCTGCTCGACAAACTGGTGGCGAACTCGGTACACACCGCATCACCGGCTTTTATTGGCCACATGACGTCGGCACTGCCCTATTTCATGCTGCCGCTGTCGAAAATCATGATTGCCCTGAACCAGAATCTGGTGAAAACCGAAACTTCCAAGGCGTTTACACCTCTGGAGCGCCAAGTGCTGGGCATGATTCACCGGCTGGTGTTCGAAGAAGACGGTTCGTTCTACCGCAAATGGATGCACAACCCCCGCTACGCGCTGGGCGCCATGTGTTCCGGCGGCACCGTTGCCAACCTGACAGCGCTTTGGGTAGCCCGCAACCGCGCGTTTCCGGCGGAAGGTAACTTCCGCGGCTTACAACAGGAAGGCCTGTTCCGCGCTTTGAAATATTACGGTTACGAGGGCGCCGCTATTGTTATGTCGCGCCGCGGCCATTATTCCCTGAGCAAAGCCGCCGACGTATTGGGCCTGGGCCGCGATGCTCTGGTGACTGTGGCAACCGACAGCAACAACCGTATCCAGATTGATGCGCTGCGGGAAAAATGCCTGCAGTTGCAGAAACAGAAAATCAAGGTGATTGCCCTCTGTGGCGTTGCCGGCACGACCGAAACCGGCAACGTAGATCCGCTGGAAGCCATGGCCGATATCGCGCGCGAATTCGGCGCACACTTCCACGTAGATGCCGCTTGGGGTGGACCAACCCTGTTTTCCCGACGTTATCGTTCGCTGCTAAAAGGCATTGAAAAAGCCGACTCGGTCACCTTTGACGCTCATAAACAGCTTTACGTACCCATGGGCGTGGGTTTGGTGGTGTTCCGCGACCCCAGCCTGGCCAGTGCGGTTGAACACCACGCCCAGTACATTATCCGCAAAGGCTCGCGGGATTTGGGCAGCACCACGCTTGAGGGATCGCGCCCGGGCATGGCGATGCTGATTCACTCTGGCCTGAAAATTCTGGCCCGAGAAGGTTATGAACTGCTGATTGACGCAGGCATTGGCAAGGCCCGAACATTCGCGGCCATGATTGATGAGGCTGAAGATTTCGAACTGATCACCCGGCCCGAACTGAACATTCTGACCTATCGCTACTGCCCGCCACAGGTCCGGCAGGCTCTGGAAGGTGCCGATGAAATGCTGGCGGAAAAGATCAACACCAGCCTGAACCGCATCACCAAGTTTATCCAAAAAACCCAGCGTGAAAGGGGTAAGGCGTTTGTCTCCCGCACTCGTTTGGAGCCAGACAACTACTTCAACTTCCCCTGTATTGTGTTCCGCGTGGTGCTGGCCAACCCGCTGACCACCGCTGACATACTGGCGGATATTCTGGCAGAGCAACGGCTGCTGGCCAGGGAAGAAGGTATTGCCGACGAAATGGCGATTCTGAACAACCTGGCTGCCGGCGCCAGGGCGCCAGCCTAAGCACTTTTAATCTGCTTTAACCAGGTCTAAACAGACAGAACAAACAATAACGGCGCCTTTCGGCGCCGTTATTGTTACAACTGTAGGAGCTTGCACCCGTGCTTAATAAAGCGCGTCTTCGTCGTCCAGCACTTCGTGAATAATATCCAGAAACATGCGGTCCGCATCACTCCACTTTTCCGGAATACGAATACTGGTGCTGGCGCTGATTTCCCGCGCGATAGCCTCGTCAGAATTAGGCTCGCCTTTGTGCTTGCGGGCAATGTCCATCGATCTGACCGCAATGGTGGGTTCGCTCATTACTTTCTTGATAAACACCCTCAGCTCGTTAATTATCCTGGCCTGGTTGCTTTCAACAGACGTACTCATAAGCTCACTCCCCTGTAGATCGAACTGTCATGGGACACTAAATCATTAGCCCGCGCAACGTGAAAAACAGTATTGCTGCCATCAATGCCGACGCCGGCACTGTAACAATCCAGGCCGTCGCGATACGGGTAAGGTGAGAGCGTTTCACCATCTCTTCCCGATAGATTTTCTTGAGTCGCTTGCGGTCGGTTTTTGTCAGTGGCACCTGTTTTTTATTTCTCTTCGCACGCTTGAGCAAGTTTTCCATTTCCTCGACGGACGCGTTGCGGAAATCATCCAGAAACGGCTTCAGCCGTTCGCGTTCCTCGAGGTCACGCTCTTCCATGATTTTATGAAGCTGGGTAGCGTAATTGGATTTCAGATATTCCCGCAGAAAACCAACGCCGAACACGCCGCCAATGGCGATGTGGGTGGAGCTTACCGGTAGCCCAAGCTGCGACGCCAGAATGACGGTTAAAGCAGCCGATAGCGCAATGCAAAAGGCGCGGGTTTTATCCAGCTCGGTGATTTCGCTGCCTACGGTTTTGATCAGTCGCGGACCAAACAGCATCAGGCCCAACGCAATACCCAGGGCACCTACCGCCATCACCCATAAAGGAATACTGGATGACGTCATCACGCCGCCGTTGGCTATGGCATCGTTTATAGCCGCCAGGGGCCCGATGGCATTGGCTACGTCGTTAGCACCGTGGGCAAAACTGAGCAGCGCCGCGGCAAAAATCAGCGGCCAGGTGAACAGCGTGTTTACACCGGCGGCGTTGTTTTCCATAGTCGCGGCTTTACGGTTAACCAACGCGCGTATCGCGAAGAAGGCCACCGCGGCAGCCACCAGACCCACCAGCGAGGCACCCATAAAGTCCAGCGACACGAGTTTTTTCAGGCCTTTGAGCATTAGATAGGTGCCAAACGCCCAGGCCATACCGGCCACCAGCCAAGGCACAAAAATGCGCGCTGCCGCGATAACATTGCGCCGGTACAGCACGGTGCGGTTTATCAGGTACAAAAACAGAGCTGCCAGAACACCACCCAACACCGGTGAAATTACCCAGCTGGCGGCGATTTTGCCCATAACCTCCCAATCCGCAATGCCCCAGCCTCCGGCCGCAATACCGGCCCCCAGCACCCCGCCCACAATAGAATGGGTGGTAGACACCGGAGCGCCCATCCAGGTGGCCAGGTTCAGCCAGAGCGCGCCAGCCAGCAGGGCTGCCGTCATCAACCAGACAAAGGAGCGGTCGTCACTCAGGTTAGACGGATCGATAATCCCGCCCTTGATGGTAGACACCACGTCGCCGCCGGCAATCAACGCGCCAGCGGCTTCAAAAACAGCCGCCAGAGCGACCGCGGCGCCCAGCGACAAAGCACCAGAGCCCACCGCCGGGCCCACATTGTTGGCAACATCGTTGGCACCGATGTTGATGGCCATATAGCCACCAATCACTGCAGCGGCCATCAGCAGCATGCCGTTTGGCAGGCCACTCGCAAACGAGCCTACCGACAACCAAACGCCCAGTAAAAACAACAGGCTGATTCCAACCCGAAAGCGTTCCGTGGAGGGGCTGGTAAGAAGTGTGTCCAGAAATCCGCTTGAACGGCTCATATCATGGAATATCTCATGTGGCATGGCGTCATCTGACTGCAGAAAAACTGCAGGCGGCACTATAAAATTTTTGCAATGAAATTGAAATAAATCCAGCGTAAGTCACCGTATTGCAAAAAACTATCGATCGAGGCTATCATCTCAACCTGGCAATGGTTGCAGCTGCTTCTCATTACCAGCAACTCACCACCAAAACCCAGACCTCACTCAATTGTTCGGAATTTTTCTATGAAAGCCATCCGCATTCTTGTTGGTAGTGTTTACGGTGGCGCTCTGATGAGTGCCCGCGCCATCGAAAATACACTGACGCCGCTCGGTTACCGTGTAACGGTTCTGGAAGAGCCACAGCTGTCTGACATTACCGACAACAATGACGCCCTGCTGGTGTGCACCTCTACCACCGGCCAGGGTGAGCTGCCCTCTAACATCCTGCAGTTTTATGTGGATTTGCGGGATCAGCTGCCACAGCAGCCAGGCCGCCCGTTTGGCAGCATTGTGCTGGGTGACAGCTCTTACGGCGATACTTTTTGCGGCGCCGGCGAACTGATCGAAGAAGCGCTCTACGAAACCGCCGCGCGTAAAGTGGGAGACACCCTGCGCATCGACGCCATGGAAACCATGGAGCCAGAGATCGAGGCCGCTGAGTGGGCGAAGGAATGGGTCAAGCAATTGGAAACACTTGCCTAAGACACGAACCAAAAAGCCAGTCAGAACTGCTCACTTCATTCGGTGCCGCTATTGGCCTTTTCGCAGGCGAATCAGGCCTTCCTGTGCACAAGACGCAACTATACTACCTGACGAATTGTAGAAACTACCGCGATTCAATCCCCGCCCGGCCGCTGCACTCGGGCTGTCTTTGTCATACAACAACCACTCATCCATGCGAAAGTCGCTGTGAAACCACATAGCGTGGTCAAGACTGGCTACCCGCAAGCCGGCATCCCAAAACTTGACCCCGTGGGGCACCAGCGACGTGCCCAGGAACGAAAAATCCGAGGCATAGGCCAATAAGCAGCGGTGCAGCACTGGGTCGTCCGGCAAGGTACCTCTTACCCGCACCCAGTCCTGGGCTCGGGGTGGGCGGGGTTCAGGGTTTAGCAGATCGCCCGGGGCGACCGGGCGAAATTCCACCGGGCGATCGCGCGTCAGCAAATGACGCAGGGCTTCAGAGACATGAGGCGCCAGCAGTTCGCCCAGCTCCTGCTCGGTTTTCAGGGTTTCCGGCGCCGGCACCTTCGGCATGTCAAGCTGGTGTTCAAGACCGGCTTCCTCGGTTTGAAAAGACGCGCAACAGGTTAGTATTTCCTTGCCTTCCTGGCGAGCGGTTACCCGCCGTACAGAGAAACTGCCGCCGTCGCGCACTCGCTCTACTTCATAATCAATAGGCATGCGCTGGTTGCCCGGGCGCAAAAAATAAGCGTGCAGAGAATGGCACAGGCGGTCTTCCACGGTGCGGCTGGCGGCCATCAGCGCCTGGCCCAGAACCTGGCCACCGAATACGTTGGGAAACCCCAGATCTTCGCTGTCGCCCTGGAAGTGATCTACGCCGGTAGCGCTCAGGTTCAGCAAGTCCACCAGTTTTCGGGTTATGTCCAGCATGCGGGTTCCTGTTGAGTGATAATAAGCAAACGACCTAAATTTTCACCCAGGGCGCGCGGCTTGGCAATGAAAACCATCAAATCGCTCTCAGGAAGCCGCACTATGCAACGCCGGCAACTGCCGCGACAGCGCCTGTTTCTCCACGGCAAAGCGACCGGTTAGCGCGAAGCCTAACAAAGCCCCGTCTGGATTATTAAACAGCGCTTTCACATGGTTACCATCCTGCTCGACCTGCCACTGCCCTTCTGCGCCCAACGGTGGTGGGTTTACCGCAGCCGGGCAGCAAGGTGTTTTAATCATCACCGGCATGGCCGGGTAGAGCACCTCGCTGCGCTCGCCGGCCAGGGTTTTTGCCAGCGCCCGGGCGCTGGCCATCAACGGCATAACATACAACAGCAGCTGGCCATCCACCTCGGCACAGTCGCCCAGGGCGTAAACATCCGGCGCCGAGGTTTCCAGCGCCCGATTCACCACAATGCCACGGTTAACCGCCAGCCCGGCCTGTTGTGCCAGCTCAGTTCGCGGCCGCAGCCCCACCGCCGAAATCACCACATCGGCCTGCAGTTGCTGGCCGTTGGCCAACGCCAAGGTTACTCCGCCATCGCCTCCCGCCGGCACTTGGTCAATGCGGTCAACCTGGGTGCCCAGGTGAAAGATCACACCCAGCGCCTCCAGTTCATTTTGCACGGCGCGAGCGGCCGGTTCAGGCATTAACGTGGGCATCACTGTTGCCGAGGGTGCAACCACCTCCACCTGATACCCGCCCAGGCGCAAATCATTGGCAAATTCACAACCAATCAGCCCGGCGCCCATTATGGCTACCCGTTCAGCGCCCGTCAGCGCCGCGCGGAAGGCGCGATAGTCGTCCAGGTCATTAATGGAATACACCGCATCGCTGCCACTGCCGGCCAGGTGCAGTGGTACCACTTCTGCACCCCAGGCCAGCACCAGCTGGCTGTAGCTTTGCCAGTGGCTTTCTAAACGAGAATTTAAACGAGAGCCCAGCTGAATCTGATGGGCCTGTGGGTTCAAAGCCGTCACCCGGGTGTGGGGCAACAGGTGCAGATTGAACTGCTCAGCCATCGACCGATGACCAGCCTGGGACAGGCCGTCGGCATCTTTGCCCTTGCCAAAGCCGGTGGACAGCATGGGTTTTGAGTAGCTGGTACCGTCATCGACGGTTACCAGCAATATGGCCGCGTCCGCGTTATGCTTGCGCAGCTCCCGCACCAGCGAGTAACCGGCCAGGCCACTGCCAACAATGACAATGGGATTAAGATTGGGATTGGGTTCGGAAGCTGTTGTCATGCTGTACCTGCCTCAGTCGATTTCAAGCATTTCAAAATCTTCCTTACCCACACCGCAATCCGGGCACAACCAGTCTTCGGGCACGTCATTCCACGCTGTTCCCGGTTTAATACCGTCTTCCGGCCAGCCTTCGGCTTCGTCATAAATCAGCCCACACACCACACATTGCCACTTCTTCATTACCTGCTCCTGTTACTATTACTGTTCGTAGCGATTGCCGTTCATCTACGCTTCAAATTGGCGACCGGGCCAATCGTACCGCGGAAAATACGCAGTCCTTAACGCCCGCCGCAGCCTTACGGCATGGTCAGTATGCCTGTTTTGCCCGTGTAGCCATAAATACAGACCTTTCCATAACGGGTTAACTCTCCCTTCACACCAATCGCTCCGGTATAATCGCCCGTTTTACGACAGGACCGCCCGTTATGATCGATACCGTCGCCGAAATGAAGCAGGTAATGGCAGAAGCCGATTGCCTGGTTCCAAATCAGCAGGTACAGGCCGCTATTACTGCTCTGGCCAGCGCTATCACCGAACGCCTTGAAGGCAGCAACCCGCTGGTTTTCTGCGTGATGAACGGTGGTCTGATCACCACTGGTCAACTGCTCACCCAGTTGAACTTTCCCGTTCAGGCCGAATACCTGCATGCCACCCGTTACCGCCAGGAAACCACCGGCGGCATTCTGGAGTGGAAGCTGCGGCCGGAAGCCGATATGAACGGCCGTATAATTCTGATTGTTGACGACATTCTGGACGAAGGCACTACCCTGTGCGCCATCGCCGATTATTGCCGCGCACACGGCGCCGCTGAAGTGCTGACCGCCGTACTGGTCGACAAACAGCACGATCGCAAATGTCGACCCGGCCTGAAAGCCGATTTCACCGGTATGGATGTCGAAGACCGCTTTCTGTTCGGCTTTGGCATGGACTACAAAGGCTACTGGCGCAACGCGCCTGGTATCTATGCTGTCAAAGGTCTGTAAAAAAAGCCCACCGGCGGCCTGCGCGCTGACTATCCCGCCCGCCTGCTGGTATCGCCAGCCAGCGGCCGCAGGCTTGCGCAACCCTCAGGTTCATGGCCCGGCGCGTTACTGGTTAAACGTTCAGGGCTCATTCACCCGGGCGTTGCAGCAACGCTGTCAGCAAAGCTTTCAGGTAGAAGTCGCCAGCGAAGGTTTTGCCCTGCCCCGCGCCGAAGAAGCCCGCAAGCTGAATATTCCCTGGCGCCAGCAGGCGTGGATTCGCGAAGTGCGCTTGTGCGGCGACGGCCAGCCCTGGGTGTTGGCACGTACGGTTATCCCCCTGGCTTGTCTGCAAGGGCCCGGCCGCCAGCTTCGCAACCTGGGCAATCGGCCCCTGGGCGCTTACCTGTTCAGCCACCGCCAGTGGCATAGGGGCCCACTCGAAACCGGATTGTGCCAGGGCACCCATAGCGGGCAACCGCAACTGGCCCGGCGCTCGTTGTTTCACACCCGCAGGCAGGGCCGCCAGCATTCGCTGATGGTGTGCGAGTACCTGTTACCGCAGCTTTACAGCGGCGCAGAACACGCTTAATTCTGCCTGGGTTGGCAGTGACTTTTTGACCCGCGCCCGGCTCTGGCTATAATCCCCTGCACATTCACCGTTATTACCGACCAGCGAACCCTGTCATGCTAGCCAACGCCTTGCCCGATCACGTTCGTTTACGCCTGCGGGATTACGCCCTGCTGCTGCGCCTGAACCGCCCCGTGGGCACGTTATTGCTGCTGTGGCCCACCTACTGGGCGCTGTGGCTCGCCGCCGACGGCATGCCCAGCCTGAGCAACCTGATTGTGTTCACCCTCGGCGTGTATTTTATGCGCGCTGCAGGCTGTGCCATCAATGACTTCGCTGACCGTGAATGGGACAGGCACGTAGAGCGCACCAAAGACCGGCCGTTAACCACCGGCCGCATCCAGCCCTGGGAGGCCGTGGCGCTGTTTGTTGGCCTGGGCCTGGTATCATTTCTAATGGTGCTGCTGTTTACCAACAAGCTGACCATCTATCTGGCTTTTGGCGGCGCTGCGCTGGCGTTCATTTATCCGTTTATGAAGCGCTATACCCACCTGCCCCAGGTATTTCTGGGGGCGGCCTTTGGCTGGAGTATTCCGATGGCGTGGGCTGCCCAAACCGGTGAGCTCAGCCAGGTCACCTGGCTACTGTTTATTGCCAACGTTATCTGGTCGGTGGTGTACGACACCTTTTACGCCATGGTAGACCGCGAAGACGACCTGAAAGTGGGCATAAAATCCACCGCTGTGCTGTTCGGTGACGCCGACCGAATGATCCTGGGCATTCTGCAGACCACCATAATCACCATTCTGCTGCTGGTCGGCCAACAGGCCGAACTGGGCACTTTTTACTATATGGGTTTGCTGACCATGGCCTGCCTGTTCATTTACCACCAGTTTCTGGCCCGCGAGCGCGACCGGGCCGGATGCTTCAAGGCCTTTTTACACAACAATTGGGCGGGTTTTGCGCTGTTTGCCGGGCTGGCCGTTGATCGCATGCTGGCCTAGGCAAAAGCCTCGACCCGCTGTCACATGTCTGTAACAATAAGCGGGTGTAATACGGCGGACGCAACGTAACACTCCGCAACGCTAAAGCAGGTTACTGCCATGTCCGAAAAAACCATTCTGATTGTGGACGACGAGTCTGCCATTCGTGAAATGGTCACTATGGCCCTGGAAATGGCCGGCTATAACTGTCTGCAAGCCGCCGACGCACGGGCCGCCCACAGCCTGATTGTCGACAAGCGCCCGGATCTGATTTTGTTGGACTGGATGCTACCGGACACCAGCGGTATCGAACTGGCCCGACGGCTGAAAAAAGACGACACTACTGCGGCAATTCCCGTCATAATGTTGACCGCAAAAGTCGAAGAAGATAACAAAATACTGGGCCTTGAATCCGGCGCCGACGACTATATCACCAAGCCATTCAGCCCGCGGGAGCTGTTGGCACGGCTGAAAGCCGTGCTGCGACGCAGCACACCCGCCGGTGTTGACAGTACGCTGGAAGTCGGCGGCCTGACTCTGGACCCGCTCAGCCACCGGGTCAGTAGCCACACCGGACGGCTGCAACTGGGGCCCACAGAATACAGACTGCTGCAGTTTTTCATGAGCCATCAGGACCGGGTGTACAGCCGCAGCCAGCTGCTGGATCAGGTTTGGGGCGCTAACGTGTATCTGGACGAACGCACCGTAGACGTCCACATCCGCAGGCTACGCAAAGCGCTTGGCACCCATCACGACCATCTGATACAAACCGTTCGCGGTGCCGGCTATCGATTTTCCGCAAACTCCGGCTAAGCGCCGAACCCGTTACGGAACCATTGCCATGCAACAAAACTGGTCGCAATATCTGCGCCTGTTGATTGCCCTGCTGGGCCTGAGCTTGCTACTGGGTTGGCTGGTGGGCTTTCCACTTTACGGTTTGCTGGCCGGCTTGATGCTGTACCTGGGCTGGACCCTGGCGCAAACAAAACGCCTGCTGCGCTGGCTGGCGCAGCCGGACACCGCCAGCGAAGCGCCAGACAGCGTTGGCCTGTGGGGCGGTATTTTTGACGGCCTGAACAAACTCCAGAAACAGCACATCAAACACCGCTCTGCGCTGCAAGAGCGCCTTCAGCGGGTGCAGCAATCCGCCAATGCCATGCGCGATGGCGTAGTGATGACCGATTCCCGCGGCACTCTGGAGTGGTGGAACGGCAGCGCCGGTTACCTGCTCAATCTGCGTAACGGCACCGACCAGGGCCAGCTGATTCAGAACCTGATTCGCCTGCCCGCATTCATTCATTATTTTGAACAAAAGCAATATCAGCAACCATTGGAACTAAACGCACCAGCCCGCCCCCACCTGCGCCTGCAAATCCAGATCAGCCTGTTTGGCGACAACGACCGCCTGCTGCTGATCAAAGACGTTACCCGCCTGCATCAACTGGAACAGATGCGTCGGGATTTCGTCAGCAACTTGTCCCACGAAATGCGCACACCGCTGACCGTTATCAGCGGTTACCTGGAAACCCTCGGTGACCACAGCGATGAAGTGCCGGCCAACTGGCAGCGCGCCGTTTTTACCATGGCAGACCAATCGGCACGCATGGAAGCGTTGATTGCCGACTTGATTCTGCTGTCAAAAATTGAAACCGGCGACGGCAATCTGCACGAAAGCATCGTTGATGCAGGTGCTCTGCTGCGACAGGTTTGCGATGACGCAAACGCCCTAAGCGGCGACAAGCAGCATCGAATTGAGCTGACAATCGACGGCCCGACGCAAATACGCGGCGACTTGTCTCAGTTGCGAAGCGCGGTCTCTAATCTGGTTTTTAACGCGGTGAAGTACACTCCCGCACAAGGCCAGATTCGCGTTCGCTGGATCGCCGGCGAACAAGGCCCGCTGCTAACGGTGGAAGACAACGGCATAGGTATAGACCCAAGCCACCTCCCGCGATTGACAGAACGCTTCTATCGCGCTGACCCCAGTCGCCACAAAGACACCGGCGGCACGGGGCTGGGCCTGGCTATTGTTAAACACGTGCTGTTGAACCACGACGGGCAACTGCTGATCAGCAGCAGCTTGGATAAAGGCAGTACCTTTCGTTGCCAATTTCCCGCGGAGCGGGTTGTTGCTAGCACTGCTAGCGAGGTGCAGCCGCTCGAAAGCGGGCAATGAAGCGTGACAGGTCTTCCATTTTTTTCGGGTCTTCGTCTACAAAGCGGATAGTGGCACTAACAAAGTCGGTGTCCTGGCGTTTGTCGACCGCGTGAAGTTGGTGCACGTATCCGTTTAGCCGCGCCACTTCGGTTTCCGAGATTTCAATATCCACCACCGCTTGGTCCAGAATGCCTGGAAACTGCTGGTCGCGGCGGGCAATCACCCGCACTTCGTTAAGATTGATGTCTTTTACCACCGACTGCAGGGTGTGGTCAGCAAAACGCACGGTGGCCATATTCATCAACGCGCCTGCCTTTGCAGCTGGCTGGCGCTGGGGCGAATTCGCAGCTGCCACAACAGTGGCCGGCTCCGCAGGCGTTGTAGAAGCAGCCGGGGACTCTGTTTTACGGGTCAACAGGGAGGCCGACTGTGCCAGGGCATCGGCCTGAACCGCAGGCGCCTTGCCAGAGCTTGCCATGGCCTGCGCCAGCGTTTGCCCCATCACTTTACGGATTTTTTTACCCAGACCGTCAGGGCTGAAAGGTTTGCCCAGATATTCCGATACGCCCTGCTGTATGGCTTCGACCACGTGGCTTTTGTCGCCACGGCTGGTAATCATAATAAACGGCACTTTGGCGTACTGGGGCTGCTGACGCATCCATTGCAGCAGTTCCAGCCCTGACATTTCCGGCATTTCCCAGTCGCAGAGAATCAAATCAAAAGTGGTGCGCAACATCAGCGACTGCGCTTTTTTACCGTCGGCTGCATCGATGGCTTCAATAACAGGAAACTGCTGCCTGACAGCACGCTTGATCAGGTCCCTTACAAAGCTGGCGTCATCCACTACCAGTGCTGTCAGCATCGCCATTGATTCAACCTTCTATTGCGCTGTTGTCGATCTGTTTTAAGTTACTATAAAACAAACTCCCCTGATAAAAACCCTTCACGTAAAAAATGTCGTCCTCCTGTGGATGCAGGTTACTGATTTGTCACCCGTCAACAGTGGCAAGTGTGTTTTTAGGGCCGTAAAAAACGCTACTATGGGCGCTAATAATACGCCCCACGCCCATTTTCCGGAGGTTCTACGTGTCTGTCTTCATTTCACGCTTTTTTCGCCCGGCCGCCACGGCCCTGTGTGCCGGCATCCTGGCCACCCTGCCGCTGGGTGCTAGCGCCAACATTGCCGATAAGGCGACAGACCAGCCTGCTACGGTCAACAATTTTGAGACCTGTAAAGCAGACTTGCAGCAGCAGGCCATAGCCGCTGGCGTTAGCGCTGAAACCGCGCGCAGCGTGTTGGCTGGCGCGGAATATCTGGAACGGGTGATTGAGCTGGACCGGCGCCAGCCGGAATTCACCACGCCCTTTGCTGACTATTTGAACCGCCGGGTAAACGACACTCGCATCGACAAGGGCCGTCAGCTATTAATAGAGCACGCCGATCTACTGCAACGAGTGACCAATGAAACCGGCGTGCCCGCCGCCTATTTATTGTCGTTCTGGGGCCTGGAAACCAACTACGGCAGCTATTTTGGCAAAATGTCGGTGCCCAGCTCCCTGGCAACACTGGCCTGTGACGAACGCCGCAAAACCTTTTTTACCCGCCAGCTGATTGCTGCCCTGCAGATTGTTGACGAAGGCGCCATTAGCCCCGAGCAAATGGAAGGCTCCTGGGCCGGTGCTATGGGCCACGTGCAATTTATGCCTACGGTCTTCCTTCAGCACGCCGTCGACGCAGACGGCGATGGCCGCCGTGACCTGTGGAACAGTTTACCAGACGCGCTAATGTCAGCCGGGCAATTTTTGCAGTCTATGGGATGGGATGGCGACTACCGCTGGGGCCGTGAAGTACAGCTACCCAATAACTTTAACTTTGCCCTTGCCGATGGCCGCCGCAAATCTCTGGAGCAATGGAACCAGCTTGGCGTTACCGACGCATCAGGCGGCCCCCTGGCCCAAGAAGCCATTGATGCCGCAATCATTGTGCCCGCCGGCCACCAGGGCCCGGCGTTTCTGGCTTATCACAACTTCAAAGTGATTATGGGCTGGAACCGCTCGGAATTTTACGCCATCGCTGTTGGCCACCTGGCCGACCGTATTGCCGGTGCAGGCGGGTTACAGAATCCGCCACCGGTAGATGCGCCCACGCTGTCCCGCGACAACATCATGCAGCTACAGCAGCAGCTGGAACAGCGTGGATATTCCGCCGGCACGCCAGACGGCATTATGGGCCCGGCCACCCGCGCCGCTATTCGCCAGTACCAGATCGCCAACGGACTGGTCGCCGACGGCTATCCGGGGCCTCAGGTTTTACGAGTTCTGCAGGTGACGCCGGCGCTTTGATGCGCCGGTAGCTAACCTCACTAACCAAAATGATGCGATCTCCATGGACTCAATCACTCAGGTAGCTCTTGGCGCTTCCATCGCAGGCCTGATAGCCGGTAAAACACTCGGGCGATCGGTTCTGCTGACCGGCGCGCTGTTAGGCACGCTTCCCGATATGGATGTGCTGATTGATTATGGCTCGGCCGTCGCCAACTTTACCCAGCACCGGGGCTTTAGCCACTCTCTTTTTGTGCTTGCGCCCCTGTCGCTGCTGCTTGCAACTCTGTTCTGGCACTGGAAGCCACAACTGGGGTTCCCTCGCTGGTTGTTACTAACGGCACTGGTGTTGCTGACGCACCCTATTCTGGACACCTTTACCACCTACGGCACACAGCTGTTCTGGCCCCTGGGCCGGCCGCTGGCCATCAGCAGTGTGTTCATTATCGACCCTCTTTATACACTGCCGCTACTGGCCGGCTGCGCCGCATTTCTGCTGCGGCCTAAGGCGGTGCGCGCTATTGCCGCTGGCCTGGTGCTGTCCACCGGGTATCTCGGCTGGTCGTTGGCAGCTCAGCAGGTCATCATCGAACGCGTGCAACCGGCCCTGGCCGAAGCCGGCTTTGCCGACGCCAAACTTCTGGTGCAACCTATGCCCTTCAACACGGTGCTTTGGCGCGCCACCGCGATCACCGACCAGCAGCGGGTTGAAATCGTGACCGGCTTTCTGGATGGCGACAGCCCCTTAACCCTTGAATATTTCCCGCGCCAGCCGGCGCTTGTCAACTCTGTTGCGCAATTGCCCGAAACCCACCGCCTGGAATGGTTTACCCGGGGGTTTCTTGACTACCAAGCGCGCGACGGTGAAATCACCGCTACCGATGTACGCTTGGGTATTCCCGGGGCGCATCCGTTTACGTTTGTTCTCGCCAATGAACAGGGTGGCATACTCAAACCCGGCAATGGCGAACAGGCACCCCGGCCCGCCTTCAACAGCGCTGCAATGCCCTTGCTGTGGGGCCGCATAACCGGCGCTATCCCGGTTCTTTGTCTTGCCAGCCTTGCCACGCCAGCGCCCGGCCAGGAGTGTTGAAGACCATGCGCCTCGATCAATTTATTGCCACTAGCTCAGACCTTTCACGCAAAGAAGCAAAGCATGCCATAGCCGCTGGTGACGTTCAGGTAAACGGCGCCCTGTGGAAGAATTCGGCCGCCGCCGTTCCGGCCAACGCTGAGGTTTTGCTGCAAGGAGAACCCGTTGCCCTACCTGCTGAGCGCTACTTGATGCTCAACAAGCCCGCAGGATATATCAGCGCCACCCGCGACAATGACCAGCCCACAGCGCTGGATCTTCTGCCGGCAGAGCTGACCCGCAATCTTCATATTGCCGGCCGCCTGGACGCAGACACTACCGGTTTGCTGCTGCTGACAACCGATGGTCAGTGGTCGCACCGGGTCACCTCGCCAAGAGTGGAGTGCACGAAAACTTATCAGGTGGCTTTGAGCGAGCCGATTTCACACACGGCCATTGCGGCACTGGAAACCGGCGTGATGCTTCGTAACGACACTAAGCCGACAAAGCCCGCTCAGGTGAAGGTGCTGCAGTCACAGCTCATAGAGCTGACTATTTCTGAAGGCCGCTACCACCAGGTCAAACGTATGATGGCCGCCGTTGGTAATCACGTCACGACTTTGCACCGCAGCCGCATTGGCGGGGTAACGCTGGATTCGGCACTGGCCGCTGGTGAGCATCGCTTTTTAACCAGCGCCGAAATCGCCAGTTTTACCTAGAAATTCTCAAACCACCGGTTCCACCGCAGCCGACACCAGATCTTACTCCGGTGTAATCTGTGCAGGCTACCAGGCTGACCTACATCAATAGCCCCCGAATCCGCCGCGCATATACTTCTGCCATACTTTGACATAAAAAAAAGGCTTCTATGTCTGCGCCCGACCTAAACAACGATTCTCTGACTGACACTCTAATTGACACTTCGATTGCCACTCTGACTGGCAACGCGCAAGACGCATACAACTACTGGCGCGCCGGCTATGGCGTTATCAGCCACGGTGACCTGCTGTGTTCAAGGGTTCTGCACTCAGCGCGGCAGTTGGTCCATCGCAAGCTACAGCCAAATCTGGAAACCGTATTCCATCACCTGGCCGCTCTCGACAGACTTGTCAGTGCAGGCATGTGGCAAGTCGTGCACATGACCTACACCAACCGGGTATGCTTGAACGGCAAGGCCCTGGCGGCGGATGACTTCAAACCCAAACCGGAAGGCCACACCGGCGGTGCGCTGAATATGGTGCCCGCTTACGCCGCCTACCTGACTACTAATAGCCTAACCGGAAAAACCCGCAGCTGGCTGATGGGCCAGGGCCACTGCGTGGCAGCTGTTGACGCCCTGAATGTTCTGACCGGCAACCTGCATCCGGAACAACAGCAGGCCTATGGCGGGGCCGATGGCCTGACACAGCTAGCCCGGGACTTTTACAGTTACCGCCAGAACCCCGATGGCAGCAACGTGGCGCCCCTGGGCAGCCACGTTAACCCTTACACCGCCGGCGGCATTATCGAAGGCGGCTATTTGGGCTTTGCCGAGCTGCAATACGCGCACATGCCCTTACCTGGCGAATCTCTGGTAGCGTTTTTGTCGGACGGTGCCGCTGAAGAGCAGCGCGGCAGCGACTGGATTCCGCGCTGGTGGCGCGCTGAAGACTGCGGCTTGATCATGCCCATCATGATTGCCAACGGCCGGCGCATTGAGCAGCGTACCGAACTGGGTACCCGCGAAGGCCTGGAGCGCTTTGAAGAACATCTGTCCGCCCGCGGCTTTGCACCCTTCCGCTTTGACGGTCGCGACCCTGCCGCATTTGTGTGCGCCATGCTGGATATGGAATGGGCGCTGGAAGAACAGGCCGAAGCCGTATTGAGTGGTCAGCAGAACTATCCCGCACGGATTCCCTACGGCATTGCCGAAACCGTCAAAGGCTTCGGTTTTTACGGCGCGGGCGAAAATGCTGCACATAATTTGCCGCTGCCGGGCAACCCACGGGTTGACGCACGCATACGCGAGCTGTTTCATCAACACACCGCGCCGCTGCACGTTGAGCTAGACGAACTGACCGCCGCACTGCGCACGCTGAACCGCCATCAGGATCAGAAACGGCCGCTGGAACGGGACCACCCTCTGGCCCTGCGCAATCCGCCGGAGCCGGTGATTCCAACGTTGGCGCCGGTACAGCAGGCGGCATCGCCGATGACTGCTATTAACGATTTCTTCTGTGCCCTGGTTGAGGCCAACCCGACATTAAGGCCCCGCGTGGGCAACCCGGACGAGCTTGCCAGCAATCGCCTGGAAGGCGTATTGCACCTGTTAAAACACCGGGTGAACGAACCGGAAAACGACAGCGAATCCGTTCTGGGCGGGGTTATTACCGTGCTGAATGAAGAGGCCGTGGTTTCTGCTTGCCTGGCCAACAAGGCCGGCCTCAACCTGGTGGCCAGTTACGAAGCCTTTTGCGTAAAAATGCTCGGAGCCATCCGCCAGGAACTGATATTCGCCCGTCATCAAGCCGCAGTAGGGCGCCCTGCGCGCTGGCTTGGCCTGCCCGTGGTAGCAACGTCCCACACCTGGGAAAACGGCAAGAACGAACAATCCCATCAAGACACAACCTTCTGTGAAAGCTTATTAGGGGAAATGAGTGATGTGTCCCGCGTGGTGTTCCCCGCTGACTACAACAGCACCCTGGCGCTGATGCCCGGCATTTATCGCAGCCGCGGTCGCATTACCTGCATGGTTGTGCCAAAGCGCGAGCGGCCGTGTGTGTTCAACACCGCCGAAGCGGCGCTGCTGGCGCGCCAGGGAGCGATTGTGATTGATGAAGACACTGGCGGGCGCGAGCCGGTTATGCTGATTGCGAATGGCGCCTACCAGCTGTCAGAAACCATCCGTGCGTGCGAACGGTTGCGCGACAGCGGTGCAGCCTTCCGCCTGGTGTACGTTCAGGAACCAGGGCGCCTGCGCCAGCCCCGCGACGCCCAGGAAGCCGCTGTGTGTATGAATGAACTGGAACGTGAACAGTTATTCCCGGGCCGACTGAGCCGCCGGGTCGCACTCACGCACATGCGCCCGGAAGTGTTCCGTGGCCATTTACACACGCTGTTTCCGGCACCGGCAACATCACGGGTGTTGGGTTACCGCAACCATGGCGGCACGCTGACCGAAGCCGGCATGCTGTTTACCAATGGCTGTTCCTGGGCCCACGCCCTGGCGGCTTGCGCCAGCGTAATGGCATTGCCACCCGGCGAGTGGTTATCCAGCGCGGAACTGGCGGCGGTAGAGGGCCGTGGTGACCCCGCGGTTATCACCCGCTAAGCGGCCATTGTTAAAATCTTATTCAGTACGGATAACACCCACAAAAAAAGGCAGCCTGGGCTGCCTTTTTTATAGCGGGTTACTTCTGAATCCAAGCGGGATTACAGAGGTACAACGTTTTCCGCTTGAGGACCTTTCTGGCCCTGGGTAACGGTGAACTCGACTTGCTGGCCTTCTGCCAGAGTCTTGAAACCGCCGCCCTGAATAGCGCTGTAGTGAACGAATACGTCGGGGCCGCCTTCACGAGTGATGAAACCAAATCCTTTTGCTTCGTTGAAGAACTTAACAGTACCGGTAGTAGTAGACATGCTCAAATATCCTGCAATCAATCAATTATTCACCCTGCTCAACCAAGATGGTTTGAGCCGGTGTTTACGGGAAACCAGAATCTGCGGAATCAATAAAAGGACGGTAACTGCTCATCACTGGGTCTAATACTAACCGCTGGAATACGTCTTATTAATGAAATGCTTCACTGAATATTTCCTTCAAGAATTACTCTACTCGGGAACTCAGGGCTTGCCAAGTGGATTTTGACAATTTTGCATAGGTAATGGTGCAGATCAAGTTTTGATCAATGCAACCGTATAAAAGCCAACAGCCGTCATCAGCAACGCACCGCAAACGTGGGCCAGAATACCCACCAGAGCCATGCCCCACTTTCCCTGCTGCAAGGCCGTGAGCATTTCCAACGAGAAAGTGGAGAAAGTCGTTAGCGCGCCACACAGGCCGGTTATGGCAAACAAGCGCCACTCCGGTGACAGGCTGGAACTGTGGCTGAACCAGGCCAGCAACAAACCCGCCAGCCAGCCACCGGCCATATTTGCCACCAACGTGCCCAGCGGCACATGGTGATGGCTGGCGTTCAGCCACAAAGCCAGTGCCCAGCGCACATTCGCGCCGAGCACCGCACCACCGCTAATGGCCAGAACCGACAACCACATACTCAATGCGCCATCAAGAAGGCTGCGCTTCTGAGGGGTTGTGATCAATCACCGACTTTTTATTGCGTGCGAATTCGTCAAAGGCGAAGTCGTCCACCGTCAGCATTTCCAGCACTTTTGCTTCGTAATCACGCATAAAGATTGCATCTTCGTCGCTGAACACGCCCGCGTCCAAAGCGGCTTCAAAACGTTGCTCCGGGTGCAAAGCGATGATCGGCAATTCGCCCTTGCTGTAAGCCTTGTTGGCTTTGCGATAGAGCTTTTCAGCTTTGGCGTTGTCTTTCAGAAGGTTGTTGTAACTGGCTACGGGGTTATAGGCAACGGTGTCGACGCCGTTTTCACTGTCACCCACCCACAGGCTGGACAACAGTTTTTTCCTCAGTGGCGAATCCGTTGAAATGGCCTGCGCCACGGTGTGAGTCAGAGCGTCATTCGGGCCAGTCCAGCGTCGGCCGATGGGCAAGGTAATCACCCGCAGTGCGCCGGCCACCAACCGATTCGGCAGGTTATCAAGGAATTCCACCAGCGCCGTTTCCGTACGCGCCAGCAGCATGTCCAGACTGTAGGCCATGAGTGCCTGCTCGCCGTCCACCGGCTGGGTTTCGTGCCACTGTTTGAGAACCATAGAAGCCAAATACAGATTCGACAGCATGTCACCCAAACGCGCAGAGGTCAGTTCGCGCATTTTTAGCTCACTGCCCAGGGTGGTCATAGCCGCGTCGGAACACAGCCCGAAAGCGGCGCTGAAGCGGGCCACAGACTGGGCGTATTTACGCGCACCGTGATCAAACGGCACGTCTGCGCGACCAATGCCCAAGGCTTGGGTAAAGGCTCGGGCAGCGTTACCAAACACCAGCCCGGCGTGACCGAAAAATGCTTCGTCAAAGGCATCGATGTCGTCGTTGTCTTTCGCCGCCAGCTCTTTTAACACGTACGGATGGCAGCGAATGGCGCCCTGGCCAAAGATCATCAGGCTGCGGGTCATTATGTTAGCGCCCTCAACGGTAATAGACACTGCCGAACTACTGAACGAAATACCCATGTAATTGCGTGGGCCAAGGGTGACCGTTTTGCCGCCGTGAACGTCCATCGCATCGCTGAGAATGTCGCGCTGATACTCGGTCAGGTGGTACTTCAGAATCGCCGACGGCACCGCCGGTTTCTGGCCTTGGTCAATCATGTTGGCGGTATGGTTAACCGCCGCTTGGGCAATGTACGTTTTGGCAGCAATCCGCGCCAGCGGCTGCTGTACGCCTTCCATTTCCGCCACTGGCGTATTGAACTGGCGCCTTATCCGGGTAAAGCCACCGGCCGTGGCCACCGCGAAGGCAGCCCCACCGGCAGCGCCAGACGGCAACGTAATGCAGCGGCCCACCGACAAACATTCCACCAGCATGCGCCAGCCCTCGCCGGCCATTTTTTCACCACCGATCAGGTAGTCCAGCGGAATGAACATGTCTTTGCCAATAATCGGGCCGTTCAGAAACGGGCTTCCTATCGGGCAGTGGCGACGGCCGATTTCCATGCCGTCGGTATCACGGGGAATCAGTGCGCAGGTAATGCCGCGGTCTTCAACGTCGCTCAGCAAGCCATCGGGGTCGAACATGCGGAAGGCCAGGCCCACCACCGTGGCGATTGGTGCAAGGGTAATCCAGCGTTTCTCAAAATTCAGACGCAAACCAATGACTTCTTTGCCGTCAACTTCCTGCTTACACACAATACCGGTATCCGGTAACGAAGTGGCGTCGGAACCTGCGCGCGGGCCGGTCAGGCCAAAACAGGGTATTTCGCGGCCGTCAGCCAGGCGCGGCAAATAATATTCTTTTTGCTCATCGGTGCCGTATTTTATAAGCAGCTCGCCAGGCCCAAGGGAATTGGGCACGCCAACCGTTACCATCAGCATTTCGTTAACGGCCAGGCGCTGCAGCACGGCGGTCTGAGCTTTCGCGGAGAATCCCAGACCACCGTATTTTTCAGGGATAATCATACCGAAGAACTTTTCGCGCTTGAGAAAGTCCCACAGCTCTTCCGGCAGGTCGGCACGCTCTACCGCTACATCCCAGGCATTGCACATGGCCAGCGCCTGGTTGCACTGGTTATCCACAAACGTCTGTTCTTTGTCGGTCAGGCCGGTGTTGCGGTTTATCAACAGACTGTGCCAGTCAGGTTTGCCGGTAAACAATTCGCCGTCCCAACCTACTGTGCCCGCTTCCAGCGCTACCTTTTCCGTTTCAGATACTTTCGGGGCTACTTTCTTGAACAGGGCAAAGGCTTTGGGCGTTAACCAGCTGCGGCGAAAGCCTGGTAAGCCGGCGGCGGCCGTAATGCCGGCACCAACAAACAGAAGCAATGCCAGCCCGAACGATGCAAACAGCAACGACAAAAGGCCTACGCCCACCATAACACCCACCGCAGCTTTCGCTCCGGCTTCCTGGCGCATCACGACCAGCAAGCCCGCTATCGCCACTATAAACAGTATGAACGTCATCATTAATTCCCCTGTTGTGCCTGGTTTGAACAGCTGATCTTCATCACTTTACGTTACCTGATTGCTTAATATCTGGCCAGCTAAGCCCGTCGTGTTACAGCATCAGGCGGTTACAATCACCCGGATGCCCTCCAACGCCAGTGTGGCGTGCCCTATTGCTTCGCGGGCAGCTGCCAGCTGGGCGCGGAAATACTCGATTTCCTCATTACGAATCGCCGGATTCACCGCCTGCAAGGCTTCCAGGCGGCGTATTTCCGGGCCGAACATTGCATCTACCTGCGCCAGTGCTTTTTGTTGCAGCGGTTGTAGGTGCGGCTCAGCCAGGCGCTGGGAATGGTCCACCATGGTTTCAACCTGGGCGCGAATTTGCGGCACAATCGCCTGTGCTGTGCGCCGGCGAATATTAGAACACATGTCGTTCAGGCGGTCATGGGGCAGGGCTTTCGACAGGTCTTTGCCGGTCACATCCACCAGCAAGCGCAGCGGCGACACCGGCAGGTAACGGGTCAACTGAAGAGCGTCTGGCGCAGGGCAATGCACAGTGAACAGGGCTTCCATCAGCAGGGTGCCGGCGGGCAAAGCCTTCACCGACATGGTGGCCAACGCAGCTTTACCCAGTCCGGAACTGGTCACTGACTCCATAATGCCGGTCACCATCGGGTGCTCCCAGCTCATGAACGCCAGGTCTTCGCGTTCCAGCGCGCGGTCCCGTTCCCAGGTGACGGTTATGCCGTCTTCGGGCAAGCCGGCCACGTGCCCGGCCTGGTACTGCTCGCCCGGGCGCAGCACGTCCGAATGTTCGGAATGGTCTTCTACATCCACACCCAGAATGTCGAAGGCTTCCATCATATAGTCGCGCACGGCCGCAGCTGATTCTTCGGTTTCAATGGCATCAATCAATTGTTGCGCCGGCTCGTTGCGGCAGGAGTTCAGCTCAATCAGCGCATCGCGGCCATTCTGCAGCAGGGTTTTCAGGCGCGCAGTTTCCGCTGCTGAAGCGCTCACCAGGGCTTCCAGAGCGGCTTCGTCGCCCGCCAGCGACTGCTGCCAGGCCTCGGCTACCGACTCCTGCACGGCCACACCCACACTGCAACTTTCTGCAAAGGCGTTCAGACCACGCTGGAACCATTGGTACTGCACTTCCTGACTGGTGCCTTCCAGATACGGGATATGAATATCAATGGCGCTGGTTTGGCCAATACGGTCAAGGCGGCCAATGCGCTGTTCCAACAGGTCCGGGTTGGCCGGCAGGTCAAACAGCACCAAATGATGGGCAAACTGGAAGTTACGGCCTTCACTGCCAATCTCGGAGCAAATCAGCGCTTGGGCACCCTGCTCGGAGTCTGCAAAATAAGCGGCGGCGCGGTCGCGCTCTATCAGGCTTAAATGTTCGTGGAACGCTGCGCTGCGAATACCGGCGCGCAGCTGAAGAAAATGCTCCAGGGCCATAGCCGTGCTGGCGTGGGCGCAAATCACCACCACTTTGGCTGGGCGCAAACCCGCCAGTGTTTTTTGCAACCAGGCTACCCGCGGATCTTCCGCCAGCCACTGCTCTTCGTCGGGTTCGCTGCGTTCGGGGGTCAGGCCGTCAATGCCGCGGGTAAAGCCGCTGTAGAGTTCGGGGCACGGCAGTGGCACCGGGTGTGGGAGACGCTCGGGAAAGCCCTGGATAGCAGCGCGAGTATTACGGAACAACACCCGGCCGGTGCCGTGGCGATCCAGCAGGGCGTCAATAATCGCCTGATGGGGGTCGCTCTCTGTCAGCAGCTGGGGCAATTGCGAACCCAGCCACTGCTCTAGAATTTGCTGGTCGCCGCTTGCGATGGTGTGTTCAGACTGCAATCGGCGAACCACGGCGTTGACCGCTTCATACTGGCTTTCCTGTTCGCGGAACGCCTGTAAGTCGTGGAACCGCGCCGGATCCAGCAGGCGCAAACGCGCAAAATGGCTGGCCAGCCCCACCTGTTCTGGCGTTGCGGTCAGCAGCAGCAGGCCCTGGCTCGCCGCCGCCAGGTTTTCAATTGTTTGATATTCCGCACTAACATGGCTTTCACTCCAGGCCAGGTGGTGCGCTTCATCAACAATCAGCAGGTCCCAGCCGGCCGCTATGGCGTCGTTTCGGGCTTGTTCAGTGGCGGTCAGAAAACTCTGGCTACACAACACCAACTGCTCACTTTCAAATGGGTTTTCCCGACCTTCTTCGCCAAATATATGGCTCATCAGAGCATCCACGTCGCTCTGCTGTTCTTTGATGGCGTCATAACGGCCTTGATCAACAATGGAGAAGCGCAGGTTGAAGCGCCGCAGCATTTCAACCAGCCATTGGTGTATCAACGAATCTGGCACTACGATCAAGGCCCGCCGGGCGCGGCCCGTGTGCAGCTGATAGTGCAGAATCAAACCAGCCTCAATGGTTTTGCCCAGGCCTACTTCGTCGGCCAACAGTACCCGCGGGGCAAAACGCCGGGCCACTTCGCCGGCAATATAGAGCTGATGGGGCAAATGCTGGGTGCGAGCACCAATCAGGCCCTCGGCCGGCGAGGCCCGCAGACGGTCAAGGTGGTTCAACGTGGAAAAACGGAGCCGAAAGGCACCGTTACGGTCAAACTGGCCGGCGAACAGGCGCTGATGGGGGGCCGAGAAGTTCACCGTTCCGCTGAGCTTCACCTCAGAAACCGTCTGGATGTTTTCGCCATCATCGGCGTGGTAAACCAGCAAACCGGCCATGTCTTCCACCGCGCGCACGATGTAGCTTCCGCCATCAAAGGTTTCAATGGTTTCACCAAGCTGATAAATAATGCGCGACAAGGGCGCGTTGTCGGTGGCGTAGGTACGCTCTTCGTCAGCCGCCGGAAAACCCAGGGTCACCCTGCGTCCGGAAATATCTGTAACTATGCCCAAGCCCAGGGCTGTATCGCTGTGACTAACCCAGCGCTGACCAATGACAAAATCCGACGTTTCCAAGCAACCTCCAAATCCAAATCTCAATCAAAGACGTGCGGAACCTTGTTCACGCACCCATAACGCCGTGGCACCGCACACCGCTGCCGGCACCACAAACAAGTTCAATACTGGCACCATGGCTGCCAGTGCGACCGGCAGTCCAAAACCCAAGGCCGACAATCGGCGCTCGGCCAGCATCTGTTTTAGCACCGGAAAGCTGGTCTTGTGATTATCTGCCGGGTAGTCCACATACTGCAGCGCCATCATCCAGCTATTGAACACAAACCAGAGCACCACCGCCACCAGATTCACCACCGGAATCAGCCCCAGAATGAGCAGGCCCAAGGCACGGGGCAGGTAATAGCCGATTTTCTGCAACTCGCGCCACAGTGAGCGCGGAATGTCTTTAACAATACCCGCCCAGCCTTCATCTTCGCCTATTGGCTGACCGGTCAGGTGCTGCTCACAGCGCTCCGCCAGGTAACCGTAAAACGGGGCCCCAATCAGGTTGGCCACAATCACAAAACCGTAAGCCAGCACCAACACAATAACAGCGCCGTAAAGCAACCAGAACAGCCAGTCCAGCGCTTGCAGCCAAGCCCAGTCTGGCAACCAGCCCATAGCAGTCGCAATCAGACCGGAAAATAATTCACCCAGATAAAAAAACAGCAGGCTGAACAGCAGAATGTTAATCAGCAGGGGGATAATCACAAAAAGGCGAAGACCGGGTTGCCAAATAAGGCCAAAACCCTCGCCCAGATATCCCAATCCGCGAAAAAAGTTACCATTGAGCATGGCGCAAAAACCTTGGTTACAGTGACATTGACGGGCTGCAAAGCATATCATGATGCGCTCTTTGCCACAGCCGGAACAAACAATCGATATGCTTTTAGCAACCACGAAACAACGGCTTGCACAATTACTCCGTTTACGCGCCCTGTGGCGATTTGCGCTACTGGCGTCTATTGCCGCTATTCTGTTTCTGGCCACGACCGCAGGCCCGCTACCAGTGCCCTCTGCGCCCAGCGACAAGGTCAATCACCTGATTGCCTTTCTGGAGCTTACGTTGTTGATGCGTTTGGGCTGGCCGCAGCTGAAACCGCTCTACTTCGTCCCGCTGTTGCTGGGCTTCGGCATGCTGATAGAAATTGTGCAAGCCACCTTGCCCTACCGCGACTTTTCAATGGCTGACGTGGCCGCTGACGCCGCCGGCATCGCTGCCGGGATGCTGATTTGGCCTTGGCTGCAAAAATTCAGCGCGAAGCACTGACCTTTACGAGCCGACTTTTTAATAAGGACGGCTCTTTTTTGTGCCCGCCCCAACACAACCGCGTTAACTGCTCTATACTCAGCGACCAATCTGGCCAGTTTGTTCTTCCTTTATGACCCGCAAACAAGATACCAACGACTACCTTTCTCTATTTCTGAACAACACACCGCTGCTAGACGTGCGCGCGCCTGTTGAATTCGACAAAGGCCATCTTCCCGGTGCTATTAACGCACCGCTGATGAACGACGACGAGCGCCACCTTGTCGGAATTTGTTACAAAGAGCAGGGCCAAAGCAAAGCCATCGAGCTGGGCCACCAGTTGGTGCAGGGCGACATCAAGGCTCAGCGCCTTGAGGCCTGGAAACACTTTTGCACCCAGCATCCAGACGGCTACCTGTATTGTTTCCGCGGCGGCCTGCGCTCACATCTTTCACGCCAGTGGATTGCCCAAGCGGGCATTGATTATCCGCTGGTGGAAGGCGGCTATAAAGCCATGCGCCGGTTCCTGATCGATCAGCTGGAACAGCAGATTGCCAGCGAGACGTTTTACATCCTCAGCGGCCGCACCGGCACTGGCAAAACCCGCGTATTGCACACCCTGCCCAACCCGGTGGATCTCGAAGGCCTGGCCAACCACCGCGGCTCCAGCTTTGGCCGACAGGTAACGCCACAGCCCACGCAAATCAACTTCGAAAACCAGCTTGCAGTCGCCATGCTGCACGCCAGGCATCATCACGGCGGCCCCATTTATCTGGAAGACGAAAGCCGTCTTGTGGGGCATTGCGCGCTGCCCGTCAGCCTGCGGGAGCGCATGGCTGCGGCACCGTTGGCCGTACTGGACCGACCAATGGCCGAGCGCATTGATATTATTCGCCAAGACTATGTCGAAAATATGCTGGCCGACTACACGAACCTGAATGGCGAAAATGCCGGCTGGCTAAATTTCTGCGACTACCTTTTAAGCGCGCTCGATCGCATTCGTAAGCGCCTTGGCGGCGAACGCCATCAGCAACTGCGCAGCATGATGGAGTCCGCGCTGGCCCAACAGGCAGAGAACGGCGCCAGCGACGGCCATAACGCCTGGATACAAAGCCTGCTAGAGCATTACTACGACCCAATGTACGATTACCAGCTAGGCCGCAAACCCGGCACAGTGATTATGCATGGCGGTCCGGACGCCATCGCACAGTGGGCCAAGCACGCCCACCCGCGTATTTCATAAAACAAAAATGTTCACAAGGAGTTAGCTATGGAAGATTTGTTCGGCGCCAACGGCCGCGCCACAGAACTGGTAGACCAGGCCATCACACTGGTCATGGCCTACGCACCCAAAGTGGTACTGGCCATTATCACCCTGATTGTGGGTATGTGGCTGATTAACCGGTTTGTTCGCTTACTGGATAGCAAACTTGGCAAAAAAGACCCTACGCTGAATACCTTTCTGTGCGGCCTGTTATCCGCCATTCTGAAAATTCTGCTGCTGATTTCCGTGGCATCCATGGTGGGCATTGCCACCACGTCCTTTATTGCCATTATTGGTGCGGCCGGCTTGGCCATTGGCCTGGCACTGCAAGGCAGCCTGGGCAATTTCGCCGGCGGCGTGCTGATTCTGATCTTCAAGCCATTCAAAGTGGGCGATGTCATCGAAGCCCAGGGCTACCTGGGTTCGGTGGTGGAAATCTCTATTCTGTACACCATCGTTAATACCTTTGATAACCGCCGCATTATTATTCCCAACGGCGACCTGTCCAACTCCAGCCTGACCAACCTCAGCGCCTACCCTACCCGCCGCTGCGACATGAGCTTTGGCATTGGCTACGGTGACGACATTGATAAGGCCAAAGCCACCATCAAGCGCCTGATTGAAGAAGACGAACGCTCTCTGAAAGACCCGGAACCGATGATTGTGGTAGGCGGCCTGGGCGACAGCTCTGTTGACCTGACCGTGCGCGTCTGGACCAAATCCGCAGACCTGTGGCCGTTTTACTGGGACATGCAGGAACGCGTCAAGAAGGCGTTCGACGCCGAAGGCATCAGTATTCCCTTCCCCCAGCGTGATATGCACATGTATAAAGCCGATTGAGGCTGCGTACAAAAAAACAACATCCACTCCACGGCTTGCCTGTTTGTTGCCATCGCGTAAACTGATAACAACAAACAGGAATCCGATATGACTCAAGCATTTGATATTGCGGTTGTCGGCGCCGGCATGGTGGGTGCAGCCCTTGCGACAGGCCTGGGCCGCAACGGTTTTCGCGTGGCGCTGATTGACTTTGCTGACGCCCCCGAATTTGTGCCAGCCAGCACGCCCGATATTCGCGTGTCAGCGCTCAGCGCCGGCAGTGAACGCTACTTGCAGAGCCTTCAGGCATGGGACAATATTCTGGCCATGCGCGCCACGCCCTATCGCCGCCTGGCGGTATGGGACCAGTCTTCACACCCGCTTACCCGCCTGCTGCCAAAGCCCTTGGCACGAGTGGAATTCAACGCCGATAAACTGGGCGCCAGCCACCTTGGCCACATTGTGGAAAACAGCGTTACTCAGGCGGCTCTTTGGCAGGCCGCAAGTACTCAGAAAAACATCACGTTAATGCCGGGCGTTGCAGTTACAAACCTCACCCAGAACCCTGATCACGCGCAGCTGGATCTGGATAACGACACCGCCATTACCGCAACCCTGGTGGTAGGTGCCGACGGTGCCCAATCCCGGGTGCGCGATCTGGCCGGCATTGGGGTCACCCGCAGCCAATACGACCAACAAGCCATGGTGATGTCTGTTCGTTACCGCGGCGCGGTGGAAGACATCACCTGGCAGGGCTTTTTACCCTCTGGCCCGCGGGCCTTTTTGCCGTTGCACACAGCCGGCGAAGAATTTCCCGGTGAAAGCTGGGGCTCGCTGGTGTGGTACGACGCCCCCGCCCGGCTGGCACAACTCAAAGCTATGTCCACCGAGCAACTGATGGCCGAAATTCAACGGGAATTTCCCGAACCGCTGCCAGAGCTGATGCATATAGACACCCGCGCCAGTTTCCCCATTGCCCGCCAGCACGCCAAACACTATTACCAGGGCCGCGTGGTATTGGCCGGCGATGCGGCCCACACCATCAACCCCTTGGCCGGCCAAGGCGTGAACCTGGGTTTTCAAGACGCTCAATGCCTGCAACAACTATTGATTGTTGCCCGTAACAACGGCACCGACCTGGCCGACCCCGCCTTACTGGGCCAATATGAACACCAGCGCCGACCGGCTAACCGCCGCATGATGCTGGCTATGGATGCCTTTTATCACCTGTTCAGCAACCGCGTTCCGCCCCTGCACCTGCTGCGCAATCTGGGCCTGGGCGCCGCGCAGGCACTGCCTTTCGCCCGCAACCGCGTCGCCCGTTACGCCATGGGACTGGACTGAACCTTACTTTTTAACTCACTTTCTACCTCATTTTTAACAAGGAGCCTGTTATGTCAGAAACTATTTTTACCAAAATCATCAACCGGGAAATTCCCGCTGACATCGTTTACGAAGACGATACTACCCTAGCGTTTCGCGACATTAACCCGCAAGCGCCCGTGCACCTGCTGATTATTCCGAAAAGGCACATTGCGACGATTAACGACATCACCGAAGACGATCGGGAACTGGTGGGCAATCTGTATTACGTGGCCGCCAAACTGGCCAAAGAAATGGGCTTCGCCGAAGACGGCTACCGCACAGTCATGAACTGTGGCGAAAGCGCCGGCCAAACCGTATTCCACATTCACCTGCATCTGCTGGCTGGTAAACCTATGGGATGGCCGCCTTACTCTGACAAAATGAAGCAGGGGTAGAGCAAGCACTGTTTGAGCAAATCAAAAGCGGCGCCTGCAACGGGCGCCGCTTTTTGCAGTTGTTCAACGTTCATTTACGGAGTTTTTTTGAACAGAGATGCGAAAGGGTTTTTCATGCTGGGGTTCTCTGGATAGTTGGCAGAAAGCAAAACCACTGCTTACTACTGTTTACTCACATCTTTTGATTTTGAGTTGCTATAACTCGCTCAGCGTTTACTTTTCTGGGTGCTTGGATTTGTCGCCAAACGCCAAAAATAACGACTAATGAGCAGTTTGAATGAAAAAGCAAGAAAACAGGACGAGATCGAGCTCTGCCGCGCCTTATCGTCTTCCCATTGCGTTGTATATTTTTGCGTTGCTCGGCCTCGTGGTTTCCGCTGGTTACGTCGCTCAAAACACCTACAAGCAGGCTAAAGAGACTGCAATAGGTCGCTCTGTCGCTCGCGCTGATCTGGCGGCTGAACTGGTTGCAAACAGGCTGTTTTCTACCGGGTACGGCCTGCGGGCTCTCGCCGGATTTGTTCAGCTCCTTGTTCACCAGCCAAACACCTCAGCCGAAACCCGCCTTGAGAACATAGAATCGTATCTGGATCAGAAGGTTTCCAGCCTGGGATTCATAGACAAACTGTTCGTCGCAGATCCGGCTAGCAATTTTTTCTACCCTTCAATAGGCAAGAGCGTCACCAAAACTCCTGACTGGCCCTTTATTGCAAGCTACCTGTCTGGCAACCCTAGCCGTGAAGTCGTAACACCGCTGTATACAGACCCAGAAACCGGTGATCTGTGGATTTGGATTTGGATGTTGAGCCAGTTGCATTCCGACACCGGCAATATCAGCGCTGTGATTGTGGCGCGTCAATCGCCTGAAATGCTCTCCGAATCTTTTGCCAGATTATCCTTGTCCGATGGCCAAAGCATCGCCATTATTGACGAATCGATGAAACTGGTCGCCCGTATTCCAACTGCTCTCAAAGATACGTCTAGTCTGGGAAAGGTCGTCAACCGTCTGGAAATTCGTCGTTTTATTGACAGTGATTCCAGCAGCTATCAGGCGGTTTTCGAGTCATACATTGACGGTGAGAAAAGGTTTTACGCTTTCAAGCGTGTGCCGGGTGCGCCCTACATTGTTGTCGTTGGCGAGAAAGCGTCAGTGGCGTTACAAGATTGGTACCAGAGTCTTTGGGTTGGGGCCACCGGCATTTTACTGGTTGCGATCATTGGCCTGTTCTTTCTGAGGCAGTTCTTCCGAAGACTGTCCGTTGAGAATGCGCTATTGCACGAAAACCGGGAACGAAGGCTTTTACAGCAAAGCGCACAAACCAATGAAAGCCGATTGCAGGCCCTTGTGAGCTCTATTCCAGATCTGATCTTCGTGTTCGATGAACAGGGAAGGTTCACCTTTGTGCATGCGCAGGACAAAAGCCAGCTACTGATGCCTGCGGAAAAACTGCCGGGCCTGCATTACAGCAAGGTGCTACCGCCCGAGCTTGCTGCCCAGCTTGACCAGTTAAAGGTAGACGTTGGAAAAACCGAGAAGACCCTCGACTTTGAATACCAGTTGTTTTTTGAAGGCGGAGCGCGCGATTTCGCAGCTCGGGTGAGTGCGCTGCGAGACATAACGGGCGAGTCCGGCGGTTACATGGCTGTGGTGCGTGATGTAACTGAGAGCAAGTTTCAACAGGCTGAACTGCGTATTGCTTCTACTGCGTTCGAGACCCATTTGGGCATTATGATAACCGATGAACGTGGAGTGATACTAAGAACCAACAAAGCGTTTTCACGCATAACCGGTTACACCGAACATGACGTGGTGGGACAGAACCCGCGCATGCTTCAATCCGGGTTGCAAGACCTTGAGTTTTACCAGCATCTCTGGGGCCGGGTGCGGAAAGAAGGCTCTTGGGAGGGTGAAATATGGAACCTTCGGAAAAATGGAGAGGAGTTCGCGGAATGGCTGACCATCACCGCCGTTTACGGACAGTCAGGCATCGTTCAGAACTACGTAGGAACGTTTCACGACATTACCCAGCGCAAAGAAGCCGAACAGAAAGCGCATCAGCTGGCCTTCTACGACCCACTGACAGGGCTCGCAAATAAGGCGCTGCTCGATGAAAGGATCTCCGGGGTCCGCAAAAACCCTATCCGGCAGAATGCCCACGCTGCCCTTTTGTATGTTGATGTCGAACAGCTACGCGCGGTTAATGATTCCAGGGGATACGGGTTTGGCGACCTGGTCCTGAAAGCCCTGGCCGGGCAGCTGGCTGGCGTGGTTCGTGAAAGTGATACCCTTGCGCGCATCGGGGGGGACGAATTTGCCATCCTGTTGTCCAGCCGGCACGCCTCTCAGGAAGTGGCAGCGCGTTCTGCAGAGAGTGTTGCGGAAAAAATCCTTAGCGCCTTTACCTTCCCGATTAAGGTTCTGGAGCAGACAATCCAGGTCAGTGTCAGTATCGGCATTATCCTGATTGACGGGCACACCGCAGCTCCTGACGAACAACTTCAGAAAGCCGAGCAGGCAACCCAGCAGGCAAAAGAACGGGCGAAGCTTCGGGGTGAAAAGCGCATCTCATTCTTCGATTCTGAAATACAGGCCAAGGTTGTTCAGCACGTTCTTATGGAAGAGGAATTGCGGAACGCCCTGGCAGAGGAGCAACTGGTGCTCTATTACCAGCCCCAGATCCGCAACCCGGATCAGCTGGTCGGTTACGAAGTGCTCTTGCGCTGGCGTCACCCGAAACGGGGCATAGTATCCCCGGGCGTTTTCATCCCGATCGCCGAACAGAGCCGGCTTATTCTGCCTATCGGCCGATGGATTATCGAACAAGCGTGTGAAAAGCTGGCGGCCTGGCAGTCAGAGCCCGCCCGCTCTGAGCTCAGTCTTGCGGTTAACGTCAGCGTCGTTCAGTTTCAGAGTGATAACTTCGTAGACCATGTAGGCCGGATTCTTGAGAAAACAGGTGCACCACCGCACCTGCTCAAACTTGAAGTAACCGAAAGCCTGCTAATGGATGACCCCGAGCGAATCACCGGAATGATGAAGCGCCTTCGTTCCATGGGCGTTCGTTTTTCATTGGATGACTTCGGCACAGGTTATTCTTCGATGAGCTATCTCAACCAGTTGCCGCTGGATCAAATCAAAATAGATCAGTCATTTATAACTGAGGTAGCAACCAACCCTGCAAGCTCCGCCATTGTGGTCTCCATAATCGGGTTGGCCAAGGGGCTGAATCTGGAAGTTATTGCCGAAGGCGTAGAAACGGAAGAACAGCGAAACTGGCTGGCTAATCATGGGTGCAAGAATTTTCAGGGGTACCTGTTTGGTCGGCCGGAAGAGATTTGAGTGCTGGGGGCTTATTGTGTGGCTTGCGCGTTAAGGCACAACGACTGGACTTGATAACGATCTGAAGCCACAGTGAATATATTATCGACAGAGCGCTAAATTTAGCCGTCCGTTTACAAGGTGTCTTCATGGATGATTTCTCGCCCAGCGATCTAAAAACCATTTTACATTCCAAACGAGCCAACATTTACTATCTGGAACATTGTCGCTTACTTGTGAACGGCGGAAGGGTCGAGTATGTGACCGACGAAGGCAAACGCTCACTGTATTGGAACATCCCCATCGCGAACACCACAACAGTGCTGCTGGGGACGGGTACATCTGTCACCCAAGCGGCGATGCGGGAACTGGCAAAAGCCGGGGTTCTTGTGGGTTTTTCCGGCGGCGGCGGCACACCGCTCTTCAGTGCCAACGAAATTGATATTGAAGTGGCTTGGTTTTCGCCACAAAGCGAATACCGTCCAACGGAATACCTTCAGGGCTGGGTCAGTTTCTGGTTTGACGACGAAAAACGCTTAGCGGCGGCCAAGCACATTCAGCGGGCGCGGCTGGGTATGATTCAAAAGCTATGGCTTGGCAGCCGCCAACTCAAAGACAACGGCTTTGAGATCAATTCTGACCAACTCAATGGACTTGTGGAGCGCAGCCTCGAGCGCATAGAGCACGCCCCGGATGTGATGAACCTACTCACGGAAGAGGCCAGATTAACGAAACAGCTTTTCAAGCTGGCCGTAAACGCCCTTAGTTATGGCGAGTTCACACGATCCAAACGCGGCACCGGCGCCGACCCCGCCAACCGCTTCCTGGATCACGGCAACTACCTTGCCTACGGTCTAGGCGCTACCGCTACTTGGGTGCTGGGCATACCCCATGGCTTGGCGGTATTGCACGGCAAAACCAGGCGCGGTGGTCTGGTTTTCGACGCGGCAGACCTTGTGAAAGACGCAGTCATTCTGCCACAAGCCTTTATTTCTGCCTCACGTGGCGACGAAGAACAGGAATTTCGGCGCAGTTGCATTGAAGCCCTCACCCGCACCGGTTCTCTCGACTTTATGATTGATACCCTCAAGGATATCGCCGTGACACTCGGGAGCGCGAAGTCATGAACGTGCTGCTAATTTCCCAATGCAGTAAAAACGCGCTAACCGAAACCCGAAAGATACTGGATCAGTTTGCCGAGCGTCGGGGCGATCGAACTTGGCAAACCCCCATCACTATGGAAGGCCTGATTACACTTCGCAAGCTGCTGAAAAAGAGTGCCCGCAAAAACACCGCCGTGGCCTGCCATTGGATTCGGGGCAAAGATCACAGTGAATTGATGTGGATTGTCGGCAACATCGGACAGTTCAACGAAGAAGGAGCGGTGCCAACCAATAGCACAAGCCGCAATATTCTAAGGCAAGACGATGAAAACCAGTGGCATACGGCAGAAGCCATATCACTGCTGGCGGGCATTGCAGGATTGTTCCACGATTTCGGCAAAGCCAACGCATTATTTCAGGGAAAACTAAAGCCGTCTTACACAGGCAAAGGCAGCGAACCCATTCGCCACGAGTGGATCAGCCTACGGCTATTTGAAGCGTTTGTAGGCGAACTCAGTGACCCGCAATGGCTGGAGCAACTGGAAACCGTTACGCCTGATCTGGAAAAAAGCGTATTGGCCCGGCTGGTCGAAGACGAACCGGCACATTTCAGTAACCCGTTTTCAAAATGGACAGAGCGCCCCATTGCACGCGTTGCGGCTTGGCTGATTATGACTCATCACCGCTTGCCTGAGTTTCCTCACAAGGTCGATGGCGCAAGTTCCCAGCCTCATACTGAGCGCATCGACAGTTGGCTGGAAGGCAAAACGCTCAACGCAGGCTGGAACTCGCCGCAAATCTTTTTCACCGACTGGGAAGCGAAACACTGGGCCGGCATCCGCAAATTCCCACACGGCACCCCTCTTTCAAGCCGCACCTGGTGCCAGAAAGCACAAAGTCTGGGTAAACGTGCACTCAAACATCAAAAATTACAGGAACACGACTGGATGGCTGACCGCTTTACCAGCCATCTCGCACGCCTGGTGCTGATGCTGGCTGACCATTGCTACTCCGCCGCCCCGCCGGTCGTGCAATGGCAAGACAAGCGCTATAAAGCTTACGCCAATACCGACAGGGAAACCCGCCAACTGAAGCAGAGGCTCGACGAGCACAACATTGGCGTTGGCCATAACGCAGTGTTGATGGCAAAACGATTACCCAGTCTGCGAAAGCAACTGCCAGCTATTACGCGCCTGAAAGCCCTAAAAAAACGCGTAACGATCTCGCGATTTCGCTGGCAAGACAAAGCTTACGATCTTTCGCGAAGCGTATCTGAGCGCTCTCGTCAGCAGGGCTTTTTTGGTATCAACATGGCCTCAACCGGATGCGGTAAAACCTTTGCTAACGCTCGCATCATGTATGGGCTCGCCAACGAACGAGAAGGTTGCCGTTTTAACGTCGCTCTGGGCCTGCGAACACTTACCCTACAAACCGGCGATGCCTTTAAGGAACGCTTGCATCTGGACTCTGAAGATATGGCGGTCCTGATTGGGTCGCAGGCCGTAAGAAAACTTCACGAACAGCGAGCGGAAGCAGATTTAGAAAGCACGACAGCATCAGAGCGCACCGGCAGTGAATCAGCGGACGATTTGATCGACGGCAATCACCACTTGCGTTATGAGGGCACTCTGGACGACGGTCTTTTGAGTGAGTGGCTAAAGCGCAGCCCCCGCCTGCATCAACTTGTAAGCGCGCCGGTTCTGGTCAGCACCATTGATTACCTGATGCCCGCAACCGAGGGTACCCGCGGCGGCAAGCAAATTGCACCCATGCTGCGACTGCTGACTTCGGACCTGGTTTTGGACGAGCCCGATGACTTTGGGCTGGAAGATTTGCCAGCCTTGTGCCGGCTGGTGAACTGGGCCGGCCTATTGGGCAGTCGGGTTTTATTGTCATCCGCAACATTACCGCCAGCATTGGTTACCGCGCTGTTTGACGCCTATGCCGCCGGCAGACAAACATTCAACAACGCCTGCGGTGAACCAGGAAAGCAACCTGCGGTAATCTGCGCCTGGTTTGATGAATTTGGCTCGGTTATTTCCGATCACCCATCAGCTGACACCTTTGGTACTGCACATCAACAATTTGTGGAGCAGCGCATAAAACAGTTGAAAAAAGAGCAGGCGCCACTCAGATACGCCCAGTTGTTGCCCGTCAGTGCTGAAAAAACCGACAGTGAAACGATTGTGACCGCACTGGCAGAAACACTTCATTCCCATATTTTCACACTGCACGATGCCCATAATACAAAGGCCGCCCAGGGCGATGTGGCCGTTTCTGTTGGGCTGATCCGCATGGCTAACATCAACCCTATGGTTGCGTTGGCAAAGGCGCTGGCCAGCAAACCGGCACCCGAGGGGTATCAGCTGCACTTGTGTGTTTACCACAGCCAATACCCGTTGATTGTAAGGTCGCATATTGAACGCGAGCTGGATGCCGTTTTAAACCGAAACGATGAAAATGCCATTTGGCATCAACCGATGATTTCAAGCGCAATGGCGAAAGCCCCAGATTGCCAACATGTTTTTCTAGTGCTGGGTACACCCGTTACGGAAGTAGGGCGAGACCACGACTACGACTGGGCGATCGCCGAGCCCAGCTCCATGCGCTCGCTAATTCAGTTAGCAGGACGTATTCAGCGCCATCGGCGACGATCACCCAAAAGCCCCAACCTGCTGATCATGAATAGAAACGTTCGCGGCATGAAAGGGGCTGATATCAGCTTTCAAAAACCAGGGTTTGAGTCAAAAAATTTTCCGCTAGCCAGTCATTGTCTGGATGACATCCTACAGCCCGAACAGTACGTCCACATCAACGCCATACCACGTATTCAGGCCAACGCCGAGTTAGATGCCAAGCATAGTCTGGTGGACTTGGAGCACACACAGCTGAACGCCCGTCTTTTTGGGCACAGGCTTCAGCCTATTCACAGCGCACTTTGGTGGCAGCACAATCCAACCTGGTGCGCCGAACTGCAAAGACGCACACGCTTTAGAGCCTCCGAATCGCAGCAATGCTATGCGCTTTGTATGGAGGATGAAGGTGATGAGCCTGAGTTTCACGAAGTGCTTCAAGATGGCTCCACTGTTCAACAGACCAACCATTTTGAAAAAATGACGATTGAATTCGCGGATGGTGTTTCCCCATGGATCGTTATCAATCCACAAAATCTCATTGAAAGCATGGCAGAGCGCAAAGAAATGGACATCAAGTACTGCTCACTGCGATACGGAGAAGTGCGACTGCGAAAGCTTGAACCACCTGCTCGTTGGCACTACAACGACTTCCTGGGAGTGTTCGGCACGCCTTAAAGGCGTGCCGGTGCTGCTTTTCAGCAGTAGATTTGCAGAATATAGCTTCATATTTCTGAGCTGCCTTGCAGCAGTTTCCAGCCTTAGATAGTATCCGAAAACTACGAGGACTTGAATTATAATCCTATGAGGCTATATTCTGCTCAGAATAGGATCAAAAAAAGGAATGTTATGGATAACCTAAACCCACTGGCCGAAACAATAAAGACGTTTATTGCAGACCGTCTGACCACCAAATTGGATGCGTTCGACAAAGATGCTGTTAAGCAGCGCGCAAATGCAGAGCCTGGCGTCGCCATCGCGCTTGAACAGAAACTGCAAGAAAAACGCGCTGAACTTGTAGCCTACTTCCAACCGCAAAACTGGCTTACCGAAGCCGCAAAACGCGCAGGCCAGATCAGCATGGTGACCCATGCGCCCAAATATACCCACTCAGACACCAGGGGAATGGGCGTATTTCTTCAGCCCAACGAGGGCGCTACTGAAATAAAGACCAGCGCATATCTGCATTCACAGTCACTTGACGAACTGGAGCCAGACGTAGTTGGCAACGCCGCAGCGTTGGACGTCGCGCGACTTTTGCAACAGTCGTCAGATGGACACTCGTTGTTGGCGGAAATCGCATCGGGTGAAAGCTCGGCACTTGAGCAATTAGCAGCGGATAACCAGCAGTATCAGTCCTGGTTACATGGATTAAAGGCAGCGCTTCACGATAAAGAGCTAAAAAGTGGCCAGTTATCCAAGCAGCTCTACTTCCCCGTTGAGGACGGGTATCACCTGATTAGCCCGCTGTACGCCTCGTCACTCAATCAGAAGCTCTACATCAAGATAACCAATAGTTTTTACTCCGAATCGTCTAAAAGTATCCGCGAAGCTCGCAAAAAAGGCCGTTATTGTGCCGACGACGCGGTGCGCTTTCCGAACATAGCGGTCCAAAGTTTCGGTGGGACCAAGCCGCAAAATATTTCCCAGTTAAATACCGGCCGCTACGGCCGCGGTTTTCTACTGTCCTCACAACCGCCAGCCTGGAATACTCAAATCAACACGCCCTCCGGAAGCAAACACTCATTCTGGCGGCAGTACGATCGCCGTGCCTGGCGAACGGTGAAAAGTCTGCGTGATTATCTGGAGCGAATTGCCAAGCGCACCAGTACTGTAGAACGCCGTGATCGGCGGGCTGCAATGGTAGACGAGCTGGTCGATATTCTGTTGATTTGCGCCGCAGAGGTACAACAACTGCACGCTCAGCGCGGCTGGAGCGCCGAAACAGATTTGAGCTTTGCAGAACAACTTTGGCTCGACCCTTACAGAACTGAGCTGGACGAAGAATTCAAACAACAACGGGCGAAAAACGACTGGCAAAGCGATATCGCTCGCCAGTTTGCAACCTGGCTAAACAGTCGCCTCAGTTATAAAACAACGTTGAGTGGTTTTAGCGATGCGGAGTTCCAGGAATGGAATCGGCTTTTAGAGAAAAAACTGCTGCTGCTAAAAGACGATCTGGAGGCAGGCCGATGAAATCACTACTTATCCTGAAACATGTACAAGTCCAGAACGCCAACGCAATTGCTGGGCTAACCTGGGGCTTTCCCGGCATAACCAACTTTCTGGGTTTCACTCATGCGCTGTCACGCTATGCAGAGAAAATACAAGGCGTACGATTTGACGGTTGCGCGGTCGTTTGTCACAGCCACCAGGTACAAGCCCACCAGCCCACGCCATACGGAGAATATGTGTTTGCGCTAACACGCAATCCACTAACAAAAGAGGGAAAAACCGCACCTTTCAACGAAGAGGCGCGAATGCACATGGACGTCAGTCTGGTTATCGAATGCGACTTTATCACCGAAGACCTGGATTTTGGTGCAGCCAGCGATTCTGAAAACACCGCCCGATTTGAAAACGAGCTCGCGCGTAAAATCCCCATGATGAGACTGGCCGGCGGCACAATACAGGCAATTCAAGGCGTTGAATTTAAGACGCTGAGCGAAGACTACGACGAACGCAGCAAAGAATTCAGAAAGAGTATGCTCAGATTGCTTCCGGGCTTCATGCTGGTCGATCGTTCACCACTACTGCACGAACATCTTTCCAGTCTGAGAGAACGGCAAGCTGATGCCACCCTGTTGGATGCCTGGCTGGACTTTTCAGCACTCCGGTATCGCGCTTACCCTCAGATTGCGGAAGGAAAAACAGCCGATGAAACAACACCGGCAGAATGGCGCTACGTTGCCAAGCCAGGTGAAGGATGGCTAGTACCCATAACAACCGGATTCAAAGCAATATCACCATTATATCCACCCGGCGAAGTGGCCAACGCCCGCGACCCCAGCGTGCCATTTCGTTTTGTGGAATCGGCGTACGGCGTAGGCCAATGGATAAGCCCTCACCGCCTACGCGACATAAGCCATATTTTTTGGCGCTACCAACAGGATGGCGACTGGTACCTATGTAAAAACGACTATCAATCTGAATCTACACAACTGCTGCAAGACTAAACTCAATCGGAAGAGAAGGATAAAATCATGGCGAAATTAACAACAGCATCTGTACTGGCCTTTGAGCGCAAACTGGCAAACTCGGATGCATTAATGCATTCAGGCTACTGGGATGACCGGGCCGCCGCAGAAAAATGGTCACCGCTGGCCGTTCAAACTAAAGACGTACGTGGCACCATATCCAACCGTATGAAAACTGCGATAGCCGACGACCCGGCAAAAATGGATGCCGAAATAGAAAAAGCCAATCTTCAGCGCGTAGACGTCGCGGCTCTACCTTTTGACGCTGACACCCTGAAAGTACATTTTACCCTGCGAATTCTGGGCGGGCTGGCGACACCTTCAGCCTGCAATAGCCCCGAATATCAAAGCGCTCTTGCAGAAAAAGTAAACGGTTATATTCAAAAAAATAGCTTCGCTGAACTTGCCACGCGTTACGCAGAAAACATTGCCAACGGCCGCTTTCTTTGGCGCAACCGTGTAGGTGCGGAAGCCGTAGAAGTGCACGTTACCCATGGCGACAACCGTTGGATTTTCGATGGCTATAGCTTCAGCTTGCGCAAATTGTCTCAGCCCACCGGCGACTTAAAAGCACTAAGCGATGTAATTCAAAAAGGCCTGGAAGGTGAAGACTTTGCCTTTATCACCGTCGATGCGTTTGTAAAACTGGGCCAAGGCCAGGAAGTGTTTCCGTCTCAGGAACTGATTCTGGACAAAGGAAAAAGCGACAAGAGCAAAGTGCTGTATGACGTCAGTGGCATAGCGGCTATGCACTCACAAAAAGTGGGCAATGCTTTGCGAACAATTGATACCTGGTATCCCGATGCGGATGAAGTTGGCCCGATTGCGGTAGAACCTTATGGTTCCGTAACCAGCCGGGGTAAGGCGTACCGGCAGCCAAAAGACAAAATGGATTTTTACACATTACTGGATAACTGGATTATTAAAGACAAAGAACCGGAGTTGAACCAGCAGCATTACGTAATCGCCACGCTCGTTCGCGGTGGGGTTTTCGGCAAAGCAGATTAAAGGCGACAGAATGAACCACTACATCGATATAAAAGTGCTGTCAGATCCAGAATTCAATACGCCAACGTTGATGAACGCGGTGTATTCGAAACTCCACCGAGCGCTGGCCGCGCTTGATGGAAACTCGATCGGCGTCAGTTTCCCAGAACTGCGTAATACACCGGGGGCACTGCTCAGAATTCATTCAGAACAAGCAACGCTGAATGATTTGATGGAGCAATATTGGTTGAAAGGCCTGGGAGACTATACCGAGGTGACAGCCGTTAAACCCATCCCGGCGAACGTCAGCTATGTCACTGTACAAAGAGTGCAAAGCAAGCAGACGGCCGCCCGCATACGGCGTGCAGTGAAACGTAATTCACTGGAAGTTGAGGTGGCTGAAAGCATGCTTCAAAATCGCGCACCATTAACGCATCCCTTTTTGCGGTTACAAAGCCAATCAACCAAACAGCATTTCCCGCTGTTTATTGAACAAAGCCCTCCACAAGCTGAACCTGTAGAGGGCGAGTTCAATACGTACGGCTTGAGCCAAGGCGCAACGGTACCCTGGTTTTAACCCTTTTTTTGCACGGCGGTTTTAATCGAAAAAAATCAATGAGTTAGGTGGCAGATCAGAAAATAGGTTTGCCGCCTTATTTTTGTCATCGTTCTTTAAAAATTAGTTACTTAGACTATTTTTTAGTTACTTCACTGCCGAGTAGGCAGCTCAGAAAACTGAAGGCGCCATGCACGCCAGACCAGACCCCTTCACTGCCGAGTAGGCAGCTCAGAAATAACGTCCCACTGCTTCCGCGTCTTGCCCTTGCTTCACTGCCGAGTAGGCAGCTCAGAAAGAAGTGGGCAGGCCTGAACTCGAAACCGTGACCTTCACTGCCGAGTAGGCAGCTCAGAAATTGCTGACTTCGCGCAGAACTCTACGATTCAACTTCACTGCCGAGTAGGCAGCTCAGAAAACTGGGAGTCGGCCGCCCTTAGATATGGGCGTCTTCACTGCCGAGTAGGCAGCTCAGAAATGCAAGAAATTGTCTCCTCCCCCGGCGCCCCCCTTCACTGCCGAGTAGGCAGCTCAGAAATCCATGAATCCCTCGATCTGGTACACATCAACCTTCACTGCCGAGTAGGCAGCTCAGAAAATAAAGCAATTCTTTAATCGCGTAGCAGCTGACTTCACTGCCGAGTAGGCAGCTCAGAAAAAAGAACGCAACAATCACCGGCCTTGTGCGGGCTTCACTGCCGAGTAGGCAGCTCAGAAATAGTGGGTCGCCATGAGCCTTGAACCTGTAGTCTTCACTGCCGAGTAGGCAGCTCAGAAATGCGGGATTATTGCGATCGGCTTTTGGATGGGCTTCACTGCCGAGTAGGCAGCTCAGAAAGGCAAAGTGGGAATACGGCAGCACCACATCCCCTTCACTGCCGAGTAGGCAGCTCAGAAAATTACATTTTCTCGGCGCTCAATACATGAGTCCTTCACTGCCGAGTAGGCAGCTCAGAAAGTAAACAGCTTGTTATTGCTTGCCGTTCCCGTCTTCACTGCCGAGTAGGCAGCTCAGAAACTTGAGATGCCCACCGAAGAAGAGGATGACGATTTCACTGCCGAGTAGGCAGCTCAGAAAATGCAGGTATAGCCCTCTGATATCCTTGCGGTCTTCACTGCCGAGTAGGCAGCTCAGAAAAACCAGATGCCGGACCGTTGGCTGCAAGTGACCTTCACTGCCGAGTAGGCAGCTCAGAAATTCCAGAATGTTGAGCTGCTGGCTTGAGAAAACTTCACTGCCGAGTAGGCAGCTCAGAAAGCCAGGTTGTTGCTTGCGGCTTGGACCGCCAACTTCACTGCCGAGTAGGCAGCTCAGAAACAAACAGCTCAGGGATTATCAAGGTTAGGTGCCTTCACTGCCGAGTAGGCAGCTCAGAAACGGGTGCTTATCCATTTCGGCGGGTGACGCGGCTTCACTGCCGAGTAGGCAGCTCAGAAATGGTCGACAGCATTCGGGCCGCCGGGTGCAACCTTCACTGCCGAGTAGGCAGCTCAGAAAATCAAAGACGCCACCCGCGGAAACGGGGTTTTCCTTCACTGCCGAGTAGGCAGCTCAGAAAGGAAAGTTGGAGCAATTCATCGGGGAAGGCGCCTTCACTGCCGAGTAGGCGGCTCAGAAAAGCCAATGCAACGCCCCATCCGTCCGATAAACCTTCACTGCCGAGTAGGCAGCTCAGAAAGATGGAGGCCCCGCACGTTGAAGGGCATGCCACTTCACTGCCGAGTAGGCAGCTCAGAAATTCGATAATGTTGTTCTTCAAGCTGAACTTTCCTTCACTGCCGAGTAGGCAGCTCAGAAATTCAAAGAATCATACGTGCCCCAGCTTAGCTCCTTCACTGCCGAGTAGGCAGCTCAGAAATATAATAAAAGCAATTATTGCTACTTTTTGAACTTCACTGCCGAGTAGGCAGCTCAGAAAGGTGCAAATTTGCATTAGGCTTCGCTTCACGCCTTCACTGCCGAGTAGGCAGCTCAGAAAAGGCTGATCAGCTGTTGTTCCAGATGCAGGCACTTCACTGCCGAGTAGGCAGCTCAGAAAAACAATAGCCGCCAGCTTTCCGTCATCAGATCCTTCACTGCCGAGTAGGCAGCTCAGAAAGGTCATAGATGTGAACGCCATGGCCTCACGGACTTCACTGCCGAGTAGGCAGCTCAGAAATTGGTGATTTCGCGCAGCACGCGGCGGTTTAACTTCACTGCCGAGTAGGCAGCTCAGAAAACTAACAGCATCGCCTGGGCCGGCACAGCATTCTTCACTGCCGAGTAGGCAGCTCAGAAAGGTTCTAGGCCGCGTTCAGCGAACCACAGGAACTTCACTGCCGAGTAGGCAGCTCAGAAAAGAATCGCAAGGTGCGCCGCAAAGAGCGCGACCTTCACTGCCGAGTAGGCAGCTCAGAAAAAAAAACGGGTCTACGCTAATTACTAGAGAAGCTTCACTGCCGAGTAGGCAGCTCAGAAATTCTGGTGCCACGTTGTAATCGTGAGTTAATGCTTCACTGCCGAGTAGGCAGCTCAGAAAGGAGGAAGATGAAGCTTTTGCAGCGATAGAGACTTCACTGCCGAGTAGGCAGCTCAGAAACGGTGAGCATCCCGAATGTGACCTTGGGCGCCCTTCACTGCCGAGTAGGCAGCTCAGAAAAGTGCATCGGCTTTCTGGTGACCTTTGCCGGTCTTCACTGCCGAGTAGGCAGCTCAGAAAGAACGTATCCAACAACACCCGCGCGATGCTTGCTTCACTGCCGAGTAGGCAGCTCAGAAAAAGCTCAAAGCGCACGATGGTCCGGCGCTCGTCTTCACTGCCGAGTAGGCAGCTCAGAAAAATAGAAAGCAAATATGTATCTATCCAGTGATCTTCACTGCCGAGTAGGCAGCTCAGAAAAGGCCAAAACGAACGCATGCAGTCGCCCACAACTTCACTGCCGAGTAGGCAGCTCAGAAAAAAGAGCAACGACCAAATCATTAAATCTTGCGCTTCACTGCCGAGTAGGCAGCTCAGAAAAGCAATTGAGCGGCCAATTCTTCGCGGTGATCCTTCACTGCCGAGTAGGCAGCTCAGAAATGTCACCTGACGATTTTGTTTTTGCACAGACTCTTCACTGCCGAGTAGGCAGCTCAGAAAGGTTGCACCAACAAACGTTGCGATGCCAGAAACTTCACTGCCGAGTAGGCAGCTCAGAAAAGGTTCAAACAGACTCGAAGTGGCATAAACAGCTTCACTGCCGAGTAGGCAGCTCAGAAAAAGCGGGACGCAGAGCAGGCTGCACAGAGAATCTTCACTGCCGAGTAGGCAGCTCAGAAATGGGATGACCACGTTTCGTTCTGTATTGACGCCTTCACTGCCGAGTAGGCAGCTCAGAAAACCCAGCAACCGGGCTTGCTTTATCGCCTTGAACTTCACTGCCGAGTAGGCAGCTCAGAAATACAGAAACAAAGGTGCGCACATATCACCCAACTTCACTGCCGAGTAGGCAGCTCAGAAATTTGAAACCCTAAGCTGGATGCAACCAGTCGCGCCTTCATTGCCGAACAGGCAGATCGGAAATAACGGCCGCAGACGTTAATTAAACCGGCGCGTTTCAACCCCAAGCAGGCAAGGCATTAACACGAAGCTCGGCTTAGCGCTAAACTTTACCCTACCGCCCCACTACCCGCTCTTTTTCTTCCATCGGCGTATGGCGTACATCCTCACCCTTAACCATGAAAATCACGTTTTCGGCAATGTTACAGGCGTGGTCTCCTACCCGTTCCAGAGCCCGCAGTACCCACATGATCGACATGCAGCGGGATATGTTGCGGGTATCTTCCATCATATGGGTCAGAAGGGTGCGGGTGGCGGCCTGATACTCTTCATCTACTCGTTTGTCTTCCTTCATGACTCGCAGCGCCTGTTCGGCGTCCAGCCGCGCAAAGGCGTCCAGGGAATCGTGCAGCATGGCGTGCACATGGCTGCCAATGTGGCGGACTTCCACGTAGCCGAGTGATGTCTGGCCCTCTGCCTCCAGCTTCAACGCCAGTTTGGCGATTTTTTTGGCCTCGTCGCCCACCCGCTCCAGATCGACCACCATTTTGATGACCGCAATAACCAACCGAAGGTCCCGCGCCGCGGGCTGGCGCCGGGCGATAATGAGTATGGCCTCTTCATCGATGTCAATTTCCATTTGGTCAACGCCACGGTCGCCTGCGCGCACTTGTTCCGCCAGCACGCTGTCGTTGGTGGTCAGCGCCTGCACGGCACTGCCAATTTGCGCTTCCACCAGCCCGCCCATTTCCAGAAAACGGGTTTTCAGTTCCAGCAGTTCATTGTTGAAACGCTGGGAGATGTGATCGCCATACACTTGGTCTTTGTTATTCGGCATTGTATTGCTCCGTAAATAGTCTGGCCCTACCGGCACAGGCTGGCTTAGCCGAAACGGCCGGTAATGTAGGATTCGGTCAGCGGGTGCTGGGGAGAGGTAAACACCGTGTCGGTTTTGTTCACTTCCACAAGGTGACCCATGTGGAAATAAGCGGTGCGATTGGAAACCCGAGCCGCCTGTTGCATGGAGTGAGTCACGATGACGATAGTGTAGCTTTCGGACATCTCGGCAATCAGTTCTTCCACCCGTGCAGTTGCAATCGGGTCAAGGGCCGAACAGGGCTCGTCCATCAGGATCACTTCCGGACTGACGGCAATGGCGCGGGCAATACACAGCCGCTGCTGCTGGCCGCCGGACATGCCGGTTGCCATGGCATCCAGACGGTCTTTAGCCTCGTTCCACAAGCCCGCCTTGCGAAGACTGTTTTCGACAATGTCGTCAAGCTCGGACTTGCGATTTGCCAGCCCGTGGATTCGGGGCCCATAGGCCACATTGTCGTAGATCGATTTTGGAAAGGGATTCGGCTTTTGGAACACCATCCCTACCCTGGCCCTCAGTTCAACCACGTCCCGCTTGGAGTCATAGATGTTCTGATCGTCCAGCTCAAGAGAGCCTTTAACGCGGCAAATCTCAATGCTGTCATTCATGCGATTCAGGCATCGCAAAAAGGTTGATTTACCGCAACCAGAAGGACCGATGAAGGCAATGACTTCGTTCCGGCCAATATCCAGGCTGATATTATTGATAGCCCGGTCTGCGCCGTAGGAAACGTCCACATTACGCAGCTTGAATTTAGGGTCGTCGGCAAATGGCTTTCCAACCGTCTTACCTTCTTCAATCACGGTATCTTCGGGCTTGTCTTCCATCACGGTATCTTTGCCCCTGTCTTCAGACACAGGAATCGCTGCCCCCTTGCCTCGCATGTCGGCTTCTGCGGAAATACTCGGACTCATCGTGTTCATATCCTTCTCCTTACCAGCGACGCTCAAGCCGCTTGCGCAGCCAGATCGCCAATGCGTTCATAATGATCATGAAAGTAAGCAGCACCATGATGGCGGCGGATGCCAGCTCCACAAAACCTTGCTCGGAGCTGCTCGCCCAGAGGTAAACCTGTACCGGCAGCACAGTGGCTGAACTGAAAAACCCATCCGGTACATCCACGATAAACGCCACCATACCAATCAGCAGAAGCGGTGCGGTTTCACCCAGAGCCTGAGCCATACCGATGATGGAACCGGTCAGCATGCCGGGCATGGCCAGGGGCACCACATGATGGAGCACCACCTGCATCTTGGAGGCGCCAACACCCTCGGCCGCCTCCCGTATTGAAGGCGGGACACTTTTGATGGCGGCACGGCTGGAAATAATGATGGTTGGAAGCGTCATTAACGCAAGCACCAAACCACCTACGACAGGAACCGATCGGGGCATTCCGAACAGGTTTATGAATACCGCCAGGCCCAACAAACCAAATATGATAGACGGTACCGCAGCCAGGTTATTGATATTCACTTCGATAAAATCGGTAAGCTTGTTCTGGGGCGCGAACTCTTCCAGATAGACCGCTGCCGAAATTCCCACGGGGAATGAAATGGCCAGGGTCACCAGCATGGTCAACAGGGAACCGACAATCGCGCCAAGAACACCGGCGTTGGCAGGCTCCCTGGAGTCACCTCGGCTGAACAGCACATCGTTGAAGCTGGTGTCGATAATCCCTTTTTCTAACAGCTCGTCCACCCAACCTTGCTGCTGTTCGGACAGTTTGATGCTGTACCGCGGATTGTCCGCATGCTTGACGTACACCGACACCCGATCATGGGTGGGGAACTCAATGGTCTGGGTGGTACCCAGAAGCTCCGGGTTTTCTGTCAGTAAATTGCGGATTTCGCTGTCTGCAAAGGTACCCAGAAAACGGCCCAGCTGACGCTTCTCAGCCGCGCTGGCTGCCTCAGGAACTTGCGCCTGCAAGGCGGCGATAATCGGCGCCTTGAAATCCGCGTTGGACCATTGATCCTCATCCGTCGGATCATCCAGATACATCATCCCCGAATCGAGAGTCACTTCCAGGGTGATGGTGGTCTTTACGAACCCGGTGTGCCCTTTGCTGATAATATCGGCGAACAGGATAAACAGGGACGCGAGTGCAATGAAAATCGCCAGAATTCCGTACAGTCGGAATCGACGTTCCTTACGGTACCGGCGTTTCAGCGATTTGCGGACCCTCTCCGCCTGAGAACTTTGATCAGTCATACTGTTCCCTATATTTGCGTACGATCTTCAGTGCGACCACGTTGAGCAGCAGCGTGACAATGAACAGCAACATGCCCAGAGCGAAGGCCGAAAGCGTCTTGGCGCTGTCGAACTCCTGGTCACCCACCAGCAGCGTCGCAATCTGCACGGTTACGGTGGTCACCGAGTCCAGCGGATTGGCCGTCAGGTTAGCCGCGAGGCCTGCCGCCATGACCACAATCATGGTTTCACCGATAGCACGGGACGCTGCCAGCAGAATACCGCCAATAATGCCCGGTAAGGCCGCCGGGAAAATCACCTTCTTCATGGTTTCCGACTGCGTCGCACCCAAAGCCAAAGAGCCATCGCGCATGGTCTGAGGTACCGCACTGATCACGTCATCTGACAGCGATGACACGAACGGCACAATCATAATGCCCATCACCAGACCGGCGGCCAGAGCACTCTGGGAGGAGGCCTCAAGGCCCACTATTGCGGCAAGGTCACGAATAAACGGGGCAACGGTCAAGGCCGCGAAAAAGCCGTAAACAACGGTAGGAATGCCCGCCAGCATCTCCAGCACAGGCTTTATTGTCGAGCGCATACGCTTGCTCGCATACTCTGAAAGATAGATGGCAGACATCAGTCCAACGGGCACGGCAACCAACAAAGCAATGGCGGAAATCAGCAAAGTGCCGGTAAACAGGGGAATAACACCGAAAGCGCCTTCGGAACCTATCTGATCGATCCGTATAGCGGTTTGAGGACTCCAGCTGGTTCCGAACAGGAACTCGGTAATCGGCACTCTGTCGAAGAAACGCATGGTTTCGAGAAAGACCGAGAATACGATACCTGCGGTGGTCAACACGGCCAAGGCAGCACACGCAAAGAAGATTCGGCGCAGGGTGGTTTCTACGTTTTTTCTGGCGTTTATGTGGGGCGCTACGCGAGTCCAGGCAAAGGTTGCTCCCAACACGGCAATCAACACCACCAGGATGGCCTTAAAGTTCCCGCTCTTGTCTTGCATGGCTTCCAGCAATGATGCCGCCCCGGTAATATGCTCCGGCAAAAACTCAGGGTTGAGGCTGCCAGCTGCCACGTTGCTGATTTGAGAAAGAATCAGGCTTGCCTGTCCGGCCGACTCCGGCCAGGTATCCTGGGGCAGCGATGCGATCACAATGCCCTGAATGACCTTGTCTTCAAAACCGGCCCAGACTACCAGCACAATCAGTGCCGGAATAGCACACCAAAGCGCTGCACGCGCCGCGTAGTAAAAAGGAAGAGCCTTGAGATTCCGGATGCCACCAAGGGGCGCTGCCACAGCCCGGGATCGCATATAAGCGAGGCCATAGGCAACCACGGCGAGAACCAGAACCAAGGGCAGAAGATTGGCCGTCTGCATATCAGTCTCTGTGTTGATGGTTTTGAGTTAGCTGGGCACCTATTCTGCCAGCTTGCCGCATAAAAATATTCATACAACCGCAACAAAACAACGCAAGCCTGAAAGCCTGCGTTGTTTTGTCGTCATCCTTGACGTTGCCTGATCGGCCTTATAACTCGTTACCCGTCATCGGCGCCAGTTCTTTCACTGCTTTGGCAATCTTCATGCGCTCATTGCGCGGGGCTGGGATCAAGCCTACATCGACCAGGTAGCCGTTATCACCCCAGGTGCCCTCGCTGGTGAACTCGGAAATGTATTCCTGAATACCCGGAACAACACCCACGTGCGCCTTTTTGACGTAGAACCACAGTGAGCGGGCTACCGGATATTGGTCGCTGGAAATCGCTTCGGGGGTCGGTTCGACGCCGTTCACGGTCGCGGCCTGGATCTGGCCAGTGTTTTCCATGAGGAAGCTGTAGCCGAAGATACCGACAGTTTCCGGATCTTGGGCCAGACGCTGAACGATCAGGTTATCGTTTTCGCCGGCTTCAACGAACGGGCCGTCTTCACGCATGCTTTGACACACGGTTTTGAACTTGTCTTCGTTGTCGTCTTCCATCTGCGCGATCATGGGGAACTGTTTGCAACCGCTTTCCATCGCCAACTCAACAAACGCGTCGCGGGTGCCTGACGTCGGAGGCGGGCCCATTACGCTGATGGCAATATCCGGAAGGCTGGAGTCGATTTCGCTCCACTTCATGTAAGGGTTGGCAACCAGCTCGTTGCTGCCGTCCGGGTTAGGTACGTCTTTAGCCAGCGCCAGGAAAATTTCTTTCAGGGACAAGTCGAGCTTTTCCGCTTCCTTGGAGTTTGCCATAACGATACCGTCAGCACCGATACGCACTTCGGTGATTTCCTTGACGCCGTTGGCCTGGCACATGTCGAATTCGCTCTTCTTCATGCGACGGGAAGCGTTGGTGATGTCCGGGTGCTGGGTGCCAACACCTTGACAGAATAGCTTCAGGCCGCCACCGGAACCGGTAGACTCAATTTTAGGCGTCGCGAAATCGGTATTACGGCCGAAACGCTCGGCAACCACGGTCGCAAAAGGATATACCGTTGACGAGCCGACAATGCTAATGGTGTCGCGAGCCATGGCCGGAGCCGAAAGTGCCGCAATTGCACCAGCAAGGGTTACTGTTGTCAGAGCTTTATAGAGTTTAGTCACCGCGTTTCTCCTAAGTTGCATCACTTTTGTATCGACGTTTGCCGTTCTGATGGCCCAAGACTAGGCATTCTCTGTGACAGGTTTGTGACAAAGGCTGAAATTATCTAAATTCATCATCAGAACCGCGAACACACCTGACAAATGGCAGGCGCGGCATTACCATGCAGCCAAACAATTAAGGAATTTGCCAAACTGGCATTCCGCCACTTTTCTTAAAGGCCTGTGTGATGAGCACTTTTGACGACGACAAACCAATGCCCCTCGGCGAGTTAATCCTGCGAATCATTCCTTTCCCCGGCGATACCAACGCCAACGGAGATGTGTTCGCGGGCTGGCTGGTAAAGCAAATGGATATTGCGGCGGCCACTATGGCGGCCAGGATATCCCAAGGCCGAAGCGCCACTGTGGCGATGGACCGGATGGAGTTTTTATCGCCGGTACGGGTTGGCTCGCAGGTTGGCTGTTATTGCGAGCTGATCGAAATCGGCCGTAGCTCCATGAATATAAAAGTAGAAGTGTGGACGATGGACCGCTACTCCGAAGATCGCCGCAAGGTGACCGAAGGCCACTTCGTTTATGTGGCGATTGATGAAGTGGGCCGCATCCGCGAGGTGCCAGTCCAGCCCTGACCCCCGCTGTGTGTAATCTCCTGGCCTGCTCTGGCGCCCTGGATTGTTGTGAAACTTTGGATTGATACGATATGGACTTTTTTCAGGCAATTTTTCTTGGCCTGCTGCAGGGGCTGACAGAATTTCTGCCCATCTCCAGCTCTGCCCACCTTATTCTTACTCCGGCCCTGCTGGACTGGCAGGACCAGGGCGTAGGCTTTGACCTGGCCGTTCACGTGGGCACCCTGCTGGCGGTGGTGCTCTACTTCCGCCGCGATGTGTTCGGCATAGCCCGCGATGGCCTGGTTTCCATGGCCCGGCGCCGCATTGTGGGCCAGGGTGCCATGGCGTTTTATCTTGTGATAGGCACCATCCCCGCAGGCCTGGCAGGATTGGCGCTGCTGGATATGATTGATAACGAGCTGCGCTCACCTGCGATCATTTTCACCACCACCCTGGTGTTCGGTTTGCTGTTGGGTGTGGCCGACTGGATACCCAAACGCGATCGCTCGCTGGACTCCATTCGCTGGAAAGACGCGCTGATTGTTGGCCTGGCCCAAGCTATTTCCCTGATACCCGGCACCTCACGCTCGGGCATTACCATCACCGCTGGCCTGTTTCTGGGCCTCAGCCGCGAAGCAGCATCCCGCTTTTCATTCCTGCTGGCCATCCCGATTACGGCGCTGGCGGCGAGTGTAAAAATCCTGGAAGTGGCGATGATGGACATCGCTGTAGACTGGACGGGCTTTTTGATCGGCGGCGTGACTTCATTCGTGATGGCCATCACCGCCATCCACTTCTTCCTGAAGTGGTTGAATAAAGTGGGTATGTGGCCGTACGTGGTTTACCGGGTGATTCTGGCTGGGGTGATTTTTGCGGTCCTGATGTAGATTTTGGAGCCGGTCCATTATTAAGTGCTTAGTCAGTAGACGCTTTTGTGAACTTGAAGTTTTTTTTCAGGCCATTCATCCATGACGGCGGTATTACTCCATCATGCTGTAAACGTCCCACTACTATACCTGGGTGAACTCCAATCTCATCCGCAAAATGGCGAACTTTCGCTTTGTTATTTAAGCCGTTCAACTTGTCGGTGTATTGAGCAGGGATTAGCCAGTCTCCAGCCCAACTGTTTGCTTCATGCTCCTGTGGGTCATCAGTATGAGTAGCGTTAGGATCGTCAAGGAAGACAGATTTTTTCTCTTCTCTACTCCCAGAGTGCAGCAAAATGTGCGCTGCTTCATGGAAAAAAGTGAACCAGAATTTATCGTTCGTTTTACCGTACAAGGAAAGCTGTATAAAAGGCCGTGTAGGGCCTAGCCACCTAGCAACACCACTTACATGGGCTCTTGGGATAGCAGGCACCAAAAAAAATGTTATACCTGCCCCTGAAAGCAACTGCCTCATTTTTGGTTCAAACTCTTCCGGCGACTCGCATGTGAATGTGCGAATAACGCGCAAAGCTTTTTCAAAACGAGCTTTGTTGTACTTAGGCACTTCAACTTGTTCCGCGTGTTGCTCTCCTAACCTTAGCCATGAGGAGATCGCACCAACATCGCATTGCTCAGCCCTGCTTCTGCGAAATGCCATTTGCATACCACCGTAGTGCGCTCTCCACTCACTTGGTGATGCAACGCCAAAGAATCGCAGACACGCTTCAACCACATTTGGTTTATTCTTCTCAACCAAGCGTTGCTTAGCAATGGCGCCGTTATCCATTAATGCTTTAACCGGTAAGTCATCAAGCCAAGGCACCCAATTAGCGTGCTGTTCAGCAGCTTCCAGTCGCGCTTTATGATTTTGATAATTAGCTTCGCGAGTTAGCCAAAAATCAACAGTCCCACCGACTACGCGCTCCAGACGAAGTGCAGCGTCAACGCTAAGCGATACTTTGCCGTTAATAAGCTGACTAACGTGTTTCTCTGTGTACCCCAAACGTTGAGCAAGTTCGGCTTGAGTCCAGCCGCGCTCTTCGGATATATCAAGTATGGATTCGCCAGGCGGGGAGACCCAGTCTGGCGCAAAGGCAGCACTCAACTCAGTCATGATAGTCCCCTATATATTCAATACACACTATGGTCACTTGGGCCCAGTCGATACCCCCGTCATCCTTCATGGGGCAAGGCTCATTGGCTGGACTGAACACTAGACGCAAGCCTCCTGTCAGGTTGAGAGCAAACTGTCCTTGCCGGTCACCTTGGAGAGGATGAGGGTTGCCGGCGACTAGCTCAGTTACCCGACTTACAGCATCAAGGTCGCTAAGTCGTGCTCGCAGTTTGCGAGCACAGAGCGCGCCGAGTTTCTTCTCGGCTTTACGCTGCTGCTCGCATAGCTCTCTGACTTTTTTGTTTTCGAACAGAATCTCCAAGATGCTCTTACTCTAGCATTCTTTACCTATTAGGTAAATTTTATGTAAAAAATTTTAGGCCAAACTGAAAATCTCAGCAAGCCTCCAGCGGCGCATACGCCAATACCAGCCACTTGGCACCGTCATCAAAATTAACCTGAATCCGGGTGTGATGGCCGCTGCCTTCGCTGTTCATCACCGTGCCTTCGCCGAACTTCGGATGCATAACCCGCTGCCCCAGGCTGAAACCAGACTGCTTGGCGGATTCCTGGCTGAACATACTTTCGTTAGGCCGCGCCACCATGGCCGGGCGGGTCACCGTATTACGCAACCGCACCTCTTGAATACAGTCGCCGGGGATTTCCCGCACGAACCGCGACAGCGCGTTGAACTTTTCCTGGCCGTACAAACGGCGTGATTCGGCGTAGGTGATTATCAGCTTCTTCATCGCGCGGGTGATACCCACATACGCAAGGCGGCGCTCTTCCTCCATGCGCCCCGGCTCCTCTAGGGACATGCTGTGGGGAAACAGACCTTCTTCAACACCGGCCATGAACACCAGCGGGAATTCCAACCCTTTTGCGGAGTGCAGAGTCATTAACTGCACGCTGTCTTCGTGGTCTTCCGCCTGAGCTTCACCAGCGTCCAGCGCAGCCTGGGCGATGAATTCAGACAGTGGATCAATGCCCTCCTCCACTTCGTAAGTCGTCAACGCATTCACCAGCTCTTCCAGGTTTTCTACCCGCCCCTGGCCCTTTTCACCTTTTTCGCTGGCGTGGTATTCCTTCAAACCGCTGTCGTCGATGGTCTGCTGCATCAGGCCGTGTAATGTGCCGTGTTCGGCCAAAGCTGACAGTTCTTCTATGATCGACAGAAATTTCTGCAATCCGGTTTTTGCCCGGCCTTTCATTTGCCCTGCGTCCAGCATGCGCTGAGCCGATTCCCACATAGAGATGCTTTGCTCGCCTGCATAGCGCCGTATATCGGCCAGACTTTTTGCGCCTATGCCCCGCGGTGGCAGGTTTACCACTCGCTCGAACGCAGCGTCGTCGCGGCGGTAGTGCACCAAACGCAGATAGGCCAGAGCGTTGCGGATTTCCTGGCGGTCGTAGAAACGCAGGCCACCGTACACCCGGTACGGAATGCCCTGGCGCATCAACGATTCTTCCAGTACGCGGGACTGGGCGTTGGAGCGGTAAAGGATGGCCGATTCGCTGCGCAGATTGCCGTCTTGTACCCAGCTGGTGATAGTGTCGGCAATGTAGTTGGCTTCGTCTTGCTCGTTGAACGCGGCGTAAAGGCTCACAGGTTCACCGTCAACCCCGTCGCTCCACAGCTCTTTACCCAGGCGGCCCTGGTTGTTGTCTATCACCGCGTTGGCAGCTTTCAGGATCAGCTTGGTAGAGCGGTAGTTCTGCTCTAGCTTTACCAGGCGGGCGTTGGGAAAATCGCGCTGGTACTGCTGGATGTTTTCGACTTTGGCGCCGCGCCAGCCGTAAATGGACTGGTCGTCGTCGCCCACCACAGTTAATGGCACGCGGTTGCTGGCCAGAACTTGCAGCCAGGCGTATTGAATGGCGTTGGTGTCCTGAAACTCGTCCACCAGAATGTGCTGAAAACGCTGCTGATAGTGGGACAGCAGTTCCGGGCGTTGCAGCCAGAGTTCGTGAGAGCGCAGCAGCAATTCGCCAAAATCCACCAGACCACTTTGCTGGCACAGTTTTTCATATTGGCGGTAAACCCGCACCATGGTGCTGGTGAAGTGATCACCGGGGTTTTCCTGAATATGATCGGCACGCAGACCTTCGTCTTTCTGGCTGCTGATCCACCACTGGGCCTGCTTGGGCGGGAACTGGGTTTCGTCGATCTGGGCTTCGCGCATTACCCGCTTCACCATGCGCAACTGGTCGTCGCTGTCCAGCACCTGAAAATTTTCCGGCAGATTTGCGTCTTTCCAGTGGGCGCGTAGCAGGCGATGGGCAATACCGTGGAAGGTGCCAATCCACAGGCCGCGAGAGGGTATGTTCATCATCTCTTCAATGCGGTGGCGCATTTCCTTGGCGGCCTTGTTGGTAAAAGTCACCGCCAGAAGGCCGGTTGCCGGCACCCGGTTCACCTGCATCTGCCACGCCATGCGGTGCACCAGCACCCGGGTTTTGCCACTGCCGGCGCCGGCCAGAACCAGCAAGTGATCGTTTTCTGCCGTCACCGCTTCGCGCTGGGCGTCGTTCAGGCCGTCGATAATGTAGGAAACGTCCATAAAATGTCGCTACTGGTTAAATAAACAGGTCGGAAAGTATACCAGCCTTGAATCGCCCTTGCCGAATGCGGGTGCATGGAGGCAAAACTCTATAGGTTTTACACAAAAAACGGTGAGCCGCAGCCCACCGTTTTCGTTCACTCTTTCACTGACAAGCGCTAACGCTTGTTTGGCTAGCCGGCGCGATTAAAACCCGCGGGGTACGGTTTGCGCTTCGGTGAATTCAAACAGCCCTTCTTCGCCGCCTTCACGGCCAGTACCCGACATTTTCATACCACCAAACGGCGCCTCCGGCGTGGGGCCTGTGCCAGTGTTCCAGCCCACGTGACCAAAGCGCAGCCCGGCCGCTACGCGCTGGGCGCGTTTGACATCCGCAGTGAACACGTAAGAGGCCAAGCCAAACTCGGTGTCGTTGCCGGCCGCGATCACTTCGTTTTCATCGCTAAAGCTGGCGATGGGTACCAACGGGCCAAAGGTTTCTTCCCGCGAGCAACACATCTGCCGAGTTACGCCAGTAATCACCGTGGGCGGGAAAAACAAATCGTCATCGTTCAACTCTGACGGCTTTTTACCGGCTACCAGAGTGGCGCCCTGCTCTAGCGCGTCTGCCAGATGGCGTTTCACCTTGTTGTAACCGGCACGGTTGATCAGCGGGCCGAGGTCTACATCGCCGTTGATGCCGTCACCTATGGTCATTTTATTTACCCGTTCGGCCAGTTTCTGACTGAAACTGTCGACAATGTTTTCATGGGCAAAAATACGGTTAGCGCACACGCAGGTCTGGCCGCTGCCGCGGAATTTGTTGGCCAGCAGGTTATCAACCGCCGCGTCCAGGTCGGCGTCGTCAAACACGATAAACGGCGCGTTGCCACCCAGCTCCAGAGCTAGTTTTTTCACCGAGTCGGCGGTGTCTTTGATCAGCTGGCGCCCCACTTCGGTGGAACCGGTAAAGCTGAGCATAGGCACGTCCGGGCTTTCGCTCAGCGCTTTGCCAATCATGCTGGCTTTACCCATCACCAGGTTCACCATTCCGGCGGGCAGATCAACGTATTTATCCATCAGAGTGAACAGCGCAACCATGGTCAACGGGGTGGCACTGGCGGGTTTGATCACCGACGGGCAACCGGCTGCCAGAGCCGCCGACAGCTTTTTAGCAATCATGCCAATGGGGAAGTTCCAGGGCGTAATCAGGCCCACCACGCCGATCGGGCGAAAATGCACGGTCCAACTGCAACCTTTGGGCTTTTCCTCCAAGTTACGCGGACTCAACACCTCAATATTTTTGGCGCAGTAATCGAAGAAGCCAGCGGCGTAGTCCACTTCGCCTTGGGCTTCGTTTAACGGCTTGCCGTGTTCAAGACATAGAATACGGCCCATCTCTGCGCGATTGGCGGTTAAAGCATCACGAATGTCTTCCAGCCACTTACGGCGAGTTTCCAAAGGGTAAGGCTCGGTCAGTTTTTCGGCTTTTTTTGCCGCGGCTATGGCATCTTGCACTTGTTGCTCGGTTACAAACGGCACTTTCGCAATAACGGCACCGGTGGCCGGGTTATCCACATCAAAGGTATCAGCGGCGGCTTGTTGCCACTGGCCACCGGCGTATCCGGTTATGTTCTGTAATAACGGTGATTCAATCATTCAGGCTCCCTTACATGATAGATAATCAGGCTGTACGTGATAGGTAGCCAAGCTGTACGTGGTAGCCAGGCCGTTGCAATACCGATCAAGCTGCTGCGATGCGATCTGAACGCTCGATCGCAGAAGCGCAAATTCTTACTCATTCATTTATTCACTATAGTGGATGCTCTCCGGCAACCTGTAAAGCTGACGGCGATTTTTACGGATCAGATTTTTTTGACCCACGCCAGTCAGTGCTTATACTCGGGTGATTACGCCCTACCGCTTCCTAAGAAGGCCGCTGAAATATGAAAGCATTTTTTCACCCCGCACAAGATCAACACAGCCCACAGTCGTACTTCACCCGCGGCCAAATGCGCCAACCGCAAGAAGTAGCAGACCGTACCCGGGAAATGTTGGCGGGCCTGAAGGCCAGCGGTATTCCGGTGCTGCAACCGGCTGACCAGGGCGCGGGGCCCATTGGCAAGGTGCACGATCTGAGTTATCTGCGCTTTCTGGAATCTGCCCACAGGCGCTGGAAGGCGATGGGCGATGACTGGGGCGATGAGGTCATGTCCAATATTTTTGTGCACAGCCCCAACGCGCTGAAAGGCGTTCTGGCTGAGGCCGCACGTTATCAGGCCGACGGTAGCAGCCCCATTGGCAAGCACACCTGGGATGCCGCCTACTGGTCGGCACAGACCGCCCTGGGCGCGGCCGACGCCTTGATGGCAGGGGAACACACCACCTATGCGGTATGCCGCCCGCCGGGCCATCACGCTCGCCACGCAGCAGCCGGTGGCTTCTGCTATCTGAATAACGCGGCCATTGCTGCCGAGCGCCTGCGCAGCCGATATCAGCGCGTAGCCATACTCGACACCGACATGCATCACGGCCAGGGTATTCAAGAGATTTTCTACCACCGCAGCGACGTGCTTTACGTTTCGGTGCACGGCGACCCCACCAACTTCTACCCGGTGGTGGCCGGTTACGAAGAAGAACGCGGCGAAGGCGAAGGCTACGGTTACAACATCAACCTACCCATGCCCCACGGCTCTGATGAAGAGTATTTTTTCAGCAAGGTGGAAGAAGCCCTGACCGCGCTGAAGCTTTACCAGCCGGATGTTATTGTACTGGCCTTGGGCTTCGATATTTACAAGAACGACCCGCAAGCCAAAGTGTCAGTGTCCAGCGAGGGCTTCTGTCGTTTGGGCAGCCACATTCGCCAAATGGGCCTGCCAACACTGACGGTGCAGGAAGGCGGCTATGACCTGGACACCCTGAGTCTCAACGTGCAGCAATTTTTTAAGGGCCTGACTGGCTGAGCCCTGTTGCGGTAAGGCACGTTGAAAACAGGTTCGGTGGGTTCCAGCCCAGTCTGGAATCCAGCGTTATTCGGTAGCACATCGGCAAAAAAACACTTAGTGTAGCGCCTCGGCCGCCGGCAATCGGACGAGCACCCGTGTGGTGGAGGATGCCGGCCGCATACCAAGGAGTTTTACGACCGATGAATGAACCCACCATCAACGCGTTGGTGTCGCCCGAAGGCAGCCTCGAAATCCTGTCTAACCATGAAGTAAACCGCCTGAAAGACCGCAGCGAAGGCGGCCTTTACCGATTGTTTCGCCAGTGCGCACTGGCCGTACTGAATACCGGAGTGGTTACCGACGATTGCCAGGATTTGATGACGGCCCACAGCGACTTTGAGGTGCACCTGGTGCCCCAGCCCCGCGGCCTGAAACTGGAACTGATCAACGCACCCCACCATGCCTTTGTCGACAATGAAATGCTGCGCGCCAATCGCGAACATTTGTTTTCGGTGTTACGCGACATTGTATATACCCATTCCAGCCCGCTGTTCATTGAAGCCCAGCGGCATCCGCGGCCGGAAGATCTGACCAATATGGTGTTCCACATTCTGCGCAACGCGCGGGTGCTGCAACCGGGGCGACAGCCAGACATGGTGGTGTGTTGGGGTGGCCATTCCATCAGCCATGAAGAATACCAATACAGCAAAGAAGTGGGCCACCAGTTGGGCCTGCGTGAACTGAGCATTTGCACCGGCTGCGGCCCCGGCGCCATGAAGGGCCCGATGAAAGGCGCCACCATAGGCCACGCCAAACAGCGAGTAAAAGACGGTCGCTACATTGGCATTACCGAACCAGGCATAATCGGCGCCGAGGCACCCAATCCGATTGTGAACGAACTGGTGATCATGCCGGATATAGAAAAACGCCTGGAAGCCTTTGTACGCCTTGGCCACGGCGTGATCGTATTCCCCGGTGGAGTTGGCACAGCGGAAGAAATTCTTTACCTGTTGGGTATTTTGTTGCACCCAGACAACGCCGACATTCCCTTCCCGGTGGTGTTTACCGGCAGGCGCGAGAACGCTGATTATTTTGAAATGATCGACAAGTTTATCCGCAATGCCTTGGGTAACGACGCCGCGAAGCGTTATGAAATTATCATTGACGATCCGGTGCGGGTGGCGCGCACCATGAAACACGGTATGCAAGAGGTCGAGACCTTCCGCCGCGCCATGCAAGACGCCTATTACTTTAACTGGACGTTAAAAATAGACCCTGTGTTTCAGCTGCCATTTGAGCCGGACCACGCCAACATGCGCGCCTTGGAACTGCATCGGGATCAGCCAGTGCACTTGATTGCGGCGAATCTGCGCAAAGCCTTCAGCGGTATTGTCGCGGGTAACGTAAAAGAAGAAGGAATTCGGAAGGTGCAGGCCCATGGCCCGTTCGAAATTGCGGGCGACCCCAGCCTGATTAAGCCTTTGGAAGCCATGCTGGAACAGTTTGTGGCTCAAAATCGTATGAAACTGCCCGGCACCTCGGCTTATAGGCCAAGTTACCGGATTATCAGCAAGGTCTGACATTTCGTCTGGCTAAGTAAACGGACACTTTAGCCAGACGTAAAACAGCCCCACTATTTTGCAACAACTGACTGCGGGGTGGCTTATTTTCCGCCTGCAGGCAGACTGGCGAAATACGCCGCCAAGTCGGCGATGTCAGTATCGCTCAGCCCCATTGCCTGGCCCTGCATAATGGCCGCCTGGCCACCATTACGTTCCTTGTTTTTGTACGCCTTCAACGACGACACCAAATACATCTCGTGCTGGCCCGCCAGATTCGGATACATCGGGATCAACGCGATACCGTTCTGGCCATGGCAAGCAGCACACACGGCCGCTTTTGTCTTACCAGCGACCGCATCTCCGGCGTTGGCCATCAGCGGCAGCGCCGCACTCAATGCAAAAAGACCTGCAACAGCAAAGTGCTTCAATTTCATTAGGGTAACCCTCTCATTTTTCGAATCGAATGCCTGTAATTTCTTATACGCGAATAACGGCGAATAAAACATCCTATTAATATACCAGTTTGACGTTATAACACGCGCCAAATTCTGTTCAAATGCGATAAATCAAGACGCAGTTTGCATGACACGGATACTAACAGCACCAGCCTGAAACCATAAACCTAAGTTGTCGTTCGGCATCGCGCTGGCCAAAGCACAGATTCTCGCGCTGAAGTTCAGCCCAACTGCGGCCCTGCACAACAGCGCGGCACCACAGCGCGCACTGAACGGGAGGTAATGCGCTCAGCCAGTCTGCGGCGCCGACGCAGCGGCTAAGAGTCTGCAGCGCGGGCAGGGTCAGCTCAAAGCCGCGATGGCCAGCAGCGAAATACTGTAAATCGCGCTGGTCTTCGGCATCTGGTTGCGGGCCGGCCGGCAGGCTGCGCATTACGGTGGCCATCAGTTCCGGCTCACACTGGACCCACTGACGACCGGCCAGCACCAGCCAGTGCCGGCCCAGGCGCTGCTGTAAATCCTGCACCAAACGCTTACCCGCTGCACTGAGCCCGCACACAGCCTGTAACGGATATTCACCACTGCTGGCCTCCTGGCTGAAACCCAGACGCACCGGCTGCAACCCCTGGCGCTGCCAAAAAGTCAGGAGCGCAGGCGTGCCACCAAAACTGCTGCCGATATAATCAAAGCCTTCCGCTTTGGCATAGGCCTTAGCGGCAGACACCAGGCGCTGGCCAATCCCGCTGCGCCGCTGCGGGGCCGCCACCGCAATTCGTGTTACCCGTAAACCATGCTGCTGAACCGCTTGCGGCAGGCCCGCGTGTAACGCCAGCGACTGTGCCAACAAATGCCCGCGCAGCCGGCGCTGCCCAAGGCTGACCTGCTGCGCCAAAGGCGCTGAAAATTCGCCTTCGCCCTGGGCCCACAACAATCCCACCGTGCGTCCATTTATGCGAGCTCGCCAGCTGACGGCGGCGGGGTCGTCCAGCCACTGGCGCAGGTCTGCCGGCGTCGTGCGGTAATGAGCGTTCACCAAAAGCCCGAAAGCTTCCGCCAAATCATTTTCTGTTGCCTGAGCCGGCTGCCAGCGCTCTAGCTCCAGAACCGGCTCCAGTACCAGCAAGGGATCAGGCGTCTGCTGTTGTGTGTTGTTCTGGCTTTCCGCCGCCAACAAGAACAAGCGGAAAACCAGCGGCTCCAGCGGGTCACTGGCCGCCCATCGCACTGGCTGCGAAAGAGTACGCTCTTGCCAGTGAGGCGTGTACCGGTCCAACTGTTCGCGAAAGCGCACCGCAAATCCCCGCCCGGCTCCTTCATAGCCGTGCACAGTGGTGGCAAAGGCCACCCGTGGCCAGCCTAGCAAAATACGCTGCAACAGCGGCGCGGCTATGGCGGCGGCTTCGTCGACCATCACGACTTCGGCGGCAGGTTTGTCCGCCAGCAGCTGTTGCGGCAATACGAATGTCAGGCTGGCGCCGCTGGTGGTGTTCAGTTCAGTAGCCGATTGGCTTTGCAGTTGGGCTCCCAGGCGCTCACGGGCGTGGGCCATAACGGTAGCCACCTGTTCGGCCGAAGGCGCAGTCAGCAATACTCGCTGGCGGCCCTGCAACAGCAACTCCGCTGCCGCCAAGCCCAAGGCTGCCGATTTGCCGCGGCCGCGATCAGCGGTAACCACCAGCGGACGGCGCCGGCGCCCCAAGCCAAAACGCACCAGCGCTTGCACTAGCTGGTCCTGCTCGGGCCCGCCGCTAACGCAGAACGCCGTTGCGGGTCGGCGTCGGCTTAATTCGTTCCGCACACGGCCCAGTTCTGAGTTTATGGTGGCGTTCGTGCTCTCATCCCCACTCACATCCAGCCGAATGACGTCTGGCGTATCACACAGTATCTTCGCCAAGCGCTCAGCAAAGGGGTGTTCACTGGCCTGATCAAGGCCGGTGCGGGCGTAGTCCGGGTCAGCAAATGTGCCCCATTGCGCCAGCGGCGGCATCAGCCAGAACCACAGGCCGCCAGCCGTTAATGTGCCAGCCAGCGCCGCCAGCCCGTCAGGTGGGTTGCCACTGAAGCCGTCCCACACCAGCAGGTCTAGCTCACGCCCCAGCCACGTTCTTGCTTGCGCCGGTGTCGCTAGTTGCAAGGCCAGCAGGGGACTGTCGGCCCTGGTGCTGACCCACAGGCCCTGATCTACCGTTAAAAATGGCAGTTCGGTCGTCAACCAGCGCAATGCCGCACTGCGGTCGCCCTCCATCAGCACCAGTCTGCGTTCACCGGCGTGCCGTAATTCAGCGCGCAAGTGCTGCAGAGCGCCGGGGCTGGGTGAATCCGGTGTAAACGCCATAACCGTGCTCTTAATAGGTGTTTTTAAGGTGCGTTTGAACTGCTGAATATGAAAAATGACGACGCCATTATGGAACAGGCCTGTGCCCGCGACCAGTTGCCGATTACAATGGCGCCATGCCACAGCAACCACCCGCTATCGATTACCAGCATCAACCCCACACTGCCGCAACGGCCCTGGCGAATCCAGCTGCACAACTGGTGCTGCCCGAGTTTCTGACCGACGAGCAACGGAGCATTATTAGCGCCGGCTTTGAACACGCGGTGATTACCGCGGTCGCCGGCAGTGGCAAAACCACGACCCTGGCATGGCGTATTCGCTACCTGCTGCACCAGGGGCACGATCCTGCCCGTATGCTGGTGCTGATGTTCAACCGCAGCGCCAAGATGGATTTCGAACGCAAACTGCAAACGGTGTGCGGCAATAGTGGCTTGGCGCTGCCGGAAATACGCACCTATCACGCCATGGGCCTGCGGCTTTACCGGCGTTTTGTGCGGGAGGGCTATCTGCCCAATTTTTCCGCTAACATTCTCAGCGACGCGGAAATTAACTATCAGGTATTTCAGCTCAGTCGCCGGCTGGTGCCGGAAGACCTGGCCGACGAGCTGCGGCGGAACAAAAAAGAATTTATAGAAACCGCCACCGGCTTTATTGACCGGGTGAAAACCAGCCTTTCGCCTGCGGAAATCGTGTTTGAAGACATGGAGTTCACTGAACGCCAGCGCTACCTGATTGACCTGTTCCACGGTTTCGAGCAATGGCGCAAAGGCCAGAGCCGTATCAGTTTTGCCGACATGCTGTACGAGCCGGTCATGGCCATTCACCAGAACCCGCCCCTGCAAGGGCTGGTGGCCAATAAAATGGACCTGATTCTGGTGGACGAGTATCAGGACACCAACGAAATTCAGCATTTACTGCTGCGCTATGTGGCGGGTGATCGGGCCCGGGTAACCGTGGTAGGCGATCCGGACCAGACCATTTACGAGTTTCGTGGCGCCAAACCGGAGTTTATTCTGCGCCGCTTCAGTGACGAGTTTGAAAGCCCGCTGGAACAAACCCTAAGCTACAGCTTTCGTTATGGCCACCGGGTAGCCTTGCTGGCCAACCATCTAATTCACAACAACAGTGGCCGTAAAGACTTTAAATTGTGCCATGCGCATCCGTCTACACCCGCCACTACCATTACCCTGCACCGCCAGGACAATGACGCCGATACCGTGTTGCAGCTGCTGCAAGCCAAGACAGCAGAACAATTGACTGATACCGCCATCCTGTTCCGAGTATGGAGCCAGAGCGTGGCCATTGAACTGAAACTGCTGGCGCGACAAGTGCCCTACCGCATTGATGCCGGCAAAGGTGCACTGTTCAGCCGCGAAGTGCAGGCCATTATGGCGTTGCTGCAGGTAGTGACCGGACAGCTCAGGCTATTGCCCGACAGCGACCGCCTGGAACTTGCGCGGCAACTGCTGCGGTTCCCCCACGTTGGCCTGAAAGAGCCGGAGCTGGACCAGCTTGCACGCTTTTTGGCCGGCTTTGGCGAGGACTGGGCACAACGCATACTGGCGATGGACTTTAACGCTCTGGCCCCCATGGCCGCCCGCAAGCTGCGCAAACTGGCGGAAGCACTGAACCAGCTCAGTGGCTATCGCGGACCAGTAGCCGGGGTAATCAGCGTATACGCCGACAGCACCGATCTGTACGACGGCATTCGCAGCCTGGCCCTGACCCACGACAGCGCGGAAGAGCGAATCAACACCATTCAAGGCTTTCGCCAGTACCTGAAAAGCCTGGATATTAACGCCGAAAAAGCTCTGGCCCACCTGCACACGCTGAAGCAACAAGCCGGCGCCCATCGCAACGATGGGCAAGACACCCAGCCAGCCGGCGTTCTGCTGTCAACTATTCACCGCACCAAAGGTCTGGAGTGGCCGACGGTGATCGTGCCCGGTTTACAGGAAAAGTACCTGCCTTACAGCCCCCGCGCCGAAGACAATCTGCGCGCCCACCTGGAAAGCGAACGGCGCTTATTGTACGTGGCCATTACTCGCAGCAGGCAACAGTTGCACTTGATTACGCGTCCTGCAAGCAGTCGCCCTCACCTGGACGGCGAACAGGGCCCCAGCCGCTTTGTGGCAGAGTGTTGTTTTGAGCTATCCGATGAACTAGGCGGCGCTTTGCATCAATTAGAAGGCAGCAACGCTATAGCCATGAACGCCCCACTAACGGCGATTAGCGAACGTTACGGTCGCCGCGAAGGCGTAACCCTGAGCGGCGAAACTAGCCAGGAAAACAATGACCAGCCCCTATGGCAGCGGGAACGGCTTCAACACGCCATATTTGGCGCTGGAACCGTTGTCAGTGAGGATGAAAGAGCCTTTGAAGTTCGATTTGATAACGGCGACACCCTCAATTTCAGCAAGCAAAGCGCCCACCTCTATTTCAACGTATTAAATTAACGCCAGTTCAGGTGCCATCCTGAAATTTATTATTTTTTAATCAATAAGTTAAACTAAAAAATTACATCTACACACGTACAACTCCTAAGGTAACATTACGTAAGCTTGTTTTGAGTTTTGCGTGCCAATAGCCTAATTTATCTATAAGAGTTGATGGCGATCACAAATTCGTAGATTTCCTGAAACTTAATAATCGAAATGGAGAGCGTTTATGAAATTTTTGCGTCCGGTCGCTATTGCAGCCCTTGCCTCATCTTTTGCAGTTCCTGCATTGGCTGAGCGCCAGGAAACTATTTACCTGAACCCGTTTGCCGGTTACCAGTATTTTGGTGACAAGCGGGACCTGGATGAGTCTGACACCTATGGTGTGGGCATCGAATATCGCTTTCTGCCGAACTGGGCAGTAGAAGCCGTATACTCGCGCGCTAACGCAGAACGCAAATACACCAGCGGCTCTACCGATTTTGACGAGGTACGTGTAGACGGCACTTACTACTTTGCCGGCCCGGATCGCACCTGGAACCCATACGTATCAGTGGGTGCCGGTCACGCCAACTTTGACGGCACTGGCCCGTCTACCCCAGGCATCAACAGCGACGAAACTCGCGTAAACCTGGGTGCCGGCGTACGTTACAACATCAACGATCGCGTATCTCTGCGTGGCGATCTGCGTGAATTCCACGGCATTGATGAAAGCACCTTCGACACCATGGCGTCTTTGGGTATCAGCGTTGCCTTCACCCGCACCGTTGGCCAGGCAGCCCCAGTTGCACCAGCACCCCAGCCGCCAGCTGACGCTGACAACGACGGCGTGCCCGATACCCGCGACAAGTGCCCTAATACCCCCCGCGGTGCCAAAGTTGACGCTAACGGTTGTGAACTGGACAGCGATAAAGACGGCGTAGTGGACAGCAAAGACAAGTGCCCGAACACCGCCGCTGGCGTAAAAGTTGACAAAGACGGCTGTGAAGGCATCACTGAAACCATTAGCACCACGGAAATTGAAGTTCAATTCCCGCTGGAAAGCGCCACGATTGGTGATGCTTATGACAGCCAGATCCGTGCCATCGCTGACACGCTAGAGGCCAAGAGCAACACCTACGTTGAAATTGCTGGCCACACCGACAGTACCGGTACAGCTGAATTCAACCAGAAGTTGTCAGAGCGCCGCGCAACATCTGTTGCCGATCGCTTAACCGGCGCACTGGGCATCAGCCAGGATCGCGTATCCAGCAAAGGCTACGGTGAAGCCGAGCCCATTGCTAACAACAGCACAGACGCTGGCCGTGCAGCCAACCGTCGGGTTGAAGCTCGCATTCAAGTGCGTCGCTAAGACTTCCAGTCTGATGAAGTGAAGTATAAAAAAGGCACCTTCGGGTGCCTTTTTTTGTTTCTATTTATTCGCTAGCGGCCGATAAAGCCCAAGCGCCCTACTCGCTGAAACGCTCTGGGCGGAAAGCATCCAGGCACACCGCCGGCTCCTGGTTATCGATCACACTGGCGATCACATCCGCGCTTCCAGCGGCGAGCGTCCAACCGAATACGCCGTGGCCGGTATTCAAATACAGATTTTCCCGGTTGCCACGGCCAATGATCGCAGGGCCATCTGGCGTCATCGGGCGAAACCCGGTCCAGCTTTCTGCGCTATCGATGTCTGTGCAACCCGGAAAGCGACTGCGAACCGACTTTTTAATGGTTTCAAGGCGTGCCTGCGGAATGCTCCGGTCAAAATCGTTCAATTCCACAAACCCCGTTGCCCGCAAGCGGTCGCCCAAGCGGGTCATAACTACCTTGTATTGGTCATCGTGTATGGTGGATTTTGGCGCTTTTTGTGCATCGGTAATGGTTGCCGTCAGGCTGTAGCCTTTCACCGGATAAATCGGCAGTCGCTGGCCCAGGGGCCGGGTCAGCTTATCAGACCAGCAGCCGGCGCTGACGACAACCGCATCGGCGTTCAGGTTTTCCCGCTGCCCTTCTTTGGTATGCAACATAATGCTGTTGACACGCCGGTCGTCTGCCAGCAGTTGTTCTACGTCTACCTCATAGCGAAACACCACGCCTTTTTCTTCACAAGCCCGCGCCAATTCACGGCTGAACAGATGGCAGTCGCCGGTGCCGTCGGTGTCATAGCTGAGCGCGCCGTAAAGTGGCCCGTTGCCGCTCAGGCCAGGCTCTAACTGTTCTACCTCGGCGGCGTTCAAAATACGTGCGGGAATGTTCATACTACTCAGTAAGTGCTGAATCTTGCGATAGCCGTCCAACGCCTCCGGCGTACTGGCTAAATGCAACAGGCCTTCATGGGCACCGTCAAAGTCCAGCTCAAGCTCGTTTTCCAGAACCAGGAAACGCTCTCGACTGTGCTTGGCCAGGCGCAACATGGCGCGCCGGTTAAAACCGAAGAGCCCCGGCGACCAGGCGTAGCGTAACGTCGAAAACATGAAACGAATGGTTGCCAGCGACGGCGGAAAACCCATTTTTAACGGCCCATCCTGTTTTACCAACCAAGGCAGTGCTTTAAGCACCATAGACGGGTCGGCCCAGGGATACACAACACCGTAAGAGCGCTGCGCAGCGTTGGCCTTACTGGTTTCATTACCTGCCAGGCTGTGACGCTCCAGAACGGTCACTTGATGGCCGCGGCGACAAAGTTCCCAAGCTGTGGTTACACCAACCACACCACCACCAATCACCACAACGTGCATAGAACTCTCCTTTGGCTGGGTGAACAACGGGTAAAACTGTTAATATGGCGACATTCCTTGCCGACAACGTATTGCGAGTGCCCCATGAGTAAGAAGCGTCGTGACATTCCACGATTTGATCACCCTATCATAGAAACCCACTGCCATCTGGACTACCTCAAAGAGCGCCCGCTCGAGGATATTCTACTGCAAAGTGAGCAGCTGAACATTGAGCGCATCATCACTATTGCGGTCTCTCCGGATAACCTTGAGCGGGTGCGGCAACTGAGCCAGCTTGCGCCCTGGATTTATGGCACCCAGGGAATTCATCCTCACGAAGCCGAAACCTTCAACGATGAAGTAGAAGCTGAAATTCGCACCCACGCCGGCGATGCAAAAATCGTCGCGGTGGGTGAAATCGGTCTGGATTATTACTACGATCACGCTGACCGCGAGGTGCAGCGCACCGTGTTTCGCCGCCAGTTACAAATTGCCTGTGACCACAACAAACCGGTGGTGATTCACAGCCGCGACGCCGACGACGACATGGTTGAAATTCTGCGCGAGTTCGAAACCAGCCTGACCCGGCGCGGCGTGATTCACAGCTTTACCTCCGGCCCTGGGCTGGCGCGCTATGCCCTGGACCAGGGCTGGTGCTTGGGCTTTAACGGCATTACCACCTTTAACAAAGCCGAGAACGTGCGGGATATTGTGCGTATGTCGCCCATCGAGCAAATTTTGCTGGAAACCGACGCGCCGTTTTTGACGCCGGTACCCTATCGCGGGCGTGAAAACGCACCTTGTTACCTGCCCTTTGTGGCCGAAAAAATTGCCGAAGTAAAAGAGCTGCCATTGCAGCAAGTGATCGAGCAGACCTACCACAACAGCCTGCGCACATTTTTTCCGGCGGGCTAAGGCCACAAGCCAGCTAGCCTAATGACAAAAACAGTCCCATGAACACAGGGGCGAAAAACGACAGCAAAAAGCCGGAGGCGATGGCCACTGGCACGCAGGCCAGGCCACCGCTGCTGCGAATCACCGGCAGGGTAAAATCCATAGAAGTGGCGCCGCCATAACCAATGGCCATTGCCGGACGGCGGGCGATCACCAGCGGAATAATGGCCAGAGCGATAATTTCGCGCAGTACGTCGTTCATAAACGCCACCCCGCCCCAGGCGGGGCCCAAGGCATCACCAATGACAATTCCCGACAACGAATAAAAGCCAAAGCCGGAAGTCAGTGCCAATGTCTGATGCCAGGGTAAACCTAGCACCGGTATCAGCAACACACCCGCCAGCATTGAACTGGCCATTAAAACCAGCGCAATACCCAGGCCCTGCACGTTCATCAGCAGCTTGCGCAGCGACAAGCCAGCGTTACGAAGCTGCAAGCCAATCAGCAGCAGCAGCAGCATGAGCAGGCCGGTAGCGATCTGATCAATAAACGGTATGGCCGGCAAAAGGTAATAGCCCAACAGCAAGCCAGCAAGCGCTGCCAGCAAGGGTTTGGCCGCCGCCATGAACAGCCGTCGATAGCCCGGGCTAGCGGACTGTTCCGCGCTGTTCACCGTCAGCGGGCGCCACCGGTGAAACAGCCACAAGCCACCCATATTGCACAGCAACAACAGTGCCACCAGGGCCAAAACCTGGCTTGCCATGGTGCTGAGCTGACTGCCCAAGCCGTCCATTTGCCCTAACCCCAAACCAAGCATACCCAGAATCAGGTACACCAGGGTTTCTACCGAGTAGTGGATGGTGGTCATCGCGCGACGGTTGGAAATAGAAATGGCAAAGCCCAGAAACAGCGGCGCCAGTATCAGCAGCACTCCGGTCAGCATCAGTGCAACTCGCCGTCGGCGCGGTCTTGCACCAGCACCCAGGGCGCGATCACCACGGCCCACAACTCGGTATTGTTCTGATACCAGGCTCGGGCCAGATCCGGCGTAACATCCCCCACCCTGCCGCTGGCCAGCCAGTGTTCAAACTGCGCCTTATTGTCGGCAACCAACTCGCATGCCACGTTTAACAAATCAGTGTCGGCGGCCACTTGCACAACTTGTCCACGGGCATAGTATGTTTGCAAGTCATGCCAGTGAATACGGGAGGTTTCAAGATTCAGGCGGGCTTTGATTTCATTCGCAGATTCAGAAGAAGAAGACATAATGGCCTTGATGGATGTTTGTCAAAAATGCGTGGCATATTTTAACCGATTGCCCGAATAGCAGCCACCGTTAGGAGCCAGACCGCGCTTTAACCTATACCCTCCAGCCCGAGCCGACGCAGTAACCACTTACCGTCATCACTGTCTATTAGCCCACTCTCGTATAATCCGGCAGCCCGCATAATCACTTTGGACTGGCTCACCGTTTCCCGCGGTAAAAAATGTACAGCACCGACCAGCTCCCGCAGCTGCAGCGGCAGGCGCCAGTGCACTTTAATCTGATTGCCCAAGGGTTGCGCCCAGTCGGCCAGGGCCTGGTCTATCTCCTCAGCGCTCAGGGTTTTGTCGCCTGAGTCACAGTACTGTTGCATCAGTTTTAACGCCGCTAAGTCTCCGGCCCGGCTCAACAATCCAGCGGTATGGCAGGGTACGGCAGGCTCACCAAGCTTCAATGCCAGCCGGTACGCACCGTCGGCCACGGCCACGGCCTGCGCCAGCAATCCTTTTGCTTTTTCTGCCAGTAGCGGATGCGCCAACTGGCCACAAATATCCAACGACAGCGCCAGCGCGTGATTCAGTGCCATAGGTACACCCAGAGCCAGAATGGCATCTTTCAGTGTTGTCACCGGCAGTCCGGAGCGGCGAAAAGAAATACTGCCCGCAACCGCCAGTAAACGTGCCGTTACTGAAACTTCGTTACGCCATGATCGCACCAGCTCTGCCGCGCTGACATCCTGGCCGCGCTGAAGCAGCTCGATTATTTCAGCGGTGTTCGGGGCTCCGGGTAGCTGCACCATGGTGCTAACAGCTGCTGCAATGTGCTCGTTCAGATTCATACTGCCACCTACCTGCCCCTGGGGGAGCAAACTGCGCAGCCGCTGGTGCAATGATTCAACGCTGAACGGTTTACTGACAAAGCCACTGATGCCCAGCCGAGCCGCCTTCAATATGGATTCACGATCGGCCGTTCGGCTGATCATTAACACGGGCACCTCGCTTTGCGAGCGGCGCACACGGCGAATCAGCTCCAGACTGCTGCCATCGGGAAGGTCCACATCCGCCAGTATCAAATCCGCTCCGTGAACTTCCCAGTGGTCCAAAGCGTTCTGCACAAAGCCAAATCCGTGCACTCGCACCCTTGGGTCTACACCGACACAAATACTGGTCAGCAAAGCAACCATGTTGTCGTCGCTGTCAACAATCAACACATTCATCCTGTGGCTTATTCCCTTAGTGACACTTACCAAAACGACGCACCTGCCAAAAAATTTCAGACAAGATGGTGAATATACGATCGTAAACTGCGCGCACAACATTACAGGCTTTGATGCTCGCACCACCACATAAACAAAAGGCCAGTACCCTTCAGGTAGCTGGCCTTTTGATCATAACGACTTTTAGCGACACAAATCAGGCAGTGCGCAGCATTTCCCGAACCACATAGTGCAGAATCCCGCCGTGGCGGAAGTACACCGCTTCGTTCGCTGTGTCTATGCGCGATAGCAAATCACAACTTGCGGTTGTGCCATCCCCATAAGTGACCGTCATGGTCAGAATTTGCCCGGTCGTGATGTCGCCAGACAAGCCATCAATGGCGATGGTTTCGTCGCCGGTCAATTTCAGGGTTTTGCGGTCGGTGCCACTTTGGAATTGCAGTGGCATTACGCCCATGCCGATCAGGTTGGAGCGGTGAATACGCTCGTAAGATTCGGCTACTACCGCTCGTACGCCCAACAGGCGAGGGCCTTTGGCGGCCCAGTCGCGACTGGAACCGGAGCCGTACTCCTTGCCGGCGATCACCACCAGTGGTATGCCCTGCTCCTGATACTTCATGGCAGCGTCGTAAATCGGCATCTGTTTACCGTCTGGCACGTAGCGAGTATAACCGCCTTCCACGCCATCCAGCATTTCATTGCGGATGCGCACGTTGGCAAACGTGCCGCGCATCATCACTTCATGATTGCCACGACGCGAGCCATAAGAGTTGAAATTCTTTGGTTCTACCCCGCGCTCCTGCAGGTACTTTCCGGCAGGGCTGTCGGCCGCGAATGAACCGGCTGGGGATATGTGATCGGTGGTGACCGAATCGCCCAGCAGCGCCAGAATGCGCGCTTCGCGAATGTCGTCGATCGGCTCAGGCTCAGGCCCCATACCTTCGAAGAAGGGCGGATGCTGGATGTAGGTGGAATCGTCTAACCACTTGTAAACCGTGGTTTCAGGGACTTCCATAGCCTGCCAGGCGGCATCGCCGTCGAACACGGCGGCGTATTCGGTGCGGAACATGTCCGTTTTGACTTTTCCCACCGCTTCGGCCACTTCCTGCTGGCTGGGCCACAGGTCCTTCAGATACACCGGGTTGCCGTCTTTGTCGTCACCCAGCGAATCTTCCAGCAAATTCACCCTTACATTACCCGCCAGCGCGTAAGCCACTACCAAGGGCGGCGACGCCAACCAGTTGGTTTTCACCAGAGGGTGTATCCGGCCTTCAAAGTTACGGTTGCCAGACAGCACCGAGGCCACCGTCATATTGCCATCGTTAATGGCTTTTTCCACCGCCTCGGGCAGCGGCCCGGAGTTACCGATACAGGTGGTGCAACCGTAGCCCACCAGATCAAAACCGAGCTTGTCCAGGTCGCCCTGGAAACCGCCTGCGCGCAAATACTCTGTGACCACTTTCGAGCCTGGCGCCAACGACGTCTTCACCCAAGGCTTGGCTTTCAAACCTTTGGCGACCGCTTTTTGTGCTACCAGGCCAGCGGCCATCATAACGCTGGGGTTGGACGTGTTGGTGCACGAGGTAATCGCCGCAATCACCACCGCACCCGGATCCAGGCGGGTTTCCTGGCCGTTCATAGCCAACATCTGACTCGAGTGATGATGGTAACTGTTGTCGACACCGACGGCGGTTTGCCCACCCTCAGATTCAAGTGCGTTGTTGCGTTTGTCATTCGTTTTGGGTGCGCCTTCGCCGGTTTCCATCACCAGTTCAAACGCGGCTTTCATGTTCTTCAGCGCCACCCTGTCTTGCGGGCGCTTGGGGCCGGCCATGCTGGCTTCGACCTCATCCATATTCAATTCAAGGGTATCGGTATACGCCGGCTCGTGGCCGGGTTCACGCCACAGTCCCTGTGCTTTGGCGTAGGCTTCTACCAGCTCGACCTGCTGTTCCTCACGGCCGGTCAGGCGCAAATACTTCAGAGTCTGTTCGTCTACCGGGAAGAAACCGCAGGTGGCACCGTATTCAGGCGCCATGTTGGCAATGGTGGCACGGTCGGCCACCGGCATGTCTTTCAGGCCGTCGCCGTAAAATTCGACAAACTTGCCCACGACTCCATGGCTGCGCAGCATTTCGGTAACGGTCAGCACCAGATCGGTGGCGGTAATGCCTTCGCGCAATTTGCCGCTGATTTTAAAGCCTACCACTTCGGGAATTAACATCGATACTGGCTGGCCCAGCATGGCGGCTTCGGCTTCAATGCCGCCCACGCCCCAGCCCAAAATACCCAGGCCGTTGATCATGGTGGTGTGCGAATCGGTGCCTACCAGGGTGTCCGGATAGGCCAGGGTTTTGTCGCCCAGCTGTTTGTGCCACACGGTTTTGCCCAGGTATTCCAAGTTCACCTGGTGGCAGATGCCGGTGCCGGGCGGCACCACGCGGAAATTATCAAACGCCTGCTGGCCCCAACGCAGAAATTCGTAACGCTCCTGGTTACGCTCCATCTCCATGGCCACGTTGTCTTTAAAGGCTGAAGCATCGCCAAAGTTATCGACCATCACGGAGTGGTCAATCACCAGGTCTACCGGCGATAACGGATTGATCATTGCCGGATCTTTGCCCGCAAGCTTAACGGCGTCGCGCATGGCGGCAAGATCCACCACACCGGGCACGCCGGTGAAGTCCTGCATCAGCACCCGCGCCGGGCGAAACTGAATTTCAGTGTCGGAATTGCAATCTTTGAGCCACTGCACCATGGCATCAATATGGCTGCGGTCTACGGTGGTGCCGTCTTCATTGCGCAACAGGTTTTCTAACAGCACTTTCAGCGAAAACGGCAGGCGGTCAAGGTCACCCAGCTCAGCCGCCGCTTTCGGCAAGCTGTAATAATGATAGGTGGTGTTTCCAGCCTTTAGACTGCTAAGGGTGTTCAGGCTATCCTGACTGTGAAGTTCACTAGACATAGCGTGCCTCCTGCGGTGAATGTAGCTCCTACTACTATCGCACCGTTTCAGTAGACTGCAACTCCATAACGGAGATCTTCACTATTCACGGGCTGAATAGTGAAGCGTTAACATTCATTCTATGGTCAGTTTTAGCCGATTTTAGCGAGTTGTGTAACCGGCGATAAGCTCATCTACCTGGCCAATCATCTGCTCGATGTCGGTCACCATGATCTGGGTTTTTTTGGCTTCGCGCAACACGTCCTGGCTTTGTTCAGCCACCAGCTAAACGCTCTGGTTGATCTGCCCGGATGCCACTGCCTGTTGCTCGGTAGCCGATGCAATCTGCAGGTTCATGCCGTTCACTTCGGCAATGGCCGCTTCAATAATCGTAATCGCCTCACCGGTCTGCTTCATCGCATTGAGCGTCTCCCGCGAGCGGGTCCCCCCCATTTCAATCGCGGCCAAAGTGGTTTCCGACACATTGGCCAGGCCGTCCATGGTGGCGCGGATTTCCGTGGTGAATTCCTGGGTACGCCGCGACAGTTGCCGCACCTCATCCGCAACCACCGCAAAACCGCGACCATGCTCGCCAGCGCGGGCGGCTTCAATAGCCGCGTTCAACGCCAGCAGATTGGTCTGGTCCGAAATATCGTTAATAGATGCAATAAAACTGCTGATAGACTGAACCTTTTCCACCAGTTCAGTCACCATGCGGGCGGAATCCGTCAGCGCCGTGTTGGTGGCGTCGGTCATGGCAATGGCGCTGTGAATATGACGCCCGCCTTCGGCTGAGGCTTCCGCCGAGCGACTGGCCGCTTCCGCCGCGGCCTGGTCGGTCTGGGCCTGCTGGACGTCGGCAATGCGATCGGTGGAGCTGCCCGCGACCATCAACGCACTGGCGCTGGTGCGCAGATTGCCGAACAGCGAACGTACAGTCTCAATCAGCTCGCTAAAACGCTCCGTCATGGTATTGAACGAGCTGCCCGCCAGATCGCCTTCGCTGGCTACAAGGCGACCGCGCAAGTCCTGTTCTTTGTCAAAGGCGCTCACCAGAGCGATCATTTCCCAAGACCGCTTCTGATCGGAGGCCAAACTGATCGCAAAAAACGCCAGAATACCGGCATCAAACACCACAAAAGCTGGCGCTGGTTGTTTTTAGTAACCACATAGAGCCGTGCACTGTGGTTGATGTCAACGCCGTTACCGGCCTGGCGGGCGGCAAAAACACCGCGCTGGCCAGAAGAATTAGAGGTTTGTGTTTCAAAGCTAAGTTTCCCGTCTTAGTCAGGTAAAAAGGGTGGGTTGGTGGCAGCGGCGTGCCAGTTTTAGTTAACGACGGGAACAACGTATTCTTTAGGCAGCGCTTTTGCGATTATAGCTACCGCACCCAAGCCAGTCAGGACGCAGACACATTTTGAAACACTATTGCCACTATCACCCCGGCGACCCGGCCAAATGGCATTGCGGTGAATGCCAGCTGCATTTTTGCGCCCGCTGCATGCCAGATGCTAACGCCAAACAACGTCGCGGGATTTGCCCCCAGTGCAGCAAGGCAATGCGCTATTTGGGGGCCGCAACCGAGGTAGTGCCGTTCTGGCACCGGCTGGGGGCGTTTTTCCGCTATCCATTCCACACTGATCCACTGCTGGTTATCGCCATCTGTACCCTGGTGCCGGCCCTGGTGCCTCAGAATCTGCTGGGCATGCTGGTGTGGCTGTTGCTGGCGCTGGCGTTGATGAAATACACCTACGCCGTTATCAATCGCACCGCAGAAGGCCACCTGAAGCCACCACCGTTGGCCGAGGCCTTTAGCGGCAGCGGCTTTAACATTGTGATATTGCAGATTCTGGTGTTTGCGCTGATGGGCGGACTGGTGACGGCCGCGGGCATGCTGGGGGGACCCTTGCTATTACTGCTGACGCTGGCGTTTGTGGTGCTAGCCCTGCCCGCCAGCATTATGGTGTTGGCCATGGAGCGCAGCGTGGGCGCGGCGGTAAACCCCCTGAACCTGGCCACTTTGATCGCCCGCATCGGCAGCCCCTACTTCCTGCTCTACGGTTACCTGATTCTTCTGGTGCTGGCGTCTGGCGCGGCACAGGATTTTGCTTTAACGCACTTTTCAGAATGGGTATCGCGGCCGCTGGCAGGTTTTCTTAACAGCACCTTCACCCTAATGCTGTTTCACATGCTGGGTTATCTGCTGTTTCAGTATCAGGAAGAGCTGGGTTTTGCTGCGGACTACCAGGACCCTATTGAACCCGAGGACCAGCACCACCGCGACCAAAGCCAGCGCTTTGATGCCGATCTGGACATGAACCTGAAAGATGGCAACTACGATCGCGCGCAGGCTCTGCTGCTGGAACAGCTCAAGCGCGAGCCAGACAACTCGCTGCGCATTGGCCAACTTTACCGATTGCTGGCGGCGCGCAATGACATTCGCAGCCTGCACGCTAACCATCCGCGCATCATGGCCTGGCTGGCAGCGCGCAATGATGGCAAGGCCCTGGCCGATTTGCTGGTGCAGCTGCAGCAGGCAGACCCACAATTCCGTTTGCAAGACGCCGAGCTTTCGGTAACGGTGGCCGGCGCGCTTTATCGCAGCAGTCACCATCGTTTGGCATTGAAACTGCTACAGGATTTTCACAAGCGTTTTGCCGACAGCCAGGCACTGGTGCCAGCCTACCTGCTGGCCGCGCAAACCCTGGCCAACGGCCTGGGCCAGTGGGAAAAAGCCACGGCGTTTCTGGGCTTTATTCAACGCCAGTGCCCGCAACACCCTCAGCACCCAGAAATTCAGCACTTTCTGGAGCAAGCGCAGGAACGCCAGCCATTACGCGGCCCCAAAGCCAGCTTTAACGTAGCGGACTAATGTTCCGCCTTGCTAATTCGTAAGCCTGTTGAGCGCCTGGTGCCGCCAGCGTAGCGTTATAACCACTGCCGGTAATACTGGGCCTTGGGTGCCATCTGGCGTTTTTCAAATTCCGCCACCAGCAGCCGGCAGGCCTCGCTGACCATCAGCTCGCTGCCAGCGCCTCGCAGGCGCTCAAAGGCTTTTTCTGCGGTGCTCAAATCATGCTGTTTCAGGCTGGCAAACAGCACACGATTGTGGTCTTCCGCCGCCAACGGATGGTGCGCCTCGCCTTTGGCCAGATACTCCTGCCATACCGCAATAACCTGATCAAATTGCTGCCTGCTAAGCGCATCCCCCATCCGCTCGCGGCTAAGGTGACGATACTCTGGTAGGTCCGGGCGCAGTTGCGCCAGTTGCTGCTGATGTTGCAGCACCAACGCGCGCTGGGGGTAAGCTTCTCGCAAAGCCTCAAAGCGCGCGCTAGCCAGCTCAAAGTCCAGGGTAGATATAGCCGCCATAGCTTGCCCGTAAGCCTCGGTAAAAGCGGCATCTTCCGCTCCGGGTTCCGGCTCGAAAAACGTGTCTTTCACCTGGAACCAGCTTTTACCCAAGGCTCCCACCAGAACCGCACCTGCCAGCAGACCGCCAGCGTGGGCCACGTAGGCAATACCGGTAGCACCGGCGTACCAGTAATCGTAAATCTCTTTACCCAGCCACACCGGCAGAATGGCGATAGCCGGCGCTCGGAAATAGTTAAAGTAGACGCCCAAAAAAATGAAAAAGCGGATTTTTTGCAGGCCGTAAATCGCCACGTACATGCCCATCAGCCCGGAAATGGCGCCAGACGCACCAATCAGCGGCACCAGGCTGCCCGTAGAGAAGCCAGTGAACATTAAGCCAGACAGCGCCCCACACAGCAGATAAGCCAGCAGAAAGCGCGCAGCTCCCAAAGCTTTCTCTACGGTAAACCCCAGCAAAAACAGAAACACCAGATTGCCCAGCAAATGGCCCCAGCCGCCGTGCAAAAACTGATAGCTGATAAGGCTGTGCAACGACAAATGCGCGGGTATCAGCCCAAAGCGCTGGGCACTAAGCCGGCCAATAAAGTTGTCTTCAATAAAGCCCCGCTGCTGTTGCCAGCGTTCGCGCTCTGCGCTGGCCCACACAAGATCACGGTTATCGAGCAAATACTGATAGAAGTCGCGGTCCATCAGCAGGGTCACCGCCAGCCAGCCATTTTTTTGATTGGCCTGAAGATTGCGCATCTGCTGCAGCTGGTAAACCGACTCGCTATCGCCCTGCTGGCGTATCTGGCGCAGCAGGTAATCTTCGTAAACCGGAGCCTCCAGAGCCTGCAGATTATTTTTCAGATAATGGCTAACAGCCACCTGAAGCTTGCGTTGGTCGGCGCCCTGATAAAAGGTGAACACCAGCATGCAGGCCAGCATCAACCCTAAGGTAATCCAGGGAGGGCGTTTCCAGTTAACAGCGTTTTCAGCGGGAATAATCAGCATGGGTCATCACATTTGATCACAATTGGCCACTTGTAAGCCGTGTTTTGTCATAGCCTGGCCTTAGTTGTGCGGTTTAATGGCGCTATCGACCAACCGCCTAATGCTGTTATTGTTCTGCGCGCCAGTCGTTCGGCCCTGATATATAGTACGGCCTGAAAATAATCGTGCGGCGTAACAACATTAGCAGCAGGCCCCCGAATGCAAGGAAACCCCACATGACCGTTCTTGTTTTGGATAACCCGGAATTACTGGCCCGCGCAACCCTGGCTGAGGGTTTTCAGCCAAATCCATGCGCCGAGTCACACAAACCCCATCAACTGAAGTTCCATTACGGCTATAACAAACACCAGCTTAGCGCCGTAGACATGGACATGCTAACCCGCCACGGCCACTACTTGCGTCACAACGGTCATCTACATGTGCGCGTACACGGACATTCCGACGCCTTTGGCAGCGACGACTACGGTCATTTCCTGTCCCGCATGCGGGCCAGCGCCGTGGTGCGTTTTCTGGTTGAAGAGGGCGTGGAAGAACAGCGCTTGAAAGCCGTCGGCTGGGGCTCAGAGCGCCCGCTGGCAACACGGGCTGATCATGCGGCCAACCGCCGGGTGGAACTGGAGTACGTGCAATACAGCGTGTCCAGCGCGTTGTCCGGCTAAATTGCCTAGACCCCGGACATTTTTCGACCTACCCGTATACTTGAAACACGTTCAGCAGCAGCAGCACGGCGATCATCAGAATTGAGATCCAGGTTAGCAAAATACCCACCATGCGGGCCTTGTGGGGCCCGCCCTGGCCCTGGAACATGCCCCAGGCGTGCAATATGCGCCCCAACACAAAAGCCATACCAATCCAGTAAATAAAACCGTTAGAAACGCCGTTCAGCTCGGCAATACCCAACATCAGCAGGGTCAGCGGTGCGTATTCCACCAGATTACCGTGAGCGCGTACGGCAGCCTCGAAATCGCGGTCATCCGTAATACCCATATCCTTGCCGTATTTGATTCGGTACTTGACCACAACGGCAGACAAAAACAGCAGCAAAATTCCGATAACAGCCGCGAAAACACCGGTTATAGGTACAATCATATTCAGTCCTGTTGTTCAATAAAGTGCCCACGCGGGCTATGCCTGCGGCGCTGACAAGTGGCAGAAGCTAACTTACTGTGCCTTAGTTTCACCCAGCTCGGCAATTGCCTTGGCCATGGCACTGTGGCAACGCGCAATCAGTTCGGGTATGTCTTTGTTGGTCATGCCGGTGGTTTCAATGGCCGGCAAAATCCTGAGCGGAACCAGTTTGCGGCGGCCCAGCCAGCCCTGGGAGTCGTCCTGATACTGGCCAACACACACCATAATCAGCGGTGATTCAGACGCAATGGCCGCGTAAAATGCGCCTTTTTTAAAACTTTGCAGCCCCTTACCACGGCTGCGCGTGCCCTCTGGAAAAACCCACAGGCTTTTACGTTCGTGAACAATGGTGTCGCCTACCGCCTGCATGCTGGCAACGGATTTGTGCGAGCGCGAACGGTTCAGAATCACGTTGCCACCAAGCCAGAATACCTGTCCGAAAAACGGCACCCACAATAGCCCCGACTTGCCCACCGCCACCACACGCCGCGGCACAACATCCCCCACAATCAGGAAATCGTCGTTATGCTGATGATTGGCGATAACCACCATGGAACGGTCTTTGGGCATATTGTCGGCGCCGTACAGCGGGCGCTGCATACCAAGCACTGCGCGCCCGAAACGGGCACACACTCCGGCCAGAATACGGTTATTATCCGGATTAAAGGGCCTCGCCAGATACAGCAACATCAACAGCAAACACAGCAGTAATACACCCGTCCACGCCAGTATTTTTCTCATTAGGGCCATAAAATAGCAACTCTGTGTCCGATATTTTGGCGCACAAGTGTACGCCAGGTTTACGGCCCGGAGACAGTCCCAATTTGCTCAAACACCCATACCGCAGAATCCAGGGCGTCGCCGGTTTCGCCAAACAGCGGATGCACGAACATAATCAGCAACATAACCAGCCACAAACCGGCGGCATCACGGCCACGCCTCAACCCGATTATGGCGCGGCGCACCAACACACGGCTGAACGATATTACCTGCGCAAAAACCAGACCTGTCATCATCATAATCAGCACCGCCATTTTACGTTAGTAAGTTGCGTTATTGCTGCGGACACCCGGCAGGCGCCCGCAATCATTGCAACAGCACTGTATGACCCTAATATGGCAGCAGCAGCGGGCAACTGTGATCAATTGTGGCAAGCCCCGCAGCACGACCCTTTTGCTCTTGTGCCGCGCGAGCGTCACCACTATCTTAGGTTTGCGGCATTGCTCGCCTATTAACCCCTCATCCACTCACCGGGCCGCTATGAACAAGCATCTGGCACTGATCGAAGACGAACCCGCCATCCGCGACAATTACCGCGCTGCATTCGAGCGCCGGGGCTTTTCTGTGTCTACCTACGGTGACCGGCCCGCTGCCTGGCAGGCGTTACAGCGGCAGTTGCCGGACCTGGCGATTATTGATGTGGGACTAGGGAACGAAGCAGAGGGCGGGTTTACCTTGTGCCAGGATTTACGCCGGCAGTCAGCCACGCTGCCGATTATTTTTCTGACCGCCCGCGACAGCGACATAGACTCCGTACACGGCCTGCGCCTGGGCGCAGATGACTACGTCACCAAAGACATGAGCATGGAACACTTGCTAGCCCGCATTAATGCGCTGCTACGCCGCGCAGACGCCTGGAATCAGGCCCAGCAACAGCCCGACGAATTGCTGGCAAGAGGCAAGCTGACACTGAACCTGGACCGCATGAGCGCCAGCTGGAACAACCAGGCCGTTGAGCTGACGGTCACCGAGTTCTGGATGCTGCACGCACTGGCCCGCCACCCAGGCCACGTGCGCAGCCGTGTTCAGCTGATGGACGCGGCCAGCACGGTACTTGATGACAATACGGTGACGTCGCACATCAAACGTATTCGTGGCAAATTCAGCGCTCTGGACCGCGACTTCAACAGCGTTCAGACGGTTTACGGCATGGGTTACCGCTGGCACGACCACAATGCCTGAGCGCGCTCTTTCTGGCCCAAGCCTTGAGCCGTGCGCGTGTCTGCACTGAACCTGAAACGCCAGCTGTTGCTGGTAAGCCTGTTAATGCTGCTGGTTCCTCTTGCCGGGGTTCAGTTTGCGCTTGAGTTAGACAACATTCTGCGCCAGCAGGCCCAGCAACAGTTGCAGCAACAGGCAAATCGCCTGGCCCTGCTGGCGGGTGATGAACTGCTGGCACAGCCTCCATTGGCCGCCGGCACGTTTGCGGTTTATACCTCAGCTCAGAACAGTGCCCTGCTGCTTGACGGCTACGCCGATGATTGGCCTGGCTACGATTCCCCCAAGCCCTTCCCACCGCCGGCGCAAGCGCCTCTATCCGCTCTTCAACCCTGGCAGCAGCTGCCAGGGGCCGCCCCTCAGCCTAGCGCGCTTTACTGGCAGGCCAGCCACAGCGATAAAACCCTGTATCTGCTGATTCGCATTCCAGGCCAGCCGCCTCAGCTGTTCAATCCCGGAGCGCCGCAGCAGGCCCACCACCGGTTATTGCTGCAACTGTCCAGTGGCGCCAATCAGCTTCGTGTAAACCCGCGTAGTCAGGCCTGGTTGCTACGGCCGTCGGCACCCGGGCAGCTGCCGGCCCGCAGCGGTGCTAACTGGACCAACATCGACTCCAGCGTGAACGCGTTCTGGCAACTGGTAGCCAATGGCTGGCAGCTGGAACTGGCCCTGCCCCGCCCCGCCCCGGGCAGCCACATAACCCTTGCCCTGTATGGGGGCGAAGGCGTGGCTGCTGAAAATCCGCCATTGGCGCAGATTCCAGCAGCCACTCTGGTTCGCCGCAACGCGGATCTGGAACAGGCGCTGGCCAGTTGGCTAGACAGCGGCCAACAACTGCGAGTAATGGAGGAATCCGGTTGGGTTATCGCCCGTCAGCAACGCACAGCCATGGCCGCAACGACGACGGACATCGAGCCTAGTGCAGCACCCATCAACCCAGTCGATGAAAACACCTCATGGCTGCAACAGGTCGGGCAAAATCTGCTGCAAGCGCTGGTTAAGGCCAACCAACCCGACCCGCTTCTGGTGAATGAGGAGCTCTGGCGCCAGCTCCCGGTTGATCTTCCAGCCGCGGCGTTGATGCGCCACAGTAACGGTAGCCTGTGGCTGAGCGCACAAGCACCGGTGTTTGGAGGGCGAACGCTGGTGCTGGAGCAATCGCTGGATCAACTGCTGAATATTTCAGGCGCCGCTCTGGGTACCGTGCTGGCCCGCAGCCTTCTGATCATTATTGGTTTGGTGGTGGTTTTGTTGGGTTATGCCAGCTGGCTATCGTGGCGCATTAGCCGTTTGGCGAAATGGGTCACCCAGTGTGTGGATGCCAATGGCCGAATGGCTGCCCAAGTGCCGTTACAGGCCAGGTCAGGCAGCGACAACGATGAGCTGGGCCAGCTGCAGCAACGTTTTAACCAGCTACTCAGCAATCTTCACGGTTACAATCAATATCTGGAAAGTTTTTCACAGCGCTTGTCCCATGAACTGAAAACGCCACTGGCGGTGGTGCGCTCATCTCTTGATAACCTGACTCACTGCACCGACGAAGCCGAGCGGCAGAATTATCTGACCCGTGCCCAAAGCGCCGTGACCAGGCTCAGCGGTATTTTGCGCAGCATGAGTGAGGCCGCACGGCTGGAGCAGAGCCTGGAAGCGGAACACAAAGAGGTGTTTGATGTGGCTGAAGTGCTGACGCAGGTGACGGCCGCCTACCAGGCGCTGGACCCCCACCACGTTATTGTGTATCAGGGCCCGGAGCATGGCAGTCAAGTTTTGGGGTCGCCGGAGCTATTGGTACAGCTTTTGGACAAGTTAGTCGACAACGCGCGGGACTTTACCCCTGGCGGCCAACGTATTGAGCTGGATTTGCGGCGAGTTGATCAAGGCTGGCAACTCAGCGTATTCAATCAAGGCTCCCGACTACCCGCAGGGGCGGATATTTTCTCTGCGTTTGTGTCCCATAGAACAGGCGAACTCAACACGTCCGAACACCATCTGGGCCAGGGCCTGCTGATTGCACAGCTGATCGCGAACTACCACCTGGCCCGACTGGATGCGGATAATCAAAGCCAAAATGGCCTTGACGGCGTGGCCTTCCGGCTGGTGATTCCCGCCGCTGAATCAGCCGCGGATATAAACCCAACGCCGTCTTAACCATCGATTTCACGCCTACTAACCACCTGGTAATCGCCTGCTAGTCAACTAGCGGCGAGCGCGGGCCGTGCTGACGAAAAAACTGCTGCGCTGTGCGACCATTGCGAACACCGCGAGCGGTCGCGAAACGAATCGCTTGCTGGTGCAGGGCCTTACGATCGCCAACTTCGACAAACAGAGCGTCAATGGCCTGCAAGTAAAGCGCCTGGGAAAACGCATAGAACGAGAGCTGCACACCAAAGCGATCCGCCAGGGAAATCTGCTCCTCTACGGCTTCGCCGGGATGAATTTCACCACCACGACTACTGCTGCTCATATTGTCGGCCATGTATTCCGGCATCAAGTGGCGGCGATTCGAGGTGGCGTACACGCGCACATTCTCCGGTGGCAGTTCCAGCGACCCTTCCAGAACGCTTTTCAGCGCCTTGTAGCTGGTTTCACCGGCCTCGAATGACAGGTCATCACAAAAAATAACGAAGTGGTAGGGCAAGCCCCACAAATCATCAACAATTTCGGGCAGGTGCACCAGGTCGTCTTTATCCACTTCAATCATCCGCAGGCCCTGTGCCTGATACTGGTTCAGCAGCGCTTTGATCAAAGACGACTTGCCCGTACCACGGGCGCCCCAAAGCAGTACGTTATTAGACGGCTCGCCCTGCAAAAAACGTTCGGTGTTCAGCGCCAGCGCCTGTTGCTGTTGCTCCACGCCGGTCAGCGACCCCCAGGTAACCGGATCCAGGCGGCGGATAGCACGCAGGCCGGAACGGTGCCGGCGCCACACGGCAGCCGGCGTGGTACGCCAGTCGATCGATTTGGTAACCGCCATAAGCTTCTCCCTGTAACCATCTTGAAAGCAGGCACTGTAGCGCAAAGCGGTTTGCTGTAATCAAAAAAAGGAACCAAAAAAAGGCGTGGCAACTTAGTGCCACGCCTTTTGCGCTCTTTAGTCGTTCTTAGCAGCCCTTATTAGAACTGAAACTTCACGCCCACCTGACCGGTGTCGAATTTCGGGCCGCTGTTGTTGAGCTGACCGTTAAAATCATCTGAGTCGATGTCGATGTCATAACGGTTATATTCCGCGAACGCCGTAAGGTGTTCGGTTACACGAAAATCCACGCCCACGCCCACAAGCGGGCTGACTTCGTCGTAGGTTTCGCTTTCGCCGAACGCATCAACGTCAAGCGACGAGGCAAACGCACCGGCTTTAGCGTACACGCCAAAACTCTGGGTCAGCGGTAAGCGCCCCACTGCGACCAAATTAACACCCTTAAGTTTGCCATCAACATCGTCTTCACCAAAATTGCCAAAGTCGATGTACCCGGCTTCCAGCGCAAAGAACTGGTTGAACTGGTAACCCACTGCGGCGCCGAGCAGATCGTTATCGTCTTTAAAATCGCCACCGTGAGATTTGTAGCCACCGTAACTACCGCTGATGTAAGGGCCCGAAGACTCGCGATCTGCAGAGCCTTGGGCAAGAACAGTCGGCGCAGCGAAAACGCTGGCTGACAAAACCGTGGCGCAAGCAATACGAGATTTGTAGTTCATAACGGGGTCATCCTGGTTGTTCGTCTAAAAAGAGTTGAGTTGAACATTTTCAACGTTTGCGGCAACGGCTTTTATGAACAGAATGTCGCCAGTTTGTATAACTAGATTAACCGCCATCGTGTCGTTTTTTGGTTACAACTACAGTAAAAATCCTTCATCTTCCGTTAACGTGCAAAACTCAAGCAAACCCCTGAATTCGCTCACCGGAGAGCTGTTCAGGCGTCCCGCGGTTGGCTGTTTGATCAAAAAGAGGGAAAAAGACCCGGCATCATCGCGATAGCCGGGCGGGGTAGGCCAAGCCCAGCGCATGCGCGACCAAATTAGGGCGGGGTGTCTGCGCCAGAGGTTTGCGGTTCGGCAGGAGTAGCCGCGCTTTTTTCTGGCTCTTCCATCATCGCCATACCGCCTTGCAGCAACAGACGCCGCAGGCGAGAGTCGTTGTGCCCGGCAATACCGGCTGCAAACGCAATGGCAATGGCTTCCAGGGGGTTGTCTGTGATCGCGGAACGCAAAGTCTGGATGGGCGAACGGGACGCAGTTTTGGAACTGCCCTCGCTACCGCTTTGACTTTTCGAAGAGCTTCCGGGGCTAACCAGTCGATAGAAAAACAATGCAACCAGCAACACGCAAACCAGCCCGGAAATGGCCATCGCCCCGGCCTGCCCCACCAAAGGGGCAAGCGCAAGGGTGGCTGCGCTCACCAGCAAATGCAGCCCGGTAAGCAACAGCGCCGCCAACAAAATCAGCGCCATTACAAAACCAATCAGCGCGGCTGCGGCCTTGCGGATGGTGCTTTTTATAGCGGCAGAATCAAACATGGTCAGCGATCGAGCATCTTACCAACCACAATGCCCGCCAGAAACATCAGAATGATGCTCAAAAAAGGGCGCTCTTCGATTTTGTGTTCAACGCTTTCCACCGTTTGCGAGCCGGCTTCCGTAGCGCGGGCTATCGCTTTGTCACCGCTTGCACGCAGCTGATCGAAAATCGCGTGGGTTTCCTTGCTGATTTCACTTTTCAGATTGTTGGCACTGTTTGCCTGGCTGTTGGCCACGGCCTTGGTCAGTGCGGCCAGGTCTTCCCTGAGCGCTGTCAGATCGCCTTTCACGCGAGCGTAATCGTCTTGTGCGGCTTTATGTTCCATGAGCTATCTCCTGACTTGGTAGAGTGATCCAGAAACGTGATGTGTATTCGACTCTTCATTAGAGAACGGATGGAGAATGTTCCTTTCCATCAACGCCGACATTGCAGCTGTCAGCTCAAATAACTCTAGCACAGTGGCCTGAATGCACCATGACAGTCCATTAATGCAACGGCGTTTGGGCCAGACGGTGAAAACTTACTTAATAACAGGCACCTCTGGTTCATCATTTCGCACTCGCACAAAGCTGGCAAATCGTGGCAGGCCGGTGGCTGTTTGGCCGGAATATTTGAAGGTAACAACGCTGCCCGGTGGCGGCGGATCTGCACGCTCGGCGTCGCTGAAACCGCTGCCAATGCGAAACTCACGGTTATCGGCCAGCCGCACCCGCAGCGCGCCCATCATCCCCTGATATTTGCCCTGGCCCGGCAGAATGCCCACAACGGTCGCTTCGGCGTCGTCAAAGCGTTTCACTTTTAACAAGTCGTCCGAGCGGCCAGCCTTATAAACGCTAGCGCCACGGCGCAGCATCAGCCCTTCACCGCCGACTGCAATCACGTCATCCCGGCGAGCCATCAACTGCTGATGGTTTCCGGGCCGTTGCTGCTTGACCAAGGCCAGGTAGGGTGAGCCCGCTTGATTGACCAACTCCCGCAAACGGGGAAGACGTTGGTCGAATGTCTGGTCGGTTAACGGCACATCGAACACCATAAAACGCACTTTACGCCAATCTGCATCGACTGGACGAACGGTGCGCACAATGCCGGAAAGTTGCGCGAAATGACCGCGTCCCAACCACAGTTCGCCGTCTAACGGCTGCGATGGAAAATCGCTGACAAACCAGTCAGGCGCCTGAAACGGATTGCCGCGGCGGGACCACAGGCGCTCACCGTCCCAATAAGCCCGCACTCCATCCAGCTTTTCGCTCACCCAATAATCCGCAAGCGGCGCACCCTGTTGATACACATTGGCCAACGGAACCTTCGCTGGCGCACCAAGCACCACGGTCGCCATCAGCGCCATGCCTGCCAATAAACCTGAACCCAGGCGCTTCATCCATGAAATAACAAACATCAACAACTCCTTTAAATTTAGGCTGCGCTCCATCCTGGTGCTCAACACTTGTCACTCTACTTTGAAGCACATTTAAAATGCGAGCAGTGTTTGCGAACTTGTCAGCACGCTTACCCCGCCACACAGGCGGCGTAGAAATGAAACTGTGCGCCGAATCTGTCCCTGCAACTGTTCACCGCCACGTAAGCGGCTTAAAAAGCCAGTTCAACGGCGAGCCTAGCTTGCCAAGAGTCCAACGTCATGTCGGCGGCTGAGAAAATTATGAGCTGCTATGTCAAGGTCGGAAGGGTGTAAAAAGATGCGGCAAGTCATTGATATTTTTTCTGGTTGCCCAATGCCACCGGCTATGTGGATAGTAAAGTAAATAGAATGTGAACAAGGGCAAGTTTTCGCTCAAAACCATCCCGCTTTGATCCTCCACGTTTTGAACTGTGACGACAACCATCACGCCCGCTATACTCGCTGTATCAGCCACAGGAGACCCACCATGAGTGATCTGAAAACCCAATTTGAACAGGCCGTGAATGAAGTACAGAACGCCGACGGCGATTTCAAACCGTCGACTGAGATGAAACTGAAATTCTACGCGCTGTACAAGCAGGCAACCGTCGGCGACGCCAGCGGTAAGCGCCCTGGAATGATGGATTTTGTGGGTCGGGCAAAGTACGACGCCTGGGCCAAACTGGAAGGTGCGTCAAAAGACCAGGCAATGCAGCAATACATCGACAAACTCGCTGCGGTTAAGTAGCGCTGTGGGCCGGCCATGAAGACCAATCTTATTACCCGCGAAGGCTACGATCTGCTGCAACAGGAGCTGGACCAGCTCTGGCGCCACGAACGTCCGGAGGTTACCCGCAAAGTAACCTGGGCCGCCGGCCTTGGCGATCGCTCTGAAAACGCTGATTATCAATACAACAAAAAGCGCCTGAGGGAGATAGACAGGCGCGTACGCTTTCTGCGCAAGCGTTTTGAAGAATTGAAGGTGGTTGCCTATTCGCCGGAGCAAGAAGGCAAGGTGTTCTTTGGCGCCTGGGTCAGCCTGCTGGACGAAGACGACAAGCCACTGACGTTCCGCATTGTGGGACCGGACGAAATCTACGGCCGCAACGATTACGCCTCTGTCGACGCACCCCTGGTGCGAGCCTGCCTGAAAAAAGAGGTGGGTGACGAAGTAGCGGTTATGCTGCCAGCCGGCAAAAAAACCTGGCTGATTGAGGCCATTCGCTACCCTTGCTGACGTTTCATAAGCGCGGACAGCAGACATAAAAAAACCCCGTTAAACGGGGCAAGGTTCGCGCTGTCTGGAGTTCAGCTACTATGTAACCTTTATTGTACTCCAACACTATTACCAATGGATGTCGGGACCGTTACCAGTTAGTCAGAATTAATCGCCAAGCGCTAAGGTTCACCATAATTAGGTTGTGCACTCTAGTAGCCCGGCGTAACGTTCGGCCAACGTAGTTACATTCACAACGGAGGCTGTCATGAACCGCCAAAAACTACAGGATCTGGCGCTACAAGGTGTCGACACCCTGGGTTATCAGTTGGACCGTTTCGGTATTACCAGTAAGGTAAATCGCCATAATCTGGCGGCTTATCTGATGCACGGGCAGAGACAGCTGGAAGGCGAGTGGGACAGCTTACAGGTCCGTTTTGATGTGCAAAAAGCCCGCTTCGAAAAACTGAGTGAAACGGTTGAACAGCGGGCGAATCGCCTGTTACGCCCACTCAAGCGAAATAAACAACAGGGCTGAACCCGCCGCTTTCAGATCTTGGGGTTGTTGCTGTCGGTCGCAGGGTTAGCAGGGCTGGCGGCGTTGACGGCTTTTCTACGCCGCTTTCTGCGTTCTTTCATCACCAGCGGCATACGAACGGTAATGGTCAATCCCGGCGATTCTTCGCCGGGGTGAGTGTCTGTCAGCTCAATACGGCCCTGATGAATTTCCGCAACCGCATTCACCAAGCTGAGGCCAAGCCCGTTACCGGGTAAAGAGCGGCTTTTACCCACCCGGTAAAAGCGTTGAAATACCTGGCTTTTCTCTTCGTCTGGCACGCCAATACCGCTGTCTTGCACCGAAAATACCGCTTCGTCGTTTTCTTTGCGCACACCAATGCGAATGGTGCCGTGTTCCGGAGTGTACTTGATGGCGTTATCAATCAGGTTACTGAACATCTGGAACAGCAGATCCCGGTCGCCTTCAATATTGACATCCCGTTCCAGCTCTTGCTCGAAATTCTGGTCTTTGTCTTCGGCCAGTGCCTCGTAAAGTTCGCAGGCGTCTTCCACCAGCGCGTCTATCGCCACGGTTTTTACATCCCCGGCGTTGCCACGACTTTCCAGGCGGGCAATACGCAACAGGGCGTTAAATGTGGCCAGCAGTTGGTCGGCTTCGGCCACCGCACGTCTGGCCTGCTCGCGGGCTTCGTCGTTATCGACCGACATAAGAGTGTTTTCAAGCTGATTACGCAGACGGGTCAACGGCGTGCGCAAATCGTGGGCGATGCTGTCAGATACATGGCGAATGCCTTCCATCAGATACACGATACGGTCGAGCATCTGATTCAGGTTTTCCGCCAGCTGGTCGAAATCGTCTTCGGTCCCGCGATTTGGAATACGCAGTGACATGTGCCCGTTCATAATTCGGCGCGAGGTGTTATTGATGATTTCAATGCGGCGAGTAGTACTGCGGCTCATCAGAAAACCGCCCAACAGGGCCAGTGCAAGAGTAATCCCCATGCCCCAGTTGATGGTGTTTTCAATGACCTTTTTAACGTTGGTCAGCTCTTCAACATCGCGGCCCACCAACAGCAGCAAACCGCCCTGCACTTCGAAAATTCGCGCTCGGGCCAGGCGCTGACTGCCCATCCAGCCTACTTTTTCATCGAGTTTGAAGTTGATCCAGCCGGATTCCGTGGCGGTGCTTTGCGGCCATTGCTGGATATTACCGGCGAGCTTGACCTGCTCGTCGGTGGTCAGCAGATAAATCGATTTGGCGTTGGGTTCGCGGGCTACACGCTCACGGATGATGGTAATCAGGCCGTTTACCCCACGCCCGCGGTATTGCTCCGCGAGGCCCGCAATCTCGGCTTCAATCGTGGCGTCTGTCTGGGCGGTCATAAAACCGGCCGTACGCCAGTATATGAACGCCAGAAGCAAGAACACCGAGGTGGCAAACACCACCATATACAGAAGTGCCAGCTGGAACGACGACGTTCTAAGCTGGCTAAGCAGTTTCACGCAGCATGTACCCGGCACCGCGAACGGTTTGCAGCAGCGGCGTATCGAACTCTTTGTCGATTTTCGCCCGCAGACGGCTGATGTGCACGTCAATCACGTTGGTCTGGGGGTCAAAATGATAGTCCCAGACTTTTTCCAGTAGCATGGTGCGGGTAACCACTTGGCCGGCGTTGCGCATCAGATATTCCAAAAGACGGAATTCCCGCGGCTGTACGTCAATGTTCTGGCCTGCGCGTTTCACCGTGCGTGCCAACAGGTCCATTTCCAGATCGGCAACATGCAATACGGTCTCGGTTTCTGCTGCCTGACGATTACGGCGAATCAGCGATTCGATGCGGGCCAGCAACTCGGTAAACGAGAAGGGCTTGGTAAGATAGTCATCGCCTCCGCCACGCAGGCCTTCTACCCGGTCGTCCACATCGCCCAGGGCGCTGAGAATCAAAATGGGCACCTGATTGCCGGTGGCGCGAACGGTTTTGATGATGGTGAGGCCATCCATGCCAGGCAACATGCGATCGACAATCATAATGTCATATTCTTCGCTGGCTGCCATCAGCATGCCTGTTTTGCCGTCGTCCGCGTGATCCACCACAAAGTCAGATTCCCGCAGGCCTTTCACCAAGTAACTTGCTACGTCATGATCGTCTTCTATGACCAGTGCTTTCACCGGTATTCCTCCCGCTGGCCTATGATAGTGCTCCAAGGGTACGAATAACCCGGCCGCTGGGCCAGTTACCATCTTGTAAGAGGCTGTCGCCTATGACGACGCAACACTTAAAAGAACGCCACCAGGCGCAAAAGCGGCGGTGGCGTTAATTGGCAGAGCCTTGTTAACACTGCAGTTAAGCCGCTAAAGTCAGGCCGCTTCTTGCATGTGCAGACGTATTTTCTTCATCGCATTTTTTTCCAGTTGACGAATGCGTTCGGCAGATACCCCGTAACGATCGGCCAACTGGTGTAAGGTCGATTTGGTCTCTGACAGCCAGCGTTCGCGCAGGATATCCTGGCTGCGATCGTCCAGGGTGGACAGAGCCTGCATCAGGCGCCCGTTGGAATCTTCAGTCCAGTCGGAGCGTTCCAGTTGGGTAGCCGGATTGCTGCGGTGATCTTCAAGGTAATACGCCGGCGCCTGGTAAGCGCTGTCTTCGTCATCGTTCATCGGGCCGTCGAAAGCCGTATCGTGAGACGACAGGCGGCCTTCCATTTCGCGCACCACGCGAGCTTCCACGCCTAAGTCTGCGGCCACTGCGTTTAGCTCATCGTGGCTTAGCCAGGCCAATTTCTTTTTCTGGCCGCGCAGATTAAAAAATAGCTTGCGTTGGGCTTTGGTGGTCGCCACTTTCACAATGCGCCAGTTGCGCAAAATGAATTCGTGAATTTCTGCTTTGATCCAGTGCACCGCGAACGACACCAGCCGCACACCGTATTCGGGGTTGAAGCGTTTAACGGCTTTCATCAAGCCCACGTTACCTTCCTGCACCAGATCAGACTGGTTCAGACCATAGCCGGAATAACTGCGGGCAATATGAATCACAAAGCGCAGATGCGACAAAATCAACTGGCGGGCTGCGTCTACATCGCCCTCATGATACAGGCGTGCCGACAATGCACGCTCTTCATCCACGGTTAAAATGGGTATGCGACTCGCAGCCTGAATGTAAGACTCGAGATTAGCGCCCGGAACCAGCTTGTCCATTAGCTGTAAACTTGTGCCCATGCTTTATTCCTCCGAATCTGTACGCTGTAAAAACAGACAATGGCATATAAGACCATAAAATGCCCTGAAAGTTCCTGAACGCATCATTAAAACGCGGTAAATACGGGTGCTCATAGACTTCCTGCGGCCTATTCTAATGGTCTCCCGGCTCCATGTCATCCAGATGCCTTCGCACCGCCACCCAGGCGCCCAGCCAACCCAGAGCCATGGCCGCAAAAATCAACATTGTTGCGTTTTCAAAGCCCAACCCATGCAGAACGAAATCACTGTGATATAACTCCGCTAACCTCGCCACTGGTGCGCTTAGCCACCAGAAAGTAATGAGCAACAACAGCCAGGCCACTAGACCGCCGCCCAAACCAAACCATGCGCCGGTGTACAGAAAAGGGCGGCGCACAAAGGCATCAGTGCCACCCACCAGTTTGGCCACCAGAATTTCATCGCGCCGGCTTTCAATGGCTAAGCGCACGGTGTTACCAATAACCAGTACGACCGCAACCGCTAACAAGATTGCCAGCGCCGTAGCAGCCCGCGTCAATAGACCGGCCAGGGCGTTCAGCCGCTGCAACCAGCCCAGATCCACCTGTACCCGCTCCACTGTCGGCAAACCTTGAAGGTACTCCACCAAAGTCGCCACGCCGTCGCTACTGCGATAACTCGCCTCTGGTGTAATCAACAGGCTGTGGGGCAGCGGGTTTTCCTGCAGAAAATCCAGTGCGTCGGCAAGCCCGGAGCTGGCGCGAAATTCCGCTAGGGCACGCTCGCGGTCTACCAGCTCTACAAACGCCACCCGACTGTCGGTGTCTATCTGATCAGCCAGCGCATTGGCCTGCGGCAAAGGCGTTTCAAGACCAAGGTAAACCGTCACCCGCGCGCCATTCTCCCAACCGGCACTGACATTCTGCAAACTGGCCAGCAGCAGTAACAACGCCACCGGCAGCGCCAACGCAACGCCCATAACGGCCCAGGTCATCATGCTGGACACCGGGTTACGCCACATGCGCGCTATGCTGTCGCGGGCTACCGTGCGGTGGTGGTCCAGATAACTGCCCGCAACCTGCTTCAGCGGCGAGGCGCTTTGACGGGCGCCGCCGGGGCGCGGTACCGGCGCTTTAGCCATGGTTAACCTCCGTCCGCGGGCGGCCATCAGCCACCAGCTGGCCTTGGTCTAGCCTTAGAGTGCGGCGGTTCATATCGTTAATCAATGTAATGTCGTGGCTGGCAATCAACACGGTTACACCAACCTGACTGAACTGGCCAAACAGATTCATAATATCGGCAGACAGCTCAGGGTCGAGGTTACCGGTAGGTTCATCGGCCAGCAGCACCGGCGGCTTATTCACCACCGCCCGGGCAATGCCAACGCGCTGCTGCTCGCCACCGGACAGCTGCAGGGGGTTCATCTTCTCTTTGCTCAGCAGGCCCACTTTGTCCAAGGCCGCGCGCACCCGCCGACCAATGTCACCCGGGGCAACGCCAATGACCTGCAGCGGCATGGCAACGTTGTCGAATACGGTGCGGTCAAACAACAGCTGGTGATTCTGAAACACCACGCCAATGTGACGGCGAATGTAGGGGATTTGCCGCCGCGGCAGGCTGTTCAGCAACTGACCGCCAACCCATACTTCACCGGCGCTGGGGCGCTCCATTACCATTAGCAGTTTCAGCAAGGTACTTTTGCCCGCCCCGGAATGCCCGGTCAGAAACGCCAATTCGCCTCGGTTAAGAGCAAAGTTCACCTGTCGCAGCGCGGTGTGATCGCTGTCGTAGCGTTTCGTGACCTGGCGGAACTCGATCATCACAATCCCTGGTGGTTAGCGCTCAAACGTTAGTCAAAAAGAGCGTCGACGAATGCACGGGCGTCAAAGCTGCGCAGGTCTTCAACCTGCTCCCCCACGCCAATAAAGCGAATTGGTAGCTGCAGCTGGCGAGCTATCGCGAACACAATACCGCCTTTGGCCGTGCCGTCGAGTTTGGTCAGCGTGATGCCGCTGACCCCCACCGCTTGCTGAAACACCTGGGCCTGATTCAATGCGTTCTGGCCGGTGCCGGCATCCAGTACCAACATGACCTCGTGGGGCGCTGCAGCATCAAGCTTTTTTATCACCCGCACGACTTTTTCCAGCTCGCTCATTAAGTTGTCTTTGTTCTGAAGACGCCCGGCTGTGTCGGCAATGACCACGTCAATGCCGCGAGACTTGGCTGACTGAATGGCATCAAAAATAACAGACGCGCTGTCGGCGCCGGTGTGCTGGGCGATCACCTGGACTTTATTGCGGTCGCCCCAAACCTGCAACTGCTCTACGGCGGCGGCGCGGAATGTATCCCCCGCGGCCAGCAGGACAGACTTGCCTTCGTCTTGAAATTTCCTGGTGAGTTTGCCAATGGTGGTGGTTTTTCCAACCCCGTTTACGCCAACCATTAAAATGACATAAGGCTTTGCCTGAGGGTCGATCACCAGCGGCTTACTGACATCTTTCAACAAACCGTGGAGCTGATCGCGCAGCGCCTGGCGCAGAGCTTCGCCGTCTTTGAGCTGATCGCGCTTAAGCTTCTCAGTCAGCGATTCAATAATTTCGGTGGTTGCGGTTACGCCCACGTCTGCCATTAACAACGTGGTTTCAATTTCTTCCAGCAAGTCTGCGTCAATCTTCTTGCCCGCCGAGAACATATCCGCCAGGCCACCGGTAAAGCTAGCGCGGGTTTTGCCCAGGCCGCGGCGAATGCGCTCAAGAACGCTAATCTGGGGCTCTGGCTCAACTAACGGTTGAGGTACAACCTCCGGCTTGAACGCTGCCGGTTCGGGTACGATGGGCGCCTGTTTAGACTGGGGCTCAGCCAAGGCGGTGTCGGCCGGCTCGGCATCAACCTCTGGCTTTTTTTCAGGCAGCGGTTGCGGCGCAGGCGCGGCTTGCGAGTCTGGCTGACGCAACTCGAACGGGCGCGGGCGCGGAATCTTTCGCCGGTTGCTGGCCAGATCCAGCACGAACAACAAAACAAGCAAGGCCGCGAGGCCAATTGAAATCCACTCTGCCGTTATAGTCATACCATTGAATCCAAAAATAAGCGGGACAAATTAGGCCGCCATTCTAACAGACTGCTGCCGGTTAGCGAGGTAGCGCACGCGGCGACGCTTTTGTTTTATCATGGGCCGGCCCAAACACCGCCTTTCAGGACACATGCCATGCCTCAGCGCCGCAAGTCACCGCGCCCTTTGCCCAAGCAACACGCCGCCGATAGTCAGCGCCCTAAATCGGCCTCTACTAATGGGGGCGCCCAGGGCGAATTACGCATCATCGGCGGCGACTGGCGCAGTCGCAAGCTGACATTTCCAGACAGCGGAGGTGTGCGGCCAACGCCGGCGCGCACCCGCGAAACCCTTTTTAACTGGTTGCGTTTCCATCTGGCCGGGGCTCGCTGCCTGGATTTGTTTGCGGGCTCCGGTGCACTCGGGCTAGAGGCATTATCACGGGGTGCAGCCCACAGCGTGTTTGTGGACCACACGCCAGAACTGGTCAAAGCGCTCAACAGTAATCTTGCACTTCTGCAGGCCGACAATGCCCGTGTTGTGCGCCAGGACACCGACGCCTTTCTGGCGAGCCCGGGGGAAAGCTTTGACATAGTATTTATTGACCCGCCCTTTCGTCAGGGCTGGCTAACACGACTGCTGCCCGCGCTGGCAGACAACGGTTGGGTCAAACCCGGTAGCTGGGTTTATTTAGAACACGAAAGTGAACTGACGACCCCAGCGGTGCCGGCCGGCTGGCAATTGCAGCGGCAAAAGAGCGCCGGGCAGGTATGCTACTGCCTGTTTCGGATAACCGACACAACATCAGCCTGACGCTGCTTTTTATGACGGAGTGATCACCTTGCCCGAATTGCCTGAAGTTGAAACCACCCGCCGTGGCATAGCACCCCACCTGGAAGGCCAAACCGTTCGCTCTGTCAGCGTTCGTAATGGTCGATTGCGCTGGCCGGTGCCAGAGGATCTGGGTGTCCGATTGGAAGGAGAAGTGATACGCAGTGTGGAGCGGCGCGCCAAATACCTGTTTCTGAATCTCGACAGCGGCAGCGTTATTGTGCACCTGGGCATGTCTGGCAGCCTGCGAATCATTACCGACGACAGCGCTGCGTTAACCCATGATCACGTGGAGCTGATGCTGCATTCGGGTGTACGCCTGAGATACAACGACCCACGCCGTTTCGGCTGCTGGCTGTGGTCCTCAAATCCCGGCACTCATCCGCTGATCGCTAGCCTGGGGCCAGAGCCGTTGGCGCCCGAATTCAACGGCGCCTATTTATTTCGCCGTTCCCGGGGCAAAAGCACCGCGGTCAAATCCTTTATTATGGACGGCCATGTGGTGGTGGGCGTGGGCAATATTTACGCCAACGAAGCCCTGTTCAAGGCCGGCATTCACCCCCGAAGACAAGCCGGACGCATCAGCCTTAGCCGCTACCACCGATTGGTCGAGGTGATTCAGGAAACCTTGATGGCCGCCATCCTGATGGGTGGCACCACCTTGCGGGACTTTGTTAACAGCGACGGCCAGCCCGGCTATTTCGCACAGTCGCTGCTGGTGTACGGCCGCGGTGGCCAGCCCTGTTCCGAATGTCAGGCTACGCTGCGGGAAATCCGCATGAATCAGCGGGCGACGGTATACTGCACCCGTTGCCAGCGCTGAGGCCGTGTTCAATCTGCCAAAATCGTTTGAAAAAGCGCAAATATGCTTCATAGTTAACAGTGCTACAGACTAGCGCTGCTAAACTGAACACTGGCAATACACCCATCGTTGCGGCCGCTGTTCAATTAAGTAGCCACACAAAACAGCCGATCATAGCTCTTGTGACTCATCAGGGCTGATTTCGCTCAGGAGACATCGAATGGCCCGCAAGCTGACCCGAATTTTGACGACTGTTTTAACGACTATGATGGCCGTCAGCCTGCTTTCGTTTTCCGCCATCGGCCACGCCAACACGCTAGATGAAAGCCCTTCTGCGCTGGCTATGACGACCGATGCACTGATTGTGCGTCCTTTGCTGTTGGCGACGACTATTGTGGGCAGCGCGGTGTACTTGGTGTCACTGCCATTTTCACTACTGGGCGGCAACACCGCTGAAGCCGGCGAAGTATTGGTAGCAGGGCCGGCCCGAGCCACATTTAAGCGCTGTCTGGGCTGCACCCGCAGCGGGCGCAAGCACGATACCGTTGAGCAACCAACGAACTGATTCAGCCCGTTTCAATGGCCCTGAGTCAGCACAAGCCTGGGTTGCCAGGCGCAATCAATTGAGGCAGCCTGTGAGAAATCTCACAGGCTATTTTTGTTTATGGTGAACTGGTCAACTCTTGATACGGTGTTCCTGGATATGGACGGAACACTGTTGGACCTGCATTTCGACAACCACTTCTGGCTGGAACATCTGCCGCTGCGCTACGCACAGAAGAACAATCTGCAACCTCAGGTAGCCAAACAGCAGCTGATGGCTTTGATTATGGCCCAGCGAGGCTCGCTGAACTGGTACTGCACCGATTACTGGAGCAACCAGCTGTCCATGGACATCAATGGACTGAAAGCCGAGGTGGGTGAGCGTGTGGGCTATCGGCCCCATGTGCGGGCGTTTCTATCCAGCCTGCGCGAACGCGGCTTGTATACGGTGATTGCCACCAATTGCCACCCGGACCCCCTGGCCATGAAACTTGAGCGTACCGGCCTGAACACCCTGGTTGACGACATAGTGTCTAGCCATCAGCTTGGCAAACCCAAGGAAGACCCTGCTTTTTGGCAAGCACTGCACCGTGTGACCCCCTACGATCGCAGCCGCACTCTGATGGTAGACGACAGTTTTCCCGTGCTTGAAAGCGCCGCCAAAGCCGGTATTGCACAACTGCTGGCGGTACTGGCACCAGACAGCCAGCAGCCTGCCAATCGCGCTCACCCGCAAATCACCGGCATTCATGACTTCGATGAAGTACTGCCACAACTGCAGAAGCAACGGCCCCTGCCATCTGCGGGATGACACCGTTATAATCAACTCGCGCAGCAAAAGGTGAGATGACATGGCTACACCCAACAAAAACGACGATGACCGCGTCAGGCTGGACAAGTGGCTATGGGCAGCGCGCTTCTTCAAAACTCGTGCGCTGGCCAAAGACGCGGTGGAAGGCGGCAAAGTGCGTTACAACACCCAGCGTTGCAAGCCCGGCAAACTGATGGAAGCCGGAGCGGAACTGTCGATACGGCTGGGCTGGCAAGAAAAAATTGTGATGGTAGACGATATCAGCGACCGCCGCCGTGGGGCGGCGGAAGCGGCCCTGCTTTATCACGAAACCGAAGACAGCGTGAAAAAGCGCGAAGACCTGGCCTTGCAACGCAAAACCCTGCAAACCTCCCAGCTGCCGCCGGCACGGCGCCCGTCAAAAAAGGACCGCCGCGACATCGACCGGTTTCGCGAACACAACGGGCTCTAGCAGCCGCTTTATTTTACGATTTTTCAGGAGACACACAATGGCGTCCGGCGATCAGTTCCAGCGCTTTATATTTGAAAACAGCCAGATTCGCGGGGCTTGGGTACAGCTGGATGAAAGTTATCAGCAAATCGGTCGTCAGGCCCCCTACCCGGAATCTGTGCGCCAATTACTGGGCCAGTCGCTGGTGGCCAGCGTGTTAATGAGCAGCACGCTGAAGTTTAACGGTGCGTTGTCATTACAGGCTCAAGGTGATGGCCCTGTGCAAACGCTAATGTCGGAATGCAGCCACGACCGCTTCGTACGCGGAGTAGCGCGGTTTGACGATCAGGCCATCGGCGACGGTGATTTCCAACAGTTGCTGGGCGACGGCCGCATGGCCATTACCATCACGCCGGACCAGGGCCAGCGATACCAAGGTGTTGTACCCCGCGAACGTGACAGCCTGGCTGGCTGCCTGGAAGAATACTTCGAGCGCTCCGAACAAATTGCCACATCGTTGCTGCTGTTTGCCAGCGAAGACAAAGCCGGTGGTCTTCTGTTGCAGCGCCTTCCCGGTCACACCCAGGAAGATGACGAACTCTGGGAGCGCATCAATCACCTGGCACGCACCGTGGAAGCCAGCGAAATGCTTGAACTGGACAGCGAGACACTACTCCACCGCCTGTTCAACGAAGAAACCGTGCGGGTATTTGACGCGGAACCGGTGGCCTTCCGCTGCAGCTGTTCCCGAGAGCGCACAATGAGCGCGCTGGAAGCGATTGGGAGCGAGGAATGCTATAGCATTCTGGAAGAACAGGGCTCCATTGAAATGAACTGCCAGTTCTGCCATGCACACTACCGTTTTGACCGTATCGACATAGACCAGTTATTTACCGGCCACACCCTGCACTGAGCGGGTGTTAACGGGTAACTATAGCGGCCGCAAAAAGGCCACCCGGCAGACCTTGATGGCAGTCGTTTTTTACTGACGCGTCTGGCATAATAGCGAGCCTAGATTGACTCGATTGTTCAGTTTTCCACCGCTTCCGGTGCGGCCCTGGCAATCACCAAGACACCCGAGGGCGAGATCGCAGTGAGCAAATCTTATCAAGAGCTAGGAACAGCACAGCTGGTTGAACAAGCACTGGCGCGCAATGAAGGCCAACTGGCTGCAAATGGCTCGCTGGTGGTTAAAACCGGAGCACGCACAGGCCGGTCGCCTATGGACCGCTATATCGTGCAAGAGCCCAGTACCGCTGATGATATTCACTGGAGCCCGATCAACCGCCCGTTCGACGCCGACAAGTTCGACGCCCTATGGGAAAGAGTTGAAGCTTACGTAGCCGAGCAGGATTCTTTCGTATCTTTTGTGCACGTGGGTTCTGATCCCGAGCACTACCTGCCCATCAAGATGACCACCGAGCTGGCCTGGCATAACCTGTTCGGCCGCAACCTGTTTATACGTCCGAACACTTACAACCCGGCTGACAAGCAGGAGTGGCAGGTTCTTAATATTGCCAATTTCAAATGCGTGCCCGAGCGTGACGGCACCAACAGTGACGGCGCCGTTATTATCAACTTTGCCCGCCGCAAGGTTTTGCTGGCCGGCATGCGCTACGCCGGCGAAATGAAAAAAGCCATGTTCTCGGTGCAGAACTTCCTGTTACCGGAGAAAGACGTGCTGCCCATGCACTGCTCCGCCAACGTGGGCGACAACGGTGAAACCTGCCTGTTCTTCGGCCTGTCTGGCACCGGCAAAACCACCCTGTCTGCAGATCCGGAGCGTTATCTGATCGGCGACGACGAGCACGGCTGGGGCCCCGGCTCCGTTTTCAATATCGAAGGCGGCTGCTACGCCAAGTGTATTGACCTGAGCAAGAAGAATGAACCCATTATCTGGGACGCGATCCGTTTCGGCGCCATCGTCGAGAACGTGATGATTGACGAAGAAACTCGCGAGCCAGATTACACCGACGTGTCGTTGACCGAAAACTCTCGCTGCGCCTACCCGCTCGAGCACATCGAAAAGCGCGTTGCAGAAAACCTGGCCGGCGAGCCGTCGCACATTGTCTTTCTGACCTGCGACATGACCGGCGTTCTGCCTCCGGTATCAATTCTCAGCAAAGAAGCGGCGGCCTATCACTTTCTTAGCGGCTATACCGCTCTGGTGGGCTCAACCGAGATGGGCTCTTCGTCAAAACTGAAGTCCACCTTTTCTACCTGTTTTGGTGCACCCTTCTTCCCGCGTCCGGCCGGTGTTTATGCCGAATTGTTGATGAAGCGGATGGACGAATTCGGCAGCAAGGTATTCCTGGTCAATACCGGCTGGACCGGCGGCTCCTTCGGCGAAGGTAAGCGTTTCAGCATTCCCACTACCCGTGCCCTGATCAGCGCCATTCAAAATGGCGATCTGGACGATGTGGAAACCGAGCACTTGCCAACACTGAACCTGAGCGTGCCAACTCGCGTGTCGGGCGTTGACAGCAAATTGCTGAACCCGCGCAACACCTGGGCCAGCACCGAAACCTACGACGCTAAAGCCGCCGAGCTGATCGGCCAGTTTGTGGAGAACTTCAAAAAGTTTGACGTGTCAGACGCCATCGTTGCGGCCGGCCCCAAGCAGTGAAGCCAAGCTGACAAAAAAGCGCCTTGCGGGTTGCGCAAGGCGCTTTTTTTATGGCTTTTCAAACACCGGCACTCGCCAGCCCTTCGCCATCCGCGCTCTAAGACAACAGTGACGGCCAGGCCTTATGGCCAGCGACCAGAGTGTAATGCACCACACCCGGCATTGAGCGCGCAAGCACCGGCCCGTTACCGCCGGCAGACACCAGAGTTCCGGGGCCGGGCTGCCACGACTGATCGGGATTGAAAATGCACAGATCTGCCACCGCACCGGCGCTCAGGCCTGCGTTGTTGGCCGCGCTCTGGCTCAGCACAGCAGCAGGGCCAGCAGTCAGCGCGCGCAGCAACTGCGGCAGGCTCAGCTCGTTAGCAGCTACCCGCTCCAGGCCCAGCGACAGCACAACTTCAATACTCGATAACCCCGGCTCGCTGGCAGCCAGAGGCGCCTGCTTGGCGGCGCTTTCATGGGGTTGATGCTGACTCACAATGGCATCAATAACGCCATCACGAACACCCGCCACCAGGGCTTGCCGGTCGCGCTCCGAGCGTAATGGCGGGCGCACGTGGAAACGGCTATCAAATCCACTCAGCGCGTCTTCGGTGAAGGCCAGCTGGTGCATAGCCACGTCGGCGGTGACCTGAATTCCCCGTTGGCGCGCTTCCGCCAGCATGTCCACGCTGCGGGCGCACGACAGTTGACTAAGGTGCAAGCGCACACCGGTTTCTTGGGCCAGCAGGATCATTTCCATGACCGCGGTGGTCTCCGCCACTTCCGGAATCCCCAGCAGACCAAGGCGCGTAGTCACCAGGCCATCGTGGGCGTAACCATCGGCGGCCAGCGCCTGGTTTTCCGGGCTGAACATCAGCGTTAATCCGAAGGTCTGAGCGTAAGCCATGCAACGCCGCAAAACCCGTGCGTTACGCAAGCCCCGTGAGGCATTACCCAATGCGACACAACCTGCCTTCTGCAAACCCGCCATATCGCTGAGCAATTCGCCTCCCAGGCCACGGGTAACCGCACCTATGGGCAGCACTCGTACCAACGCCCGGCTGGCGGCCATATCACGAATCAGGTTGGTCACAGCGCCAGAATCGTTTACCGGCGAGGTGTCAGGTGCGGCGCACACGCTGGTGAAGCCACCGTGGGCAGCGGCCCGTGTTTCCGAGGCCATATTGCCTTTTTGGCCATTGCCCGGTTCGCGCAGATTGCAGCACAAATCCAGAAACCCCGGGCTGACAATGCAATTTTCCGCCATCAAGGTTTCATCGGCCGTTTGCGCCAGGGCGTCGGGGCCAAGAGCCGCAACGCGGCCATTTTTTATCAGCAAGCCGGGATTAACTTCCAACGCACCTGCGCTGGTGACCGTGGCTCCGCGGTACAGCTGGCCGCCAATGATTTTCACGCTACCGGCAGGGGGGCGGGAAGACAGTTTCATGAGCGCGCCTCCTGCTGGATCATTTTGCTCAACGCCTGCTGACGCTCCGCCAACTGACCGCCCATGGCCATGGACATCACCGCCATGCGGATGGCAATACCGTTGGTGACCTGATTCAGGATGACCGATTGCGGCCCGTCGGCCACCGCCGATTCAATTTCCACGCCGCGGTTGATCGGCCCCGGATGCATCACAATGCAATCCGGTTTGGCCAGCGCCAGTTTGGCCCGGTCAAGACCGTAAAGGCGGTAGAACTCGCCTTCGCTGGGCAGCAGCGCGCCTTCCATTCTTTCTTTTTGCAGGCGCAGCATAATCACCACGTCCAGATCTTTCATACCGCGCAGCATGTCGTACTCTACGGTGCAACCCAGCGCTTCCACATCCCGGGGTAAGAGCGTGCCCGGTGCAATCACCCGCACCTCGGCCACGCCCAGCTCGTTAAGAGCGCGAATCTGCGAGCGCGCCACACGGGAATGCAGCACGTCGCCCACAATCGCCACCTTCAAACCATCAAAGGTCTTTTTATGTTGGCGAATGGTGAGCATGTCCAGCATGGCTTGAGTGGGATGGGCATGGCGCCCGTCACCGGCGTTAATAATGGCCACTTTGGGCGTCACGCTTTCGGCAATAAAGTGAGGCGCACCGCTTTGGGCGTGACGCACCACAAACATGTCGCTGGCCATGGCCTCCAGGTTGTACAAGGTATCCGCCAGGGATTCGCCTTTGGAGGTCGCCGAGGTGCTGATATCAAGATTCAGTACGTCTGCAGACAGGCGTTTGGCCGCCAGCTCGAAGGTGCTGCGGGTGCGGGTACTGGATTCGAAAAACAGGTTCACCACGGTACGCCCGCGCAGCAATGGAACCTTTTTAATAGTGCGCTCGCCCACCTCTATGAAGGAGTCAGCGGTGTCAAGAATGTCGGTCAGTAACTCGCGGCCAAGGCCGTCCAGAGTCAGAAAATGTCGCAACTGACCTTCCCGGGTCAGCTGCAAATGATGGGGGCCAGTAGCGATTGCGGTCATGGATTGCCTGTACAAACAAAGGTGGCTGGGGCATGGGTAGGGTTTAGCTTGAGTGCGGCTAGGCCTGTTCAAGTTCAATGCGCAGCGGATCGGGCCCGCGCAACTTTATGCGCTGGTTGGTCGCCAGCGTCAGCGTAAGACCCCGCACGTCGGGCTGCACCGGCAGTTCACGGGCGCCCAAATCAATCAACGTGGCGAGTATAATACTGGCCGGGCGGCCATAATCGAAGATTTCATTCATCGCGGCACGAATCGTACGGCCGCTCATGATCACGTCGTCTATTAATACGACGTCGCGATCGGCGGTATCAAACGGCAAGCTCGACGGCTTTACCTTGGGGTTCAGGCCAATACGACTGAAATCGTCGCGGTAAAATGAAATATCTAGCTCACCAAACGGTTCCTGCAATTGCAGGCGCCGGGCCAGTTCGGCGGCCAGCCACACACCACCGGTTCGAATTCCGATAAGTGCCGGTGAACTTACCCCACGTTCCTGCAACAACTGGCGCAGGCCGGTTTCCATTTTGTCCAGTAGTGGCTCTATATCAAGTTGTCCGTTCATAGATCCTCATCGCAGCGCCGGGCAGGCACCGTGGTTAACATTCGTTAGGTCAACATGGGTTGTCAGATAGGGCTATTGATTGAACCAGGTTTCCAGAATCAGCACCGCGGCGCGATCATCCACGCCATGGCGCCCATAATTGCGGCTACCGCCGGCGGCCATCACTTCACCTTTGGCCTGGTAGCTGGTCAGGCGCTCGTCCACCATTTCCACCGTCACATGAAAGCGCCCGTGCAGGCGTTTGCCAAATTTGCGGGCGCGGGCGCACATCTCGTTTTCGCTGTCGTCCATATTCAATGGCAAGCCGACCACCACCAGGTCAGGGCGCCATTCGTTCAGCAGCTTTTCCAGCTGGGCCCAATCTGGCGTACCATCGCGGGCCGCGATCATGGTCAGTGGTTCGCCGCGGCCGAGCATTTCCTGGCCCACGGCAACGCCGATGCGGCGGGTGCCAAAATCAAACGCCATAACGCGGCGTTGGCCGGCTTCACGCATGGCCTATGGTCTCGCTAAGCTGGTTAATGTCGATGCCCATACTGGCCAGAACCGCCTGATAGCGACGATTCCAGGGCGTACGAAACAACAGGTCCGGGCTGGCCGGACAGGTCAGCCAGGTATTGCCGCCTAACTCCGCTTCTAACTGACCGTCACCCCAGCCGGCGTAACCCAAGGCCACCAGAAATTCATCCGGCCCCTTGGCAGCACCTATGTCGGCCAATATGTCGCGCGAGGTGGTCAGCCAGATGTCGGCGGTCACTTCCGCGGTATGCTGCCAGCGCTGCCCGGGGTTGTGTAGCACAAAGCCGCGCTCGGTCTGCACCGGGCCACCGGCAAACACCGGCAAATCCAGTTCGCCGCCGTGCATGTCGAGCTGTTCCAGGATTTCCCCCAGGTGGATGTCCAGAGGCTGGTTGACGGTCAAGCCCAGTGCGCCCTCGGCGGAATGATCGCACACGTAAATCACCGCGCCGTGAAAACGCGGATCACCCATCCACGGTGACGCCACCAGAAAATGATTGCGAAAATTGTCCGTTGTATTGGCAGTATCGCTCATCCGGATGTCAGCCCCCGCTGCTGGAATGACCAGGTACGTATAATTTCAAGTTCATCGACATTGCGGCTCATCTCCTCGGGGAATGGCGGATAAGGTGCCGCCAGTCTCACAATACGAATGGCTGCGTCGTCCAACAAAGTGCTGCCCGATGACTGCACCACTAAAACTTCTTTCAAGCTACCATCTTTGCGCAGTGTGACCAGCAAGCGCAAGTCACCATAAAGACCGCTGTTCCGGGCTTCGGCGGGATAATTCATGTTGCCCACACGGGTTACCTTACTCACCCAGTTCTGAACATACCAGGCGTTGCTGGACTGGAGCGTTGAAGCCGCGGTTACCCGCAACACGCGGGGTTTGCGTGAGTAAGCTTGTTGCTGGGCATCCAACCGGGCTTCCAGACTGGCAATTTCCAGGCTGCGCTGCAGCAGATTTGGCCTTGGCTTGACTGGCAACTCTTTAACAACTTCGGCGCGGACTTCTGGCTTGGCAACCTGTCTTGCACTGGGCGCCTTGGTACTCACCACCGCTTGCTGTTGCGCCGGCTGTGGTTCGGGCTGCGCCTGGGGCTCGGGTTGAACCTGCACCACTTCGGTCTGGCTCAGTTCCACTGGCTGTGGGCTAGTCAGTTCTTTTGCCTGTTCTTCAGTACCACTGCCCTGCTGAGTGGTGGGCGCCAGAAAATCCGCTTTTTCCGGCGCTTTTTCATCGGCGAAACGCGACAGGGTAATTTCCATGGTTTGCGCCGATGGCGGCGGTGTCTCGGGCGCGAAAGTAATGCCCAGCACAATCACCCCATGAATCGCCAAAGCCATAAACAGGGTGAACGAAAACCGGTCAACATCGCTTACCTGAACTGCCATTCCCGTTGCTCTTGAACCATCAAATTAATGCCGCTTGAAACGATCAGCGCTGCTGCAGCCTTTTGGCAATGGCATCCATCAACAACGCGCTGATATCAATGCCAAAGGCGGCGTCCAATTCGCGGATACAGGTGGGGCTGGTTACGTTGATTTCGGTCAGGTAATCGCCAATCACGTCCAAACCCACAAACATCAGGCCCTTGGCTTTTATCACCGGCGCCACCCGGGCACATATCTCGCGATCGCGGTCGGTCAGTTCGCGGCCTTCACCGCGGCCACCGGCAGCCAGATTACCGCGATTTTCACCGGCGGAGGGTATGCGCGCCAACGCGTAGGGTACGGGCTCACCTTCAATCATCAGAATGCGTTTGTCGCCCTGTGTGATTGCGGGCACAAACTTCTGCGCCATAGCCTGCCGGGTGCCGTGCTCGGTGAGGGTTTCAATGATCACGCCCAGGTTGCCGTCGTTTTCTTTAATACGAAATATAGAACTGCCGCCCATGCCATCGATTGGCTTCATGATGATGTCTTTGTGCTCGGCGTAAAACGCGCGTAAGCGCACTGAAGAGCAAGTGACAATCAGCGGCGGCGTCAGATCTTCAAACTGGGTGGCAAACAGCTTTTCGTTGCAGTCACGCAGAGTAGCCGGCGGGTTCACCACCAGCGCGCCCTGCTCTTCAGCGGCGCTCAAGATATAGGTCGCCATCAGAAATTCACGGTCTACCGGGGGGTCCTGGCGCATAAGAATGACGTCCAGATCACCCAGGGCAATGTCGTCTTCCGACTCAAAGCTGTACCAGTCGATTGGGTCCATCCGCACCGTCAGGTTGCGGCTGCGGGCCCGAGCCTGGCCGCCATCCAGGTACATATCCTCCGGTTCCATATAAACCAGCTGCCAGCCCCGTTGTTGGGCGGCCCAGAGCATGGCCAGCGAACTGTCTTTTTTGAACTGGATCCTGTCAATGGGATCCATCACGATACCGAGTCGGACTGTCATAACATCTCTTTCTATGGCCGGGTGTTTAAAAATACGAACCGGCCTGCAGAGCAGGCCTTTCACATAGTGCTATGCTGAGAGTTCAGATGGTATTGTACCCGAGCCGTGATTGCATCTGCAGAAATCCTCAGTCCATAACGTGATGCGGCCGGCAAAAGTACATTTATTGACGAACAAGTACTGTCTATTCGGGCACCTATACTTTATAAAGGAGCGGAGTTCATAGGATAACATTGGTGTTTGTGCTAGAACCCCGGTTTGCTAACAATACAGTCGCTGAACGCAAGGCAGTTGGACAATGGACGACAACTTCGGGAACTTGAAAGTCATGGTAATCGACGACAGCAAAACGATTCGTCGCACTGCCGAAACCCTTTTGAAGAAAGTTGGCTGTGATGTCATAACCGCTACTGACGGTTTCGATGCTCTGGCCAAAATTGCCGACTCCAAACCCGACATTATTTTTGTTGATATCATGATGCCGAGGCTAGACGGATATCAAACCTGCGCCCTTATCAAGAACAACTCCACCTTCAAGAAAACACCGGTGATCATGCTGTCCAGCAAAGATGGCCTGTTTGACAAGGCGAAAGGCCGCATTGTGGGTTCCGATCAGTATCTGACCAAACCATTCAGCAAAGACGAACTGCTTAATACCATTCGTCATTTCGTGCCGCAGGCGCAGCACTAATTCTGACACTTCCGGAACTCATTGGGGACACCATGGCTCGCATTCTTATTGTTGACGACTCGCCCACCGAGGTGAAAAAAATCACCACCATGCTGCAAAAGCACCAGCACGAAGTGCTGACCGCAGACAATGGCGCCGATGGAGTAGCCAAAGCTCGATCAGAAACCCCGGACCTGGTGCTGATGGATGTCGTTATGCCCGGCCTGAACGGTTTTCAGGCCACCCGCCAACTAACCCGTGCACCAGAAACCGCATCGATTCCGGTCGTCATTGTGACCACCAAAGATCAGGAAACAGACCGGGTTTGGGGTACTCGCCAGGGCGCCAAAGGTTATTTGGTCAAGCCAGTTAACGAGAATGATCTGATTCAGGTCATCAATAGCCTGATTGGCTAATTTTCAAACACGGAGTACGTATGTCTGCCCAGGCTGCCCCCTTTGCTGTTCTGACGAGCATAGCTTTACGCAGCCGCCAGTTATCAGCCGGCCTCCCAGAGCAGGAAAAAACGGCCGAACAATGGAATGGGATCGGTTTTATGCTGGCCGGTGAACACTACGTTGCGCCTATGGGCGAAGTTACCGAAATACTCCATGTCCCCCGTTTTACCCAGATACCAGGCGTGCGCCCGTTTCTGATGGGAGCGGCCAACGTGCGCGGCCGGTTATTGCCCCTGATCGATCTTGACGCTTTTTTTGAACTGCCCCGCTCCGCCACCAGCCCACGCCAACGGAGGGTTCTGGTGGTTGAAAAAGACGACCTGTTTAGCGGGTTGGTTGTTGACTCGGTTCTGGGCATGCAATATTTCGGGGCAGAGAATTTCACACCAGATACCAGCGGCGTTCCTGATCGTGTCCAACCCTTTGTTGCCGGCGGCTATACGCGCAACGGGGAAACCTGGAATGTGTTCTCGGCTATCGAGCTGCTCGGTGACGAGCACTTTCTTGACGTTGCACAGCGGTGATCGCAACGGCCGTGGCAGGCCCATCAGCCTGTAACCGCAACCACTCCGAACCAAAAGATTTGTCCATTTCAGAACAAAGGCCGGGAGCCAGAAGATGAAAAACAAAGCCGGAAGACTCGGTAGCAGACAAGGTGGCAACAAACTGATTGCCGGGCTGACTGCCGTGCTGATCGCACTCACCGTATTACTGGTTGTGGTGCTGTTCATGGTTAACCGTGACAGCCAGCATGATCGCGAATACACGAACACCACCGCCGAGCTGAGAGTGTTATCGCAGCAGATCGCCAAAAACGCCACCGAGGCCGTCAGTGGCAACGCCAGCGCTTTTGACCAGCTGAGCAACACCCGCGACAGCTTCCGCCAGCTCTGGAGCAATCTGACTGAAGGCAACCCGCAAACTGGCTTGCCCGCCAGTGACGCCGCAGCGGCCAGCCAGGTGCAGCAGCACTGGGATTCGGTGCGCGAAAACGCCGACATTATTCTGGCCGCCCGCGACTCGGTCATGAACATGCGGGAAGTGACCAACACCCTCAGCGAAATCATCCCGCAGATGCAGGTTGAATACGATGACGTCTCTATGGTTCTGCAGGACAGCGGTGCCCCGGACGCCCAGGTTGCTCTGGCGCGACGTCAGTCGTTGCTGGCTGAGCGTATGTTCCGTTCAGTGAACAACGTGCTTTCAGGTGATGAAGACGCGGTGACCGCCGCCGACCGTTTTTTGGCCGATGCCACCCAGTTTGGCCGCGTGCTGAACGGCCAGCTTGACGGCAACAACGCGCTGACCATCACCCGCGTTGCCAACGAAGACGCACTTTACGGGCTCGAAGCGGTCGCCGAGCTGTTCGGGTTCATTGCCAGCAACGCCGATGCGGTATTGCAGGCGTCTCCCGATCTGTTCAAGGTCTCCAACGCCGCCAACGATATCTTCGAAAACTCCGAAATTCTGCTCACAGAACTGTCTGAACTGGCCACAGAACTGCGTGACCTTTCAACCGCGCGGGTCGTCAGCCCTACCCTTGCCTTTGCGCTGCTGGCCGCCGTTATTGCTATCGTCGTGTTCATTGGTTTGGCGGTTTATCGCGAATCCCAGACTCGACTGACCAAAACCCAAGCGCAGAATGACCAGAACCAGAACGCCATCTTGCGTCTGCTGGACGAACTGGCCGACCTGGCCGACGGTGACCTGACCGCGGAAGCCACGGTAACCGAAGATTTTACCGGTGCCATCGCTGACTCAATCAACTACGCCATCGACCAGATGCGCGGGCTGGTGCAAGCCATTCGTGGTACCGCCGTGCGAGTTGCTACAGCGGCTCAGGAAAGCCAGTCTACGGCTATGCAGCTGGCCGACGCCTCCGAGCACCAGGCACAAGAAATTGCCGGCGCCTCAGCAGCGGTTAACGAAATGGCCATATCTATCGACCAGGTATCGTCTAACGCTGCGGAATCGTCTGCGGTAGCGGAACGTTCGGTTGCTATCGCCAAAAAAGGCACCGACGTGGTGCAGAACACCATCCGCGGAATGGACAATATTCGCGAGCAAATTCAGGAAACCTCCAAGCGCATCAAGCGCCTGGGCGAATCCTCTCAGGAAATCGGCGACATTGTATCGCTGATCAACGACATTGCAGACCAGACCAACATTCTGTCGCTGAACGCCGCTATTCAGGCCTCTATGGCGGGTGACGCAGGCCGTGGCTTTGCCGTCGTTGCGGACGAAGTGCAGCGCCTGGCAGAACGTTCCTCTGCCGCCACCAAACAGATCGAAGCTCTGGTAAAAACCATCCAGTCAGATACCAACGAAGCGGTTATCTCGATGGAGCACACCACTGCCGAAGTGGTTCGTGGTGCCCGCCTTGCGCAAGACGCAGGTGTCGCCCTGGAAGAGATCGAAAACGTTTCCACCAACCTGGCGGAGCTGATTCAGAACATTTCCAACGCGGCTCGCCAGCAATCTTCTTCTGCTTCGCACATTTCCAATACCATGAACGTCATTCAGGAAATTACCTCGCAGACCTCATCAGGCACCAACGCCACGGCTTACTCGATCGGTAATCTGGCAGACATGGCCTTCGAGCTGCGTTCGTCGGTAGCAGGTTTCAAACTTCCGGAAGAAGACGAAGTAGCAGACACCAAGGTTCCGCTGGTGAGCTGAGTCTGAATCAAAGGTGGGAGCAGCAATGGCAAATGCTCCAGACAACCGTAATGCAGAGAGCAACGACGAATAACCGGAGAGGTTATGGGCAATAACCATGACAGTATCGCCCTCGACTGGGTTCGGGGCGAAATACAGAGTACGCTGACTCAGGGCCAGCAGGCTTTGGAGAGTTATGTGGACAACCGTAAAGATACGGCCCGCTTGCGCTTTTGCCTGAACTATCTCCACCAGGTGCACGGCACATTGCAGATGGTTGAGCTCTACGGTGCAGCTCTGCTCACCGAAGAGATGGAGAAACTCACCCAGGCCATTCTGGGCAATCAGGTTGACAGCGAAAACGAAGCCGTTGAAGTGCTGATGCAGGCCATACTGCAGTTGCCGCAGTACCTCGACCATATTGACAGCAGCAGTGATGACTTCCCCCTGGTGGTGCTGCCTCTGCTGAATGACCTGCGCGCCGCACGCGGCGAAGCGTTGTTATCCGACACCTCTTTGTTCAAGCCCGACATGTCGCCGGCGCGCGCCCGCAGCGACACAAAAGACGACCGCCTGCAGGAACCAAAAGTTTGCGACCATGTGCGCAAACTGCGGCAAATGTATCAGTTTGCACTGGCTGGAGTGGTGCGGGAGGCCGACCTTGACGCCAACTTTGACTACATGCAAAAAGTGATCAAGCGCCTGGTCCGGCTGTGTCAGAAAACGCCGCGGGGTGAGCTGTGGAAAGCTGCAGCCGGCTTTGTCGAAACCCTTCAGCTCAAGGCCAACCCGGTTAACGCAGCGGTAAAGTCGCTGCTGCGGGAGCTGGACAGCGAAATTCGCCAACTCACAGAAAATCCCGGCACGGCCCTGGCACAACCGGCGCCAGAGGCGCTGTTCAAAAATCTGCTGTATTACGTAGCCCGCGCACGCGAACTCGATTCGCCACGCATAGAAGCCCTGCGCGCTGATTACCAGCTGGCCCAAGCATTACCTTCTGACGATGATGTAGATGCAGCACGTTCACGGGTCAGCGGCCCCAATCGCGATGCCATCCATTCTGTTGTGCATGCCCTCAACGAAGAGCTGACCAAGCTCAAAGACTCCCTGGACCTGTTCGTGCGCGCCGATCTGCGCAGCAACGACGAACTTGAAGACCTGCTGCCAGGTTTGCATCAAGTAGCCAACACCCTTGCCGTTATTGGTCTGGGCGTGCCGCGTAAAGTGGTCAATGAACAGATTGATCTGGTGGCCCAGCTGGTTGCTCAGGATCAGCGGGTATCCGACAACACCCTGATGGACATCGCCGGCGCCCTGCTCTATGTGGAAGCCAGTCTGGCCAATCTGGGCCAGGACGGCCAACATGAAGATATCAACCAGCACGACCTGCTGAATCCCGGTTCGCGAGAGCTGGGGGACGCCAACGGAGCACTGTTGAGAGAATCCCGCAACACTCTGGAACAGGCCAAATCGGCTGTCGTCAACTTTATTGCCTCACAGTGGGATACCCGTGAGATTGAACACCTGCCGGCGCTGCTGCACAGCATCTGCGGCGGCCTGAGATTGATACCACTTGAGCGTGCCAGTGAGTTGCTGGAAGCCATAGAACGCTACATTAACGACGTGCTGCTGGGCAGTCGCGAGGTACCTGACGGGCAGGAACTGGACACTCTGGCCGATGCCGTTACCAGTATCGAGTACTATCTGGAACGCTTGAGTGAAGGGATCCGCGACAACGACAGCGTATTGCGGGTGGCGGAAGCCAGTCTCGAAAGCCTCGGATTCCCGGCAGGCCAGGCGCCTACCTGGCGCCCCAGAGCTGACATCAACGAAGACGACATTCCCCTGGTGGACGCGCCTTTACTGGAGGCCCCCATGCCGGACACCGCATCTGCGCTCACCATAAGTACCGGCGTATCCGCAGATGAACTGTTGGATGATGAAATTGTTGGCATTTTCATCGAGGAAGCCGAAGAAGTTCTGGCAACCATCCACGAACATTATCCGCGCTTACAGCGCAATCACGACGACCGTGCAGCGCTGGCCGAAATGCGCCGCGCCTATCACACCCTTAAAGGCAGCGGCCACATGGTTGGCGCCGAAGTACTCGGTGAGTTGGCATGGTCGGTGGAGAATCTGCTGAACCGGGTGCTTGACGGCAGCCGCAGCATGAGCGACGCCGTTGCCGCGCTGCTTGGCGATGTGATCGCGATTTTGCCGGCGTTGGTCAGTGATTTTGAGCAACACCGCACCGCAACCGTTGACCCCCATGAAGCACAAGCCCGCGCCCATGCTCTGGCCGACGGCAAAGACGTGCCAGGTGCAGATGCCACAAGCAAAATCGCCACGGGCGGTGTTCTCCAGCCGCCCGAATCAGAGTCAGACTTCGGGCCAGAGTCAGACGTAGACCAACTTCTGCTGGACATTTTCGAGAGCGAGGCCCTGTCTCACCTGAATACGGTGGAGGCTTATATTACCAGTGCCGCAGACAAACAAACCGCGGCCTATACCGACGAACTGACACGGGCATTGCACACCCTCAAAGGCAGCGCTCACACCACCGGCATAACGCCCATTGCCGATTTGGTTACCCCCCTTGAGCGCTTTGTGAAAGACGCCCGCGCCGAAAACAAACGGTGCGACCGCGACGCTATCTCCTTGCTAAAGCAAAGCGTGTCATTGTTAAACCAGGGTCTTTTGCAACTGCACAGCCAGCCACTGGCAGAACTGCCGGGCAGTCGCGAGTTTCTCGAGCAACTGGCACAGCTGGCTCGCGCTACCTTAATGGGCGCCAGCTCCGATGGTGCCCAGCCATCGTCGGCCAATGGCAGCTCCGCTTTGCTAGAACTCTTCCTCAGCGACGACATCAACATCGTGCTTAATGCCAGCAGCATACTGGACAGCTGGATTGCCAGCCCCGCTAATGGCCATGCCCTCGAACAGCTGCGTCACGAACTGACGCTGCTGACCGCGGCTACCGAAATTGTAGGTCTGGACGACATAGCCGCGTTGTCAGCGGCGTTGCAAGGCAGCTACAGCGTTCTGGCTGACAGCGACCGCGAGCCAGAACCCGAACTTCAGGCCTGCCTGCACCTCGCCCATGAGCAACTCATCAACATGATGGACCAGGCCGCCGCCGGACTGACCATCGACAGCGCAGATCCGCTGCGCCAGCAAATCATGGATCTTACCGATGATGTTCTAGCCAGCGACGCCTTCCTTGCCGAGTTCCAGGAAGTCGAAGACCTGAACCATCACCAACACATAGACAACGAACCCGCAGCTGCTGAGATAGCATTTGAAGCACCCGTGCCGCAGTACACCCCGGATGCGGAAGACGACATAGATCACGAAGTGCTGGAAATTTTCCAGGAAGAAGCCCGCGAGTTAATCGACAGCACCGCCGACGCACTTCAGCGCTTCAGTCATGACAGCGGCAATCACGATTTACTGCACTTGCTGCAACGGGACCTGCACACCCTTAAAGGCGGTGCGCGCCTGAGCAAAGTGGTCAGTATTGGTGATCTGGCCCACGAACTGGAAACCCTGTTCGAAGGGCTGGTTCAGCAGCAACTGGCAATATCGCCGGTGCTGTCTGACCTGCTGTTCAGCTGTCACGACCGTCTGGCCAGCATGGTAGAAACCCTGGAAAATGGCGACAGTCCGCGCTCAGCGCCCGACCTGATCGCAGAAATACAACGTTATTCCAGCAACGCTGCAAGCGCTGGCGCCGATCATTCCACGGTTGCTTTGCAAACGGAGCCAAGCCCCGTCGCACACGACACCAACAGCGTAACCACCGACCCGGAACTGATGGGCATCTTCCTGGAAGAAGCCTATGACCTGATCAACGCCACCGGCAGCGCATTGCACAGCTGGAGCGAGAATCCCGAAAACAGCATGCTTGCCGCCGAATTGCAGCGCGACGTGCACACCCTGAAAGGCGGCGCACGAATGGCGGGCGCAGACGCCATGGGTGATCTGGCACACGCTCTTGAGGACTTGTTCGAGCTGATTACGCGGGACGAGCTGAAGCCCGGACCAGAATTGTACGAACCTCTGTTTGCCTGTCACGACCGCCTGGCCGCCATGGTAGAACAAATCGCTACTGGAAAAGCCTGCCCGCCGGCTCAGGATCTGATCGCGCAGGTGCACCAACTGCATCCGCCGCAACAGACCGCCGCACAGGAAACGCCAGCGCCGGCACCAGAACAGCCGCAAATACCCGCTGTTACAGTGCCCAAGCCAAAGCCGGCGCGCAGCCAAACCCGTAAAACTCTGCGCACCACGCAAGAGACCATTCGGGTGTCGGCACCGCTGCTTGACGACCTGGTCAACCTTGCGGGCGAGAGCAGTATCGCCCGCGGCCGTCTAGAACAGCAAACCAGCGACTTTAGTCACACTCTGGAAGAGATGGCCGCCACCATTGAGCGCCTGCGTGAACAGCTGCGGCGCATGGATATCGAAACCGAAACCCAGATTCTGTTCCGCGCCGAAAAAGAACTCGGACCCGATTACGGTGAAGACTTCGACCCATTGGAAATGGACCGCTATTCGTCGATACAGCAGCTATCACGGGCTCTGTCGGAATCGTCTTCGGACCTGATCGATCTGCGCCAAACCCTGGCCGACCGGATTCGCGATACCGAAACCCTGCTGGTGCAGCAGTCGCGTATCAATACGGAACTGCAAGAAGGTCTGATGAAGACCCGCATGATTCCGTTCACCTCCGTGGTGCCGCGTTTACGCCGTATTGTGCGTCAGATCAGCGCCGAGCTCGACAAGAAAGTCAATTTTGAGGTGTATAACGCCGAAGGCGAAATGGACCGCAACATTTTGGAGCGGATGATTGCACCGCTGGAGCACATGCTGCGCAACGCTCTGGACCATGGCGTTGAAGCGCCCAACGAGCGCCTGGCCGCAGGCAAAGCAGAAACAGGGGAAATCAGCCTGTCGCTGCAACGCGAAGGCGGCGACGTTGTTCTGCGTATGCGGGACGATGGTGCCGGCATTTCTACCGGGCAGGTTCACAGCAAAGCCGTCAGTCAGGGCCTGGTCGGCCCGAATGATGTGCTGACAGAGCGCGAGATTCTGCAGCTGATCATGACTCCGGGCTTTTCCACCGCAACGCAGGTTACCCAGGTATCCGGCCGCGGCGTCGGCATGGACGTGGTGGCGTCAGAAATCAAACAGCTGGGTGGCAGCCTCGACATTCACTCCAACGCCGGCCACGGCACCGTATTTACCGTTCGGCTACCGTTTACCGTGTCGGTCAACCGCGCGTTGATGGTCACCAGCGGCGATAATTTCTACGCCATACCGCTGAACACCATTGAAGGCATAGTGCGGGTGAGCACCTACGAGCTGGAAGAATATTACAAACCTGAAGCGCCACTGTACGAGTACGCCGGTCAGGAGTATCGCCTGCAATACCTTGGCAATCTACTGAACAGCGAACATCAGCCCAAGCTTCAGGGCCAGGCACTGCCCCTGCCGGTTATTTTGGTGCGCGGCGCAGAGCAACCCATGGCACTGCAAGTAGACAGCCTGGTGGGCAGCCGCGAAATTGTGGTGAAATCTCTGGGGCCCCAGTTCAACTCGGTGCGTGGCGTATCCGGCGGCACCATTCTGGGTGATGGAAATGTGGTGGTTATTCTTGATCTGCCAGCAATGATCCGCTCCGACATACTGTCAGATCAGCAGCGCCACGGCGGCAAAGCAGACCAGACACGCCAGAATCCGCGGCTGAACCAGCGCGCCACCCTGGTGATGGTGGTCGACGACTCTGTAACCGTGCGTAAAGTGACGTCGCGCCTGCTTGAGCGCAACGGCATGGAAGTGCTTACTGCCAAAGACGGCCTGGATGCCGTGGCCCAGCTGCAGGATTACCAGCCTGACATCATCTTGCTGGACATTGAAATGCCGCGTATGGATGGTTTCGAAGTGGCCGGCTTTGTTCGCCACGACGACACTCTGCGAAATACACCCATTTGTATGATTACCTCCCGTACCGGAGAAAAACATCGTGAGCGCGCACTGGCCATTGGCGTTAACGAATACCTGGGCAAGCCGTTCCAGGAAACAACTCTGCTAGAAACCATCCGCAGGCTGACAGGTAACTTATGAGCGATAACAACCAGACCCTGGCCTGCGTCATGATTCCAATGATCGGCCGCCAGCTGTTGCTGCCCAACGTATCACTGGCTGAAGTGGTGGACTACAGCCCCGACATCAACTCAAACGCCGACGCACCCGCCTGGCTGGCCGGCTATCTGGACTGGCGCGGGCTAAGGCTGCCGGTTATATCCTACGACGCCGCCAGCGGCGGCCAATTGGCACAACCGAATAATCGCCGCGGCCGGGTAGTTATTCTTAACAGCATCGTCGAAGAACACCGCGAACAGCCCTTTATTGCGCTGATGACTCAGGGTATACCCAGCCAGAATCGTATTAACCAAAGCCAGATTCAGCGCCTGGACAGCCCAACCGGCGCCGCCGACCTGATGGAAGTCGAAGTAGACGGCGAGCGCGCCTGGATTCCCAATCTGGAGTATTTAGAAAGCCTGGTACAGCAATTACGCTGAGGCCTCACCCAAGGGTGTGGAAACCCTGGCAGCAAGGATAGCAACTGTTATAATGTTGCAAATTTTATCGGATGCTCGCCATGCCCGCCCGCGCTTTACCCTATCGCCCCCACAATCACGATCTTTGCGTTGATCAGGCCCTGGCTCAAGCCAAGGAAATCTGCCGACGTAACGAGGCGCGGCTAACCCCGGTCAGGGAGAGAGTGCTGGAGCTGATTTGGCAGTCCCACAAACCTTTGGGCGCCTACGACGTGTTGGCTCAGTTAAGCGCCGATGGCCACAAGGCTGCGCCGCCAACGGTGTATCGCGCCCTCGATTTTTTGCAGCAGCACGGCCTGGTACACCGTATTGCGTCGCTTAACGCGTTCACCGGTTGCGACCACCCGGGCCAGCACCACTGCGCCACCTTTCTGATCTGCCGCAGCTGTGGCAACGTGCTGGAATTGGCCGCCCCGAACATAACCGCGGCCATTAACCAGGCTGCAACAGCCGAAGCGTTTCAGGTAGAGCAGATTACGTTGGAAATTGCCGGCCTGTGCCCTCGCTGTCAGAGCGACAGCACTGATCAGCCGACGCCATCATGAATGAGGTTTTGGCAGAACTGAGTAAGGTATCGGTGACGCTCAATGACCGATTGATTGTTGATCGAGTATCTCTGAGTATAAAGCGCGGCGATATCATCACCATTATTGGCCCCAACGGAGCCGGCAAAACCACTCTGATCAAAACCATCCTGGGCATCCAGAAAGCCACTTCTGGCTCGATTAGCCTGCAACCGGGGTTGGTGATTGGCTATGTGCCACAAACCCTGAATCTCGAAACCACCCTGCCGCTGAGTGTGGAACGCTTTATGGCCCTGGGCGGCTGCAATCGCAAAGGCTGCCAACAGGCGTTGGCGCGCACCGGCGTGGCCCACTTGATGGCAGCTTCTGTGCATCATCTGTCCGGCGGCGAAAAACAGCGCCTGCTGCTGGCCCGTGCGCTGGCCCGCCAGCCCGGCCTACTGGTACTGGATGAACCAGCCCAGGGGGTCGACATCAATGGCCAGGCGGCACTTTACGATCTGGTGCGTCAACTTCGGAACGAGCTCAACTGCGGCGTTATCATGATCTCCCACGACCTGCACCTGGTTATGGCCGCCACCGACAAAGTCATCTGCCTGAACCAGCACGTGTGTTGCAGCGGTTTTCCGGAAGACATCCCCCACGATCCGGCCTTTATTGAAACCTTCGGCACCGCCGTTGCCGAATCACTGGCGGTGTACCATCACCATCACAATCACCGCCATGACCTGCACGGTAACGTTATTGGCAACGGCGCCGCTATCGATGGCACGCTTACCGACGCCGAAGCAGTGCCGACCTGCTCAGGGCACCACCATGATTGACAGTATTCTGGATGATTTTTTCTGGCGTGCGCTGATTGGTGGCCTGGGTGTGGCTCTGGTCGCGGGGCCTCTGGGCTGCTTTGTGGTTTGGCGGCGGCTAGCCTATTTCGGCGACACCCTGGCTCATTCGGCGCTGCTGGGCATTGCCCTGAGCTTTGTGATTCAGGTGCCGATTAATGTCGGGGTGATTATCACTTGCTTGGGGTTGGCTCTGGCGCTGGTGCTGTTTTCCCGCAGCAAAACATTAGCTACCGATACCCTGCTGGGCATACTGGCCCACAGCGCGCTGGCCATTGGCCTGGTCACCCTCAGCTTTATGCCCTCGGTGCGAATGGATCTGACCGGGCTGCTGTTTGGTGATCTGCTGGCCATGAGCCGCAGCGATCTGTGGTGGATTTACGGCGGTGCCGCCACCATTTTTTGCCTGCTGGCACTGCTGTGGCGTGGTCTGCTGATGAGCACCATTCACGAAGAACTGGCGCGGGTGGAAGGGGTGCCGGTAGAACGCCTGCGGCTAGCGCTGATTCTGATGTTTGCTATTGTCATTGCGGTCGCCATGAAAATTGTTGGCGTGCTGCTGATTACGGCGTTACTGATAATTCCCGCCGCCACCGCAAGACGCCTGGCACGCACACCTGAACAGATGGTGGCCATGGCGATGGGGTTCGGCTTTATTGCCGTGACCGGCGGGCTGACGCTGTCATGGGAACTGGACACACCGGCGGGGCCGTCGGTGGTGGTTACCGCATTCAGCTGTTTCCTGCTGGTGTCCGCGGTTGGCGGCAAGCAGCGTGCATAAACCTGCTCGATAGCAGGTCACTACGCAGCCTTTATCACAACGCAGGATTACAGGGAGTGGACATAATAGAGTGTCTTCAAGAAATGACTGCGGGAGTCAGGCTAGAGCGGCTGCATCACTGAGCCCCACTGTTGCTTTTCCACCAGCTCCATAAACTCATCACCCAGGCGCTCACTTTCCGCAATCGCCCTACGCCAGATTTTTTCGCGGCCGGCGTCATCGCCCAGATACTTTTCAAAGTCACGACGGTCCGGCAGCTTGCCATTGGGCAAACTCGCCAGATAGTCCGCCGAGGGCGCCACCAACAGCACATCCTGCACATGTGACGCTTTAGACTTACGCCAAGGTAAAGACTTATCGAACCAACCGGGAATTATCCGGTCGGTAAAGTGCGGATAGAGCACAACACCGGGCTGCTGGTACGGCAGGTCCAGGTGATAATCCAGCAAACCGCCGTCGCGATAAAGCCCTGCTGGCGCTCCGGGTATGTTCGCCACTCCCGACATCACAATTGGAATTGAAGCCGAGGCCAGCAACGCCGGAAGCAGGTTGTCTTGAGTCAGGGCAATGGTGTGGCTGGCGAAATCGCGCAGCTCCTCTAAAGGTGCCGGTGCGCGGCTGTCCTGCACAATACCCCGCTCCATAACGCGGCCCAAGTGCCGGCGCCCCAGCATATTGCTGCCAATGGCGTGTAGCAGCCCCAGGGTCAGGCGACCGCGGCTATCGTGCTGCAATAATCCCAAACTGCGCACCACCATTACGCTGAGCCGATACTGCGGGTGGTTCAAAATATGCTGCTCGCGCCCGCCCAATAACTGCTGCAGAAACTCAAGGCTTTTACGGGTTACCTCGGCGGCGCTGACCCCTTTTGTAAAACGCTGCTGGGTATACAGCTCCGCCAGCAACTCCAACTGGGCAACCGGGTTATCAGACGACGCCACCGCCGCAAAGCGCCAGCTGCCGATAGACGAACCCACCAACGCTCTGGGTTGCGGCGCGCTCGGCAGCCAATGCCCAAACAGAGTTTTATCCAGGCCGCTCAGGCCCAGGGCTTTTGGCCCGCCGGCAGCACCAGGAACCACGTGAACATCCCCGGCGCTTAGCGGGTTATCCCGTAACCGCCTCATGGCACGAGTACCGGCGCGAATGGTTAAAGCCGGTGTGCGAATATGAATAGCGGTCATGGTTTTTCCTTATAGGGAGCGCATTGGAGAAGGCCACAAAGTATAACCATTGGGGCCTGGCACAATCCTGCGCCAACACTTTATAAAACCAAAGCCGCCGGCCATGAGGGCAACAGCTGACCATAATCACAATGTTTACCCATAGAGATCGTGGCCAATTTGTCTTAAGCTTCTGCCCTTGCCAGATTCAGTAAACCGGACCCTTATTTATGAGCAATCCCCTGACAGACGATCTTGCTGGCCATTATCGCGCCATTATTGACGGCCTGGGTGAAAACTGTGACCGCGAAGGCCTGCGGAACACGCCTTTGCGCGCGGCAAAAGCCATGCAGTTTCTAACCCGCGGCTACCAGCAGGATCTGAACGACCTGGTCAACAACGCCGTGTTCGAATCCGCCATGGACGAAATGGTGGTGATACAGGACATAGAACTGTACAGCATGTGTGAACATCACGTGTTGCCTTTTATCGGCAAGTGCCACATTGCCTACCTGCCCCAAGGCAAGGTACTGGGCTTGTCCAAGTTCGCCCGCATTGTGGATATGTATGCGCGGCGGCTGCAAATCCAGGAAAATCTGACCCGACAGATCGCAGAAGCGGTTGAAAGTGTGACCAACGCCAAAGGTGTGGCCGTGGTGATCGAAGCCCAGCACATGTGCATGATGATGCGCGGCGTCGAAAAACAGAACTCGAAAATGAAGACCTCGATGATGCTCGGCCAGTTCCGCAAATCACAGGCCACCCGCCTCGAGTTCTTCAATCTGATCGGCACCAACCGTTAATCAGGCTCACATTGGCCAGACGGGACACTGGATAAATAGCAGCACTTACATTGTTATTTTCTTCTTTGACAGGAGCGTTACACTATGCCCGAGACGTCTGATTCGCAGATTCTCGACATTCTGCAGCAGGTCCGCACCATAGCGTTGGTGGGCGCCAGTGAAAAAACCAACCGGCCCTCCCACAAGGTTATGCATTACTTGCAACAGCAAGGCTACCGGGTAATACCCGTTAATCCCGGTCTGGCCGGCCAGCAGCTGCTGGGTGAAACCGTTTATGCGGACCTTAAGTCATTGCCGGTCCCGGTAGACATGGCGGACTTGTTCCTGGCTCCGCAACGCACTGACACGGTGATCGACCAGGCGATCGCCATGAACATTCCGGTGCTGTGGCTCCAAATTGGCGTTATTAATCAAAAAGGTGCCGAGCGCGCACGACAGGCGGGCCTGAAAGTGGTGATGGACCGCTGTCCAAAAATGGAAATACCCCGACTTATACCCCGACCCTAGAGAGCTCGATGAAAAACACCGATTCAACACAGCGTGTTGTGGCAAAAGGGCTTTTGCATCCAGCCCTGCCGGTGTTTATTTTTTCCCTGTTTTTATTGCTGGCCCTGGGTTTGCGATTTGGTCAAAGCCAGCAAGACAGTCGCCAAATTCAGGCGCATTTGAACACAGAGGCCGAAATAATGGCCAACAATCTACAGCGGGAATTCAATATCCTGTTGCTGGGCCTGCGCCGCAGCGCTGATCGTCTGCACTTCAACGGAGGAATTACCGAAGCCCAGTGGCGAAATGATGCCCGCAACTATCTGCAAGACTTCAGGGTTTACCAGGCAATTGAGTGGATTGATCGTGATTTTTACATTCGCTGGATTGAGCAGTCGAAAGACTGGCCAGAACTGGTTGGCTACAAAGTTGCATTCAATGTTGAGCGGGTTCAGGCACTGAAGAGCGCAATGCTGACGGGCAACGTGGATGTTTCAGGGGTTATTCCCCTGTACCAGGGTGGCAGAGGGATTGTAGTCTACGCGCCGGTGGGTACCGGCGACGATAACAACGGTCTTATCGGCGGGGTTTTCCAGGTAGATCTTCTGGTACAGACCCTGCTGAACAGCCGCGCGTTGGCACTGTTTCAAGTCGATATTTACGAAGACGGCAAGCTTGAATCTCAGCTGAACCCGTCGCTGCCTATCAGTAGCGAATTCAGTAGCAAGATCGCCCTGGATTTACCCACCATAGACTGGAGCCTGACGTTGCGCCCCAGCCACACCTGGGTGCAGAACCAACGCAGCCCCTGGGCCTGGCTCACGTTAGCCAGTCTTTTGACTCTGGGGCTGGTTATCAGTGTGGCAACGCTTCTGGCTCAGGGGATTTTGAGCCGCAATCAAGCACTGCTGAAAACCCGCAGCCAACTGGACCGGGAGATCGCCCAACGCAGCGCCATCCAGCAGGATCTGGCCCGACTGGAATCCACCGATCCTCTCACCGGTCTGGCCAACCGCCGTTTTTTTATGGACGATCTTTCGTACACCCTCTCTATGGCCGAGCGTAAGTCACGACAGGTAGCTTTAATCATGCTGGGCCTGGACCGTTTTCAGATGCTCAACGACTCGCTGGGGCATCAGGTTGGCGATGAAATTCTCAGCAGGGTCGCAGAGCGCCTTAGTGGCCTGGCGGATGAACGTATTATGGTGGCCTATGCCGGCGGTGACGAATTCCTGATCTGTCAGCAGCAGGTCACCGCCGTTGATGATGTCATCCACCTTCTGGGCAGAGTAAAGCAGACTTTCGCTCAACCTTTTGGCCTGCCAGGCAACCCACTTCAGATTACCGCCACCATGGGTGTTGCCGTATACCCGCAAAGCGGGCCAGACGCCGAAACCCTGTTGCGCAATACCGACATCGCGCTCTACCGGGCCAAACAGCAGGCACGCAACAGCTACCAGTTTTATACCGAAGGCATGCAAGAGCGGGAAGTATTGCGCCTGGAACTGGAAAAAGATCTCAGCCTTGCCCTTAGCAATAATGAATTTGTACTATATTATCAGCCCCAGCTAAACCTGCACAGCAATCGCATCGACAACGTAGAAGCGCTGATTCGCTGGCAGCATCCGCGGCGCGGATTATTGACGCCAGGTGAATTCATACCGCTGGCCGAAGAAAGCGGACGCATCACCGATATTGGTCGCTGGGTGGTGACGGCCGCCTGCAATCAGCTCAGCGAATGGCGTGGAACCCCTTACCAGAATCTGCAAATTGCGGTGAATCTGTCCGGGCGCGAACTGGAAAATTCTGACCTTCTGGACTATGTACAGTCGGCGTTAGCGACCACCGGTGTGGCACCGCAACAGCTGGAAATCGAGCTAACCGAAGAGATATTCGTGAGCAATATCCACCACAATCTGGACCAGCTCAAACGCCTGCGGCAACTTGGCGTGCGCTTGGCAATTGACGATTTCGGCGTTGGCTACTCCTCGCTGAGCTATCTCAAAGACTTCCCGATTGACCTGCTAAAAATTGACCGCTCGTTCATCACCCAGGTCACCGAACGTCAGGACGATGCCACCATTACCTCTGCAATTATTAATTTGGCCCACAACCTGGGCATCCAGGTGGTCGCCGAAGGCGTAGAAACTACCAGCCAGCTCAGTTTTTTGCGCCAGCAAGGCTGCGATGTGGCTCAGGGTTATCTGATCAGCCGTCCGATTCCCGCCGACCAGCTGGAGCAGTGGCTGAAGCCACGGCACGCTGAAAACCCACTTTAACCGCGAGACTCCATGGCACATTATCTGAGCACCGAACAAGACGCACGCCTGCGCCGCTGGGAACGCTGGAACCGCAATTATTTTCTGTTCGCCTTTACAGCATTAATCATCATTCTGGTGTTCAGCAGCCAGTTGGGGTTGTCCAGCGGCGATGATTGGGGCGGGCTGGGCATCATTCTGGTGGTGTTGGTGGCGCCGATTGTGGCTATGCAGCTAAAACTGACGTGTCCCGCTTGTAGCGAAAAGCTGGGCTGGCAAGCCAAACTGATGGTGCCAGATCAATGCAAGCACTGCGGCTGCTTTCTGCGCGCCAAAGGCTGACAACGCGTTCGTAACATTTGACCTGTGAGCGGCTAACAGGTTCTAAGCTATACTTATCGTAAAAGGCGATGAGGTAGTTTATGAAAGTAAAGGACATGGCCCGTGCCGCTGGGGTAACGCCCGACACTGTGCGCTTCTACACCCGCGAAAAACTACTGGCACCCAGCCGCGATCCGGCGAACAACTACCAACAGTTCTCCAGCGAAGACCTGCGCCGCCTGCGCTTTGCCCGTAAGGCCCGCCAGCTCGGTTTTTCCCTACCCGAGATCCGCAACATTCTGAATCAGGCTGACGACAAACATTCCCCCTGCCCTATGGTGCGCAGCATGTTTGAACAGCGCCTGATTGATGTTGAACGCCAGATTGACGAGCTCCAGCAGCTGCACCAGCGCATGCGAAAAGCTCTGGACGCCTGGCAAGGCATGCCCGATGGCACGCCGGACGGCCATACCATCTGCCGTTTAATTGAACACTGGGATCAGGCCGAGCCTGGTCTGACGGAGGAATCCTGAATCATGGACAGCACAGCCGCTAACACCGAAAACCGGCTCAGCATTGCCGGTGCCACCTGCCAGGGCTGCGCCCGTAAAATCCGCGTGGCATTAGCACCTTTGGTCGACGACAGCGCCGCGGTGGATGTGAACATAGAGCAAAAAACTGTCACCTTACCCCCAAGCATTGACCCCGCCGACGCCGCCCGCCGAATCACCGAAGCGGGCTTCCCGGCGCAGATTCTTGATGCCGGATCCACCGTCGCCAAAAGCTGTTGTGCCAGCAACACAACGCCATCCTGTCGCAGCGAAAAAAGTGATGCTGATGAGCCAGGCGCCCCTGTGCCAAAGCCGGCCAGCGCCGCCAGCAATAGCAACGCGAACAATGACAGCAACGATGGCATTCAACTGGCGGTCACCGGCGCCACCTGCGCGTCTTGCGTCAGTACCATAGAAAAAGCTCTGAAATCGGTCAGCGGCGTTACCCACGCCCACATGAACCTGGCCGACAACACCGCCACTGCCAGCGGCCAAGTAGCCCCGCAAGCGCTAATAAACGCCGTCGAAAGCGCTGGCTACGGCGCCAGCGTGATTGATAATCCAGACGCCGCAGACGAACGCCGCCAGCAGCAGGATCGCAAACGCTACCGCACCTTGCTGGTAAAAATGGCGGTCAGTCTGTCACTGGGTGTCGGCCTGATGATCTGGGGCATGGGTTTTGGCTCGATGACCGTAGATGCCGGTAACCAGACCACCTGGATCAACCTGGGCATTCTGACCCTGGGCGTGATGATTGCCGCCGGCAGCCATTTTTTTACCAGCGCCTGGAAGGCCTTTGTTCATCACAACGCCAATATGGACACCCTGGTGGCCCTCGGTACCGGCACCGCCTGGATTTATTCCATGGTAGTGGCAGTCTTCCCCGAAGCGCTGCCGGAGATGGCGCGCCACGTGTATTTTGAAGCCTCGGCGATGATCATCGGCCTAATCAATCTGGGCCAGGCCCTAGAGCTGCGGGCCAAAGGCAAAACCTCTGAAGCCGTGCGCCGGCTACTGGACTTGCGCGCCAAAACCGCCCGTGTGATCCGCGACGGCCAGGAGCAGGACCTGCCTATAGAACAGGTGCGTAAAGGCGACCAGATTCGCGTTCGGCCCGGTGAACAGCTGCCGGTGGACGGGGTGGTGCGCGAGGGCAACACCCGCATTGATGAAAGCATGCTTACCGGCGAACCCATGCCGGTCAGTAAAGCCGAGGGCGACGAAGTGTCTGCCGGCACCTTGAACACCCGTGGCAGTATTGTGTACGAAGCCACCCGGGTAGGCAGCGACACTGCCCTGGCGCAGATTATTCGCCTGGTGAAAAAAGCTCAGGGCTCGAAGCCCTCGATAGGCCGCCTGGCGGATAAAATCTCTTCCGTGTTCGTGCCCAGCGTGATGCTGATTGCTATCGTAGCGGCGCTGGCCTGGTACAACTTGGGGCCAGACCCGGTGATTGCTCACATGATGGTGGCCGCCACCACCGTACTGATCATCGCCTGCCCCTGCGCCCTGGGCCTTGCCACGCCTATGTCGGTGATGGTTGGCGTCGGCAAATCCGCCGAATACGGCGCGCTGATCCGCCAGGGTGAAGCTCTGCAAACAGCCGGCAAAATCAATCTGGTGATTCTGGATAAAACCGGCACTATCACAGCAGGCAAACCTGCGGTTACCCAAGTGCATGTCGTAGTAGAGGGTGACGAAAGCCACCTGCTGGCCCTGGCCGCCGGTCTGGAACAGCATTCCGAACACCCGCTGGCTTACGCCATCATGGAAAAAGCCCAGCAGAACAAACTCCAACCGGCCGACATAACCGGCTTTGACAGCCTTAATGGCAAGGGCGTAGCCGGGGAACACAACGGCGACACCCTGCGCCTGGGCAACCGGCGCTGGCTGGAAGATGAAGGGTTGGATGTCACCCCATTGGACCAGGCCGCCCGCAGCATAACCGACAACGCCGGCACCCCGTTGTTTGTAGCCTTGGGCACCCGAGTGCTAGGCGTCATTGGCGTTGCCGATGCCATCAAGTCCGATTCCCGGGCCGCCATTGAACGGCTGCACCAAGCTGGCATCAAAGTGATGATGGTCACTGGTGATGTGGACGCCACCGCCAAAGCCATCTGCGCCAGCGCCGGTATTGACGATTACCGCGCCGAAGTGTTGCCGGAAGACAAAGCCGACGTGGTTAATGACATGCGTAAAAAGGGCTACACAGTCGCCATGGTGGGTGACGGCATTAACGATGCCCCGGCTCTGGCCGCCGCGGATGTCGGCTTTGCCATTGGTACCGGCACCGATGTAGCCATTGAAAGCGCTGCCATCACCCTGATGCGCGGTTCTCTGCACGGGGTTCCCGACGCCATCGAAATATCCCGCGCCACGGTGAAGAACATTCACCAGAATCTGTTCGGCGCGTTTATTTACAACAGCCTGGGTATCCCCATTGCCGCCGGCCTGCTGTATCCACTGTGGGGCATTTTGTTAAGCCCGATCATTGCCGGCGCAGCCATGTCGATGTCGTCGGTCACCGTGGTCACCAACGCCAATCGTTTACGAATGTTCAAAACCAGTCATAAAATAAACAACTCAGCCAATCAGGAACAGAACCAATGACATCTTTTCTGGTCAACCTCACAGGTTTAGCGTTGATGGCCGCCGTCGTCTGGTGGTTCTGGCTCGCCACAACTGACTCCAAAACACAAAGGTAAAAACGATGAAACAACGCACATTGGCCATTATTCTTGGCGCCAGCCTCAGCTTTGGCTCGGCTCTGGTCAGCGCTGAAACTGAGCGCAACATTCACGTTTACAAGTCGCCCACCTGTGGCTGTTGCACCGACTGGGTAAAGCATCTAGAGGATAACGGCTTTGAGGTAGACGTCAGCGAAGTCGACAATGTTACGCCGGTGAAAATCGAAGCCGGTCTGACACCGGCTTTGGCAAGTTGCCACACCGCGTTTATCGACGACTACGTGATTGAAGGCCACGTGCCTGCGGACGACATCAAGCGCCTGTTAAGCCAAACGCCCCAAGCCCGCGGCTTGAGCGTGCCGGGCATGCCTGCAGGCTCACCGGGAATGGAAATGGGCGATCGCAAAGACCCGTACCAAGTGCTGTTATTCAACGCCAACGGCCAGACCCGGGTGTTCGCCGAACACAACTGATTGCCGCGACATTTCGGGATGCGGTTACGCCGGCCGGCCAATGCGCCAGTCGGCATAATTTCGGTTCTGGCGTTATGTAACAGGCCGCACATAAAGACCATCAAATCCCGGGCTGACCCAACAAATAAAGCATCAGTCACGCTTTCATTGCCGAACGGGTCTGACTCATTGCACCTTTACAGTTATACTGCGCGGCAACATTCATTTTTTATCAGCCAGGTTACTTCATGCTCAATGCCGACGCTCTCAGCCAGTTGCGCCAGCTGAAATCCGATATCGAAGAACACAAAGTGGTCTTGCCCGGCACCGTAAAAGCAACCAATGGCCGCTTTGGCTTTGTTGCCCTGGATGACGGCAGAGATGTGTTTCTTCCGCCCGAGGAAATGCAAAAAGTGCTTCCTGGCGACCGCATCACCATCACCGAACAGGATGTCGAGAAAGGCAAAACCCAAGGCTTGGTGGAAGAGCTGCTGAACAGCTCGCTGGATACCTTCGTAGGCCGCTACCAGGTCAAGGGCAAAGGTCACTTTGTGGTGCCGGAAACCGCGGGCATTAACCGCTGGATTTTCATACCGCCAAAAGAGCGAAACGATGCCCAGCCCGGTGATTACATATATTGCCGCCTGCACCGCCATCCGATCAAAGACGGCAAAGGCCAGGCCAGGGTACTGCGGGTAATAGGCCAGGCCGGCGACGCCGGTATTGAACGGGCGCTGACCATGGCCGGCTTTGATTTGTCCGACGCCTGGCCAGAGGCAGTGCAGCAACACGCCCAGGCACTCAGTGAAGACGCCATAGCCGCGCACAGCGCCGGCCGCGAAGACCGCTGCTCGCAGCCCTATGTCACCATTGACAGCCCCGGCACCCAAGACATGGACGACGCCCTGATGGCGGTGCCAAATGCCACCGGCTGGGCGCTGTCGATTGCGATTGCCGACCCCACCGCACTGATTGAGCCAGGCAGCGCCACCGAGCGCGAAGCCATGCGCCGTGCCACTGCCATTTACTTCCCGGGCGAGCCGCTGCCGATGCTGCCCGACGCCGCCAGCACCCGCCTGTGTTCGCTTCAGCCTGACGTTACGCGCCTGGCTTTGATATGCGATCTGCAGGTTAACAACGATGGCAGTCTGGGCGATTACAGCTTTCACCAGGCCAGCATCCGCTCCCACGGCAAGCTCAGCTATGAACTGGTTGCCAACTTGATTGACGGCCGCGAAGACGACGACATTAAAGCTCTGTCGCCAACTGTGTCTAACAGCCTCGACCAGCTGCACCAAGCCGCTACGGCGCTGCGTCGCTGGCGCGTCGAACACGCTCTGATTAGTGGTGACCGCACGGACTTCCGCCTGCGGCTGGACGAAAACCGCCGGATTCGCAGCATCGAACCCACGGTTCAAAATGAAGCCCATCGCCTGGTAGAAGAATGCATGGTGGCGGCCAACCGCTGCGCCGCCGACTTTCTTTCACAGCACAACAAGGGCCTGTTTATTTGTCACAGCGGCCTGCGCGCCGACCGTCACGACAACATCCGCAAGCTGCTGGAACAACACGCGCCCCAGCTTGCAGAGCTGGACGTTGCCCAGGCAGAAAGTTTCAAAACACTGATGAAAACCGCCGACAGCCTGAACACGGATGCCCCGGTGAAATCCATTGTCGCGCGCCAACTGGCCCGCGCCGAGCTGGCTTTCAGTCCCGCACCGCACCAGGGTATGGGGCTTGCTGCCTACACCACGTTTACCTCGCCGCTACGCAGGTTCACTGACTTTTACGTGCACCGGGTGATCAAGTCACTGATCTGGCAGGCGCCGCTAGAAGAATTGGACAACAACGCACTCAGCACACTTCAGGCGACCCTGATACAGGCTCGCCAGGCCGCCAACGGCGTAGAGAACTGGCTTAAAAGCGAATTTGCAAAAACCCTGGGCGACGACGATATGGGCGGCGTTATCAGCCGCACCATTCCCGCCGGCTTTTTTGTACGCTTAAATTGCAACGGTTTGGAAGGGTTTGTCAGCTGCCGTGACCTGGATGGCAAATACAGTTTTGACCCGGTCACCCTGCGTCTGATTCACAACAAAAATGGCCGCATCTTCCAACTCGACCAGGCCGTTACCGTGCGCCTGGCCGGGGTGGATGACGAACGCCGTCAGATCAATCTGACGCTGCAGGAGCCGAAGCAGGACTCTGTCCCAGCATCTGCGTAAGGCGCTGGTCTTTGGCTTGCCACTGTTCGGCAAGCCAAAGCTTTACGTTGCGGCGGTATTCAGAGTCGGCCATGTAGTCGCGGCCTTTCAGGTTGTCGGGAATGGCCACGGTGTGAATTTCCATTTTGATTTCTGGTACCTGGCCACACAAGAACCGCCAGAAGGTCGGCGCACCGCCGGGGTAGGCAATGGTCAAATCCACCAATGTTTTGACGGAGTCACCCATAGCGTCTAACACAAAACCGACACCGCCAGCTTTGGGCGGTAACAGGTGAATATAGGGTGATTTTTGGGCGGCGTGCTTGGCCGGCGTAAAGCGCGTGCCTTCTACGAAGTTCATAATGCTGACGGGCGTGTGCTGGAACTTCTCGCACGCGCGGCGGGTGGCTTTCATATCTTCACCGCGTTTTTCGGGGTGCTTTACCAGATACTGGCGCGAATAGCGCTTCATGAACGGGAAATCCAGCCCCCACCAGGCCAAGCCGATCACCGGTACCCACACCAGCTGCTGCTTCAGAAAGAACTTCAGAAACGGTGCCTTGCCGTGAAAAACCCGCTGCATGGCCAGAATATCCACCCAGCTCTGGTGGTTACTAAGCACCAGATACCAGCTTTCCTGCTTCAGCTCGTCGGCCCCGGTCACTTCCCAGCGGGTGCCCTGGGTGAGTTTCATCCAGCCACTGTTACACGCTACCCAAATTTCGGCCACGCGAATAATCAGCTTGGTGCACAGCACACCAAACCCCTTGTGGGGAATAATCAGCTTCAACAGCGCCGGAATATATAACAACAGGCACCACACCAGGGTGTTCAGTAACAACAGCAACGAGTTCAGTACACCAATCACCGGCGCAGGTAAAAAACTGAGCATGGGTTCATTCCATTTTGAAATTTCAAGTTGGCTAATCATAACAACCACGTTAGGTCTTGGGCAGAGGCGAATGCCTTCTACTGTTAACAGCGTGGTATCGTAATTGCGTTATTGTGGCACCATTATGGCAACACAAACGGACTCCCGCTGATGAACCCTGTTGAACCTTTCAATCTGGACCTGCGCGCCCTGGCCACCTTTTTGGTGGTGCTGGACGAAGGCAGCGTATCGCGGGCCGCAGTAACGCTTGGGGTCAGCCAGTCAGCCGTCAGCCACACCCTGGAACGCTTACGCCAGGCTTTGGGTGATCCGCTGTTTGTGAAATCCGGGCGTGGCATTACCCCTACCCGCTACGCCCAACAGGCCGGCCCGCATATTCGCCAGGTGCTGGATGATTTGCGCGCGCTGTCTTCCGGCCCGCCGTTCAGCCCGCAAACCGCCGATATGGTGTTTACTATCGCCGCCAACGATTACGAGCGCGACCTTCTGTTGCCCGGCTTGCTGGCCATTCTGCGTGAGCAGGCGCCGGGCATTCGCCTGCAGGTGATTGCTGCCGGCATTCCCAGCGCCGAGCTGTTACGCCAGGAAGCCTGCGATCTGATTGTGTCGCCTCACCCGCCAGAAGCCGGCGATATTATGCAACGTGGCCTGATGGCCGACCGTATGGTGGTATTTTATGATCCGGCCCGGCGCGAGCCGCCTCATACCCTGGCAGATTTTCTCAAAGCCGATCACATCAGCCTGATGCTGGGTTCCGCTGAACAACCGGGGCTGGACCAAGCCTTGAACGCACGCAATCTGCGCCGCACCAAGAGAGTGAGCGTGTCGAACTTCTCGGCCCTTGCCAGCCTTTTATACGGTACCGACATGTTGGCAGTGGCGCCGGAACGTATGGGTCAGCAGCTGTTGTCGCGGGCCGCCTGGGTGCCACTGCCGTTCGACTACAAGCCCTTTACCCTGTTGATGATCTGGCACCAGCGCTATCAAAACGATGCTGCCCACCGCTGGCTGCGCAACCAGATAAACGCGGTGGCGGCCACCATGAATGGAATGACGCAATAATCAATCGATATCATTCATAGGTTGTATGACAACTGACCGGCTTACCCGCTGCCTTTAAATCCGTAAACTGCCTGCCGGAATCAACGCTTTTACGGAATATGTCATGCTTGCCTTAACCAGTATCTGGACCACCATATTATTAGCTGCCGCGGTGGCGCTGGGGCCATTGGCAACCGATATGTACCTGCCGGCACTGCCGCAGATTGGCAGCGACCTGAACGCCAGCATCGGCGATGTTCAGCTTACTCTGAGCTTTTATCTGGCCGGTTTTGCCATGGCGCAGTTGTTTTGTGGCCCCTTGGCCGATCGCTTTGGCCGCAAACCCATCATGATTGCCGGCTTCTTTATATTTGCCCTCGCCAGTATTGGCTGTGCCCGCGCCACCAACGTTGACAGCCTGATGCTGTTTCGCTTTTTGCAGGCGCTTGGGGGTTCGGCCGGCCCGGTACTGGGGCGCGCCGCGGTGCGCGATATTTACACGCCACAACAATCAGCTCGCATCATGGCCATTCTGGCCAGCATTATGGCCCTGGCTCCGGCGCTGGCTCCCACCATTGGCGGCGTAATGGTGACCCATCTGGGTTGGGCATCGATTTTTTACGTGCTGGCCGGTTACGCCCTGGCAATGATGGCCATTGTTGCTATCGGCATACCCGAACCCATGCGCCCGGAATACCGCCAGCCACTTCGGCCTGCATCACTGCTGAAGAACTATCGCCTGATTGGCACCGACATCAGCTTTCTGGGTTATACCCTCACCAACAGCCTGATGTATTCAAGCCTGTTCGCCTTTATTTCCGGCTCGTCCTTCGTACTCATCGACTTTCTGGGGGTGTCGCCGCAGCACTTCGGGCTCTACTTTGCCTTTGTGGTGGCCGGCTACATAGTGGGCAACCTGCTGGCGGTGCGCTTGGGCACACGCCTGTCACCCGATCAGATCTTGCTCCGTGGTATTTTACTGGCTGCGGCCGGTGGCACCGTTATGGCATCATTGGCGCTGGCTGAGGTGTATTCGGTATGGGCGGTTATGCTGCCCCAGGCGGTAATTCTATGCGGCACCGGTATGGTACTGCCCCAGACCATGGCCGGCGCACTGGCAAATTTCCCGCGCATGGCAGGGTCAGCTTCTTCGCTGTTCGGCTTCGCACAGATGACCATAGCCGCCGGTTCCGGTGCTCTGGTAGGCTACCTACACGATGGCACGTCGCTGGTGATGGCACTGGTGATTGCAACGTCGACGTTCGCCGCGCTCGCCAGCTATGTACTATTGGTACAACGCTTCCCTGCACCGGGTTTCGAGCCGGAAGCCAGTGTTTAATAGGGCGCCTGGCGGCCGAAAACGTGCAAATGCATCCAATTTAGACTAGAAAGAGTAAGTTCACCGGTATTATAAAGTCTGTTTTTCTGACACTTCCATCCTTAAAGGAGAATGTTATGAGCAACGTAACACTTGGCGGCGATGCCGTAGAATTGAGCGGAAACTTCCCCCAACCTGGCGAAACCATCCAACCTTTTACTCTGACCAACAACAGCCTGGAAGACGTTAAACTCAGCAGCTGGGACGGCAAGCGTAAAATTCTGAGTATTTTCCCCAGCATAGATACCGGCGTGTGTGCCGCATCTACCCGAAAATTCAACGAAAAAGCCGCTGATCTCGACAACACCGTGGTGTTGGTGATTTCCGCAGACCTGCCCTTTGCCTTTGCCCGTTTCTGTGGCGCCGAAGGCCTGGACAACGTCATTTCCCTGTCCAGCTTCCGCAACTACAGCTTTCAGCAGGACTACGGCGTTGCTATGCAAACCGGCCCGTTAGCAGGTTTGTGCGCCCGCGCGGTGATTGTTCTAGACGAGAACAACAAGGTACTGCACAGCGAACTGGTTGGCGAAATCAAAGACGAGCCCAACTACGACGCCGCTCTGAACGCTCTGTAATCTGCCATAACGAGTGCCGGCATCGCGCCTGCGGTGCCGGTTTCTTTATTTTGCGTTGCTATTCAACTCAACGCGCAAGCATCCAATGCCCCGGCGCTTGCTGTTACACTGCCCGACTTCCTTCAGAACCGACATCCGGATTGCCCCTGTGAGTCAATTACCCACCAACGCCAGCGCCGGCGCCAGCCTGCCTCGCCAGCTTTACGACATGACCTGGCCAATGCTGTTCGGTGTGTTATCGCTGATGACATTTCAGCTTACCGACAGCGCGTTTATCGGCCAGCTTGGCCGCGACCCGCTGGCAGCACTGGGCTTTACCATTCCCATGCAGCAACTGGTCAGCGGTATGTATGTTGGCCTGGGCATTGCCACCACCGCCGTAATTTCCCGCACCCTGGGCCTGAACAACAACGATCGCGCGCGCCAATTGGGCGGGCTGGTGGTGCTGATTGGCGCTGTGCTGGTGCTGGTGTTGTGCCTGCTGGTGTGGTTCGGTCAGCAACCGATTCTGACCCTGCTGGGCGCCGAGCCTGAACTATGGCCGGTTATTCGCCAATACTGGGCGCCTTGGCTGATTGCAGCCTGGATCGGCGCCATGGTGTATTTCGGTTACAGCTTGTGCCGCTCCCACGGCAACACCAAACTGCCCGGCGCGGTGATGGTGGCCACCAGCCTGCTAAATATAGGGTTGGACTGGCTGTACATCTTTTATTTTGGCTGGGGCCTGCCCGGCGCGGCCTGGGCCACCGCCACCGCCTTCGGCCTGGGCGCTCTGCTGATCTATCCGCTGCTGCTCAAGCGCGGCTGGCTCGGGTTTGACCTGGCCGGCCTGCAGCTGGTGCGCGCGGTGCGCCAGTTGGGCGGCATTATGGCGCCGGCCATGGTCAGCCAGATGATGCCGCCAATGGCCGCGGTACTGGCCACAGCGCTGGTCGCCAGTTTTGGTTCTACCGCCGTCGCGGCCTGGGGGCTGGGCTCGCGATTGGAGTTTTTCTCGATTGTGGTGGTGCTGGCGCTGACTATGTCGATGCCGCAAATGATCGGGCGCATGCTGGGCCGGGGTGAAATAGAAAATATTCGTCGCCTTGTGGGTCTGGCGGTGCGTTTTTTGGTGGTGTGGCAGCTGGCCATTGGCCTGCTGTGGCTGCTGGGTTCCGGCCTGGTGACCGAATTGTTCACCACCGATGCTGAGGTGCAAAGTATTCTGGCCAGCTATCTATGGCGGGTGCCGTTGAGCTACGGCGGGCTGGGCGCCTGCATGCTGATGGTGTCGGTGTGCAACGCCCTGGGGCTGCCGCTGCGGGCGCTGCTAATTTCCACCTTGCGACTGTTTCTGTGTTACCTGCCCATGCTCTGGCTGGGCAGCCAGCTTAATGGCATTCCCGGCCTGATGACCGGCGCGCTGGTGGGCAATCTGCTGGCCGGCATTATCGCCTGGCAGCTTTACCGCGCCGGAATGGCAAGGCTGTCCGCAAAAAGCAGGCAAGGACCCGGCAAAGTAACTGCCCGTAATGCCGGTTAGGCGAACGTTAAACGAGCCTCAGACGGCGAACTTCAAGCGAAAGCTATCCGGCATGGGCGTTACCTGTGTTTCACCATAATCAAAAAATACAAAACCGTATTTGGCCTGCGCCACTGCAGCGCCGTCCCGTTCGCGGGTTACGCGGAATACAAAATCACCGCCGTAGCGATTAAAGTCGGTTATTCCTACGTCAAACACCAGGGTTTCCGGGTAGTAGGTTTCGGCCTGATACACAGTAGCCAGGTCAGTCACCAGAATGCCCAGGCCATTGTGACCGACTTCGTCAATCCCGTGATGGGAAAGAAGCTGCACCCGTGCCTCTGACAGCATGGAAATCAGTGCATCGTTACCCAAATGATTGGCACCGTTGAGATCGGTGCTGCGCACTGCCAGACGAGTTTGAAAACAAAACACCTGCTCGGGAAATTCCAGTTTTATTCGAGCCACAATCCATTCGCCTATGCCGAGAAATGAGGTATGTTGGCATAATCACGCAAAAATCCCAATTGCGCCGTATTGACCACTGACTGCTGGTGATTTTATGGATATCCGCCCTGCTGCCACTCTTGCTTTGATCCGCGATAGCGACAAGGGTCTTGAGGTGCTGCTGCTACAACGTACCTGGAAAGCCTCTTTTCTGCCGGGTTATTTCGTTTTTCCCGGCGGCGCGGTGGATGACGCCGACCAAGCCTGCCGCGCCCACATTGCCGGCCCTGACGATAGTGCCATCAGCCAGATCATGAGCCTAAGCGAGGGCGGCGCAGACTACATGGTGGCGGCATTGAGGGAATGCTTCGAAGAAGCCGGCCTGCTGCTGGCAGTTAACGATAACGGCGAACTGGTCGGCGCAGACCACCCCATTCATCAGTCACGGCAGGCCTTGTTTCGCGGCGACGTGAGCTTGCAGGTGCTGTGCCTGCAACACAATCTGATTCTGCCTCTGGACCGGCTGGCTTACCTGAGCCACTGGGTAACCCCGCCGGGGCCTCCGCGACGTTTCGACACCCGCTTTTTTGTGGCGGTTACCCCGGAAAACCAGATCGCCAGCCACGATGGCGAAGAAACCATTGACCACCTGTGGATAACCCCGCAGCAGGGCCTGGCGGAATATCGCAGCGGCGAACGCCTGTTCAGCCTGCCGACCCTGCGCACCCTGCGGGTGCTGCACGATTTCACCGACACCGGCGCGGTTATGCGTTACGCCCACGCCAATCCACCCGAGCCATTGCCCAGTGAGCCCTGGCCCGCCAGACGGCGCGATAAATCCATCGTTCTGGAGCCCGACGCGCCGGCCTACGATGAAGCTCGCAAGCTTGACCCGGAAGGCGCAGGCACCACCAACGCAGTGATTGTCCCCGGCGAGCCGGTAGAAATTGCCGCAGGCGTTATCCGCCTGACCTCGCCCAACCCGGGCGTGATGACCGGGCCAGGCACCAATACTTACCTGGTGGGCCACGATCGTTTCACCGTGATTGACCCGGGCCCGGAAAATTCCGCCCACATCAAGCGGATTCTGGCACTAACCGGTGGACGTGTTGACCAGGTATTGGTGACTCACACTCATCAGGACCATTCACCGGCTACCATCTTGCTAAAAGAACGCACCGGCTGTCGGCTGATCGGCCGCGCCGCGCCGGCAGGCGCGTCACAGGACAGCAGTTTCAATCCGGATGACGAGCCTGATCACGGCGATCTGATTGTCACAGACGCCGGCATCCTGAAGGTGTTGCACACGCCGGGGCACGCGTCGAATCACCTGTGTTATTTGCTGTTGGAGCAGGGAATGCTGTTTTCTGGGGACCACATCATGCAGGGTTCCACCGTGGTGATTAACCCGCCAGACGGCGATATGAAGGCGTACATAGAATCGCTCTATGATTTACTGGCCGAGCCGCTGAGTTTTATTGCACCCGGCCATGGCTTCGTGATGGCGCGGCCAGAGGCGACAGTCGATTATTTAATTACCCACCGATTGACCCGCGAACACAAAATTGCCCGGGTGCTGAAGAAACTGACACCGGTCAGCCTGGAAAAGCTTACCGCCAGCGCCTATGACGACGTACCGGCAGCGATTCACGGTGTGGCCGCGCGCTCGGCGCTGGCGCACCTGTTAAAGCTGGAGCAGGAGGACCGCGCCAGTTCAAACGGCGACGCCTGGCGTGCTACCCGCCATACCTGATTACGCAAATACCGGGCGCATTCTGCGCCCGGTATTTATGTCACGGCGGCTGCTTTCCTGCGGCTATTTTTTGGCAATAACCCACACCGCGTGCACGATGCCAGGAATGTAGCCTAATAAGGTCAACACGATGTTGATCCAGAAATGCTTGCCAATGCCCACTTGCAGAAAAACGCCCAGTGGCGGCACCAAAATGGCAATCAGAATACGCAGAAGGTCCATAGGCCCGACTCCTTGGTTAGTAAAAAAACATGACATTGAAATGTTAGTTCAATCCGCCAGCTATTATGTCAAATCCGGCAAAGGCTTCATGAAAACGGCATTAAACCTTTGTCACAGCCATATCAACCGCCTATAAAGCGCTCTAATCTGTCGACCTTTAGCCTCGGCAAAAGCTGGGAGTTACGATCGAAAGAGGTAGTATGGCTAGCAAACACAGGGTGATGATGGCATTTCAACCCGCCTGGCCTGGTCTTCCAACATCCAGATTGCCGGCCTGTCGCAGCCAACACCGGTTTTGGTAGTCAACGGCGTCAATCCCGGCCCAACCCTGTGCCTGACCTCTGCCATTCACGGCGACGAGCTAAACGGCATCGAAATTGTACGCCGCACCTTGTATGACCTGGACGCGACCAAACTGTCCGGACGGGTTGTGGGTATTCCTATCGTGAATCTGCCGGCACTTCCCTGGCAGCATCAACGGCAGCCTGGCAGACCGCATTGCCCACTCGCTTTTTACCCAGATCATTAACCACTGCGACATGCTGGTAGACATTCACACAGGCTCGCAAAAACGCACCAACCTGCCCCAGCTGCGCGCCGATATGAATAATCCGGATGTGGCAACCTTCACCCGCGGGTTTGACCGCATGGCGGTGGTACACAGCAGCGGTTCACCCGGCATGTTGCGTACCGCAGCGGTTAACGCAGGTATTCGCGCGGTCACTCTGGAAGCCGGGGAATCCCACCGAATTCAAGAACACCAGATAGAAGCCGGGGTTAACAGCCTGATCAGCCTGCTGGAAAAACAGGAAATGATTTCACGGATGTTTGTGTGGGGCGCACCCGAGCCGGTTTACTACGACTCACTGTGGGTGCGGGTTGATCAGGGCGGCATTCTGTTCAGCAAGGTGGGCTTAGGCGACAAGGTGAATAAGGGCGATCTGATGGGCCAGGTTACCGACCCCATTACCAACGCCCAGTATCCGGTGCGTGCCACCCGCAACGGGCGCTTGATTGGCATGGCGGTAGACCAGGTGGTTATGGCCGGATTCGCCGCCTACCATTTGGGTACCAAAGCCAACACCCCGGGTTTCCACACCAGTGATGAGCTTAATGGCGCTGACACTGCGGCGGTTGAAGAGAGCCTGGAAGCTGTTCAAAGCGGTGACGACCTCATCGACAACGATGGTTAAGCCGCCACCCCACTACTAACCGCGAATCTACTGCCGAGTGCTAAGCACCGCCTGGATACGCTCGATCACCTGCTCCAGGGTGACTCGCGGGCAGCCAATGTTCAGGCGCATAAAACCGCTGCCAGCGGCGCCAAACGAAACCCCTGGATTCATACCCACACCGGCCTGCTGCACAAACAAGCGTTTCAGGCCATTGTCGTCTAATCCCAGTGCGCGGCAGTCCAGCCACATCAGATAAGTCCCTTCGGGAGCACTCACCTCTATGCCAGGCAGGCGCTGGGCAACCTGGTTCACCACAAAGTCGCGGTTGGCCTGAAGATAGCCCATCAACTGGTCCAGCCAAGGGCCACCGTGGCGGTAACCGGCTTCAAAACCGGTTACGCTGAACGGATTGCTCTGGGGCATGTGAAAAGATTCCAGCACATCCGCCATTTTCTGCCGTAGCCCGCTGTCGGCAATCACCATAGCCGACAAGCCAAGCCCGGGAATATTAAAGGTTTTACTAGGGGCGATGGCGGTGATCAACTGATCATCGGGGCGCGCAAGGGCTGCTAGCATACGGTGCCGGTGGCTATCGGAAAACACCAGGTCGCAATGAATTTCATCGCTCAGCAGCACCAGTTTGTGGCGTCGGCAAATGTCGAGCACCGCCGTCAGCTCGGCCTCAGACCACACCCGCCCGATAGGATTATGGGGTGAACACAGCACCAGCATCTTTGCCTGCGAGCGCGCCGCACATTGCTCCAGGTGGGCCAGATTCATGCGGTAGTACAAGCTGCCATCTTCCTGTTTTTCCGCCAGCAGCGGATTTTCCAGAACCTGGCGCCCGGTTTGTCGCACCGAACTGTAAAACGGCGGGTAGACTGGCGGCTGTATAATCACCTCGTCGCCGGGCTTGGTACACGCCATACACGCGGCATTTAATGACGGCACGACACCCGGCGCCATCAGCACCCATTCACGCTGAAAACTCCATTGGTGGCGCTGACGAAACCAGTCGCCCATGGCGCCGTAAAGGCTGTCAGGGAACATGGTGTAACCATATACCGGGTGCCGGGCGCGCTCGCTGAGCGCGTCGGTAACCGCTTGCGGCGCGGCAAAATCCATATCGGCCACCCACACCGGCAGCACATCGGCGCGGCCGAACATCGCTTCGCGGGCGTCCAATTTTACAGCATGGGTGTTTTCCCGGTTTATGGGCTGATCAAAATCTGCGTGGGGCACAGGTCACTCCCTGAAATTGCCACAAGCAAAGCCGTTCGCCAATGCGAGCCTGACCTAAACTTGAGGTTATAATTGATTGATAGCAAAGTATCAGCATACATCACAAGGCCCCGTAATCCATGTCTGAAACCGCCGTCGTTATCCGCACGTCCCGCCCCAACTTTCTGGTGATGGCCCCGCTGTGTGTCGGCCTGGGCGTTGCGCTGGCCTGGCGGCAGCCAGAAGCCCCGCCGCCGCCTCTCTTAGACACCCTATTGGTGTTTGTGGGTGCGCTGCTGGCCCATGCCGCGGTGAATATGCTGAATGAGTACGAAGATTTTACCTCCGGGCTGGACTTGCACACCCGCCGCACGCCGTTTTCAGGCGGCAGCGGTGCCCTGCCACAGCTGCCATCGGCGGCGCGCTCCGTTTTACTGGGGGCGTTGGTTACGTTAAGTCTGGTGGTGGCCATTGGCCTGTATTTTTTATGGCAGCGGGGCTTGCCGATGCTGATACTGGGGGGCGCCGGCGTGGCGTTGGTGGTTACCTACACCCGCTGGATTACCCGTTCGCCGCTACTGTGCCTGCTGGCTCCCGGACTGGGGTTTGGCCCGGTGATGGTACTGGGGACTCTGGTAGCACTGGGGGCGCCAATCAACGCCGCGGCCGTCGCGGTGTCTGTCATCAGTCTGCTGCTGGTAAGCACATTGCTTTTGATGAACCAGATTCCCGACGCCGAAGCCGACCGCCACGGCGGACGTTATCACGCGGTGATCGTGCTGGGTGTTTATAAAGCCGCGTGGCTGGCCGGAACCATGTTACTGGCCAGTTATGGCGTACTGACGCTGGCGTTGGTCAGCGGCTGGTTGCCAATGGCAACAGCGCTGGGCTTCATAACCCTGCCTCTGGCGCTGTGGATTGCCTTCAAATTACCCCAGGTGGCAGACGATCATCACCGCTTACAGCCGGTTCTGGCCATGAACGTGGCCTGCCTGCTTGCCACACTGGCTTTGCTGATTATCGGGCTAAGCATGCAACGGGGGTGGTGATCACGCCCTCAGCTCGCTTCAGTGCTGCTGACTGTCGATTTTTATTGCATTATTTTAGCAATATTACAAATCATTACAGGGCGCAGAGTGCGACCCGCTCTACGGAGGCCTGCTATAGTGTTTATTCTGGGCATCATGGGTTGTTCCGGACATTTTTCATTGTGACAAGGAGTTGCCATGAGTGTTGTGCTTCTGTTGTTGAGCGCGCTGGTGCTGATTTACCTCAGTATTGGCGGAAAAACGGCTAGCGTTGTGCTGAGCGTTGCTACGCTGATTGGCCTGGCCCAAGACGACTGGCATCTGGTCAGCTTTATAGTCGGCGGGCTTGCCTTGGCTTTGGCGTTAATTCTGCTGAACCCCGGCGATCTACGATTGAATAAATTCAGCAAGCCGTTGCTGAACTGGGTGCGCTCTCGCTTGCCACAGTTGTCGAACACCGAAGCCGAAGCGCTGAAGTCTGGCTCGGTGGATTGGGACGGCGAACTGTTTTCGGGCAAGCCACAATGGTCAAAACTGCTGGGCGCAAAGCCCGCTCACCTGAACAGCGAAGAACAAGCGTTTCTGGATGGCCCGGTGGAAGAACTCTGCGCCATGCTGAACGACTGGGAAATCACCCACGAGCATTACGACCTGCCCGAAAAAGTCTGGGCATTCATACGCGGCAACGGCTTCTTCGGACTGGTCATACCCAAGAAGGACGGCGGTATGGGTTTTTCTAACACCGCGCACTCCGAAATCGTGATGAAAATATCCACCCGCAGCGTGTCCACTGCGGTTACCGTGATGGTGCCCAACTCTCTTGGGCCCGGTGAGTTGTTGATGCACTACGGCACCGATGCGCAAAAACAGCACTATCTGCCGCGCCTGGCCGGCGGCCAGGAAATACCCTGTTTTGCCCTGACATCCCCGGTGGCAGGTTCCGATGCCGGTGCTATTCCAGACAAAGGCATTGTGTGCAAAGGCCAGTGGAAGGGCGAAGAAGTACTGGGCCTGAAAGTCACGTGGAACAAGCGTTACATTACGCTGGCGCCGGTGGCCACCCTGATTGGGCTGGCCATCAAAGTGTATGACCCCGACGCCCTGTTGGGCGACAACGCCGACATTGGTGTTACCTGCGTGATGGTGCCGCGGGAAACCGATGGCGTAAACGCCGGCGCCCGCCACCTGCCGATGAACACGGTGTTCATGAACGGGCCGACCTGGGGCAACGACGTCTTTATTCCCATGGATCAGGTGATCGGCGGCCAGGACATGCTGGGCAAAGGCTGGACCATGCTGCTGGAATGCCTGTCCATAGGCCGTTCTATTTCGCTGCCGGCTCTGGGCACAGGCGCCGGCAAAGTTGCCAGCCTGGCCACCGGCTCATACGCGCTTACCCGTGAACAGTTTGGCCGCTCCATCAGCCAGTTTGAAGGCGTGCAAGAAGCGCTGGAACCGATCGCCGGTTATACCTGGATGATGGACGCCGCGCGCTTGCTCACGGCCGGTATGCTAGACCGCGGCGTACGCCCGGCCGTGCCTTCCGCGCTGCTGAAGTACCGCAACACCGACCTGATGCGCATTGTGATCAACCACGCCATGGACGTAGTAGCCGGCCGCGGGGTTATCACCGGGCCACGCAATTTCCTGGCCCGCGCCTATCAGGCCGTGCCCATCGGCATTACGGTGGAAGGCGCCAACATTCTTACCCGCAGCCTGATGGTGTTTGGTCAGGGCGCCATCCGCTGTCATCCGTTTATTGTTGACGAAATCGCTGCGGCTGGCATGGAAGACCAAAATCAGGCCGCCAAAAAGTTCGACGGCGTGTTTTACCACCACCTGGCACACACCACCCGCAACGGTTTGCGCGCACTGGTACTGGGCTTAACCGGCGGCCTGGCCGAACCAGTGCCGCGCCAGGGCAACCTGAAACCTTACTACCGCCAACTGGCGCGCTTTTCGGCGGCCCTTGCGCTGATGACCGACGTTACTCTGCTGTCCGTAGGCGGCGGCCTGAAGGCTCGTCAGCGCCTGTCCGGGCGCATGGCCGACTGCCTGGTACAGCTGTATTACGCCACTGCGGTAATCAAACAATGGCACGAAGAAGGCTACCCGGAAGAACAGCGCCACATGGTGGAATGGTGCCTGAAAACCTGCCTGCGCGACCTGCAGGGTTCCATGCGTGAAGCCATCATCAACTTCCCGGTTCCAGCCCTACGCTGGCCCCTGCGATTGCTGGTGTTCCCTTTGGGCGCGACGGGCCTGAATGGCCCCGACGATCGCCTGGGCACCAAAGTGGCTGCCAGCATTGTAGAAGACACCCCGCTGCGCCAGCGCATTCACCGCGGCGCCTACATACCCACAGACAGCAGCGACTCTCTGGGCCGGGTGCTGAACGCTTACCGCCTGGCCAACGAAACCAGCGATATGCGTGCCCGCTTACACCAGGCTATTCGAAACCGCGATGAAGATGACCTAGACGGCATTGCCCTGCTGATGGGCCACGAACGCAAACAACTGGTCGACTGGGCCTGTGCCGAAGGCGTGGTGAAAGCCGATGAGTGCGAAAAACTGGAAGAAGCGCTTGCCGCGCTCTACGACGTTATTCGCGTGGATGCGTTTGACAGCGACGGCCTGAAAGAGCTGTCAAAGTGCGCCACCGGAAAACGGAAAGTGGTCGAGCGGCCCGCAGGAGACTGATCGCTGCGCCGGCAATCCCCCAAAGATTGCCGGCGCCTTTATTTAAATGGCTTGACCATTAAGTAGGAACATAGATATTAGATAGGTGCTTAAACATTAGATAGGTACTAAACGGCATTCAGGCTGACCAGAGCCACGGCTATACTGCCCTGCTGCATCCATTCCGCGTTTTCTGAGGTTATTCATGGCTGGCAAAACCGTTGGCAGCGCCATCTTTCTGCTGGTGATCGGCAACGCCATGGCGTTAATTTCCGACGTTCTGATAAAACTGCTGGAGCCCGGCGCGCCCATATTCCAGTTCGCCTTCCTGCGCTGCGTGCTAACTCTGCTGCTGCTGTTACCGCTGGCAAAAAAAATAGACCGCCGCCAGTTTTTTGCTGGCACCGGCATTCACGCCATCCGCGCCCATGTTCACCTGATTGGCATGCTGTGCATGATCATCGCCCTGGCCAACCTGCCCCTCGCCACCGCCAACGCCGTATTCTATGCCGCGCCCATACTGGTGATGCTGCTATCCGTCGTGATTTTCCGCGAACGCCTGACACCCCTGAGCGTGATTGCCGTATTCAGCGGCTTCGCCGGCATTATTCTGATATTAAGACCCATAGACTTCACCTGGGCAGCGTTTGCGGCCCTGGGCTCGGCGTTCTCACTGGCCATTAACGCTGTACTGGTGCGCAAACTGCCAAAACAACAGACCACCGTGCACAAACTGGTCCTGAACTACCTGCTGATCATCCCCGTCGCCGGCGCCTTGGCAATCTGGGACTGGCAACAAGGCTCACGCTGGACCACCGACCTGGTCATCATCGCCGCCGGCTCCTCCCTGTTCATACTGGGTTACAACATCACCGTACTGCTGGCCTACCGCCAGGTAGACGCCAACCAGGTCACCAGCGCGGAATACACCGGCCTGATCTGGGCCGTCGCCATCGGCTGGATATGGTTCAACGAAGTCCCCGACTTATGGTTCCTGGCCGGCAGCCTGATGATCGTGATACCTCTGGTTTTGATCGGCCTGACCCAAAGAAGAAAATACCCGGCAAGAGGCTTCAACCCAGCGCTACGGAGTTCGAAAAAATAGAGTCCGCGAGCGGCAGAGTGACGAACAAAATGGGGACAAAAAAAGGGGACAGATTTCAAATCTGTCCCCGACGTTGCTCCCGCTCCAGCTCGTTACCTAGCCACCAATCCCGAAGCCGCAATAAACCCGGACAACCCGGTCAACACTATTTCCGCCGCCATAGCCGACAAAATCAACCCGCTGATCTTCGACATAATATTCAGGCCATTCTTACCCATCGCCTTTTCCAGATAACCCGACAACCGCAACAACACCGCCAGAATCAGCAAACTCGACACCAACCCCAACAGGCCCCCGGCCACCGCCGCAACCTCCTTCAGCTCCGCACCGTAAACCAGAATCGCACCAATAGTCGCCGGGCCAATCATGACCGGAATCGCCAAGGGCACCACCGCAATATCGTCGCGATTGTCATCCGGTAAACCCGTGGCGTGGCTGCGAGTGCCATTGTTAACCAGGCTGATGGCCGTCAAAAAAAGCAGTGTGCCTGCACCAATGCGGAACGAATTTAGAGTAATACCAATGGCACCAAATAACAGCGGACCGGCAAAAAACAAAATCACACCCAACACCAGCGCCGATATGCAGGCCCGACGAATAATCGCGGTTTTCTCGTCCGCCGGCAGCCCGCGGGTTAGCGCCAGAAACATGGTCACCACAAAAAATGGCGCTAACAAAAACAAAAAGCGGATAGAGCTACTGATGTAGGTCGAGAAAAACAATTCAATCATTACCGAAGGATTCCACAGAAGGAGATTTTGGGCGCCAAGCATAGTCTCGTCATCCCGGATTTACCGTAAGGAAGTGGACCTACTCAGCGCTATAAAGAGGGTTTAGCAATGTAAAATCGATTAAAAAAAAACGGGCTGCAAATGCAGCCCGTTCATTTGTTCACGTTCCTCGATTTACTGGGTGGCGTTGTAGGTGTAAGACTGCACCACTCCGTTGCCATCGAACGTGATAATCAGGTCTTCGGTTTTGTCGTCGCCAAACGCAGACCAGCGATACTTGCCATAAGTCCAGGTGCGCTTGCCGTCTTTCATACCGGTACGCCAAGGCTCACCGAACAACGCCTGCACTTCTGAGCGGGTAGTTTCATTGACCGTAATCTGGTCAACATTGTGGGTGGCAAAATCCTGGCCCACAGATGCACAACCTGCAAACGTCAGGGTAGCGGCCATCAACACGACTGCCGAGATTTTTTTCACAAACATCGCCTTCACTCCTGTGGAAACTACTCTGCTTTTTCGACCTGTATCATAGCGCCAATCGGGTGACAGAAAAAACAAACCCAACCATAATATCTGTATGAACCCATTATAGGCCCGGGTAAACTCACCGCGCCTACCATCACCTGCGCGGCGGACCTGTCACCCTTCTGCATGGAGAGATTCACTTTTGCCAGTAGAAGAACCCGGAAGCCTGCTTATTGCCACTGTCGCCTTCAGCGCGCTGGTCGCGACCGTGGTGCTGATTCATCACGAAGTGCTGGTGCGGCTGACCAGCATACTGGGAAAAATGGGTAATCATCACCATTTTCGCCTGATAGTGGCCGTGCTGGGTGTTCTGGCCGCTCATGCTCTGGAGGTGTGGATTTTTGCCATAGCGTACTTTGCTATGCACCATACCCTGGGCTGGGGGCTACTGGTTGGTAACTTCAACGGTACCCTTCTGGACTGCGTGTACTTTTCGTTCAGCACATTTACCACCGTAGGCTACGGCGACATTGAGCCTATCGGTAATTTACGGTTTCTGACCGGTATTGAAGGCCTGACCGGGCTGGTACTGGTGGGCTGGAGTGCGTCTTTCCTATTTATGGAAATGCAACGCTACTGGCCACGGCGTTAAAACACCCCGCAATACATTCATTACTTGAGCTGAATCAAAGGTGCCTTGAAATAGCGCTCCTCTTTTTTTAATTATTGCGCTAAATCAAGATTGCCTTTGTAACAACCATTACTCTTACAGCCAATACGAATCGAACCCTGGAGATTTATTATGTCCCGTACTTTCAAAATTGGCGTGTTGGCTGCGGCCGTAATGGCGATTGCGCCGGCTGCTCAGGCTTTTGAAGCTGGTGATTTTATTGTTCGTGCTGGTGCTGTTCAGGTTGCACCGGATGGGTCCAGTGAGCGCATCAATAATGCCGCTGGAGCTCCTGTTCTTACGGCTAATCCTCGTGTTGATGTTGACGACAATACTCAGCTGGGTATTCGTGGCAGCTATATGATAACCAGCAATATCGGTATCGGCATTTTGGCCGCGACTCCTTTCAAGCACAACATCAACGGTGCCGGAACGCTTGATTTTGCTGGTAAACTGGGCGAGACCAAGCATTTACCGCCAACTATCACGCTGCAGTATTATCCGATGCACAGCTCATCGGCATTTCAGCCGTACGCCGGTGTTGGTGTGAACTACACTACCTTCTTTGAAGAGAAGACCACCAATACACTGACTAACGCTCTAAGTGCCGCGTCCACAGATCTCGAGCTCGACGACAGCGTTGGCGTAGCAGTAGAAATCGGCATGGACTACATGCTGAGCGAAAACTTTGGTTTGAACGCTGCTATTTGGTGGGCCGATATCAATACTGACGCAAAAGTTTCAGTATATGACACTGCCGGAAATTTCGTTGCGGCTACCGAAAAATTTGAAGTCGAAATCGACCCAATGGTCTACATGGTCGGTTTCACCTACAAGTTCTGATCCCTTGCGGATAGTCTGCTGAGCAACCGACCCAGCAGACTCTGAATGAACTACCTTTTACGGGGCCCTGTTTTTACACGGCCCCGCTTTTTATTTTCAAATTCCGCAAACAAAAATGCGGAGCCGAAGCTCCGCATTTTTTAACCTGCTACCTCAAGCCATTATGGCTTCAAGCACCCTGGTTTTGACGCTGACCTGAACGGCCGCCATTGCCATTCTGGCTACGGCCTGCGCTGCGTCCGCCGGGATTATCACTTGGCCGGCCATTGCCGCCACCGTTTCCACCGCTGCGGTTGCGGGCTTTGCTCGGGTCCGCTTTGGCTTTTGGCTTCAGCGCCACGTGGTTCTTCGGCTCAAAGCCTTCTACTTCCTTGCGCGGCAGCTGCTTCTTGATCAGCTTTTCGATACCCACCAGCATGCTGAGTTCGTCAGCACTCACCAGCGACAACGCGTGGCCACTTTCGCCCGCGCGGCCGGTACGGCCAATGCGGTGAACGTAGTCTTCCGGCACGTTAGGCAGTTCAAAATTCACCACTTGGGGCAACTGCTTAATATCCAGACCGCGAGCGGCGATGTCGGTCGCTACCAGCACACGGATATCACCCTGTTTGAACTCGGCCAAAGCACGGGTACGGGCGCCTTGGGACTTATTGCCGTGAATCGCAGCAGCGGTAATACCGTCTTTGCCCAGCTTCTCAGTCAGGCGGTTGGCACCGTGCTTGGTGCGGGTAAATACCAGCACTTGTTCCCAGCTGTTGTCGCGCACCAGTTTGCTCAACAGCGCCGTTTTCTGGCTCTGATCCACCGGATACACGGATTGAATAACGCTTTCGGCGGTGGTGTTGCGCACTGCCACATCAATCTGCACCGGGTCGTTCAGCAGGCCCTTAGCCAGGGTGCGAATTTCGTTGGAGAAGGTTGCAGAAAACAGCAGGCTCTGACGCTTCGCAGGCAGCATGGCCAGAATCTTGCGGATATCGCGAATAAAGCCCATATCCAGCATGCGGTCGGCTTCATCCAGCACCAGAAATTCTACTTCGCTGAAACGCACAGCGTTCTGCTGATACAGGTCCATCAGGCGGCCGGGTGTTGCCACCAGTACGTCCAGCCCTTTGCGCAGCTTCATCATCTGCGGGTTGATTTTCACACCGCCAAATACCACAGCCGCGCGGGTTGGCACGTAACGGCTATAAAGGTTCACGCTGTCGTGCACCTGGGCGGCAAGTTCGCGGGTAGGCGTCAGAATCAGCACGCGCGGGCCTTTGCCGGTACGCGGGTTCTGCTCCAGCATCTGCAGTATCGGCAGAACAAAACCGGCGGTTTTACCGGTGCCGGTTTGCGCGGCGGCCATCACGTCTTTACCGGCCAATACCGCTGGAATAGCTTTTAACTGAATGGGTGACGGGGTTTCATAACCTTGGTCCAAAGTGGCACGGACTAGCGGCTCAGACAAACCGAGTGAAGAAAAACTCATAATAGATTAACTCTTGATTATTCTGCCTCCACGAACACCGTTGTTGGCGAATGCGGGCAGATGCCATGAAGATTCATGGCGTAAAAGACGACTACGGTCACACGCCGTTAACGGGGTGACGTCCTCTGACAGGTCGTATGGATGGTTCGCATGTGGGCTTTACGCCTAAAACTGCGGAATCCCTAGAGGCAGGATGGCGCAGACAGTAACAGAGGGCTTTGGCATACGCCATAGGTGATTGCCATAAAACCGGGGCGCAGGGCGCTTTCCACAAGATCGCACAAAATGAAACGAGGCCTTAACTGGCAGGCGAGCTACGCCAGAACGAGCGTCAAACCGGCCGCCAACACACTGGCGACGGTTAATCCCGACAGCGCCAGGCTGAGGCTCCAACGCAATGACGCGTCTACCGCTTTGTAACCGGTCAAACGTTCCATAATCAGCGCGTTAGCGGCAAACGGTGTACCAAAGGCGGTAATTCCCCAACCGGTGACCATAGCTAAGCCCAAGCCCACCAAAGCGTTTTCCGGCCACACGGCACCCAAAATACCGCCTGCCAGGGTGCCAATAACAATCGGGTTCACACCGCCCAGTCCGGCGATGAAAAACACCCAAGGCACGGCCGCGGCCAGCACCGGCCAAAGCCAGTCGGGCAGGTTCAAATCACCACTGATCTGGCCTAGCACTGCGGCGCTGATGACCGCGCCAATAAACGCCGAGCCGCCCACAATCGCCAGCTCGTTGCTGACGTTAGCCATGCTCACCAAAGGCGGATTGGTCCGGCGGCTCCAGGCCAGCAGCCGGGCACCGACCACCGCGCCCATGCAGCTGAGCGTAACGGCGAAGGCATAGCTGAGCTGAAACTGATGGCTAAGTAAGAAAACACCGGCACAAATTGCCAGAATCAAAGCGCAGAATCGAAACCAGGGTGCCAGGCCGGCGTCGGTCACAACAAGGCTGGTAGTGGCGCTGACGCCAGAAATCTCAACCTGACCAGCTTTTGGTTCAAGTTCAGGTTCGCGCCAGATCAACCCGGAAAACAGCAACGCTACGGAAAAAGGAATGGTGAGCATCAGCAACTGAAGGCTGCCAAGACCCGGCAGCAACGTCAGTGTAAGCACCACAGAAATCGACAGCGGCGAAAAAGTCGGCGATACACCAAAGCCCCTGAGCACGGCACGTGTGGCGTTGCGGGTAGACGAGGAATCGCCGTTGCTGCGGATACGTTCGCCCACAACGCTGCCCACCACCGCTACCGAACCAAAATTGAGAGGTACCGACACCATAGCGGTCCCAAACGCCAGGCTGAGATAACGTACCCGTGGCCGCCCGCCAAAAAGGCTGCCCGAAATTTTTTGCAAATCTGAAGTCCGGCCCAGCACCGACGATAACAGCATAACCGCCAACACCAAGCCAGCCAGGCGGCTCATGTTTTCCGCCGCTGCCACAATCATGCTCGGGTCGCGGCCCAGAGCAAACGCCAACGTAAAACCCGCCACCAGAAACACCACCTTGGGTACCAGGCGCATATCCCGCCAGCCCAGAATAACCGCCAGGCTGACCGCTGCAGCCCCCAAACCGGCCATGCCCGGAAGCAGCGCCAGAATGGCTGCAATCAGGGCAAGGTAAGCAAGAGCAGAACGTATCAGCAGCACAGGGGCATATCTCTGAATGGCAGGGCGAGGTAAATCAGGAAGACGGCACTGTACCTGGTATCAGCCATTACGAGCATTGCATCAACGACCTGCCCACTCAAAGCCGTTTCAAGCTTATCCGTGATCAGCTATAGAGCCGTCGGTGAACAAAAATTCCCGCAGATACTTGTCCATGGTCGGGTCTTTGCGCCGAATCCATTCCAGCACCATCGCAGCGTGTTCTTTTTCTTCGTCGCGGTTGTGGGCCAGAATGGCTTTGAGTTCTTCGTCTTTGCAGGAATCGACCCGCTGGTTGTACCAGTCAACGGCTTCGAATTCTTCCATTAACGAGCTGACGGCCCGGTGCATATCCCGCGTTTCATCGGACAATTCTCCAACCGGTTCGTGGTAGCTGTCGTTCGCCATAGTGTGTTCCTCATCGCTGTGTTGTGAGTAATAAAAGACTCTGTTACGCCATGCTGCTCTCAGCGTAAAAGGGCCTTTTGAACATAGCTGATAACAGCTCGTTTAGACAGGCGATCAGCCGCGAAAGCCCTTACCCACCAGATAGACCTCCCGTGAGCGGGCGCGGGAAGAATCCGGTTTGCGCACCACCACCTTGTCGAACAGTTCGCGCACGGCTTTCACGTAGCCGTCATAACCTCCGCCGTGGAACACCTTGGCGACGAAACTGCCTTTGGGTTTTAGCACCTGGCTGGCCATATCCAGCGCCAGCTCGATCAAATACATAGACGCGGCCTGGTCCGCCGCGTTTACGCCGCTGATGTTGGGCGCCATATCTGAAATCACCACGTCGACTTTTGCATCGCCCAATACCGCCATGATTTCGTCAAAAACAGCGTTCTCGGTAAAATCGCCCTGAATAAACTCGACACCGGCAACGGCGTCCATGGGCAGAATGTCCGAGGCTATTACCCGACCTTTATGCCCCACCAGGTCGGTGGCCACCTGGGACCAACCGCCAGGCGCAGAACCCAGGTCCATCACCGTCATAGTGGGTTGGATGAGCTTGTCTTTGGCGTTAATTTCAAGGAGCTTGTAGCTGGCACGGGAGCGGTAGCCATCCACTTGCGCTTTTTTCACGAAAGGATCGCTGACGTGCTCTTCCAACCAGCGGTTACTGCTTTTTGATCGGGCCATAGTGTCTCTTTGTTAAACAGGCAATAGTCATTCTTTGTTAACCGAGCCATGTAAGGCTCTAAACATTGGGCGATTCGCGCCATTGTACGCCTAGGGCCAGAACCCCGCAAAACGAGCTCCGCAAAACCGCCCCGCGCGCCGGCACCAGCGCACTGACAGCAAACCGGCAGCCACGTACAATAGCCCCACTAAATAGTAGCCACCTGAGCTCTGCACACACTAACGGGACATGACCGTGAAGCTGGATGACATTAAAAAACTGCAGCAAAAAAAATACCGCGAGGCTTTCGGACACTATCTGGTGGAAGGCGAGCATCTGGTGCTGGAGTTGCAAAAAGCTGCCAGCCGCCAGCCCGCGCTGAAAGCTTCAGAACTTTACGTAACGGAGGCTTATCAACACTGGCAAAGCCCGTTCACCACGTACGTGATTGGCGAGCGCCAGATGGCGCGGCTGGCAGATACCAAAACACCTCAGGGTATTTTGGCGGTCGTGCCAATACCAGTGGCCGTTATAGCGCCTGAAATGGCGCCGATAATCACGCCCGCCGCCGATTCGCATCCCAACCTCGAAAAAGCCATTTATCTGCACGAGGTGCAGGACCCAGGCAACCTGGGCACCATTTTACGCACTCTGGCCTGGTTCGGCGGTTTTCGCTGCCTGCTCAGCCCCGGCAGCGTTGACCCTTATAATCCAAAAGTGGTGCGTGCCAGCATGGGCGCGATATTTCATCTGCCGCTGGAAACCGATGTTGAGCTGGCCAGCCTGAGCCAGCGATTTCACCGCTTGGCTTGCCTCGACTTGAATGGCCGCAGCTTAACCGAGCCCGGCTTCGCCGACCACGACTGCTATTTGTTCGGCAACGAAGCCCGCGGCATTCCGGCTCAGGCCCTTGATGAGCTGAACGCCACCGCCTACACCATAAACGGCAAAGGCCAGATTGAATCTCTCAATCTGGCCTCGGCGGTCAATATTTGCAGCTGGGAGCTGATGCGCAGCTGATCATTTAACAGCAATTGCGCGTCAGCAAAAGCTCTTCAACAGATGCTCTTCAATGCTTACTCGTCAACAGAGTTACGAATCAGGAAGTCAAAGGCGCTAAGGGCCGCTTTGGAACCTTCGCCCATGGAAATCACGATCTGCTTGTAGGGCACCGTGGTGGCATCACCGGCGGCAAATACGCCAGGAATGCTGGTTTCGTTGCGCTCGTTGATGATGACTTCGCCGTGCTTACTGAGTTCGATATCGCCTTTCAGCCACTCGGTGTTGGGTATCAGGCCGATTTGTATAAACACGCCTTCAAGCGTTACGTGAACATTTTCACCGCTGTTGCGGTCGGTGTAGTCCAGACCATTCACCTTACCGTTGGCACCGGTCACTTCGGTGGTTTGGGCCGATACCGCGACATCCACGTTCTTCAGGCTGCGCAGCTTACGCTGCAGCACTTCGTCAGCGCGCAATTCGGCACCAAATTCCAGCAAGGTTACGTGGCCAACAATACCAGCCAGGTCGATGGCGGCTTCCACGCCTGAGTTACCGCCGCCAATGACGGCTACGCGCTTGCCTTTGAACAATGGGCCGTCGCAGTGCGGGCAGTAAGCCACGCCCTTGTTGCGGTACTTGTCCTCACCGGGAACACCCAGCTGGCGCCAGCGGGCACCGGTAGACAACACCAAGGTGCGGGTTTTCAACGACGCACCGTTGGCCATACGGATTTCATGAGGCATGCCCGGTTTTGTCGCCGGAATCAGCTTTTCGGCCCGCTGCATGTTCATGATATCCACACCATACTCTATTACGTTCTGCTCCATCGCGGCCACTAACTTGGGGCCTTCTGTGTAGGGCACGGAAATCAGATTTTCAATACCCATGGTGTCAGCAACCTGACCACCAAAGCGTTCGGCGGCAATGCCGGTAGAGATACCTTTACGCGCGGCATAAACAGCCGCTGCGGAGCCTGCGGGGCCGCCGCCAATTACCAGTACTTCAAAGATGCCCTTCTGACGAAGTTTATCGGCTTCACGGACGTCGGTGCTGGTGTCCAGCTTGGCCACAATTTCTTCCAGCTTCATTCGGCCCTGGCCGAACAGCTTGCCGTTCAGGTACACGCTGGGCACCGCCATGATTTCACGCTCTTCCACTTCGGCCTGGAACAAAGCACCGTCAATAGCGGTGTGCTTCACGCTTGGGTTAAGCACACTCATCAGGTTCAGCGCCTGCACCACATCGGGGCAGTTCTGGCACGACAGCGAGAAATAGGTTTCAAATTCAAAATGGCCGTCAAGTTCCTGAACCTGCTGGATCAGCTCCGGGGTGGCCTTGGAAGGATGCCCACCCACCTGCAACAGTGCCAACACCAGAGACGTAAACTCGTGGCCCATGGGGATACCGGCGAAACGTACACCTACGTCGGTGCCCACACGGTTGATGGCAAATGACGGGCGACGCACGTCTGAATCGCCATCTTCACGCAGGGTGATCATGTCAGACAACCCGTCGATTTCCTGCAGCAGCTCGTACAGCTCGCTGGCTTTGGCGCTATCGTCTAGCGCAGCAACCAGCTCGATGGGCTGCTTTACTTTGTCTAGGTAACCTTTCAATTGACCTTTCAGATTGGCATCTAACATTTTGTCGTCCTTTTATAAGGGATAAAGCCGGTGAACCGGCTCGGCTTTAGCCGGTTGTTCTAAGTTGATGTTGGTACGATACGGCGCCAGACAAATAAGCTCAAATCAATTGATTCAAAAACTGCAATAGGAAATTACTATTAATCGGCACTGGCCGATTCACGCCTTGTCGAAAGAGTTTCTGCAGTATTTTTGCATTAAGCCAGATGGTGCATTTTGATATGAGTGCAGCTGGACTATCATGGGAGGCTGAATCTGGCCACTCGGAATAAGGTACTCCATGTTTCTAGAACGTTTTCACTGTGAAAAGGATGGCCGCGTATACATCAGCGCCGCCCAGGCCAGCTTGTTTGCCAAAGAAGTGGCCGGGGACTTTAACCCGATTCACGACCCGGACGCCCGCCGCTTTTGCGTGCCAGGGGATTTACTGTTCGCTGTAGTACTTTGGCGTTTTGGCTTGTCGACGAATATGACCTTCCACTTTCGCGCCCTGCTGGGTAAAGACGTGCCCCTGGAATTTCGCGAAGGCGCCGATGGCACTATTCAGGTGTGCGATCAAGCCGGCAAGGTGTATCTGGAAGTCGCCCGCAGCGGCGACATAACCACCGACAAAGTGTTTATCGAGGAATTCACCTTGGGTTACGTGGCAGCGTCGGGCAAAAACTTCCCGCACACCATGAAGCCTTTGATGGAATCCAATGGCGTGATGTTCAACCCGGACCGGCCAATGGTGATGTACGACAGCATGACCGTCACATTGGATAGTCTGCATGCAGTGTCACCGGAACTGGAGCTGCATAACGCCACCCTGGAAGCCAACGGCAAGCGCGGCCAGGTCACTCTGGAGTATCGCCTGATGTCTGGCGACCAGGCGCTGGGTACCGTATCCAAACGGTTGGTGTTGGGCGGTTTGCGCCCATACTGCCAGGATGCCATGGCCGATGTGGTAGAACAGTTCTACCGCCTGAAGGCCCGCGGTGTCCGTTACGGCACAGACATCGCCAGTACCTGAGGCAGATCGTTTCTCTGGCCAGATTTCTGGCTACACTGGTCCTTATGAACTTCGCCATCATAGGGACCCGTAAGCATGGACAGCGAACGCTCATCAAAGAAGTCCCAAGCCGCTTATCAGTTATCTCCTGACGCCATCGTTTCCGCCCAGGAAACCAGCGCGCAGAACAGGCCGTGGCGGAGTTACAACGAATGTCCGCCGCCCGGGCTCGGGTGATTCGAAGCGGTGAACAGCAGAGTATTGCCGCAGCTGAGCTGGTCACCGGCGATATTGTTCTGGTAGAAGAAGGCGATACGATTCCCGCAGACGGCCGCCTGATTCAGTCGGTTGCCTTGCAAACCTCCGAAGCCTCATTAACCGGCGAAAGCCTTCCCGCATCGAAAGACCCGGAAACCATCGTTGGCGATGCCCCTATCGGTGATCGCCAAAATATGATTTTCAGTGGCTCCACCGTCACCTACGGCCGTGGCACCGCGGTTATTACCGCCACCGGTATGAACTCCCAGATGGGGCAGATTGCCGGCATGCTGGAGCAGGCACCCGCTGACACAACCCCGTTGCAACAGGATCTTGCCAAGGTTGGCAGGATGCTGGGTCTGGTGGTGATTGTGATTGCGGTGGTGATGATTTTTACCATCATCCTGGTAGAGCACGTCAGTGGCTTCTCGGCTATTTTTGACGTGCTAATTCTTGGCGTCGCACTGGCCGTGGCGGCGGTACCCGAGGGCTTGCCGGCCATCGTAACCGCCGTGCTTGCCCTGGGAGTTCAGCGCATGGCGCGGCGCCATGCGATTGTTCGCCATCTGGCCGCGGTGGAAACCCTGGGCGCCGCCAGCGTGATCGCTTCAGACAAAACAGGCACCCTCACCCGCAACGAAATGACCGTACGCGCCATTGTTACCGCCAGTGGCCGGGTAACTCTAAGCGGCACCGGGTACGAACCGAGCGGCGAGATTACCGTGCATTCCACAGCGACTGACACCGGCGAAAACACGATCAGTGAACCCCTGCGGTTAGAGCTGGAGCGAGCCCTGACGGTTGGTGATCGCGCCGCCGCGTGAAGAAGCCAAAGAGGCCGTGGCCCCAGCACGAAAAGCGGGTATTGGTAAAGAACTGGGTATTTGCACCAATGACCGGGCGCTCACCGGCGCGGAAATTGACGAGATGTCGGACGACGCACTGCACCGGGCCGTGCAAGAGATCTCGGTTTACGCCCGGGTTGATCCTGAACACAAACTGCATATCGTCAAGGCGTTGCAGAAAGGTAACCACATAGTCGCGATGACCGGCGACGGTGTAAATGACGCACCTGCCTTGAAAACCGCCGATATCGGTGTGGCCATGGGCATTACCGGCACCGATGTATCTCGCCAGGCAGCGGATATCATTTTTGCAGACGACAACTTTGCCAGTATTGTTGCTGCTGTGGAGGAAGGCCGCGCGATTTTCGCCATTGCTGGCCACCCAGATTCTGTGGATCAACATGGTCAGCGATGGCGCACCGGCTCTGGCTCTCGGGCTGGACCCGGGTGATGAAGCCGCCATGAGCAAGCCGCCAAGACCCCGGGAAGAAGGTGTCATCACACGGGGCATGTGGGCCGGGATTGTTTTCGTTGGTCTGATCACCGCAACCGGTACTCTGTTTGTGCTGGATGCATCGCTGCCCGGCGGTCTGGTGGCCGGCACGGGCAACCTCGCCTATGGCCAGACCATGGTTTTCACCACCTTGGTGCTGTTCTCACTGTTTACCGTGTTTACGTCAAGATCCGATGAGCAGAGCGCGTTCAGCGGGCTGTTCTCTAATCTCTGGTTGTGGGCGGCGGTGGCCCTGTCACTGTTGCTGCAATTGGCGGTTGTGTACCTGCCATTTCTGCAAAAACCCTTCTCTACGGTCAGCCTTAGCCTTGAGGACTGGCTATTCTGCACCGCCGTGGCCAGCTCGGTGCTGTGGCTGCGGGAGCTGAGCAAGCTGGTTGTCCGCCTACGAAACCGGGCATCTGGGCCAGCGGCCGCACGCAGCTCATAGTCCGCTTTGCCCTGAACACAGAAAACCCCGGGAATCCGGGGTTTTCTGTCAGTAGCAGACCGTAATAAGAGCCCGTACTGTTTGGTTCCCTGTAAAAGGAGCCTTAGAACGAAGGCTTAGAAAAAAGCCTTAGATCTTGCCAACCAGATCCAGTGAAGGAGACAGTGTCGCTTCGCCTTCCTGCCACTTGGCTGGGCACACTTCGCCCGGGTGCTTGCGCACGTACTGAGCAGCCTTCACCCTACGCATCAACTCAGACGCATCACGACCGACGCCTTCCGCGGTAATCTCAACGGCCTGAATAATGCCATCCGGATCGATCAGAAAAGTTGCACGGTCTGCCAGGCCCTGGCCTTCACGCATTACACCAAAGTTATTGGTGATGTTGCCGGTCTGATCGCCAACCATGTAGTACTGAATCTTGTTGATGGTTTCAGAAGCGTCGTGCCAGGCTTTATGGGTGAAGTGGGTGTCTGTGGATACAGAGAACACTTCAACGTCCATCTTTTGCAGTTCTTCATACTTATCCGCTACGTCGCCCAGTTCGGTGGGGCATACGAAAGTGAAGTCAGCCGGGTAGAAGAAGAATACAGACCACTTGCCTTTTACGTCTGCTTCGGAAATCTCAACGAACTCGCCCTGTTTGAAAGCGGTTGCGTTAAACGGTTTAATTTCTGAGTTAATCATACCCATAAGATATTCCCCTTTTGCTTGCTAGATGATTAATGAGTGGGCCCCACTATAGTGATGCTGCGCGCTTAACAAAAATTGATAATACCCAAACAAGAGATAGCTTGAAACTATTACTTACACTCCCGCCCACCTCTGATAAGCAGCGGCGGGTAATCTGGATATGTGGATGCTAACCCACGCTATTTCAAGGCAGCGCTTGGGGCGCTGGCGTCGTCACCCTGCGTGGTTTCCATCACCGTCAGCCGCACATCCACCGTGACCTGCAATTCGCCAAGTGCAGCGGCGCGGGCCAGGCCCTCGGCTTTGGCGCGATAAAAGTGCGGGGTCATCGCCAACAGGTCCGCAATGGCGCTTTCGCCGAACAATGCAAGGCTGAAATTTATCGTGTGCCGCCCTATTGTCTGAAAGCCCGGAGGCGCTTCGCTGGCGTTGGGTTTGTCGACCTCGGGCTTGAGTACCGGGTAAATGACTTCTCGCAATTCGCGCAAATGATCCGAGCCGGCGTCGACAACAATCACCCGGCCGCCAGGGCGCAACATCCGCCGGAACTCCGGATACACCGGAAACCCGAACAGGCTCAAAATGCAGCCTAAAGACCCGTCAGCCAGCGGTATATTGGCGTTGCTGGCGACCAGCCATCGCGTTGTTTTTGACTGTCTTGACGCAGCCAGCACCGCCGGCTTTGAAATATCCAGGCCTACCAGCGACAGTTGCTGTTGGTGTTTCCGGCCCGGCAAGCTAGCCTCAAGCTGGCGCAAATAATAGCCTTCGCCGCAACCCGCATCCAAACAGGCAAAAGGTTCTTTTATACCCGGCTGGTGCTCGGCGCCCTCGCCCAGCGTTTTAAATGCTTCCGCCACCGATTGCGCAACCGCGTCGGCTATCGGCTGATAGTGCCCGGCATTTAAAAAGCGCTGGCGCGCGGCCACCATTTCCTTGCTGTCACCAGGGGCCAGTGACCGCTTGTTCTGCACCGGCAGCAGGTGCACATAGCCCTGGCGGGCGTTATCGAAACTGTGTCCGTTGGTGCAGCGCCAACTGTTTTGATGCATCAGCAGGGGTTGTCCGTCTAACGGGCAAATAAGGTGGTTGAATAGCGTTATGGTCATAATCAGAAAGTATCGCTGGCAGGTGTTCGGGGAGCGCCTTGGTCACGGCGTTGCTGAGCGCTATCTTAGCGCTATCCGAGTGCTATCGCCGCACCGTCATAGCACTCTTGCGCAGCAGGCTTACACCCGGGGGTCAACGCAGCTGGCTGTCTTTACTGGCGCGTCTGTTAACGCCGCTGCTTTTGCCCTGCTGTTTTTCCAGCTTGGCCTGGCACTGTATGCACAGGCGCACGCCCGGCACCGCAACCCGCCGGGCCTCAGGTATTTCCCGGTCGCATTCTTCACAATGGATCAGGCTATCGCCCTTACCCAGACTGCTTCTGGCTTTGTTAACCGCATCTTCAACGCTGGCGTCGATCTGATCTTGCACGGCGCCATCCCGTGCCCATCCTCCGGCCATAATTTGTGCTCCTCTGGCTGCTACCTTGTCATAACTATAGCTTGGTTATTGTTTTATTGAAGTGCTGCTGCATCTTAACCATTTCAACAAGTGGCTTATCCGTTGCTGTACCTGCAGGTTACAAAAAATCACACAAAGGCTTTGCAATGACCTCGTTTGCGTGTAGAGTGCCCTACGTCGGAAAGATTTAGCAAAGCACTTCATCAATAGAACGTACTAAGTAACGCATCGTCCTGTTTTTGATCACGCCTCATTTTTCGTTTCCCGCATACCGCTGATCCGTCGTCACTAAGGATGACTGACAGCACATTACTTAAAGAATTCAGGATTATTATTATGTCTACAGTTACCGGTACCGTTAAGTTCTTCAACGAAGCAAAAGGTTTTGGCTTTATCACTCGTGAAGGCGGCCCCGACGTATTTGTTCACTACAGCTCTATTCAAGGCGGCGGATTCAAGACCCTGGCTGAAGGCCAGCAGGTTGAGTTCACTGTTACTCAGGGCCAGAAAGGTCCTCAGGCAGAGAACGTTGTAGCTGTCTAAGCTAGAACAGATAATTGTGCTGTGAATAACAGCCAATAATCAAAAAAGGCAGCTTCGGCTGCCTTTTTGCTGTCTGCCTTTTTTATACGTGCCTTTCCTGCCCCGCTAATGAATACACTTCGCCCCCGCCAACGTAACTCCACTAACACAAATATTGCAAAGTCTGACCAGAAGGCCACGCTATGCCCGCAAAACCCATTTTATTCTACGATGGCCAATGCCCGTTGTGCCGCCGCGAGATTGACCACTACCGCAAGGTCGACAAGCAATCACGCATCGACTGGCAGGATATATTCGCCAGTGACACTACCCTGGCCCAATACCGGCTTAGCCACACCGATGCGATGAAAGTCATTCACGCAGTAGACAGCGCAGGCACTCTGCAGTCTGGCGCCCACGCGTTTGTGGTGATGTGGCAGGAACTGCCGGGCTACCGCCATTTGGCGACAGTATTGAAGAAACTGCACCTGGTTGGCCTGGTGAACCGAGCCTATCTGGTGTTCGCCCGCTTGCGCTTTCGTTCGCGCTGCAAGCAGGGTTGTCAGTTGCCGCCGCGCTAGATTTTCAAGCATTGCACCTAACCCTGTAACTACCAGGGCCCAACCACAAAGCCGAGTTTGTCGGGCAGCCACAGCGCGATACCCGGCACCAGTGCGACCAGCAGCAGGCTTACGCCCATAGCGACAACAAACACCAGCGCCCAACCCAGGGTGTGTTCCAGGCGGACATTGGCAATACGGGTGGTGACCATCAGATTCACCGCTACTGGCGGGGTAAACTGGCCAATGGCAATGTTCATGGCCAGCAAAATGCCGAACCACACCGGGTTCCAGCCAAAGTGGTTCATGAGCGGCAGTACGATGGGGATCAGGATCAGGTAAATGGATACCGCGTCCAGCAACATACCCGCCAGCAACACCAGCAACATCACCAGCCCCAGCAGAACCCAACCGTTGTCTGACAGCGACAATAGCGCGTCTGCCAGATGCTGGAAGGTGCCCAGAGTGGTGCCAGCCCAGGCAAAAATACCCGCCAAAGCGATAATCAGCATCACCACGCCGGAGGTAACCGCAGCGTCAGTCACCAAGTCGTAAAGCCCGCGCAGGCTCAGATTGCGATAAATCAGGCAGCCCACAATCACCCCGTAGGTGACCGCCACCACCGCGGCTTCGGTAGGCGTGAACAGGCCGGAACGCAGGCCGCCCAGAATAATCACCGGCGCGAACAAAGCCGGCAAGGCCGCTTTAAAGCTGGGCCAGAAAGGTGGACGCTCTGATTTTTCAGGGTCTTCCCAGCGATATTTGCGGGAAAAATACAGCGCCGGCACCAGCAACGACAGCCCCGCCAGAATGCCGGGGAACACACCGGCTGCAAACAGCGCGCGCAAATCCACCCCCGGCACCACAATGGAGTACAGAATCAGCGCGATAGACGGCGGAATCAGAATGGCGGTAGACGACGACGCCGCAATCAGCGTGGCGGAAAACGGCTGCGGATAACCCGCCTTGCGCATGCTGGGCAGCATCACCATGGCCACAGCGGCGGCATCGGCCGGGCCGGAGCCACTCATTCCGCCCATAATCAGGCACACCAGCACGGCAACAACGGTCAGGCCACCGTGGCGCGGGCCGATAACGGCCTGGGCAAAGCGCACCAGACTGGCGGCCACACCAGCCCGTTCAAAAATCAAACCGGTCAATATGAACAGCGGTATGGCAATCAGCGGGTACTTGGCCACGCTGTTGTAGGTGTTGGTGCCAAAGGTACCCAGCATGTCTGGCGACAGCCCGGCCACAATGCCCACGGCACCGCCCAGCCCCAGGGCGATGGCCACGGGTACACCCAGCAGCAGCGCCACCATGAAACTGGCGATCATCAGCAGGTCAGGACTCATGAATAATCTCCGGATCGGCTTTGCCGCGCAGGCGGTCAATCAGGCTCTGGGTCATGCGTATAATAATGGCCAGCGCCATCAGCGGCAGCCAAATCACGTAAATCCAGCTGGGCAGGCCCAGCCCGGGTGATAGGGACTCCCACTGGTATTCCTGCCAGGCAAATACGCTGCCATACCAGGCGGTAATCGAAAATACCGTCACCCCTGCCGCCCATTGCAACAGGTACACGGCTTTACGGGCCGGTGCCGGCAGGTGGTGTTCAATTAGCTCGATACGAATGTGCTGGTTGTGCCGAGCCGCCACCGCCGCACCGGCAAAGGTCAGCAGTACCAGAAAAAATACCGAAAACTCTTCAGTAAAGGCAAAAGACGCATCGGTGGCGTAGCGCACAATCACGTTGCCCAGGCTGATCAAACAGATCGCAATCAAGGCAACAGACGCAAGCCAGGCTTCAGGCCAGCACTTCGGGGGGCGGGTAGACATGAAAACTCCGGGTTAGGCAGTCTGGCTTTGCGCCAGAGTGGTATTCTCGGCGCAGAACTCGGGCCAGAACGCTTACTGCGGGCGGTCAGCGACGGCTTGCTGGGCCTTCTTTACCAGATCTTCACCAATCCGCGGTGACCATTCCTGATAGACCGACTGGGTCGCGTTTATGAACGCATCACGCTGGGCCGGCGTCAGTTCGGTGACGGTCACGCCACGCTCCTTGATGGCAGCCAAGGTGGCGTCCAGCTCACTGCGGGACTTTTCAATTTCCCATTGGCCGGCGTCTATTGCGGCCTGCTTCAACAGGGCCTGGTCGTCGGCGCTGAATGTCGCCCACACCCGATTGTTAACAGCAAATACCAGCGGGTCTGCCATGTAGTGCCACAGAGTCAGATGCGCCTGCCCTACCTGGTCAATACGCGCTACGTCAAACACCGACAGCGGGTTTTCCTGGCCGTCTACGGCCCCGGTGGTCAGCGCCGGCTTGGCGTCGGCCCAGCTCATCTGAGTGGGGTTGGCGCCCAGTGCATTAAAGGTATCCTGAAACAGGGGCGAACCTACTACGCGGATTTTCAAGCCTTCCACATCCGCCGGCTCGCTGATCGCACGCTTGGAGTTGGACAATTCACGAAAACCGTTTTCGCCCCAGGCCAACGGCGTTACACCGCGTTTCTGGATGGCGGCAAAAACGGCCTCGCCGACCTCGCCCTGGGTAATCGCATCAATGGCGGGGTAATCTGGCATCAGAAACGGCAGCGAGAACAGATTCAGTTCCGGCACCTGGGGTGACCAGTTGATCGTAGAGCCCACCGCCATATCAATCAGTCCGGAGCGCATGGCAGAAAATTCTTTGGTCTGGTCGCCAGACACCAGCTGGGAGTTGCTGTAAATTTTCATGTTGATACGCCCTTCCGAGCGCTCGTTCACAAGCTCTACCCATTTGTCGGCCGCCTGGCCCCAGGGAAAGGCCGATGGCAACACGGTAGATACGGTGTACTCATCTTTGTATTGAGCATGGGCAATAGACCCAAACAAGAGCGCGCCTGCGGCGGCGGCAACTAACGTGCAACGTTTCAGCATGTTCTTTTCCTTATTGTTTGACGAGAAACTGGCCGCCGCACGGAAGCATAGAAGGCGACAGACACGCGATTATAGGAGGGTCGCTCGGCGCGACGCAAAAAAACTGCTGCGTGCCAGCGGTTAAGCCTATGTCGCCTTGAGACTGCACCTCATTGCACACTATGCTTGTTAGCAGAACCAAGCCAATGCTGCTCTTATTAAAAGTAGCTCAACAAAACCAGGAGTTATTACTATGTCATCGCTTTCACAACCCTATCGTCGCGGTGGCAAGTGGCCTGCACTGTGCGCCTGGCTGGCAGTCATCGCGCTGATGACCGCCAGCTCTCTGATGGCCGTATCGGGGCCAGCGTTTCGCATGGAATGGATCGCGCTGGGCGATGCCTTTAGCTGGCTGCGAATGGGCGCGCAACTGGCAGCGGTGGCTGCCATATTGGGCATACTGACCATTATAGTCGCAGGCCTTTGTAAACGTTGGGGTGCGGTTCTGACCGGCGCTGTGGCCGCCGTCGTGGCGGTTACGATGATTGCTATGCCGGTGCAAATGCAGCAACGGGCGCAAACGGTGCCGCCTATTCACGACATTACCACCGACATGGACAACCCGCCGGCGTTCGTAGCCCTGGCCCGCGCCCGTGAAGAGGCGCCCAACGCTGTGGATTATCCCGGCATTGATACCGCGCGCCAACAACAGGTCGCTTACCCGATGCTGCAACCCATCACGCTAACGGTGCCTATGGCGCAAGTGCAAACAGCGACACGGGACCTGATTGCGGCTCGTGGTTGGAAACTGGCCGAGGCCAGCCCAGCAACCCTTGAAGAGACGGCCATCACTCTTGAAGCAACAGCCACCACCCGCTGGTTCGGCTTTAAAGACGATGTGGTAGTTCGCCTGACCGACACCAGCGATGGCGTGCGCGTAGACATACGCTCCGCCTCACGCCTGGGCAAAAGCGACCTGGGCACTAACGCCGAACGAATACAGGATTTTCTGGAAGATCTACAACACGCGGTGCGCTGATGATGCTGCCGCAAGAAAAAGGCCAGCCCATGGGTTCCCGTTTTTTCACGGCACCCATTTTTGCGCTTGTTATCGGTGTTGCGCTGCTGTGCATGACGGTCACCGCAACCCAAGCCCAGGGATTGTCGCTACCAGCAATTCCAGGGTTATCCGGATCGGGCCAGGATGAACAGGAACAAACGGCTTCTGCGGAAGAGCTGAGCCAGTCACTTGAAATTACCATTCAAGCCCTGCAAAACGACAGCAGCCGCGAAGAGCTGATCAAACAGCTGCAAACCCTACAACAGGGTCTGCAGGCGCAGGCCAGTGAAGATCAGCGCAACTCGCCTGCTCAACAAGGCTTGCTGGGAGCGCTGGCCGAATTTTTTGACGATCTGACACGCTCTGACGGTGCCGCTGGTGAGTCACTGGGGCGCTGGAAAGTCAATTTTGACAACGCATTGAGCGCCAGCAAGGGATTGATAGCCGCTGCCTCATTCAAGGGGGTGGCAGAGACTGCCATCGGGCTGGCACTGGGGGTGGCGCTTCTGTACAGCCTGTCGCGCCTGGCCCGAATGCTGTTTATGCGCCGCGACTGGCCGCTGGAAATGCCCCGGCGCGCCAAGCCCTGGATGCTGATGGCGCATTTTGCGCGCCGGATCATTCCCTGGATTCTGACCCTGGTTGGCCTGTTCCTGCTGTTGGGCCTGCGCATGCTGGAAATTTCAGACGCCGCGCAAACCATCGTTCTGGTATTGGCTTATATCAGCCTGTGCGGGCGCCTTCTGACGTCATTATTCGATGTGATGATTTCGGTTTTCTCCAGCGGCCACCGAACCACCGCTGTTACTATTTTACACAGGCGCACGCTATTCCCCCTGTTCATTATTGGTGCTCTGTTCGCTTTGTCAGACGCTCTGGGGTCGTCAGAGCTGGTGTCGCAGCTAGGCGCCGATCTGGCCTCTACTTTGGCGCTGGTGTTCAGCATGTTTGGTGCCCTGCTGGCAATCTTCGTGATTATCCACAACCGCCGCCCGATCACTCATCTGATTCGTAACCAGCCGTATAACCAGCGCAAGAATCAAGGCGTATGGCGGGAACTGGTCGGCCTGCTAGCACGGCTCTGGCATATTCCGTTATTGCTGGCGCTTAGCGCCTCTATGGTCGCTGTTTTTGCCAAAGGCGGTTCAGGCGATGCGGCCTTGGGCAAAGCGCTTACGGTTTCACTGGTGCTGATTGTCACCCTGGCGGCGCAAGGCGTTGTCGGCATTCAAAAAAGCAGCTCTCGTCACAAATCCCTGAGTACCTTCAGCCGGCGCCTGGTGAAATTCGGCTACCGCCTGCTGCAAATTGCGTTATGGCTGGTCTTTTTTGAGATAGCGCTGCAGGCATGGGATTTGTCCCTGTTAGGGCTTGCCGACAAGCCATCCCTCAGTGCTGGCCTGGCGGACAGTTTGTTTGCACTGACGGTTACCGGGCTAATCGCCAGTTTGACCTGGACTTTTGCCGACGAACTTCTGGAGCGCGCTGTACGCCGCGGCGACCGTAAAAAACGCCTGAGGGCGGCCCGCGCCCAAACCATTGTTCCTATCGCCCGCAACACCATTCTGGTGACGATTATTGTGGTGGCCTTTCTGGTCAGCCTTTCCATTGTCGGGGTGGATGTAACACCGCTGCTGGCCGGTGCCGGTATTATTGGCCTGGCGGTCGGTTTTGGTGCCCAAACGCTGGTACAGGATTTGATCACCGGGCTGTTTATTGTGGTGGAAGATTCAATGTCGGTGGGCGACTTCGTGGAAATCAACGGCTTTATGGGCACGGTAGAAGGTTTCAATCTGCGTACCGTGCGGCTGCGGGATCTGGAGGCGGTGGTACACCACATTACCTTCAGCAAAATCAGCTCTATTCACAATATGTCGCGCCAGTTTGGCATTGCCCTGATAAAAATTCGGGTACCGCCGGAGCTGCCCATTGATGACGCCATCAAACTGATGACCGACACCGCAGAGGAACTGCGTGCAGACCCCGCCATGCGCTGGCTTATCTGGTCGCCCCTTGAGATGCAGGGTATTCAAGCGTTTGAAGATGGCTGCCCGATATTGCGCATGCGTATGCGCACCAAACCAGAGTACCAGTGGGATGTGTCACGAGCGTTCAATCTACTGCTGAAGCGGCGGATGGAAGACCTGTATCTGGACGTGGCCGCACCCCGCATCAGCGTGCAAATGGCAGCCGAAGGCGGCGCCCGTTCGCCAGGTCGCGGTGGTCCGGCCGTCAATATTGAAAAACAGGATTAACGGACCAGAAAAAAACAAGCTCCGCGAATATAACGGAGCCTGGCAACAGACAACTCTACTCTACATCTAAAAATAGCGGTGTCAGGCGCTGGCGATGCGCCCGGCCAGCGGTGATGACGGATCTGCCAGTTGGCGGCGGGGCATCCGCCCGGCCAGAAATGCTTCACGCCCGGCTTGCACCGCCAGGCGCATAGCGCGGGCCATGGCAACAGGGTCTGGCGAATGGGCAATGGCCGAGTTCATCAATACCCCGTCGCACCCAAGTTCCATCGCCATAGCCGCCTCGTGAGCGGCACCAATACCGGCATCCACCAGCACCGGCACACTGGCGCGCTCGACGATCAGGCGAATATTGTGGGGATTTTGAATACCAAGGCCGGAGCCAATCAACGAGCCCAAGGGCATAATCGCGCAGCAGCCGATTTTTTCCAGCTCCAACGCCACAATGGGGTCGTCGCTGGTGTACACCATCACGTCAAAGCCATCACGAATCAGCTCTTCGGCGGCCTTCAGGGTTTCCACCACATTCGGGTAAAGGGTGGACTCATCCCCTAGTACTTCCAGCTTGACCAAGTTGTGGCCATCCAGCAGTTCACGGGCCAGCTTGCAGGTGCGCACCGCAGAACGGGCATCGTAACAGCCAGCGGTATTGGGCAGCAGGGTGTAGCGGTTTGGCGGCAGGAAATCCAGCAGGTTGGGCTCGTCGGGATTCTGGCCAATGCTGGTGCGACGCACGGCAAAGGTTACGACCTCGGCGCCGCTTTCGTATAGCGCACGCGCGGTTTCATCGTAGTCTTTGTAGCGGCCGGTACCCACCATAAGGCGCGATGTGAACTGCCGCCCTGCGATCACCAGTGGTTTGTCCAAGGTTTGTTCTGTCATGTTGTGTTCCTGTTTGTGTGGGTACCTACTTGCACAAGCGGAGACTGTTGCAAGTGTTTGTACCGTGATTTGATATTGGGCAGCAAAAATAACGTTTCAGCGACGATCAGGCCTGGCCAACCCTAAATGTTCGCGCAGAGTGCTGCCCTGATACTCAGTACGAAACAGCCCGCGACCTTGCAACACCGGCACCACCTGCTCGATAAAGTCTTCAATACCACCGGGCAGCGACGGCGGCATCAGGTTAAACCCATCGGCGCCTTCGTTACGGAACCAGTGCTCCATCTTGTCGGCAATCTGCTCGGGTGTGCCAATCATGGTGCAGTGGCCACCCCCCGCCGCCAGCCGGCCTAACAGCTGGCGCAGAGTCGGCTGTTCGGTTTCGATAATGCGTAAAATGGTGCTGTAGCGGCCCTGCGGCCCGCTAAACTCTTCCAATGGCGGCAGCGCTGGCACCGGTGCATCTAGATCCCAGCCCGAACAGTCCTGGCCGATAAACATGGCCAGCTGGCGCAAAGATGAATCCACGGGTAACAGCTCGTCAAGCTCACGCTGTTTGGCTTTTGCTTCCGCTTCGGTGGGTGCCACGTAAGTGACCAAGCCCGGTAGGATCGGCACATACACCTCGCGGCCCGCGGCTTTCACCCGCTGTTTGATGTCGCGGTAATAGCTTTGCGCCGCCGGCAAATCGTAGGCAACGGCATAAATCGCCTCAGCGCATCTGGCCGCCAGCTCCCGCCCGGGCTCCGACGCGCCGGCTTGAAACAATACCGGGTGCCCCTGCACCGGGCGCGGTACGTTCAACGGCCCGTCTACCCGAAAAAACTCACCCTGATGGTTTATCGGGCGCACCTTGGCGGGGTCGGCGTAATGGCCCTGACGATCAAACTGTAAAGCATCATCGGCCCAGGAATCCCACAATCCCAATACGGCCTGCACAAACTCGTCGGCGCGGTGGTAGCGCTCGGCGTGGCCGGGCATAGCGTCATAACCGTGGTTGCGGGCTTCTACATCAAACATTGAGGTCACCACGTTCCAGCCAATGCGGCCGCCGGAGATATGGTCCAGCGACGCGACTAAGCGTGCGGCGTGAAACGGTGTATAAAACGTGCTGGATACGGTGCTGATAAACCCGATCTTTTCCGTGGCCCGGCTCATGGCGGCCATGGCTGTCAGCGGCTCCAGATAAAACCAGCTGCCATCCGACACATTGCCCGCCGAATTGCTGTCGGCGAAAAATACGGCGTCTAGCTTGCCGCGTTCGGCGGTTTGCGCCAGGCGCTCGTAATAGCGAATGTCTCCCAACTGCTCCACTGCCGACTGCGGGTGGCGCCAGGCTGCTCGATGATGGCCACAACCCATCAGAAACAGGTTGATGTGCATCATCCGTTGATGTGAACCGGAGGCCGCCATCAGTTTTTCACCAATCCGCCGTCTACCACCAGGTTCTGCCCGGTTACCGAGCGCGACCAGGGTGACGCAAAAAACAAGGTAGCATCGGCAAACTCTGCCGGCGTGGTCACCCGTCGCAACGGTGTGCTGGCGGCGATGAAATCGAACACCGCCTCAGGCGTTGCAGCAGATGCGTCCGTGGTGCGCAGTAGACCACCCGACACCATATTCACGGTGATGTTATCCGGGCCCAGATCCTGCGACAGGGTGCGGGTGAGTGACAGCAAAGCCGCTTTACCCGCAGTGTAATCGTGATACGGCACCACCGGGTTCTGGAATAAATTTGTTCCCACATTCACAATGCGACCAAAACCCTGTTCACGCATACCGGCCAGCGCCGCTTGGGTGGTGTTGAGCGCACCGCCCACCACGCCGGCAAACTGCTGGTTCAGATTTTCCCAGGTCAGCTGATCTGCGTTCGGGCGGGCGTCACCGTTGAATGAGAAATCCGGTAAGGCATTATTGATTACCGTGGTCACCGGATACCCGAAATGTTGCTTGGCCTGGGCAAACATCGCCTGCACAGCGGCGCGGTCGGTCACATCAGCCTGCACCGCAAGGGCACGTACCGGTTCTTCAGCGGCCAGTTTGTGCGCCGCTTCGGCGCTGTTGCGGTAGTTAATGACAACGTTGGCGCCTTCCCGCAAAAACGCGCGCACCAGGTGTTCGCCCAAACCGCGGGCAGCACCGGTTATCAAAACCAGCTGTTGATCAAGACGGACGGATTTGTGCATAGACACCTCATGGCTGAGGCGAAGGTATGAATGGACAGATTGGGTGCGGGCGCACCCTCTGACATCCCTTCGCCAGTATGAACTGGATCAGGTTCAACGGGTGTGCTCTCAGCCCTGCAAAGCAGGACACCCCGTGTCGAGCCAAAACCATAGCACAACGGCGGCACGAATATGCAGGCCAAACCGCCATTAATAGCGGCAATTGACAAGTACGAACAGACTTCCTACTCTATTGCCATTCCTGGGGGCGCCATTGCGATGGCTGAGACTCCGCACTTAGTGCGGTAACCCTTCGAACCTGATCCGGGTAATGCCGGCGAAGGGAAGGAAAACGCCTGCTTTACGCTTGCCTGTGCGCCCCTTTCTTTCCCCGCTGCTTGTCTTGGTTGTCCCGGTTGTACTATTGACCCGCCACCTTTGGCGATGACGCTCCCGCCTGCCGCGGCAAGGAAAATTTACCAATGCTCAGCACCTCTACCGCCCTTATATGGCTGGTTTTGTTCGCCGCACTTTTTGCGATACCCGGCCTGCTTTACGCCCGCCACAAGCAGGATAAACTGGACGATTTTCTGGTGGCCCGCAACAGCCAGAGCAGCTCCGCCACCCTGCTAACATTGTTGGCGACCACCATGGGTACCTGGATTCTGTTTGGCCCGGCCCAGGCCGCCACCTGGGGTGGCATTGGTGCTGTTACCGGTTATGCTCTGGGTGCCCTGGCACCGCGGCTGATCATGATTCCCCTGGGCAAACGCATTCGAACATTAATGCCCGAAGGCCACACCCTCACCGAATTTGTGCTCGGCCGCTATGGTCGCGTTATGTACGGCTTCGTGCTGGTGATCATGGTTTTTTATCTGTTTATCAGCCTGACTGCGGGCCTGACTGCCATTGCCAAAATGGTGTCTTTACTAGCGCCGGTGCCCTTATGGCTAACCGCCAGCATCGTCATGGGCGCCACTCTGCTGTACACCCTGTACGGCGGCCTGCGAGTCACCATTTTTACCGACCGGGTACAAATGCTGGTGATTTTGCCCTTTTTGGCGCTATTAATTGGCTTTGGCTGGAAGGCCACCGGTGGTCTGGCCCCGGCGATTCAAGGCTTGCAGGAAAAAGCTCCACACCTGCTTAACCCACTGGACATCAACGGCCTGAAATCCGGCCTGACCTTTTTCCTGGCAGTGGTGCTGACCGGGTTATTTTACCAAGGCACCTGGCAGCGTATTTTCGCCGCCCGCGATAACAAGGTTATCCGCAACGGTTTTATCATCAGTGGTCTGTTGAGTTTCCCCATCATTTTCATCATGGGTTTGTTCGGGCTGGCGTTTGTAGGCCTGGGCTTGCCGGGTGACGGTTCGGTGGCGCTGTTCAGCGTGTTGCTGGCGGACGTACCCGTGTGGTTTGCGATTGGCCTGTTACCCTTTGGGCTGGCGCTGATTATGAGCAGTGCCGACTCCACCATCAGCGGGCTGACCAGCATCATGGTCATAGACCTGCGCCGGCTGCTGCCAAAGTTGAGCAACCATAGCCTGCTGTCGCTGTCCCGCTGGCTGATTGTGTTGTTGTCGGTACCGGTGCTGTTTGTGGCGGCCCAAGGTTACAGCGTGCTTTACCTGTTTCTGCTGGCCGATCTGCTGTGCTGCGCCGCTGCTTTCCCGGTATTTTTTGGCTTCTACAACGCCCGTTACCAAAGCTACAACGCCGCGATTAGCACGTTTGCCGGCCTGGCTACCGGGTTAATGCTGTTTCCCGCACCGGGGGCGCCGCTCACCTATTTGCTGGAATCTTTCCTGCTCGCAACCTTTGTACCCATTGCGGTGTCGTTATTGTTGCTGCTAATGCCAAAAGGAGAGCGCTTCGATTTTTCCATCTTGGCGCAGCAGGTGCGGAAGCTGGAAGGGTAATCTGCAGCCGCTAATAGCCGGCTTACGATTGCCCTTAACGTGACGTCTACCGCTGCTCGACTTTTGAATGCGTCAGGAAAAAGCGCAGCATTTCCCCAGTCGCATCCGGACCTTTCGGGTCGGTATACGAGCCTTGAGGCGCACCACCGGCCCAGGCGTGGCCGGCGCCGTGAATCGACCACTGTTCAACAATAGCCTTGCCGTTGGCATCATGATGAGTCGTGCGGGTATAGGCATGGCCGTTGGGCACCTTCCCTTGTTCACTTTTGATATCAATCGCGTTTTTCGGTCCGCTGCCCGAGCCGATAGAGCCAGAATGCTGCGCCGCAACGCGGTCGCCATTGCCGGGGTGTACCGTGGTATCGCGGTCACCGTGGAATATGATGGCGGGAATTTTCTGATCCATTGACGACGTTGCGCCAGCACCCGCCCTCTTGTTATTACGGCTTGCAAGAGGCGCGGCATCACCTCGCATGGCCGCAAGTGCTGAAGGTATACTGTGTGCGGCACCGTGGGGAAGACCAGAATGAACGCCCACCGCTGCGTACAAGTCCGGGTGGGTCATTGCAAGAGTGGTTGCCATGGCACCGCCGGCGGACAATCCGGCCACATAAACCCGTTGCTCGTCCAACTTATACTCATCGACAATCTGCCGCGTCATACCGGCAAGGATTGCCGGTTCGCCGCTCTCGCGTTGCTGATCGCTTGGTTTGAACCAGTTCCAACACTTGGAGGGATTGACAGAAGCCGTTTGAGCGGGATAGAGCACCAGACACAACTGCGATTCCGCCAGCGTGTTCATACCCGTACCAGCCGCAAAATCATCCGGATTCTGGGTACATCCGTGCAGCATAACCACCAGCGGCAGGGACTGGCCGTGATAACCACTGGGAATGTACAGTTTGTAGTCGCGGCTGCCCGTTTGATTAGTAAAGGTGTCACTGTTAAACGTTGCACCTTCGGGTAGCGCTTCGACGGAAGATGCCAAACCTGTGCTCAACCCATTCAAACCCGATAGTTTGCCGCGCAGAAGATCGCCCACAGGCTTAGCCCTGTCTGGCGTGCCTTGGCCCGCCATGCGTTCGGCTGACACAGGCTTGACCACTTTATTTAGGTTCGACGTGCCGTGCAACGCTCGCTGTATTATTGCGGTCGCTTCCTGCAGTTGGCCCGCTTGAGTCAATCGAGTGGCTTCTTTCAGATTGGCCATAAGCGTTTCGTTGATTGAACGATTCATGGAAATGTCCCTCGGCGTGAATGAATACACTACTAATAGATTCTGTCCGCCAAGGCGGCCTTGACCGCCTTGCTCGCTTGTAGAGCGCCTAGAACGGCAATCGATTCAATCGTCGCCAAGGCAAGCTCAGGGGAAACATCCTCGGCAATACTGGCAAGTCCCAGCACTTGAATCTGTAGTACTTCTCCCTTGGTTTGCAGCGCTTCAAGATCACGACGGCTGTAATACTGCAAGCCCAGCACATAGGTCTTGCGAGCAACCGTTTCCTTGACCACGTCCGCATGGACCGCTAACTGGTTGCGAATCGCCGTGCGGATCAGATCGCTGCGATTAGAATAAAACCCTTCTTGTACCAGCAGATCAATCTGCCCCAGGTCCACCACACCAAGGTTGATAGTGAGCTTTTCGGTGGTGTCGCCTGTCTTGCGTCGTATCTCATGCACGCTCATCGCTTTTCCTTGTTGATTAGCACTGGCCAAACCCTTTAAAATTCCGTATGGAATCCAAATAGAATCCATATGGATGTTATATGGCGTATCTAGATGACTGTCAAGGAACAAATGGATCAGGCATAGAGGGGGCTGTAAGAAAAAACGCTGACGGCGTCCTGCGAAAGCGTCAGCTTATAGTTTGGCGTAAATACATCTACTAACGAAGCAGGTGCGACCGCTGGAGGGGCAAAAAATGCAGGATTAAAAGAACCAAGCACGCAGGTTGGAAGGCTAGACTGTGAAGTTGGAAAGGTTAGGCTGTGAAGGTGAAAAGGAATCAGCGTTGCTTGTATTGCGTCGGGCAATAACCCCGCCCTACGTCTGGGCTGCGCAGCTTCAGGTGTTTTGTTGCACGGCCGGACACCCGCGTTCGCCACAACCTGAAACTGCCGGGCTTGAGTGATTTTCGCATAAACCGGATAACCTCGGGTTCTGACAGTCCGTAAAGCTGTTGGATGGCCTCAAATGGCGTGCGGTCTTCCCACGCCATTTCAATAATTCGTGACTCGTCGACTGGGTCCATAGCGCGTGCTCTAGCTAAACAGAAGTGTTCAAAACATTACGTTTTCCCGCAGCGTTTGGATGCAGGCAATGTTGCGTTTACGGATTGTCTGACGGCATCGCGATCGGCATCAGAACTTCATTGCGCCGCAAAAACCAGGGCATAAAGGGCGGGTTATACCGCGCCCACACTGGCTCACCAATCATACTGAAGTCATTCTCCTTTACCCAGGCGTCCAACTTGTCCCTATGGTTCCGGTAACCCTTTTCACTCCAAGTGCCTGAGTAGCGAACCACAGCCATGCGCTGGATGGGAACCTGCCGTAGAGTTATTTTGGGGTTTTTGGGCTGGGGCACCGTCTCCAATGTATAAAACGCGGGCATCATAAAGCTTACGACCCAGCTGTCGTTTTCCCGCTTCTGACCCACCGGCGACGTCATATCAATCTTTTCGCTTTCGGCTTCCTGCGCAACCGGCGAGGTCATTTCGATTTTCTGCTGGGACGTGTTATCGCCGGAGATGTATTTGAACAACCGGCCGAAGGCCTTGTTGCCGGCGTTAGAAAACTTTCCGTCTACGACGGTTTCGGCCAGGATATGTGGCTCGTAATCGCGCACTTCAAAATCCTGATCTTTGTGTACAACGGTATATTCAGCTTCTTCTGTCGCCATAGCGTTGCCAACTCCGAGAATTGCCACAATCATCACCCAAACTGTCTGCTTCAGGTGGGCCATTAGCGTCCACCACCAAACGCTCTCTGAAGATTCATAGAAACACCTCTCTTTTTGTGTACCCTTGAAGTCTGGCATGAAAGACAGAAAGGCGCCATGTGCCGACTTTTTAGCCTTCATACGTGGCAATATCCGGGAATTACTGCCACGCTTTTGATGGTGGAAGGAAATGGCTCCGCACTTGAATTGGGATAGGGAGAAACGCTATGTATCGCAAAATTCTGGTGCCCGTCGACCTGTCACGTACGGCGCAAATGTCGAAGGCGCTCAACACGGCAATCGACATCGCCAAGCACTACAACGCCGCACTCTGCTACATCGCAGTCACCAACACAGCCCCATCCGCCGCCGCACACAATCCGGAAGAGCTGGCCAAAAAGCTCAACACTTTTGCCCAAGAGCAGGGAAAATTACACGGCGTCGCTACCGACAGCAAAGTGATCTCGACGGCAGATATCGCCGTGGAACTGGATGACCGTTTATTGGAAGCCATCAAAGAAACCGGTGCAGACCTGGTCATCATGGCGTCCCACCCGCCTGGCATCGGCGATCGACTGCACATTCTCCACTCGAATGGTGCAAACATCGTCAGACACAGTAACGTGTCGGTTTTCGTTGTGCGTGAGGATTAATCTTGTGCTGCGCCGGAGCCCGAGACCTTAATCCTGTCGTTTCGAATATAAAAGTCTCCGTTGATCGTCAGGGCCAGAGGCTGCCCACTTAGCGGAGCCTCTTCGGGCAGGCCTCTTTGGGCATGCACGTGCAAATGCGGCTCTGAACTGTTGCCGGAATTACCCATTTCCCCAAGCTTGTCCCCAATGTCCAGACTGTCTCCGGCGCTTACCTGAATACTGCCCTGGTGCAAATGCGCCAACACCACAAAGAAATCACCACAATCAACAGCGACGTAATTGCCCGCTATATTTTCGGGGTCCATTTCAGGAACCTGCATGTCCTGAACACCGTCCACGATTCTGGCGACTGCCCCGTTACACGGTGCTAATACCGGTGTTCCGAAGGTGACATAACGAGTTGGGTCAGCGGGTTGCCAGCCGTCTACATGACGGCCAAACGGCGTAATGCGGACAATGTCGAGCGCGCGGCTCTGGCCCCGCCAGGGCCGGAATCGCTCTACCGATTCGTCCAGTGTATGCAGGTGAATATTGACCAGGCTGCCTGAGCCCCCGTGCGCCACCAGATAGTCGCCCGCGCCGAAGGGCAGTGCGATATTCACCGTGTCTACTTGCGGGAGTTCACGGCCCAGCCACGCCAGATAACCCATATAGCCGCCAATCGTGCCCAACCCGGCTACCATCAGCACCAACGTGGTTGGCCCGGCTGACGCTTGCCAAAATCCGTTGCCCAGCAAGCGGCCTCGTACAAGATGCCAGGTAATGGTCAACAGGAACACAACGCCGTAAAGATACGGCACCCAGAAAGGCGGCATGGTCCATAAAGCCGCGAGCCCTACCCCCAGAATAACCGCGCCAACCGAAATCGCCTGAAGCCCAAAGGCCAGGACGCCAGCTGCCGGAAACCGTGCAAACCAAAACAGCAGCAGCACCGGCAGAAAAATCTGAGTAACCATGACCATCCAGGACATTATTCGGATTCCTTAATTCAAGCTGGACTATTCATAAAGAGTGCTGACAGAGAGCGTTAATAACCAACGCTCTCTACCACGCCAGCCAGATAACATGCTTCGCGCCCTTTCCCGGACGATGCGCACGCACAGTCACCGGCTCAACAGAAAGCCCGGTACGCTTGATTCTTTCGGTAAACGTGGGGTCTTGCCCTGCCGACCAGTAAGCCAGAATGCCTTCGGACGTCAGCGCAGCCTGGGCGGCGGCAATACCGGCGGCGGTGTACAGCCAATCATTTTCTTTACGGATCATTCCTTCGGGACCATTGTCGATGTCCAGCAAAATGGCGTCATAATGGCCCGGCGAGTCTTTAATCAGCTTCACCACGTCGCCGACGTGCACTTTCGTTCTGGGGTCATTCAGGGGATAACCCGCCGCAAGGCCTAAAGGCCCGCGATTCCATTCCACGACGTCCGGCACCAACTCAGCCACGGTTACTTCGGCCTTATCACCCAGCGCGCCCAGGGCCGCTGCCAGCGTAAAACCCATGCCCAAACCGCCGATCAGCACGCGGGGTGCGGGGTGATCGACAATCCGCTCGCAAGCGAGCGTTGCCAGGGCATCTTCAGAGCCGTGAAGGCGGCTGTTCATCAGCTCACCGGGCTTGCCGGCAATTTTGATCGAAAACTCATCATTGCGCTGAAGCAGGCGCAACTCCGTGCCTTTGCCCGGAATGGTGGCGGTACCCAGCAGTTCAAAACGGGCCATAAAAACCTCAAAAGTCGTCAATACACCGGCAAAGGATTCGCCGCAATATCAAGGCGCGGCACTCTATATTCAAGCGAAACATTCTACCACGCCGTTCCTTCTACCCTTTACCTCTACTTACCAAGGCAACTTCTCACCGTTGCTGTGCCAGAAGGACCCGGAATTCTCCAGATTCAGCCCTTCAATCAGCGCAACCAACCCTTTCGCAGAGTCTTCTGGGGTAATCAGCCCGCCGAAATTCACCATGCGCGTTTTCACATAGCCCGGGTGAAGCTGGGCGACGGCGATACCGTGGGGTTTCAAGTCTATCGCCAGAGATTTCGCAAACGCGTTCAATGCGGCTTTGGAGGCACGATAACCGTAGCGACCACCGGAGTCGTTATCAGCAATCGACCCCATGCGGCTGGTAATATTCGCGATCTTTCCACCGGAAGGCATTTGCGGGAACAGGGCTTCGGCGATTCGCAGCGGCGCGTAGGCATTGATTTCCATCTGGGTGCGCAAGGAGTCAAAATCGATGCTACCCAGTACTTCGTCCTGCAACAGACCCGCGTTGTTAATCAGCACGTCGATTTGAACGCCCTGCAGGCCGGCCATCAGCTTTTCCACACCGGTGTCGGTTGTAACATCTACACCGTCAACAACCTTGGCAGCCGCTTCCGCCAGCTCGGCCGAGGTTTCACGACACACGCCAATCACCTCACAGCCCTTTGCGGCAAAAAGCCGGGCTAGCTCCAGGCCTATTCCACGGTTGGCACCGGTGATCACCACTACTCGTTTATTCGACATAACAACACCTCATAGATGAATAGGATAAGATGGCAGAACGCCCTCTAAACAGGACACAGCCACATTGTCTTCGCCATTTGTCTTCGCCGTGTTTGCTCTGGCGCTCATCGCTTTCGCGATATTTTACCTGTTTTTCTACCGCAACTGGCGGCGACAGCGTGAACTGCAACAGCCTTTTCCAAAAGCCTGGCGCAAGTTGCTGCAGGCCCATATGCCACTCTATCAAAAACTTCCCCCACCCTTGAAAAAGCAGCTGAAAGAATACATTCAGCTTTTTCTTTCCGAAAAGGAGTTCTACGGCTGCGCCGGTTTTCATGTGGACGAGCGGGTAAAAATTACCATTGCCAGCCACGCCTGTTTGCTTATTCTGGCACGCCCCTATGCCTCTTATGACGATGTTCGCAGCATTTTGGTGTACCCGGATGTGTATCGCGTACAAACGGCCCAGAGTGATGGCATCGTAGTGAGTGTTAGTGATCAGGTTCGTGCGGGCGAGGCATCTAACCGGGGGCAAGTGGTGTTGGCGTGGTCTGAATGCGAGGAAGGCGCGATGAATTCAGACGGCCCGCACAACGTTATTCTTCATGAGTTCGCCCACCAACTGGACTACCTAGACGGCACCGCAGACGGCGCGCCGCCGCTCAGCGGCGAGCAAGCCCAAGTGTGGCAACAAACCATGACCAAAGCGTATGAGAACCTGCGATCCAGCTTGCAGCATCATCAAAAAAGCTGGCTAGACCCCTACGGTGCAACCAAGCCTGCCGAGTTCTTTGCGGTGCTGACAGAAGCCTTTTTTCAGCAGCCAAAACACCTAAAAGCCGAACAACCGGACGTTTACAATGCACTGTGCGGTTTTTATCGGCTGGACCCCATAGACTTCAGCCGCTACGAAGGTTGAACCGCGCTCTACCTTTGACTGTAGAATGCCACGACCTATCTCACACCTTAGCGATGATGCAAAAGAGCGCCACCATGATTGATTTTCGCAGTGACACCGTTACCCGCCCTACCCGGGAAATGCGCGAGGCCATGGCCTACGCCGAGGTTGGTGACGATGTGTACGGTGAAGACCCAACAGTGAACAACCTGCAAGCCTACGCAGCCGAGCGGCTGGGCTTCGAGTCTGCCTTGTTTACGGCCAGCGGCACCCAGGCCAACCTGTTGGCCATCATGAGCCACTGCGGTCGCGGCGACGAATATCTGTGTGGCCAGTCAGCGCACAACTATCGCTACGAAGGCGGTGGCGCCGCCGTACTTGGAAGTGTGCAGCCTCAGCCTATAGAGAATGAGCCCGACGGCAGCATCAACCTCGACAAGGCCCGCGCAGCGATAAAACCCGGTGACTTTCATTTCGCCATAACGCGCCTGCTATCGCTGGAAAACACCATCGGCGGCAAAGTGCTGTCACTGGACTACCAGCGCCAGGCTCGCGCCTTTTGTGATGACCACCGGCTGCAGCTTCACCTGGACGGAGCTCGAATATTTAACGCAGCGGTAAAATCAGACTGTGATGTAACGGACATAACCAAACACTACGATTCCGTCAGTGTTTGCCTGTCGAAAGGATTGGGCGCCCCGGTGGGATCGCTGTTGCTGGGTTCAACAGCCTTTATTGAGCGAGCAACACGCCTGCGCAAAATGCTCGGCGGCGGCATGCGCCAGGCCGGCATACTGGCAGCAGCCGGGCGAATCGCCCTGGAGCAAGGGCCACTGCGACTGCAAGAAGACCATGAAAACGCCCAATGCATGAGTACCGGGCTTGCCGCCATTTCAGAACTGGAAATTGACCCCAGCCGCACCCAGACCAACATCGTTTACGCCCGCTGCCGCTCTGGCAAAGCCGCGGCGCTGCGCGATTATCTGGCGAGCCAGGGCATTCTCATCACCGCCGGTGAGCCGATTCGCTTTGTGACCCACCGAGACCTTGATAACAACGATGTAAACCAGCTATTAAAAGCTATTCAGCGGTTTTATCAGCAGCAGCCTTAACAGTCGACTGGGGAAGGTTGCCACCCAACATGTTTTCAACGACAGCCGCATTATAAAAGGCTTCAACCTTTTGGATTTTGTCCCCTAGAACACTAAACCAGACTGCAAGCCGCACATCGCCAATCGGTTCAAAATTGGTCCGGTAATCCAGAATTGCGAACACGTGTTCTTCATCGGCACTGAGCTGACGGAGAATCAGGGCTTTTTGAATGGCGACCATCCCGAATTGGTAGGCCATCAAGTCATCCGGATTCACGAAACGCATGTTTGGCCCAACATATTCAAATCCGTCCGACACCAGCAAGGCCTTTGCCTCATCGAAACGCTGGGCTTGGATATCAGCAACGAACTGCGCCACGAGGTCTTTTGGCTTCATCAATAGACTCCACTTCTAATACGGGAATGGTTTGAATACCCAGAAACTTGCTAAGCTTTAACGCCGCTATAAAAGGCGTTTCTTTGTACAGCAGTGCTTTCTAATGAGCTTGACAAGAACTTCAGTGCCAACCAACGGACACATCAGTCATTTTTCGGGGCGACCGGCTTCGGGGTAACCGGCTTCGGGCCTGCAGGGGCAATTTGCCCACTTTTACCTTTAACGACATAATGAACCGCTCCGCCAGCCTTTAAAAAAGCCGCTGTTTGCTCTTCAATTGAGGCCGTTGTTACTGAACCTTTTGCGGGTTTCTTGCTCATAATATTCTCTCGGTTAAATGTTGGTTTATCTGTCCATTTCAACAATGTCTAAGCTCGCTGCACGATCTGGTTATGCAGCGTCTAACGGTGTGATTCGGTCAACTTCTTCCTTGACCGATAGCGCTGCAGTCCACAAATCAACAGCGCGCTGCGCATTCAGCCAAAACTCCGGAGAATTACCAAACAAACGCGCAAGCCGTAGTGCCATTTCAGGGCTGACCGCACGGCGCTCTCGCAGCAGCTCATTGACGGACTGGCGAGATACCCCCAAAGATTCAGCCAATCCAGCAACCGTTAAGTCGTAGTCTGGGATGAAACTCTCTCTTAACATTTCACCAGGATGGGTCGGCTTGTGCTGCAGACTGCCAGTGTCAGGAATAGCCACAGTTAATATCTCTCCCAGTGGTCGTTGCATGTGACCTTGCACGTATTACCATCGTCAAAATAAAAGCACATACGCCACTGGTCATTCATCGAAATCGTTTGCGGCTCCTGCCTGCCAAGTTTCGATCGCGGACCGCGAGTGTAATTTGTCACGTTACACATGTCAATTGATGGTCACGCGACGGCGACTTCGTTTCACTTTTAAATTCTAAACTTCGGATATATTACTGTGAGCGCACTTTACCGACGTGAAAAGAACCAAACCAAGCCTGATCGCAAGAATCTACACCCGAGAAATCTGCACAAGCAGGGCTATGATTTCCCATCGCTTGTAAAAAGCTGTCCGCCACTAGCCCCCTATGTACACACAAACGCTTACGGCAACCTTTCCATAGAATTCGCAGACCCACTGGCCGTAAAAGCTCTGAATACCGCGCTATTAAAGCAATATTACCGCGTTATCGATTGGGATATTCCAGAGGGCTCGCTTTGCCCACCCATTCCAGGCAGAGCCGACTACATCCATTACATAGCCGAGCTGCTTGGCGTTGGCGAGCCTACGACAAACCAGGCTAATACCCGGCCCAATATTTCCTTACTGGATATAGGAACGGGTGCGAATGGGATATACCCGCTATTAGCCTGCCAGATATACGGTTGGCAGTGTGTGGGTAGTGATATTAACCGTCAGTCACTTGAAAACGTAGCCTCGATTATCGCTAATAACCCCTCGCTAAAAGACCGTTTCACACTGCGCAAGCAACACGATAAAAGTCACATTTTTGAAGGGATCATTCAAACCGGGGAATTCTTTGATGTCAGTGTATGCAACCCGCCGTTTCATGGGTCTCAAGAGGAAGCACTCAAAGGCAGCCAGCGTAAAATTAACAACCTTGCCCGTAATCGCGGTGAGCAAAAAATTACGTCTTCCACTCTGAATTTTGGCGGCCTGGAGGCCGAGCTATGGTGTAAAGGTGGCGAACGGCTGTTCCTTAAAAAACTCATAAAAGAAAGCCAAGTTTTTTCAACTCAATGCCGCTGGTTTACAAGCCTGGTTTCGAAAATTGACAATGTAAAGCCGGCAAAAAAACTGATTCTTAAGCTTGGCGCAATTGACGTACGGGAAATAGAAATGAAGCAGGGCAAAAAAACAACGAGAATATTGGCTTGGACATTTATTTAAAGAAGAGCCAGAAGAGGCCTACCTCTTCAATCTCTGCGCCGATCATCAATTACCTGGCCGAAAACGCAGCCGCTCTGACAACAGCATCAATATCGTCTGAAAGGGACATGGCGTGCTTCGAACGATTCAGTGCCATCCGTGAATGTTTTTTGGCGGCGGCCGCCATCGCCTTGTCACCGGCTTCAGCCAACGCGCAAAAAGCTTTCTGCAGTCGGATGGAAACTTCAACCATACCCGCGCCGTCACGGGCAATAGCTGTGAATGCATCGTCAAACAAGTCGTCGATCACCAGTTCCGGAACCGATACACGGTCATAGGTGATCGCCTGTAACCTCTCTTTTTTAAGTGGGGATTGCCAAATCGTAAACAGCCGCACCATTATCACGTGGCAATTGTGTGCTTCAGCGCGGGATTGTAAAGTCTGCAGATCAATGTGTTGCACCAGCGCTGGCCGATGCATAGGCGGCAACCATGGAGCCTACCGCAAACGTCGCAATAACCAGCATGCTGGACGCCATGATAGACAGTAGCGATTCAACAGATTCTAGGGTGACATCGGGTAACACGCCGGATAGGCCTGCATCGTCAGCAAGCTTGGCGAGGAATGTACCGCCAACAGAAAGCACGCCAAGCACCAGTGGTTTGACCCACAAACGCTCTTTGATTCGGCTGAAAAAAAAGCGCAGCCTGTCTGAACTCAACAGTGGTGATTCGGCCATAATTGCATCCTTTGCGGTTGTGTACAGGATAGCTCAAAGGTTGCCCGGATGGTCTATCCAGTAGGAAAAGCCGAACGTCATACACACACCAACAAACACACCTTTTTATACCAACGCTTTAAGCAAATCCTTTTCGATTTAATCGTCCGTGTGTGCGCCGCCGCACCGAACGCAAGTAAGCAGCGTGAGTATGCTGAGCATGGGTGCCTTAAGGCCCCTTCGATTCCCAATCATACGTGAAAGGTATTTCTCATGAACAACATTGTCTACATAGTCGGCGCAGTCGTTATCGTTATCGCAATCCTGTCTTTTCTGGGCCTGGGTTGATTGATTGGGGACCGGCCAACAGAACCTGGAAGCCGGGACTCGAATCGCCAACTACCCCTGACTAATGGGGGTCGCCAACAGCATACACGCCTATCTGGACAGAAGGTGCGGCATCAGCCAACCGCACCAGCTCTGCAAGAAGTCGTAAATCTATTGAAATTATCCATACCCGGGATAATAACCCCCAGCAGCTGCCGCTACCGTGATCACCCCCATGAATACTTCCAACGATGCTTGAAATCAGGCCGTATCTTTCGTTGCGTGTTAAGTTGCCGACAGGGTGGTGCAGCAACTTCTTGAAAAAACGACTAAGCTGACCAAAGAGCTTTTAATAAAGGTAAATGGTGAGATACGACTCCGATTAATCATCAGAGTGATTTGTGCTTCGCCATTCAGTTTCAGGAGTTTTTATGGCCAGAAAGAAAGCCAGTAAAGCGGCCTTTGTGCTTCGGGAAGCACGTGAAGGGGACCTTCCGGTACTCGTGAAGTTTCTCGCCAAACTGGCGTTGCATGTCTCTGGCGCCCCGCCACAGAACCTTAAGAAAAACGAACATAACCGACTGTTGGACGTATTACGCTCCTCACTGGGAGACGATAACAAGCTGTTGACTGTGGCAGAGAACCCGGATGCCGGCATCATCGGAATGGGCTATATCTATGTGTGGCACAGTCAGGGAATCTGGGAACAGGCGGAAGCGTTGGTTTACAGGTCGGGAATCATTGACGATGTATGGGTGGAGCCCGAGTTTCGGAATCTCGGTATTTTCAGGGCGCTGTTACAGGAGTTGGTTAGATTTGCGGAAAGCCATCATGTGCATGAGCTGATTCTCGAATACGCTGAGTCTAATAAAGAGGCCAAGGCCGCCTGGGCCAAATTGGGCTTTAAAACCACCGGCATTCGTGCCGCAGCCTTCACCTCGACTGTGAAGGAAGCCCTTGCGTCACAGCAACTATGAGAAGCCTGCTGAACCCGGTTCGAAACCGTATCGAAACGACAGCTTCGACAGGCAACCGAAAGAGCTCAAGAAGGAGAGTGTCTTGTGATTGGCGATCGCAGTGTCAATGTGTTTTATGATGAAATAATGCTGGGGCACAATCCCGAGGTAGACCTGCCTTTTATTCCTAGCCGGGTAGAAAAGCGAGTCAGGACTATTCTCCAGGGACTGGATTTTAAATGGAGCTATCCTGAACATCCGGGCCGGTTGGCGGCGATCAAAGCGCATCTGGATAAAAACCCCATACCCGGTGTCCAGTTCCAGTCAGGAGCGCCTGCTGCCACCTACGATCAGCTGGCACGCGTGCACATCACGTCCTATCTGGACCATCTTTTTTCACTGGATGGCAAACGCGCCTGGCTCGACAGAGACACCACGGCGGTGTCCCCCGACAGCATCAAAGCGGCAAGAGCGGCAGCCGGCAACGCCATTGCTGCCGTGGAAAGCGTTTGCAAAGGTGAGGCACAAAGCGCCTTCGCCCTTGTGCGCCCGCCAGGACATCACGCCGAGCCCGTGCGGGCAAGGGGTTTCTGCCTACTGAACAACGTTGCCGTGGCGGCTGCCCATGCCCAGGCAAAGCTGGGCTGTGAACGTGTCCTGATCATTGACTGGGACGCGCACCACGGCAATGGCACCCAGGATATTTTCTGGGCAGATCCGGATGTGCTGTTCTTCGACACCCATTGCGCTGCACCGTTTTATCCCGGATCTGGTCTGATTGAAGAGGTGGGTGTTGGCCTGGGTGAAGGTTACACCATCAACGTCCCCCTTCCGGAAACCGCCGGCGACATTGCCTACGAGAAGGTCTTCCGAGACATACTGACGCCGGCCGCAGAGCACTTCAAACCAGACCTGGTGCTGGTCTCGGCGGGGTTTGACCCCCACCACAACGATATGGCGATGAACCTCACCTATGACGGTTTTAAAGTGCTGACCAGAATCGTTCAAGACATTGCTGACACCCACTGCGAAGGCAAGCTCGCGTTCGTTTTAGAGGGTGGGTACAACCTTTCCTCGCTGGCCGAAGGTGTTCACGCGGTGCTTGAGGTGCTGGCGGGTGGCGACGTACCCAAACTCTGGGAAGCGGGCGCCAAAGAAGCGGAAGAAGCCGCAGAGTTCCACCGCTCGGCTTTCAGCGACGAAGAATAAGTGTTCAACCTGGCACGGTACACTCCTTATTTGGTGTATTGACTCACTCTCTTGCAGCGACGGCCATCATGTCCCTATTTCCATCAGACGACAGCGAAAGCAGTCTATTTACCTCCCGTACCGATCCGCATAGCCCCTTCGGGACCTACGCCCGCTACAGTTTCGAGCTGGAGGGCAAAGTGTGGCCGTCGTTGGAACATTATTTTCAGGGTATGAAGTTTACCGATGACGTCCACCAGGAACAGGTGCGAAACGCGATATCACCAACTGAGGCCCGCAAACTGGGCCGCAAACGCTGGAAGAGTTTTCGCAGTGACTGGAAGCGGGTGCGTGAAACCGTTATGACCCGGGGCGTCTACACCCGTTGCCGCACTCACCCTGAGCTGGCGGAAGCGCTTCTCAACACCGGCGATCAAAAAATCGTGGAAAATAGTAATTTTGATTATTTCTGGGGTTGTGGACGGGATCGCCGGGGCGATAACAAGTACGGCCACGTATTGATGAACGTTCGGGCGAAGCTTCAGGAAGAGCGGGCGGGCAGCCATTAACCTTCTTTTTCGATCATTCCGACAATCTCATGCGACGTCTGCACCATGGGCTCGAAATGCGCATGCTCCCCTGCGGTCAGAACCGACACGTGTCTGACCTGATAAATCGCATAGGCGGGCATAAAAAAGCCAATCCAGATTGTTGAAAACCTCTGGCCGTCGGCGGTCACTGCCAGCAAAGTGTTAAGTAGACCACTGCCGAGCTGTAATAGTGCGACGCTGCCCAGAATCGCACCAATGGGGCGCATAAGAGACCAGATAGGAACCTCCTGACTTAGCCTTGCTTTTGGGGCGTGTTGCCCGCGGCCTGCAAGCACTTGGGGATTGTTCTTGTCTTTATGCACCGCCTTTGTGATCACGTGTGAGCTGTGAATATTGCAAGAGCTAGGCCATGCACGGAAATGTCTATATCACTATGATCACATTACGTATTTTCAAACTTCATGGGCAGAATACCGGTGTTGCCGCCAACTTCCGGTATGAAAACTGCATTGATAGTTTGTAGGGTCCCCTAGTTCAGCAAAGCTTTGCCCACGCTAGTGTCCCATCTCTACGCCATGTTTTGCTGAACTCCTGGACATAAGGAAAGACTTATACAGGAGTATAAAATGCTACTCGCCACCGACCTTGACGGTACTTTTCTCGCAGGTGATCCGGAAAATCGCCTCAAGCTTTATCGACTCATCGTTGCTCACCCGGAGATCGATTTAGTGTTTGTAACCGGTCGAGGGCTAGAAGCCGTGCTACCCCTGCTGTCCGATCCGACGATTCCGCAGCCCGACTACATTATCTGCGATGTCGGCTGTACTGTGGTTCATGGCGCCTCGCAACAAGCCATCCAGCCACTGCAGGGCGAAATCGACGAGCTTTGGCCAGGTGAGCAAGTTGTGGAGAGCGCCCTGTCCTCATTTAAAGGCTTGCAGCGTCAGGAAGTCCCTCAGGAGCGCCGCGTCTCTTACTTCTGTAACAACGATGTGGTCAGCGAAGACATGCTGTCACGGGTCAGCGCATTATCCTGTGAAGTACTGTTTTCCGCGGGCAAGTACCTGGACATACTTCCGCAGGGCGTTAACAAGGGGCGCACCCTGTCCCGTCTGGTTGAACACCTGGGGGTAGACCCGGAATCGGTCCTGGTTGCTGGAGACACCTTGAATGACCTGTCGATGTATCAACACGAATTCAAGGGTGTCTGTGTCGGTGCATCCGAGGCCGAACTGCTGGAAGCAACCAAGCACCAGGCGCGAGTACTTCATGCCGAAGCGTCGGGCTGCGGCGGCATTCTGGAGGCATTCGAGCATTTTGGTTATCTGGGTCACCTGGGTATTGAAGCCGAAATTCCGGATTACATGAACAGGGGCAAATCCGACCTGGTGATTGTCTACCATCGCCTGCCCTATGAAGAAGTGGTCGAGAATGGGGAGTTGATTCGACGTCGGCCCAAATCGCCCAATGGCATCATTCCCACACTGCTGAGCTTCTTCTCCGATGGCAAAGCAGGTTCGTGGGTCGCCTGGTCAGTTGACGATCCCGATCTCGGCCCCTTCCAGACCCACACCGAAGTGGATACCAGCCGCTACGAAAAACTGGTCGCGGCACGAGTAGCACTGAGCGAAGAAGACGTTGAGATCTTTTACAAACGATTCTCGAAAGAAGCCTTCTGGCCGACCCTGCACACCTTCTGGGAGCGGGCCACGTTCCGCGATGACCACTGGCAGGTGTACCTCAAGGTCAACAGATTGTTTGCAGAGCGCGCCGCCGAGGAAGCGGCGGAAAACGCCGTGGTCTGGATTCACGATTACAATCTATGGATGGTACCGGCCTATTTACGCGAAATGCGGCCAGACCTCACCATTGCCTTTTTCCATCACACCTACTTCCCGTCAGCCGACGTATTCAACGTGCTGCCCTGGCGCCGCGAAATCATCGGCAGCCTGTTGCAGTGTGACCACATTGGTTTTCATATTCCCAGGCAGGCCGAGAACTTTGTGGATGTGGCAAGAGGTGTCACACCGCTTGAGGTCACCCAGAAAATGGGCTGTGCACCGCGCTTTCTGACCTATGGCTGCGCGGTGGGTCTTGATGAAATGAGCACCGAAATAAAAGTGAATGACCGCAAGATCGGGCTGGGTGCACACCCGGTCGGGCTTGACCTGAATCGCGTTCGTACCGCTCTGTCTGACCAGAGTGTCATCGCGCAAATGGAAACACTGCGTGAAGAGTTCAAGGATGTCCGGCTGATTCTGTCGGTGGAGCGTCTCGACTTCACCAAAGGCATTATTGAAAAGCTACAGGCTTATGAGCGCATTCTGAACGAGCATCCTGAACTGAAAACCAAAGTCACCCTTGTGCTGATCTGTGTGCCGGCGGCGGCCGGAATGACTATTTACGAGGAATTGCTGTCGCAGATCGAACAAACGGTGGGGCGCATTAACGGGCAGTTTGCACAGGTCGGGTGGACCCCGGTGCAGTTCTTCTTCCGCGCCCTGCCCTTTGAAGAACTGGTGGCCTATTACACCATAGCCGACGTGATGTGGATTACGCCGCTGCGGGATGGCCTGAACCTGGTCGCAAAAGAATACATCGCAACCCAGGGCTTAACCCAAGGCAGTGGCGTACTGGTGCTGTCTGAATTTGCCGGCGCGGCGGCGGAACTGCGCGGAGCCATTCTGGCGAATCCGCACCACCCGCAGGACCTGGCCGATACCTGCTACTACGCATTGGCGATCAGCCGAAGCGATGCCCGGAACCGACTGAGCGAAGCCTTCGAAGTGGTTTGCCGTTATGACATCGAGTATTGGGGGCGGGAGTTTATCAATGAAGTTGAACGGCGACGCGCGACAAAATTAAACAAGATTTTGCCCATAGGCCATTGCGCGGCCTGACATGACCTTCACCCAATCCAGGAGCCAGACACATGCTGTTAAAAAATGCCGTGCAGCTGATTTGCTACCCAAACCGAATTGGCAATGACCTGAAAGACCTCTACACAGTTGTCGACAAACACTTGTCAGAGGCCATTGGCGGGCTGCATATCCTGCCGTTTTTTCCGTCCAATGCCGATGGCGGGTTTTCGCCCTTGACTCACAAGGAGGTGGACCCGGATTTTGGTACCTGGGACGACATTGAAGCCTTCACTAAAAAGTACGACCTCTGTGTCGACCTGACGGTGAACCATATCTCTGACGAGTCTCCCGAGTTTAGGGATTTCATCGCCAATGGCTTTGATTCGGAGTATGCCGACCTGTTCGTTCATGTCGACAAGTTCGGCGAGATTTCCCCGGATGACATGGCCAAGATTCATATCCGCAAAGAGAAAGAACCCTTTCGCGAAGTGACGCTTGCGGATGGCACAAAAACCCGGGTCTGGTGCACCTTCACCGACCAGCAGATTGATCTCAATTACGAGTCCGACCAGGCTTACCGCCTGATGGAAAGCTATATCGGCTTTCTCACCTCAAAAGGTGTAAACCTGCTAAGGCTCGATGCCTTTGGTTACACCACCAAACGTATTGGAACCAGCTGCTTTTTGGTGGAGCCCGAGGTCTATCGGATACTCGACTGGATTAACGAAGTGGCCCTGAAACACGGCGCAGAATGCCTGCCGGAAGTTCACGATCACACCAGTTATCAATACGCGATCGGCCGACGCAACATGCACCCCTACGGCTTTGCTCTGCCGCCCCTTTTGCTCTACTCGCTGCTGGACGCAAACAGCGTGTACCTGAAAAACTGGCTGCGAATGTGCCCACGCAACATGGTTACCGTATTAGATACCCACGACGGAATCTGTATTCCGGATGTCGAAGGTGTGTTGCCAGATGACAAAATCCGCGCGCTTATTGACAACATTGATGCCCGCAGTGCAGACCCTATCATGCGGCGCTCGGCGGCCAATATCCACAGCGTTGGCGCAATCTACCAGCTCACCTGCACCTTCTACGACGCGCTCATGCAGAACGATGACGCCTACATTGCCGCCCGGGCGATCCAGTTTTTCACACCCGGCATTCCGCAGGTCTACTACGTGGGGCTGTTGGCCGGGTGCAACAACCACGAACTGATGAAACAAAGCGGCGAACTGCGGGATATTAATCGCCATTACTACACCCTGGACGACGTGGAACAAGACATTCAGAAGCCCGTCGTGCAGCGCTTACTGGCCCTGATGAAGTTTCGTAGCAACTACCCGGCCTTTGATGGCCACTTTGAGCTGAACTATTCCAACAATTCCAGCGTGGCCATGGCCTGGCGCCATGGGGACTATTACTGCCACCTGTTTGTCGACCTGAACTTTAATATCGTAAAAATCGGGTATTACGACCTCGACACCGCACAAATGGAAAAACTTGCATGTTAACCAGAGGCAAAAATTCTGGTGCAATCTGGCTGGTGGCAAATGTTCTCAATCCGACCGATGACACCATTTTGCGCCGCGTGTCTGTCAGAACAGGCTGGTTGGAACAGGGCGCCAACTGACAGTCCGTCCGTCTCGCTTGAGTCACGCGACGACTCGCGTATTGGGCAGGCCGGCCCCAATGGATTCACGACTCGTCTATTTACTGCCCCAAATTTTTGCAACCGCGCGGTTACTCCCTAATAACCCAACCACTTCACATACAAGCCCAATCATAAAAAAGACGAGAAAAGGAATAAGCCCACCCAGTTGTGATGAAATGATCGCTAATACCACTGAAACAGTTGATAGGGCTAAAAACAATACACCCATAGCAATGAGAATCTTCCGGTGTGATTTCTCATAACGATACTCCCCGTCACCAGATTCAAATATGCGGAGTATTGGTTGGAATATTTTTCTCAATATTTTTTCCATAAAGCGATGCTCATAAAGTTTCCCGTCAAAATTGCATACCGCAACCTGCTGTTGCAAAGCCAATCCGCCATATTCAGAATCAAAAAGACTGGCGCATCACGTCTTCTATTGTCGCAGTAGACAGGACCACAGGATTGGCCTTCATGGAGGACGAGCTGGCCGCTGCTTGTGAGGCTGAAATAATGTGTTCCTCCGTCACTCCGATCGACGCAAGTCCGGGTAATCCGTTCTGAATAATCCATTGCCGAAAACGGTGCAATGCCTGGCCCCTGGAGGTCTCAAATACGTCAGCAATCCAGTCAATCACCTGGTCGATACAAGCGATCTGCTCAGCTTCAACCACGTTATCGCGGTTAGCCGCTATGCCCGCTGGTAACAATGCGCCGCATATCGCGCCGTGGGGCGCACCGCATAATCCGCCTAACGGGCCGGCAATACCGTGCACAACACCTAGCCCCGAGTTCGCAAGCGCAAGGCCACCGAAGAGGCTCACCTGAGCCAGCGCGTCACGCGCCTCTTCAGATTCCCTGTCCATCAATTGCGTTAATGCCCGGAGCCCCTTGGGGATAGCCTCCTTACACAACATGTCTGTAAATAAATTTGAGCGCGACGAAAGAAACGGCTCGATCACCTGAGTAACAGCGTCTAGCCCCGAGTATAGGCTGACTTGCCGGGGGCAGTTATCGGTAAGCGCAGGATCTACCAAAGCAAGATCCGGAAGTAACTGATTATCCCTGAGACTGACCTTGCGCTGGGCTTCCGGAATATCAATAACCGCGTTTCGAGTGACTTCTGCACCGGTGCCAGAGGTGGTGGGAACCAGAATCAACGGTAGGCGTTTGGCTGACAGTGGCAACCCGCTTCCGACTACCTCCAGATGGCTGATCAAATCTGTCTGACCGGGCAGCATAGCCGCAAGTACTTTAGCGGCATCCATGACAGAGCCACCGCCGATTCCGAGTACCACGTCTATTCCCAGCAGCTTACCTTGATCAATAGCCGCCATCAGTGTTTGCAGATCTGGCTCTTTTTCAATGGACAGCGCTTGCACGATATCGATGCTCTTCAATGACTCAAAGACAGCAGAGAGCCGGCCTGGGTTTCTACCATGAACAATCAGTACTCGCGTACCCAGTTTTGTCGCCCGATCGTTGAGTTGGGCTATCTGACCGCGCCCGAACATTATCTCTGTCGGGGTTACCAAGTTAAAAGCGCCTGACATAGATTTTATCGTCCTGAATATGAATGGCATTCCCCCTGGCCAACCAGAAGTAATAAACAATAGAGATATCAAAAGTAATGACTAAATTTGCCGGCAGCAAGATTTTTATAGGATCTGTCCATTCTGAGCTGCATCTGAGCCCTAACGCTGAAGCGAAGGAAGCGGTGCGCCCGCTTGTTCAGCTCTCATCCTTCACGAACCAAACCTTGCAGATAACTCACTTGATTGACAAGTTACGTGGTGCGAGGCGCAAACATGATGATGGCCATGCCCAAAAGTGCCACCGCAGACCCCACTATGTCCCATGTTGTTGGTCGAATTCCGTTGACTGTCCACAGCCACAAAATCGCCATAAAAATATAAACACCACCATAGGCTGCATACACCCTGCCCGCCGCGGCCGGGTGTAGCGACAACAACCAGACAAACGCCATCAAACTCAGAGCGCCAGGGACCAGAAGCCAGATTGTTTTGCCTTCCCGAAGCCAAAGATACGGCAAATAGCAGCCGAGAATTTCCGCTAACGCGGTGATAGCAAAAAGGCCAAAAGTCTTCAATTCAGGCAAATCACTTACTCCTTGGCCGCAGCACACCTTACGCATCGGGCGATCTGGTTCATTAAAGACCAGAGGGGCATGCATTAATCTGTTGTCTACCGTTAATGGTAACCGGCGCCGGTGTGTAGCGGAAGGAACCAAAAGCAGGGAAGCCATTTCAATGCTGCCAGTCATGTTCACTGGAAAAACCCCTAAAAAACGCCGTACACTCGGAATTAAATACTTAGCGCGATGGCTTTTATCGCCCCCGATACGATGGACCCTTCATGCCCAACAACGATTCCTACTCCGCGCTGCTACTCGATAACCAGCTGTGTTTTGCCCTCTACTCGACGTCTTTAATGATGACCAAAGCCTATAAGCCACTGCTCAAATCCCTGAATCTGACCTATCCGCAGTATCTGGCCATGCTGGTTTTATGGGAGGAAGACGGGATAACCGTGAGCCATATCAGCAAACGATTGCTGACAGACCCCGGCTCGCTCACGCCTCTGCTCAAGCGGCTCGAGTCGGACGGTATGCTGAACCGGCAACGCCGGAAAGACGATGAACGCGTGGTTGAATTGCACCTCACAGTACAGGGCCGGGCTCTTCAGGACCAAGCCAAGGATATACCGGGCTGCATTGTCGATGTTAGTGGCCAGTCAGTAGCCGACCTAATGGAACTGAAACAGCAGCTGATCAAACTGCGCAGCAATCTGAAAACACCCACCTGAACTCCTTCACCTGGCGCGTGCGTATTACACTTCCGCCATTTGTCTTGCGCGCAATCTATTTGTACGCTAACTTAGTTATCGAACAGCGCTAACCATTTACGCACTCATTAATCACGCAAACGAAGAGTCATCAACCCGACTCGTCGAAAGGAGCAAACACTATGTCTGTTGCACAAATTTTGTATCGCGCATCCGCCGAAGCCACGGGTGGCCGTGACGGTCGTGCCATCTCATCAGACGGTATTCTGGATGTTGAGCTGACCACTCCGAAAGAACTTGGCGGAGCCGGCGGCAAAGGAACAAACCCTGAGCAGCTTTTCGCTGCTGGCTACTCTGCCTGCTTCATTGGTGCCATGAAGTTCGTCGCAGGCCGCGACAAGCTGGCAATGCCGGAAGACGCGTCCATCGAAGGCGAAGTTGGCATTGGTCAAATTCCGGGCGGTTTTGGTATCGAAGTTGAGCTGAAAATTTCATTGCCGGGCATGGACGACGCTCAGGCCGAAAAGCTGATCAACGAAGCGCACAAAGTGTGCCCCTACTCAAACGCAACCCGTGGCAACATCGACGTTACCCTAACCCGCGTCGAGTAATGCCCTCTTGGGGTGATTAAAGACAGGCTAACCCGCCGCGAAGCAGAGGGTTAGCCTCGTCAGGATAAATCCAGTTCGTCAATCAATTCCCTGAGCCGGCGACGCCCGCAGCCGGAGCCTTAAAATGTCCGGTGCTTGCCATTGTTAGCTGCGGCCACACTTACCTGAATGAGCGGCCTGCACCAAGAGTAATGGCAAGCCAGCTAGTCTTTTTTGTCTATCGTTATCTCAATAGATTTGCTATCACCAGCAAACCACTTCTGAACATACAGAGTGCCCACGACAGGAGCAGTTCCTGCACCAGGAACCTCCTTATAGCGAACGCTATTTTTTGTTTCCTTCTCGAATTCAAACATGACTACTTTCTTCGACATGACATTTTCCCCATAACTAACGCCGGAAACCTGGACTGCTGACGCTGAGCGCACCAGAAAATCGTTCTATCCCTATCTCGTCGACATTCAAAACCCACACTTGTCCGAACTGGCAACACGCATTGCTATTCCGCTTGGCAGGCTTTCATCCTTCGGGAACCAAACGATGCAGGGCCTCACTCCAGAAGTCAGCGTTAATTTGTTACCGTTCACCCTCCAGCTCATGCCATACCCGAAGAATAATGATCGCACTGACGTGTACTGAATAGCGGACAACATACTTCCCAAAAACCATGTCGCGGACCGAATCAGGGACCGGTGCCATTTCAACCGGTGTCCCCAATTTCGGAAAATCTGGTAACAATTCGATTTTGCCCACCAGCTCTGCGGCTATCTTGCCTGCCGCAGAGGGGTTGTGGACTGCGATGAACTCCCTGAGGCGTTTCAAATCTTCAATGGCTTCATCCGTGTAAACCAGTTTCACTTACCTGACCTCGGCGCATCCTGCTCGTTATCAGTGCCCCAGCTGTTTAGCCAACTATGGACCTCGCTGGCATCAACCACTTTCCCCTGGGTGGCAGACTCCATTGCCTCCAACGTTTGCTGCCAGCGCTCTTGCTCTCGCTGTTGCTTTTCGATGTATTCCGATAGTGCCTGATTGATTACCCAGCTTTTACTTCGATGGAGCCTGCTGGCAATTGCTTCCAGGTGCTGCTCAACTTCCGTCTGAAGGCGAACTGTAGTGACACTCATAGCGGTACCCTCAAGTCTGATGACTACAATGTATTACAGCATAGTCAACGAGAGCCAGCAAAAAATTTAACGCGAGGCTTTGCAACGGCACGGAGCCTGGATGGGAGTCTTGAAGCTGCGCCGGAAACATAGTCGCCACTAATCCAGAAGCCTATCAGGCGCATCCATGTCCTCGTGCAACACACGAACAATAAGCATCTCCGATTCAAGCACCTGGTAAAAAACAGCGCGATGCTCGACCTGCAATCTGCGATACCCAGAAAGAACATGGGCGTAGTTCGCGCCTAGTGACGGATGATTAATCAGCTGCTGCATTCCTGCTTCCAGTTGATCCAGGTATTTATCCGCTTGATCGACACCCCATTCTTCGCAGGTGTACACCCAAATTCCGATGAGGTCTGATTCCGCCTTCGGCGTGACACTCAGATTGAACACTAATTGGCCGCCTTTATGCGTTTACGGCCAGCAGTCTTGATAGCCGATATATCAAGCGGTTTAGGTATCCCGCTTGACTCACCCTCAGACAGGGCCTGCCTCAGCGTGGCGAGACGTACTTGGGCTTGCTGGTCTCGCCGGATGAGATAGCGGATATACTCACTATCATTGCCGAACTGACCGCTTTCAATCTGACCTTTCACCCAACCGTTTTGTTGCTCAGTCAGCGTAATAGTTTTCCGGTGCATGCTCATAGTTGGTGCTCCTAACACAGATAAAGTATGACAATATCATACTACTCGCTTGCACTGAATCAATGCCACACTTCTTGGCGCCCAATGCAAAGCTCTGCGGCAAATTTGGAGCGCAGCGGAAAATTTGCCCGACAACAGCGACTTGCTGGACCTCAAACCCACCGGCGCACCTCAGATCTGTATTTTTTGTATGACTCACCGAAGTGTTCACGCATAAACCGCTCCTCTGGAATAATCTGAAATCGGGTCATGTATATGATGAATGCCGGGAGGAGGAGCAAAGACAGGGCACTGCCCAAGAACAAGCACCACGCAGACAAAACCAGCAGCAATCCAAAATACATCGGATTCCGGCTGTGTCGATAAACTCCACCAGTCACCAGGCTTACAGACTGATCTGGTATCCGCGGGTCTGCCGTCGTTCCGGCAGCTCTGAACTCCAGGACTCCAAAAATGGCGATACAAGCGCCGATCACTGCAATGCCCGCCGCCAACCACGCTGCACCGGTGAAGGTGAAATACAGGTTTGACAGCGAGATGCGCGAAACAGCCCACATACTGGCAACAACTATGGCTACCAATGCAACCGGAGGGACTTTGAGTTCGAGTGCTTTCACGAATTTCTCTCTTGATGCTCAACATTGAAATAAGCGACTTCCCGACAAGGGCGTCCGGTGGAACAAATAGACGCTGATTCGGATACTTATCCCTGTTGGGATGAGGTCCATCATCAAGCGGCACGCTTTTGGTGTCCGGTTGACCGTCTTGTTAGGGCCGTCGGATCGGGATAGCATAGCCGTATCGCTACTCGCGAAGGCACCATGACTACCAACACATTAAATCACCTACGCTCCCAGATTTCGACTCTCTCCGAGTCGGAACGTGCAGCGCTAGCGCGCGAGCTCATAATGAGCTTAGACGGCCCTCGTGACGACTCTGTTGAACGGGACTGGAATGATGAAATTATTCGCCGTGTGTCCAAGGTAAAAAGCGGTAAGGCCACACTTCTCAGCCGCGAAGAATTTCGAACAAAGATGCGAGCGACGCTAAGCCAGTAGCAATGCGAACGGTAAGGATACTGGGAGAAGCCGGCCATACCGGTGCAAAACGACTGATTCTGGAGCGCTTCCCTTACGACATTGTTGCGATTGAGTTGTCGGAGGAAAGCGTAGTGATCGCTATTGCCCACCACTCCCGAAAGCCTGGCTATTGGCGGACGCGCAATAAGCCCTAACGCCAACAGTACGCGCGGCTACGGAGTGGAGGCGAAGCCGCAATGGAGTAGACGTCGCCGTGGCTGTGATTGTTAGGCGATCGGACTCGGCTCGGCGCCATTAGTGAAGTATGCCCGTATAATATAGCAGTTCTTGCTTTCCTCAATGGCCATCGCAAACTCTACTTTTTTCTTTACCGCTGGAAAAAGCTTGTCCTTTTGCTTCATGATTCGCCTGAACTCCCATTCGAGACCTTCGAGTGCCTCTATGCTTGGCGCCCGGGCCCGTTGAGACCCAATGAACTTTTTGAGCTTTCCATTCCGTTTTTTCCCAGATGACAGCGACATGTTCCATGCAGTCTTCACCAAATCCAAATGTGCCTGCATTTCCTCCAGATTTTCCACGCTCTTTAGCAGGTCACCGCTAACTGCTATGAGCATTTCTGATACCTTTTTCATACTATGGATCTTACTCAAACTCAGATTGTGGTGCGCATAACGCCGCAAGCAGTCGCGCAGTTTTATCGCGTCGGCCTACCTTGCCTTGTTATGGGGAATTTCGCATAATGTACCAATATTTGGTACAGGAATGCTATTATGTCCAGAAACACCAGTATTACTCTTGGCCCTCACTTTGACGAGTTCATAACCGCACAGATTGAAAATGGTCGTTACGGCTCTACCAGTGACGTAGTGCGCGCCGGGCTGCGACTGTTGGAGGAGACGGAAAGTAAGCTTGAAAGGTTGCGACGCCTTTTGGACGAAGGTGAGCAAAGCGGTATTGCTGACTACTCCTATGAAAGCATTATTGCCGAACTGGATAACGACGCTCACTAATGCGCCCATTTTTGCTCACTGCTGCGGCTCGGAAAGACATCATAGAAATTGGCCAGTTTTCCACTGAAAGATGGGGGAAAAAGCAGCGCAATAAATACTTGAAGCAACTGGACGGTGCTTTCAAACTTCTTGCTCGCCAGCCAGAGATTGGCGGGGATGCTGGAGACGTAAAGCCCGGTTACAGAAAATTTAGCCAAGGCAGCCATATTATATTCTTCCGAGAGGGTGTCGAATCCAAAATTGTTGTGATTAGAATTCTTCACAATAGTATGGATGTGGAACGACATCTTTGACACCCATAACGCTGAGCGCACCGGCGACCTTGACGCAGCGAAGCGAAGACAAAAGCATCCGCGTGCCGCGTCTGGTTAGCTGTTTTCCAGCATGTAAACACGAAGCTGCCGTTCCTCCCTCATAACATAGAGGATGAACACATGACTCCCTTCTTCACGGTAGAAAACACGGCAAGGGAGCACGACAACTTCCCTGTAGATTGAATTGGGTAGCTCAGGTGGAGTTCGGCCGGATTGCGGAAAGTTTTCCAAGCGCTCCGTTTTTTCAAAAACTTTTTCAACCAGAGCGCTTGCAGCAACTACATTATCCAGAGCAATGTACTCGGCAATAGAATCTAATTCTTGAAGAGCTGGCTCCGTCCAGATTACTTCAGCCATTTACTCATTTTCTCCCTGGCTTCGCTTTGGCTGTACGTTCTTCCCTCCAGTACAGCACGCTCTCCCCGTGAGAGCCCTTCAAGTAGTTCCAGCCGGCGCTGCATAAACTCGTAATCCTTCACGTCAACGAGGTAAGCGGACGGCTGGCCATGCTCTGTAATCAGTACCGGTTCTTTTGATAAACGCAGGTCTGCCAGAATTTTTGTCGCTTGGCGCTTGAGGCTTGTAACTAGCTCAACTTTCATGGAATTACCCTGAATTAGTTTGATAGTGACACTATAGTATCACTTTTCAGGTGGCGCAATCCCAGCTAACGCTTGCAGCAGGGGCGCGACTTTGGGAGCGTCCCTTGCCTGCACTTGGTATACGGCAAAACTACTGGACCAACGGCTGGATTACTTTGGCAAGCGCGAGACCGAGTGTGCGATGTTGATCTTCGTCTAGGTGAACACCGTCGACACGGCTTGTCGGCGTAACCGAACCAGCATCGAAAAAATGACAACCACATTCTGCCGCTACGGCTTGAATTGCGTCGGCCAGACCCACGGCTTTATCTTCTGCACCTTTGAATTTAGGCGCGATACTGCCCTTGGCCTTTTGCAATTTTGGGGGCGCCACAAGCATAATTGCCGGTACTGACATTCCGGGTTCTATGGGAGCTCGCCGTATTGCACCGACAAGAGCTTTTAAGCCTTGTGCAGACTGCCATGCGGTCAAATTGTGCATAGACTGAAAATCATTGGTGCCCAATAACATGATCACCAATGACAACGGCGAATTGATCTCCATGCACTTTTCCAGGCCTTCACGTCCGTTGCGACCCGGCTTGAAAGGATCATCCCATACGGTACGACGGCCATTAAGACAGTCTTCAATAACCCTAACAGACGTACCTGCATTGAGTAGCGCATTCTCCACAACCCCCGGCCACCTTTGATCAAATCGAAATCGACCACGAGTGTCAGGGATGATGCCCCAACTCAACGAATCTGCGTATACCAAGATTTGGTGCATTGCCTAAGCCTTCCTTGCCGTATAACGCCCGCAGCATGCGCGGCTTTGGAATGGAGGCGAAGCCGCAATGGAAACGGTGCGCCGTGCCTGCACTGGTTATGTGCTGTGCGCGACGTTTGGAAACCTCTCAGGATGCTCAATAATTTCCGTCATCAGGTCTACATCAAGGTCAGGCCAATAGAAGTGCCCAGGAGACTGCTCCTCGACATTCACGATTGCACTGACTCGTTGTTCCTTGAACCAAGGGAAGTTTTTGTACGGCATGAAAAACTCACGGTCGTGCGCAAGAAGCCACACACCATGTGCAGAGATATTTGTCACCTCAACTGCTGAAGTGCTGTTTCCAAGCGCTGACAAGCTCATCGCTGTGATCCTCCACCAATGATTCGATTTCTTTCAATGGCTGCCGGTTGTACCCGTAATTTTTGGCAAGCTCTTCGAGATGATGATTCTCCTCCAAATCGCCTTCCGTCGCTTGCCTTTCTATAAACAGGCAAAATACGAAATTTTCGCGCCTTACATAATTCTTTTCCAGCCTAATCGACACGCCATTATCTGGCATACCGTGACAGTCATGAACAGCGTCTTGGCCACTATCCATTGATCTCATCCGCAAATATTTGCCGTTCAATCGCATTCTCTATTGCAGAATCAAGCCGTTTTAGCAACTCAGATAACGACTCATCAGGCCTTCTGACCAACATTGCAAGACACTGATCCTCATCAGACGCACATGCAGCACATCGAACTGGCCCAGCCCTTCCGATAGAAATTTCGCCCGAGCCATCGATAAGTAACTCAATATTTTCAAGTTTCATAGCTGACTATCAGATCTCCCAACAACATAAACGCCCGGCTCACGCGCCGGTTTGGAGCTGCGAAGCGACGGAAAATCGGTCGCTATGCAGCCGATTGTTATGTTCTCTCCGAAGTGCTAGATTGTGTATAGAAATCGATAACCATACACATAGGTGCGACATGAGAACGAACATCGTCATTGACGACCAGTTGATGGCCGAAGCCCTCAAAGCCTCCGGCTACGAAACCAAAAAAGAGGCTGTTGAGCAAGGCTTGAAACTTCTGGTACAGCTTAGCAAGCAGCAGGAGATTCGGAAGCTACGAGGCAAAATCAAGTGGGAAGGTGACCTGGATGAAATGCGGAGCGCCGGATGATACTGGTGGATACCAGCGTCTGGATCGACTATTTCAACGGAGTCAAAAATCCGCACACTGACCTGCTGGATGCATCAATAGTCCAAGGGTCAGTCGCTATCGGCGACCTCATATTTCTGGAGATCCTTCAAGGCATCCGCAACGACCAGCAATACCATCAGACCAAACAAAGCCTGCTTGCTCTGGATCAATATGAAATGTTTGGCAAAGATATGGCTGCCAAGTGTGCCGACAATTATCGTGCGCTTCGTAAAAGGGGTATCACGATCAGAAAAACGGCCGACGTGATCATCGCAACGTTCTGCATAGAGAAGAAGCTACCCCTGCTGTTTTTGGATCGCGACTTTATCCCTTTTGTTGATTACCTTGGGCTTGAGCCTGCTCTGAGAGAAGCATAACGCTGAACGAAGCGGCGCCTCACGCGTCCGTCTTCCGTGACTTGTTAGACGTATACCCCAAGTCAGGGCTAATCCTGCTTCCACTGGTACATAATGAAATCACTTGGCCCAGACGTATAACGGTCATAGAACGCGCGACCTCGCGCATTGAAGTGCTGAGTAATCCAACGAACAGTTGGCCAGCTACGCTCCACCGCCAAAGTGCGCAAACCCACAAATAAAGCATCCGACGCACCAGAACCGCGAGCATCTGGAGCAACGTACATATCATCCAGGAAACCGACGTCGCAGCCGCCAAGAGTTCGGGGACAGGCACGAACGTGTGCGAAGCCAACAATTGTACCGCTTGCGTCACGCACCACGAGCCCTTCAAGGACGTGGCTTGGGTCCAGCAGCCAAGCCCAAACTTTGTCTGCAGTGCTATCGTCCATCGACACGCTATAGAAATCGGCATAGCCGTTGAAAAGGACTCGCCACTCAGCCTTGTCGTTTTCGATGACGAAGCTGGTCTGATGGTCAGTCATAACTTTCCCCATGATGATCGCGTACGTCTAACGCGAAGCTAAGTGGAGCCCTGATAAAGGAATCCGTTGGACGGCCGCCAGGCCGTGAACGAACGTGAATGACTGGTTACAAAGTAATTGCACCCGTTTACCGCCGCTGCTCTACCAAAAACTGATGCTCGATGACTTCATAGTGCTGCACCGAAAAGTCAGGCTCAAGCTCATAAACCTCATCTTCAGGGTACAAGCGCGCCTGCAAAATATCGTTGCCAGCAAAGGCCTTGATTGATTGGAGCTTTTCCCAGTACGTAATGAGCGTCAGTTCAACTTTGTGGGCCAGAGTGCGGCGGAAAATCTGAGCACCGCGAAAGCCCGGTGTTGAAGAAGCGTCTTTGATGCCGCTTTCGTACAGATAAGCAGTGAACCCTGCGCTATGGCACTCAGGTACTCGACACTTCCATTCCCTGGCGATCATGATTCAGTGATCTCCCTTGCTTTGTGACGCCTTACGAAGCAGCGCAAAATAGTTGGCTAAAATGTACGAGGAACGAGTGCTAGCCAACTGTTTCACGTCCTTTTGAGTAACTTGTCAGACGCACAGGTTTGAATCTGCAATAGATAGTTACCCCAAGTGTTCCCAATATATGCCCTATATGGTCGACTTGTATACTCATCGTTTCATTGGCGGTACTTTTAAACTCTCCTTCGAGTGAATATATTAATATCAGAAAAGGGATTATCGAGCTAGAGAAATTCTATTTTCAATATAATTTTGCACATCAAGAGTCATTTTCGCTAATTTTTTATGACCCTTTAACGGTGCTTTTACTTTTATTTTTCTATCGTTTTTAAAGTAAAACCTCATTGGTCTTTGCAATATACCTTTACCTATTTTAACGTTCTCAATTTCATCAAACTCAAAAAAATCATAACTTTTGAAATTGCCAATTAAGCTCCATTTATGAAAATATAAACCTTTTTCTGTCACAGCTAAGAAGTACATTCGCGTACTAAGGGTAGCTAACGGCCCAATTATGAAAAACATCCAAAGTTTAGGCGGTGAAACTGCTTGAAAGAAACCAATTAACGTATCACCTTCCTTTAATTTTTGCTTTATATGTTCTTGTGCTTGCTCATTATTCATTGTAAACCCAATGTTTGGTATATCAATTGCGCCTAATGTCAACAGCATGCGCGGCTAAGGAATAAAGGCGAAGCCGCAACAGTGTATCCGTCGCCATGACTGTTTTTGTTAAGGCATGATTTCAGGGCGATCAAGTCACGCTTTTGGAGTATGAGAGCCAGAAAGCGATTTTTTTATTCGTTAATCGTTCTTGAAGCATCAATATCGGATACCTTTGAAACCCTTCGGAAACCTTCGGGTTGAAGCTTTGTTGTATACCAACGATTTCCATAAGCCCCAAAAACCCGAAACATCAGTGCCGCTATAACCATGTGAGCGAGTTCAATGGTCTCAAAAGCAATGCCTTGACCAGCCAAAAAAGGCGCTGTGAACCAGCCTAATATCGCTATAAGGAATGCGGCCCCAGCCGGCGGCCAAAGTCTCTTCGATAGTGCCCAAAAGCCGCCAAGAAATACTGCTGGCCATGACCATCCTTGTTTTACTGCTTCAACTCTTCCGTCAGGGTGAGAATAGATGTCGTACAAACTCATTTCGAGATCACTCCTTTGATCTTTGAGGTCACACTATTATGCTAAATAGTCGAGTAGGAAAAATAACGAACGCTTCGAAAATCTTAACGCTACAATCACACGCTTGTCGCGAGCATTGCCTTGTTATCTGATTTTTGCAGCGATGCTCGATAAATCGCATCGATGTGGATTAAAGCACTGTCGACGTACTTGAACCCGCACTCATACCCATCGAAGGCCACGAAAAGATCTGTGCCAGCAAGGACGACAGCTTGAGCACCTTGGTCGTCGCACATCTTCTTGCCAGCCCGGAATATAGTGTCTCTTTGTTCTTCGCTGACAGCACCAGAAACAGCAATGCTCATGTAGGCATCGTAAACTTTGTCGAGACTTTCGCCAAGCGGCACAACAATTTCGGTCTCTCGAAAACCACCGATCAGTCCAATGTGCATAAATACCTTCTTGTTATGTGTTTATTTCGTAAAAATAATGCCATTCAGCACAAGCGGTTGCGGAAAGTGCCGTCAACCTGATCCAAATGCTTCGAGGTCCGTCCATCCAGCGACTCGTCAGGGGCCTCCGGTGGGCGACCGTCAGGCCGCAAACGCGCTTAAGCGATTGGTTAAATAGCTGAACATTCACCACCCCACGCTTCGGCTGGTGCACTGGGGGCCGGGAATGCTTTTTTGAATGTGAAAGCCTCCGCGGATGGGCCACGCTCTCGCAGCATCTTCAGCTTTTGGGCTGCCTCCTCAATTGACGGAATGTGACCGGCAGGCACCCACCAAAGGACCATGTAAGCCTCACCCATTTTGTAAAACCACTCTTTCTTACGGCGAATGATCTCAACGTGGGCAGACCGATAAACGTAATTATGCAAAGCCTCGGTCGAACCCCAGAGGGAAAGATTCACAGTCTTACCGGAGCAGAAACAATCAAGGCCGGTAGCATCACCGTCTTTGGTTTGAAACCGCCAGACAAAACCCGGCGACTCCTCTGCCAACGCATTGATCCTATCCATATTCGAGACAAAATCCGAAAGCTGCGGCGAATCAATTGGGGCCAACAGCGTGGCAATGTTGAGTTGGGCGATATGATACTTACTCACAGCTTCCTTCCTGAAAACACTTACCGCAAAGCTAAGCGGTGCCGGGACAAGGGCATTCGGTAGGCGGCAGGCAGGCCGGGAACGCACTTAAGCCACTGGTTAAATGCCATAAGCCCGTTCTACCTTTGCGACTCGGACTTTGAACTCGGAATACCAGGCTTCATGACCCAGACGCTGGGCTTCAAGATGCTCAACGTTTTGCTTCCAATTCTTGATGGCTTCCTCGCTGGCCCAGTACGATACCGTAATACCAATACCCTCCCGGGCTGACTCTAAACCAAGAAACCCTTCCTGTTGCGCTGCCAGCTCCAGCATTCTGTCGGCCATTGCACCGTAGCCATGATCACCCTCAGTGCGAGCGGAACTAAAAATCACAGCGTAGTACGGCGGATTTGGAGTTTTAGCAATCCCTGACATAACGTCCTCTTAACATTTAAAACGCCCCGAATAACTGGCAAATAATAGTGGCCTAAACTTGAGCGAAGTGAAAATAGCCCGCTGTTATTCGTGAACTTCCCTTAATAAAATTCACGAGCTCCGTCAGTCAATTTCTTTGAACTCTATCTGAGTCCGATGATCAAGGCCGCTGTGCAGTCGTTGGGTACTATAGAAGCCCTCAATATAAGCTTTTCTATGTTTCCGAAATTGACGCATCGCAAAGAAACGGACGACGTACGGTATTCAATGCCGCGATCCGTATGGAATAACAGGCCAGAGGCCAGCTTTCGACAGGTAAAGGCATCACGCAACGTTGCCCCGACGAAGCTTGCACTAAGACCGTTTCCCAGTCGCCAGTGCGCCAGTATGAAAGAATGGCTATCCAGTGCTTCAGCAACGCCTTTCACAATCCGGTGAGCCTGGTGACTCCACTCCGCCACTTTAACTTTGAACTCAGTGATGTACTGCGGAGTTATCGACGCGTGTCTACTAATCTAGGGGAAGTTCAGGTCCTTGTTGATTTGCTGGTTAAGCTGACATTACACAGTTAATTCCATTGTAGTGGAACCACTAAAGCCAAGTAACCATTTTAAGTATGGATAGGATTCTATTTTAACTGACTTAAATCCCATTCGTTCATACAGTATTTTAGCTTTGGGATTTATATCAATAACGTCCAAGCGTACACTGTTAAATTTATGATCTTTAGCATATTTTGCTACTTCTTTTAGGAGGTGACTCCCTACGCCTTTTCCCCTGGCATCAGAGTGAACAGCGATGCCATCCATAATTAATTCTTTAACCGCAGCCTTCCTTTCATAAAGGGTAAAAATAACAGCAGCCCAATTCCCTTTTATAAAACCTAATTGAGAAATTAATTCACTATACGTCATACTACCTGTTAATGAACCTTCTGGAGTTTGAAAGCCCGCTATTCCAATTAACTTATCTTTATGAATAGCACTAATTACATAGTCAAGAGTTAAACATGTCTTTAAAAAGAGAATTCTTTTTTTCTTAGAAGGTATCGCTACAGCAAATTTTTGTCCAAAAGCTTCGTCGTACAAATCAACAGCAGAGTCTCTGTATTTTTCAGGTAACCCTATGTGGTAGTTAATATCTTCAGTTTTCATCCAGACTCCTTTTGAAGCCTAACGAGGCTGTAGGAAAACCCTCGAGTATTTTTTGATGACGCTCCTACGTAAAATCTGGGTGTGCTTTCGATGATAAGTCCTCCAGATTTTAAGAATAGGCGCTATTTTTAGATCGTTTATCAACCAATTTCAGATCGATGATTGTCTTCGACCTTTTTCTACAGCCTCAACGTTTGAGCTAAGCGGCAGGCTGCGCGCAAGGCCCAGAATGAAATGAGGGCCTGTAACGGCATGCCGATGCGGGTCCGTTTGAGCGAAGGGTTTAGGCCTCGCTCTCGCTGAAGCCCAGGCAACTACTTGTACTTCGCCGCAGTGATGAATTGGCTGAAGGTTTCGCAATCCGATAACAGACCGACAAGCAATGCTCCGCACCCGCAGCAATGCTGACACGATCATCAGCAATATTGCCAGTTTCAATACACAGCATGTTCAAATAACCGCCCTCCCCCATATCACCCAGCCGGGCTGATTTATCAATCCAGGGGTTCCAGACCACGGTTGAGCGGCTGTTGTTGGTTTCAATGTTGATACGACGTTGCCAACCTTTGTCTTCGAGTGAACAGACGGGCTGGGTATCTTGATAAATGCGGTCAATTTCGGCATCAATGCAAATCAGCGTGATTTCGACTTTACGCTGCCAATCATCCAGGGCATCAATGAACTGGCAACCTTCCAGGCCCTTAACCGTCACATCATTGATATCACTCACGGCAAAATAACTGTGTAACGCCTGACTGATGGTGACGGTTTCTAACCCATGATTGCGCGTAATCAAGTTCAGCTCAAGGGTTGCGCCGGCGCTGACGTGTAGCTCTAGCTCGGTGTTGTGTGACCATAAGGCTGGGGGCACTTGCGTTTGCGGCAGGCGAAATACTATGTTCGTTTGCCCGGCAGCCGTCGTGCTGGTTTCAATCACGTCCCAAACGGCGGCTCTGACAAAACCATGGGCGGGATAATCCTCACGATCAGGATGTGCGCCAAACCAAGGCCAACACACTGGAATGCCGCCGCGAATGGTTTTACCCGCGATAAACGTCGCTTCGTCTGAAAGCCAGATCAGCGGTTGCTGCTCGTTGGCACCTCTTTCGGCACCCCCTTTAGCTTCTCTTTTAGCAGCCCAGGACAGCACCTGCGCGCCCTGCAGGGCAATGCTTGCCGTGGCTTGCTGGTTAGTGATGTCAGCCACAATCAAATCGCCAGTCGCGTTGAATTGCAGGTGCCCTTCTATTGCGAACTGTTCGTTGAGTGTGGCAAGTTTTTGCTGGCTGGGCATTTGCTTGAAACCTGTGTTTAACCGAGGAATTTATGCTGCTGGTTATGGCTTGTTTTATAGTCTAAACACAGCCCACTACTCGTTATTTTTGGGCATCTTTAATGTATATGGCGGTGCCGCCGTTGCGCTTTCCCACTTCACCTTGCTCCATACTCAGTGTAGCTGGCCAAAAACTTCCGGGTGCTGCTCAGCAATACGCAAAAGCGCAACTGCTGGGCCTTGTGGCTCTCTACGCCCTTGCTCCCAATCCTGCAGGGTGCGAACGCTTACTCCCATGAGACCGGCAAAAACTGACTGAGACATTTTCAGTTTTAACCGAATAATTTGAGGCGCTGAGGGCTCAGACAGTTCATAAGTGCGCAACGCCCGATTGCCCTTTTTGAATTGTTTAATTTCATCAAGCCCAGCGAGGATTTCTGCACCAAGATTTCTATCACTCATTTTTAATCGCCTCCGCTATCTGCTTAAGCATGTGCCCGGGAATCGAGGCACGTCCCAATAGTAGATCGCTCTAATGCCACCACTCTTGCCCGATCCCGCTGGTGCCCAACGAACCTTGCGAACACCACCAGAGCCCTTGATGAGATCGCCCGCATCAGGCTTCTGCATAAGGTATGTTTGAAACCCACGGTATTCTTCGTCCGTGAGGTAGCTCGGCAACAGCTTGGTGAACGTCGAGGTTTCAATGAATAGCATTGCTAAAATATACGGCGCTGCCGTATAAACATCAAGGCCAGATCAGTGAGGTGTAAACGCTCGGCTCACGCGCCGGTTTGGAGCCGCGAAGCGGTGGAAAAACGCTCACTGTGCAGCAGATCGTTAGGCGTCACTGCGCAACCAGACTGCGGACGGCCATATAGCCACCAACAAAAAGCATGGAAACCAGAAACCACTTGCGAAATGCAGCCGGTTCGATTCGATTACGCGTGTGCCGCCCAATGAACATGCCGACCAACGCTGGCACCACCGCGCCAGCGGAGGCCACGAGAATTCCGGAAGAAAAGCTTCCGCTTGCACCCAGTGCAACTGCCAATGCAACCGTGGACACTGTAAAAGACAAGCCCAGTACTTGAATGAGTTCGTCTTTGGTCAGGCCCAGCGCACTGAGATAGGGCGCGGCCGGAACTACAAAGACACCTGTTGCGCCGGCAAGGATGCCTGTGACGCCACCGACAATTGGCGAAAGGCGAAGCTCCACTTTTTGCGACACGCTGAACTTTGGCAGGAACAGCGCAATGACCGCATAGAGCGCAAGAACTGACCCGAGCGCAAGTGATGGCCAGCGGGACGACCCCGAGGTAAGGAACTGAATGCCAATTGCTGTACCAAGGCATACTGTTAGGCGATCGAACTCGGCTCGGCGCCATTAGTGAAGTATGCCCGTATAATATAGCAGTTCTTGCTTTCCTCAATGGCCATCGCAAACTCTACTTTTTTCTTTACCGCTGGAAAAAGCTTGTCCTTTTGCTTCATGATTCGCCTGAACTCCCATTCGAGACCTTCGAGTGCCTCTATGCTAGGCGCCCGGGCCCGTTGAGACTCAATGAACTTTTTGAGCTTTCCATTACGTTTTTTTCCAGATGACAGTGACATATTCCACGCAGTCTTCACCAAATCCAAGTGTGCCTGCATTTCCTCCAAATTTTCCACGCTCTTTAGCAGGTCACCGCTAACTGCTATGAGCATTTCTGATACCTTTTTCATGCTGTGGATCTTACTCAAACTCAGATTGTGGTGCGCCTAACGCGCCGGTTTGGAGCCGCGAAGCGGCGGAAAATCGGTCGCCGTGCAGCCGATTTTTAAAGCCTGCCTAGCCAGTAGTGCGGCCGCCGCCGGTCATGTGCAACCGCTAGAATCTGGAAACAGCTAGGCTTTTTTCGATAGACGATGGATAGCGGAAATCGATGAAGGGAAGCTCTGCGAATATCCGGCTCTAGCTTGACCTGCCAAGCTTCTGGTGAATCGCCGATCAGTTCGGCGAGGGCCCCAAATTCCTCTATAAAGGCACCACCCAATCCTGGAACCCTCGATTCGTAGTAACCGACTGATTCCAAAAACTCGGCTTCCGCTGCCGGGTGAAAAACGTAGTTCATTTGATTAGTGCTCGAGCCTTCCTCATAACGTCGTCACCGGGTACCGCTGGAACCAACCCGCTATCAAGTTCTTCCGCTCTTCTGCGAGCCTCAAGCAACCAGTCAGACTTAAGCTCTTCCTCTGACGGAGATTCCAGGCTCAAAACCAATCGTTGGATCAACAGAGCTCGCTCTTCTTTTGGCAGATGGAGTGCCTCGTCTTCAATTCTTTGGAGATTCATGGGCGCAACCTCTCGTTCGTGTATCTGTTAATTCTGACACGGATAGGTAATGGCTGCCATGCATCGAGCTTTACCCTTTAACGCCCGGCTCACCCGCCGGTTTGGCGCCGCTAAGCGGCGGAAAATCGGTCGCTGTGCAGCCGCTGGTTATGTTTCATCATCATCGACCTCGGACACCCGCAATAACTGGCTGCTGCGACGCACAGTCAGAATATCAACCTGATCTTTGACGCTGTGAATAACCCGATAAGTTCCAAATATCAACTCTCTGATGCGAGGCGACCCCACCTCGGGAACCATACGCCCACTTTTAGGGAAGTCGGCTAGCTGCTCTACCGTGGCGAATAAACCATCAACCCACCGTAGCGCAGCATCTGGGTTATCTTCTGCTATATACCGAGCAATATCCTCAACACGCTCCAGCGCAAGCGGGGACCAAACAATCTTCATTGACCCAGCCTGCTCAAAACCCGAGCCTTCGCGTCTTCATGCGCAATACCATCCCCGGAGGCTATCTGTTCTTCGGCCTTATACACCTCTTCCAGCACTTCCAGACGCTCTTGCATCCTCTCGTACTCGTGGACACCCACCAATACTGCAACGCCACGACCTCTCTGCGTCAATACCATAGGGCGGCGGGTTTCATGGAGCTGCTTTACAAATGTGGCTACCCCTGCCCGGAATTCAGACAGAGGACGGATATCTTCATCTACACGGACCCTAGACATGGCATTCACCTCAAGTACGTTTTAGCGTACATTAAAGAGTACGACATTGCTTACAGGCAGACAAGGTGTCCGAGGGAAGAAACATAACGCTTGCCATCACCGGTGACAAAACCGCAGCGAAGCGGAGGGTTTGAAATCCGGTGCATGGCTTGGTTATGTGATGATTCAGGCCGCAACAAGCCTCTTCACGTTGAGCTCTTTACGATGTTGTTCAGCATGCCAAAGCTCATATTGGGACTGCTGGTTTAGCCAGCTCTCTGCTGAGGTGTCAAACGCAATAGAAAGCCGAATAGCCATTTCGGGACTAATACCGGCCTTGCCGTTCAATACAGCGCTCAAAGTTTTTCGGCTAACACCCAATGCCTCTGCAGCCGCCGTGACAGAGATGCCAAGGGGCTCCAGACAAAGCTCTCGCAATACTTCACCAGGGTGGGGAGGATTGTGCATCAACATTGGCTATACCTCAGTGGTAATCTTCATAGTTCACTATCTCGGCATCACCGTCCTCAAACCGGAACGTTACCCGCCAGTTACCACTGACCAGACTCCAGCGCGATTGCCGGACAGTTCGTGCAATCGAAGGCCTGGTAAGTCCATATCTTTGGCATCCGACGCTGCATTTAATCTACCGAGAATAAGCCGAAGCCTCTTCGCGTGACCAGCCTGAATCCCTGCTGTGCTACCGGACTTGAAAAACTTGGCCAAGCCCTTGTGTTTGAAGCTTCGAATCATTACTTGATCGTACCCTGTAACGTATCAGGTTTCAAAGCACATAACGCTGAGACAAGCGGCGGCTAAAAGCCGACCGGTGGACGGCCATCAGGCCGGGAACGAACTTGATTGATTGGTTAAATGCACTTGAATGCGCACCCGCATACGCATAAGCTGTGTAAAAGCCAGCAAATAGCTCTGTGGAGGCCAAAATGCATGAGCTCTACGATATAGCTTCTCCTAAAAAGGCAACGAATCTGTCCGTGAACAGCGACCTGCTTTCAAAAACGCGAGCGTTGAACATCAATCTCTCGGCCACGCTTGAGCGAGCTTTGAGAGAAGAGTTGGCGAAACGCAAAGCAGCTCAATGGGCCGACGAAAACCGCGCTGCCATCACAGGTTACAACGAATTCGTTGAGCAGCATGGTTGCTTCGGTGACGAATTTAGGGAATTTTAATGGCCCAGTTCGATGTATACCCCAATCCGAACAAAGCCAGCAAATCGTTTTATCCCTACTTGGTCGACATTCAAAGCCTGCACTTATCTGAACTGGCAACACGCATCGTTATTCCGCTTGGCAGGCTCTCAGCCTTCGGGAACCAAACGATGCAGGGCCTCACTCCAGAGGTCACCTTCGATGGCCAGAAACTTCTGTTGCTGACACCTCAAATATCCTCAGTGCCCACCAAGCAACTGAATAACCCCGCAGGCTCATTAACCCACTTTCGAGACCAGATAGTAGATGCCCTGGACTTCGCGATCACTGGCATTTAACGCTGCGCTAATGTGCGCCGTTTACGGCGTCACGGTTTAGCGATTTGTGTACGCCCAGCATGGGCATGAACTAATGGGGTGAAAGTCCCCTGTGGGAAGATCACCGTTCAGCCGGTTTTACCGATTGAACGCTAACCACTAGCGAATGGCAAGGGCCAACCCGCGAGGCGCCGTCTCCGGAACGCCGGCCGGAAGTAAGCCGCTAGCAAAGCTGCGAGCTGATGAACAAGAACATCATATGAGGCGTAGGCCGGAGGCGAGTTGGCACAAGCCGACGGGGCGGCCTCCCGCGAAGCCGCGTGATCTAACGGCCACCGTAAATGATGCAGTTGCGCAGTGACAGTGCATGTTCTTATTTGGGGCGGTCCGACGCTTCGGGATCTGCTCAACGAGCGATCGGTCAATTACCAGTCAGGCCACTGATCGATCAAGCTTGGGCGCAGCCGTTGCCACCGGCGGTTGCGAGCGAACGAGGTGGACACCGATAGCGCCGATAGGGGTAACCCCGCCGGTGATTGAGCAGAAGTCAGCAGACGGCATAGTAGCCAAACGCCCATCGTAATGGTTGGGACAGGGTGAAGGCCTGAACCCGAAAATCAATGAGGAGCCTGTGCAGCTCAACGATTCCATGTCCGACCGGGCTGAGGAACGTTGGCGCAAAATCAGAAGCCATCATTGGGGTAGGAGGAGGTAATCGGCCATCTTACTCTGAACGTTTTCGGGAAACGCCCTGTGCGGACCCGCCGGTCCGACGCATCGGTGCAGGGTGTTGTGGGGGCTGGGGGTTAGATACCCCCGGCTACCCGATTAGCAGCTTCGGCCTGAAGGCGCTCAACTAGCCAGACCTTGATGATTGACTGGCGCGTGACACCGATACGGGCCGCTTCCCGGTCTAGCGATTCAACAACCCACGCAGGGAAATCTACATTTATCCGCTTTGCTTCTTGGTTCACGCGCCGCGCCGTGGAAAGATCAAGATCGTCAACAATATTCTCCTGATCTTCCTCAAACTTTTTGTCGAAATCTCTAGCTTTCATAGAGCTCTACCTCTTTCTTGCGGGAACGCCTGACTGAAATCATCCGAATACGCCTGCCCCTATATGTAACGACCGCAGACCAATGCTTTTCGCCTATTCGACCAACCAGGAGGAATCGCTCCTCATCCATAGCTTTTGCTCGGACTTCCAACAGATATGGATCTTCCCAAAGCGTTCGAGCACTCTCGAAATCAATACCGTGCTTTTCCAGATTAGCCTTGCTTTTGTGGTCGTCGAACTCGAATTCATCCATGAGTATAAAATATCCCTTTTTTACTCAACCGGCAAGATCGTGGAGGTAAAGTGGTGCCTGCTAACGCAGAAGGCAGCAGCGCGCGTCAGCGCGTCCGCTGGCCTGACTTGTTAGCAGAGATGTCCTTGAACCCACCAGAGGCATACTTGTGCAAAACACTGGAAACCAGAGATTGGTACGGCAGGCCCTCCTCCAAAGCCCGGCGCTGAAGTGCCTCCAGATCCCGCCTAGAAATACGGATATTGATCCGCTTGTCTTTCTTGAAGGTTTCTTCGGCTGCCTTCGTGAGATGCTCGCGCCGATCGGCATCCAGATCCGATTCGAATTCCCCGGACTCGTATGCCTCAAGCAACTCTTGCTCTTCAGAATCTAATTTAATCTTGGCCATACAATCCCCCTAAAAATTTCTTGGTGGCCTTGCGGCTGGGGATGATCGTTTTGAGAAAGATCTCCCCGTCATTCTCAACATACGGTACCAGCCAGGCGTAATCATCAATCCGAACCACAAACAGACGCTGATTCGGATACTTATCACTGTTGGGATGAGGTCCATCATCAAGTAAACCATCAGACTGAAGGGCGAACAGAACGTCTTCGAAAGAAGCTCCGCACTCGCTCATCAACTGCTGGTTCTTTTCAGCATTCCAGTTAATTTGCTTCATGACATGAGTCTAGCAGAGTGTGTGCCTATTGGCATCTTGCTAACGCTCGGCTTTGCGGCGTGCCGGAGCGCAGCGAAGGCGCGTCCGCCAACAGCCATTTGTGTACGCCCAGCATGGGCATGAACTAATGGGGTGAAAGTCCCCTGTGGGAAGATCACCGTTCAGCCGGTTTTACCGATTGAACGCTAACCACTAGCGAATGGCAAGGGCCAACCCGCGAGGTGCGGTCTCCGGAACGCCGGCCGGAAGTAAGCCGCTAGCAAAGCTGCGAGCTGATGAACAAGAACATCATATGAGGCGTAGGCCGGAGGCGAGTTGGCACAAGCCGACGGGGCGGCCTCCCGCGAAGCCGCGTGATCTAACGGCCACCGTAAATGATGCAGTTGCGCAGTGACAGTGCATGTTCTTATTTGGGGCGGTCCGACGCTTCGGGATCTGTTCAACGAGCGATCGGTCAATTACCAGTCAGGCCACTGGTCGATCAAGCCTGGGCGCAGCCGTTGCCATCGGCGGTTGCGAGCGAACAAGGTGGACACCGATAGCGCCGATAGCGCCGATAGGGGTAACCCCGCCGGTGATTGAGCAGAAGTCAGCAGACGGCATAGTAGCCAAACGCCCATCGTAATGGTTGGGACAGGGTGAAGGCCTGAACCCGAAAATCAATGAGGAGCCTGTGCAGCTCAACGATTCCATGTCCGACCGGACTGAGGAACGTTGGCGCAAAATCAGAAGCCATCATTGGGGTAGGAGGAGGTAATCGGCCATCTTACTCTGAACGTTTTCGGGAAACGCCCTGTGCGGACCCGCCGGTCCGACGCATCGGTGCAGGGTGTTGTGGGGGCTGGGGGTTAGATACCCCCAGCTACCCGATTAGCTGGGTGTAACTGACAGCCCAGCCCCTGGCACTCAAAATGATAGCCTATTCCGCTGCTGCCCTTATGCCAAGATTCGCAGATGCACAGTGTCAAAATCACTGCAACCGATGCGGCGAACGAACCTAAACTTCAGAGTAACAGGCGCAGAACCAATTTTCCGTGGAAGGCCCCGCACGGCGAACACCGAATTTTATGACAACGCCAGTGAACGATTGAGCGGCCAAACTAACTACGGACTCAGACGGCCTTGGCGTAACTGAAAATTAGCGGTTTTGCTACGAACCTAGTACACTGTACATCTTAATAGTTCGCAATTAATAGCATTTTGCTATACTCGTTCTCAACCATCAATTGAGGACGACGATATGGCACCACGTTACAAGGTGACACTGACAAAAGAAGAACGAAAAGAATTGGAGGCAATTTCAACGAAGGGCAAAAGGGCCGCCCGAACCGTTTTATCTGCCCGCGCATTGCTACTGCTTGATGCTGGAGAATATGGGCCTAAATGGGTTGTTGCAAGAGTTGCTGAAGCCTTAGGGCGAACGACTCGAAGTCTCGAACATTTAAAAAAAAGATTTGTTGAAGAGGGTCTCACCGCAGCCATCGAACGGAAGAAACGCGAAACACCTCCCCGAGAAATTCTGTTTGGAGGTGAGTTTGAAGCCCGGCTTTTGGCATTGGCGTGTTCACAAGCGCCGGAAGGCCGAAAGCGTTGGACCGTACGGTTACTGGCTGAGAAAGTGGTGGAATTGGAAATAGCACCGAGTGTTTCCCCCATGACGGTATGTAACACTCTAAAAAAAATGAACTTAAGCCTCACCTGAGCAAATACTGGAAAATACCACCGGATGAGAATGCCGCTTTTGTAGCGGCGATGGAGGACGTTCTTGATATCTATTCACGGCCATATGATCCGAAATTTCCGGTGGTCTGTATGGACGAATCGAGCATGCAGTTAATTGGCGAGGTTCATGAACCTATTCCAGCAGCTCCTGGGCCAATGTCATCAACTTAAGCCCCAGAAGTCCATTATGATCCTCTGAGTCACCAAGATTACCAATCGTGAGACAGCCTATTATTGAATCGACAGGCGATTAAAATCAGAGCCTAACCCGAAATCAGCGCCAAAGACCGTCAATGGTGTATTTGCCGGTGTGTCAGAGCGGTTTAAGCGTTATTCAGGGCGAGAACCATTCGACCGGTGGCCGGCACAGTCTGTCAGGAAGTCTTGTTATACGCCGCCGGGGGGTGGTGTCGGTCAGCGAGTCGGCTTGTACCCTTCACAGCCTTTGGTGGCCAGTCGTTTTCGGCGTCGTGGGCTACTTCGCCCGGGGCGCACCGCACTCAAGCTGTTACCCAACAGGCGCCACAGGTTATCCAGGGCCTCGCGGCTGGGACGCACGAACAAGGAGACGAGGGTATGCTTCAGCCGGGACACGCCCTGAGTGAAGTTCGCCTTCCAGGCCAGCTTTCGGTGGGCGGTTTTGCGCTCAATGTCGGGCTGCTGTAGGGCCTGCATCAGCAGGGCCAGGTTCTTGAGCAGTTGGCAGGCGTGGATGTCCTGCTGTACGGCACAGACCGTCCGGCCACTGACGTTTTCCAGGCTCAGGGTTTGCTTAAGCCGGCGGTAGTCGGTCTCGATGCCCCAGCGCCGTTGGTACAGGTCGGCAAAGAGCTCGGCGGGGAAGGCCCCGGTGTCCAGGAGTGAGGTGGCCAGCACTTCCGTTTCCCCGGTGGGCAGCGTCACCCGGATCAACCGGATCTGGAGGGCCGTGTCCGGATCAACGCCGGACTGCCTACAGACCTGTCGGGATAACCCGTGCCGGCACGTCATCGAGACGGTGTCGTCGTCTTTTCCAGAATCCACAAACGCGCGGACTTCTCGGGAATGGGTCAGTGTCAGGCGCATCAGGAATTGCTGTTGACAGCGCTGTAGCTCGGCAAAGAGCCAGTGCGCGGGATAGCCCCGATCAAACAGAATCAGACTGTGGTCAGGAGCATGCTTCAGGTGCATGCTGGCACAGCCCCGCTCATCCACATCCGGCGTGATCAGGAGGGTGTGCAGAGTCTGATTGGACAGCAGGTCTTGCAGGACCGACACTCGGGCCACCGGCAACCCGTTGTGGGTACCAAAGTGCTTGGCCAGTGGGTCTTCCAGCGGCAAGTGCATGCTGGAGCCGTCCACGGCCAGCAGGCGCAGGCCCTGCCAGGTCTTGTGCAGCCCCAGCTCATCCATCTGGGCCTGCAGGGCGCTGTTGAGAGCCTCAAAAACTGACGCGCTGAGCTTCTGGCGGGCTTTGCTGAAGGCTTGGGCGGTGACCACCTGGGTTTCAAAGGTCGAGCCATTGAGCGCCTGAAAGAAGGCATCCAGTTCGGTTTGCAGGGCGCTTTTGGGCTGATTCAGCAGAAACAGGATCAGATTGCGGAAGGTCAGATGGCGTTTGCGGGTAAAGTGCTTCGGATGGGTGCGATGCTGGGCAATAAACTCGGGGCAGCTCAGTAAGCTGGTTATTTTATGTACAATTTTCGGAAAGAATGTCGGTTGGGTTGTCAAACGTTGTTTTTTTATTGTGCTCCATAGGGCATTTCCTCGTTGATGGTTGAGCTCTAATTATATGATATTTTTGGGGAAATGTCTTAAGTTGATGACATTGGCTCCTGGGCACCCTGTTTTGATGGATGATGAATATGTTCGTAAAGGAGTCGCAAACATATTTATTGAGGTAGAACCACTTGGAGGGCGGCGGAAAGTAAAAATTACTACAACACGAAAGCGAATTGACTGGGCCTTTTTTACCAAGGAAATGCTGGAAGAGCGTTACCCAGATGCGGAAAAAGTTATTTTTATTATGGACAATTTGAATACACACAATATGGCTTCGTTATACACGGCTTTCCCACCTGAAAAAGCCAAACGTTTGGCTGACCGGCTTGAGATACATTACACTCCAAAACATGGGAGTTGGCTGAACATTGCAGAGATAGAACTCAGTGTTTTGAAACGACAATGTCTTGCAGGACGAATTGATTGTATTGAAAAGATGCGAACTAAAGTGGCTGCATGGAATACAGACAGGAACAACCGACAAACCAATGTGGACTGGCAATTCGGTACAAATGATGCAAGACGCAAGTTAAAGCGTTTATATCCGAAGTTTTAAACTATACAGTGTACTAGGGCCAAGGCCACTGCCGCCGAACCACCAAAAAAGAACCACACCAATCCAGCTAACGCTGAGCGCACCGGTGGCTTTGACGCAGCGAAGCGGAGACAAAGGCATCCGCGTGCCGCGTCTGGTTAGCTGTTTTCTAGCATGTAAACACGAAGCTGCCGCTCCTCCCTCATAATATAGAGGATGAACACATGACTCCCTTCTTCACGGTAGAAAACACGGCAAGGGGGCACGACAACTTCCCTGTAGATTGAATTGGGTAGCTCAGGTGGAGTTCGGCCGGATTGCGGAAAGTTTTCCAAGCGCTCCGTTTTTTCAAAAACTTTTTCAACCAGAGCGCTTGCAGCAACTACATTATCCAGAGCAATGTACTCGGCAATAGAATCTAATTCTTGAAGAGCTGGCTCCGTCCAGATTATTTCAGCCATTTACTCATTTTCTCCCTGGCTTCGCTTTGGCTGTACGTTCTTCCCTCCAGTACAGCACGCTCTCCCCGTGAGAGCCCTTCAAGTAGTTCCAGCCGGCGCTGCATAAACTCGTAATCCTTCACATCAACAAGATAAGCGGACGGCTGGCCATGCTCTGTAATCAGTACCGGTTCTTTTGATAAACGCAGGTCTGCCAGAATTTTTGTCGCTTGGCGCTTGAGGCTTGTAACTAGCTCAACTTTCATGGAATTACCCTGAATTAGTTTGATAGTGACACTATAGTATCACTTTTCAGGTGGCGCCATCCCAGCTAACGCAAAGCTAAACGGTGCCCTGAAAAGGGCACCCGGTGGACGGCCATCAGGCCGGGAACGAACTTGAGCGATTTGTTAAAAATCAACGCAGAGTGACTAGCTCGCCCTCTACTTGGATACAATTGTGAGCCACGGGGAGTCCAAAGAAGTTGCCAGGCTTATTCTTCTGAACCTGATCAATTCTTACATTGACCAAAAGGTCACCAGTGATTCCCTGTTCTTGACCATTTTGGATTGCTTGATCCATCGCTCTCTGGAGACGAGAGTCATTTGGCTGCTGGCCCACCTGATGGCAATCCTCTCCCTCAACTCTCGTTGCAGATGTTGAATCGTAGTCAAGGTTTCTGACATTGAAACTGGACGCAGCCGTAAACTGGCCAAGTCTGTATTCTGGAGTTTGGGCAGCACAGCCCACCAATAACAAGCTTACGGCAACTGCGACAATACCTTTGTTCACTGAGACTCCTTACTTCTGATAAATTGTATTTTTAACGCTGAGCACAGCGGCGGCACGTCGGTGACGTCCGGCGGCCGTAAGCCGCGTACTGCTGCGATTTGTTAGCTGGGTGTAACTGCCAGCCCGGCCCCCGGCACTCAAAACGATAGCCTATTCCGCTGCTGCCCTTATGCCAAGATCCACAGATGCACAGTGTCAAAAACACTGCAACCGATGCGGCGAATGAACCAGAACGCCAGATTAGCAGACCAACAACTTGCTTACGCCGGACAGCCCCACAAACAGAACGCCCAATTTTCTGTTACCACTGTTGAACCGCTGAACTACCAACTGACCACTGATTACGACGGCCTTGGCACGCACCGAAAATCGCCGATTTGCTACCAACTCTGGGCCAAGGCCACTGATACCGAGCCACCAAAAAGGCACCACAACAATCCAGCTAACGCTGAGCACAGCGGCGGCACGTCAGTGACGTCCGGTGGCCGTAGGCCGCGTACTGCTGCGATTTGTTAGCTGGATGTAACTGACAGCCCAGCCCCTGGCACATAAAGTGATAGCCTACTCCGCCGCTGCCCTTGCACCAAAATCCGCCGATGCACAATGTCCTAAAACACCGCAACCGATGCGGCGGTCGAACCTGAACGCCAGATTAGCAGGCCAAAAACTTGCTTACGCCGGACAGCCCCACAAACGTGAGCTTACGGCAGCATAGCGTAACTTCCTGCTGAGCTTCTGATTCAATGAATGCCTCAACCCTATCAGGAGGCAGTCATGATTCCATCAACCCCCGTTGACGATACCGTTCAGCTCCAGAGGCGGCTCGATTCGCTGGCCGCAGACTTCACGCGCTGGCGTGCGCAACGACCACACCAGCGGGCTGCCGTGCCTCAGTCACTGCGCGACAGGGCCGTCGCGCTGGCACTGGCATCCTCGCGGGTCTGTGTCAGCAAAGCCCTCGGCGTCAGCTACACCATGCTGAACACCTGGTCGCCGAAGTTGCAGGCGCAAGCAACGACACGTCGGGGCGCTGCTCCACAGACAGTGACACGCTCATGTGTATCAGCACCAACCTTCGTGCCGCTTGAACAGGCGATAGCCGAAACCGAAACCGATATCACTGTCCCTACCTTCACCCTCTCGACCTCATCAGGCCAGCGGCTGACGATCGAAGGGGCCTGCAGTCCTGCTCAGGTGAGTGCGCTGGTACTGGCGCTCTGCGCCACGGAGGCCGCATGATCCTGCTGACCAGCTCGAGCCGCATCCTGCTGGCAGCGCAGCCGGCTGACTTTCGTCGCGGCATCGATGGCTTCGTGGCCCTGTGCCGTGATCAGCTCAGACAGGATCCGCGCGGTGATACCCGCTTCGTCTTCACCAACAAAAGCCGCACCATGGTCCGCGTGCTCTGCTATGACGGCAGCGGGTTCTGGCTCATGACCAAACGCCTCTCGCAAGGCCGCTTTACCCGCTGGCCGGCCGCAGGCAGTGCGCTGACCGTGCTGGAGGCGGCGCAGCTGCGGCAATGGCTGCGTGGCCCTGTCGAGAAATTATCTTGAAAACGTTCGAAAACTCAGTAGGCTATGCCAACACCTTCAAACAGACTCACAACAGGAACAGATCATGACTGCCAGTGCCACAACACTGACCGAAGCGCAGGTAGAAGCGCTGACCACGCGCGTGCAGCATGCGCTGGATCATGATCTGGCCCTACCACCTGAAGATGTCAGGCTGCTGCTCGATGCGCTGATGACGCTGGCGAAGCTGCAGGCTGGCATCAAGTCCAAGAGAGTCGGCCTGCACAAGCTGCGGAAGCTGGCCGGCCTGGTCGATGCTTCAGAAAAGCTCAGCAGTCTGCTGGGCACCGCCACTGGGAAGAGCGGATCACGCAAAGCCTCATCACGCAGTCCGGCCACCTCGGCCGAACCACCGGCTGTCGAGGCGGTGCCACCGACGGTCGAACATCATGCGCTCGAAGACGTCAGCAAGGGCGACGACTGCCCTGAATGCGAGACCGGCAAGCTCTACAAGTACGATCCGGCCAGCTTCGTCCGCATTGAGAGTCAGCCACCGTTCAATGCTGTGCAGCACGTGGCCGAGCGCCTGCGCTGCAACGCCTGCGGTGTCTTCATCACGGCCACACTGCCAGACTCTGTTCTGCAGGACGGCGGGCGAGGCCAGAAGTACGGCTACGGCGCCAGAGCCCTGATGGCCATGAACAAGTACTTCGCCGGCCACCCGTTTTACCGTCAGGGCACCCTGAATCAGCTCCTGGGCGTGCCAATGACAGCCTCGACGATCTTCGATCAGTGCGAGCATCTGGCCAATGATCTCAAGCCGGTGCATGACACCCTGCTCAAGCTGGCCGCCGACGCCTGGCTGTATCATATCGACGATACCGGGAACCGGATACTGGATCAGAAGCCGGTCATGAAACGCAGTCGCCATGACGGCCGTGAGCGACTGCGCTCCGGCATTCATACCTCCGGCATGATTGCCGAGCAAGGTGACGGTCCGCCCCTGGTGCTGTACCAGACATCGCTCAGCCATGCCGGTGAATTACTGGACGATGTCCTGCGCCTGCGCAGTGACGGCAGCCCGCCGCCGCTGGTGATGAGTGATGCGCTCTCATCCAATCATGTCAGCCGCACCCCGCTGCGCATCGCCCTGTGCAATGCACACGGCCGGCGCAACTTTGCCGATCTGGTGGTGCACTTTCCTGAAGAGGCGGAGGCGGTACTGACGCGTTACCAGCTGATCTGGCAACACGACACTGAAGCGACTGAGCAGCAGATGACGGCCGCGCAGCGGCTGGCCCATCACCGCAAGCACTCACTCCCGGTGATGGAAGACATCCGCCGCTATGGCGCAGACCGGCTGGCTGCGAACGCGGCTGAAGCCAACAGCAGCTTTGGCCAGGCGGTCAACTACTTCAACAAACACTTCGACGGACTCAGCGCATTCTGCCGCCAGGAGGGGGCACCGCTCGACAACAATCGCATGGAGCGTGGTCTCAAGCTGCCGATCCGCAATCGCAAGAACGCCATGTTCTTCAAGAGCGCCGCCGGTGCGGCCATCGCCGATGTGATCACCTCAGTGATTGCGACCTGCGCCTTTGCCGGAATCAATCCGCTGATTTACCTGCGCAGCGTCCAGCGTCATGCCAGCGAAGCCAGGCAAAACCCTGAAAGCTGGTTGCCGTGGACCTATCAAAGCCATAGCAGTCAAGACGTCAAGGCCGCCTGAGCACGCCCTCCAGGTAGGTCTAGCACAAGCGTAGCGCGAAGTTGCGCTATGCTGCCGTAAGGTCACCACAAACAGAACGCCCAATTTTCTGTCGCCACTTTTGAACGGCTGTGCTGCCAACTGACCACCAATTTCGACGGCCTTGGCAAACACCGAAACTCGCCGGTTTGCTGCCAAACCTGAACCAAGGCCACTGATACCGAGCCACCAAAAAGGAACCACATCAATCCAGCTAACGGCGCATTCAGCGGCTCGTCCGCTGCAATGCCTGGTTATACTGCTCTAAATTCAAGCCCAAAAAATGTGTTCCTTGAACTGGGTTGTTCGTTGCGGGTGGATGCTCAACAAACCCATATGACCTATATAATTTCAAGGCGGTTTGGAACTCAGGCAGAACATCTAAACAGATTTTCTTGTATCCACTGATAACAGCCTCTTGCAACACTCTATCAACCAGCTTGGTCCCCAGATTGCTACCACGAGCGCTTGGTCGAATATAAACTCGCTTCATTTCACAGACAGTTTCATCCAACCTCCGAAATGCCGCACACCCAATAGGTTTGCTGTCTTTTTTCAGCAAAAAAATCTTTGACTCTTCAGAGCTATATTTTTCAGGTAGCTGATTAAATTCTTGATCGTTACCTTGAAAAGAAAGATCGACCGAAGTCCGACTAACATACTCGCGGTATAGATCAAGAACATCCTTTAAATCATCAGGAAAAACTGCTCTTACTACCTCAAACACATCACTCTCCTGGCGGTATAACGCCAAGCACAGCGGCGCAAGGAACGAGCGTCCGGCGCCGTAGGCGTGAACTGGTGCGACTGGTTATAGATCATGCGCCAAACCTGACAATATTGGCACGCCTACCATTCTCAAGGGGAATGTTCTCATTTAACGACTGCGCTGTTGATGCTCAGTGCTTGCAGCAGGTGCAGCGCTTTTTCAGCCTTGCCGCTAGGGACATAAATGTGGTCGTGATAATAGCCAGCGACGACGTTAGCCGGAATGTCATTTGATGCAAGCTCGGAGGAAATAGCCGCTGTCAGCCCAACGGCTTCTAGGCTTGAGTGCACTGTGAGAGTGATTTGCCGATATGTTCCGTTGAACCTGAAGTTTTCCCTCACTGCTACAGCGACCGGCAAAACCAATGTTAAGCCTTCCGTTTCCCTTACAGTAGTCACTGGCTCAAGCCCAGCATAGTCACCGAGAGTGCCAGGGACACTGCAGAATACATAGTCGACCTCTGGCATCTGTGGGACCAGGGAACTCAATAGGCTTTCCAATTCGACGGTGCCGTCCATCCTAGTAAACGTCCTTATTGCTAATGAAATGACCGCCATAAGCGACCCGACCAACGAGAGACCACATGGCGCGAATTTAATGGCCTTGTTATACAGTTTTGACCTCAATGAACCACTTCGGCTGCATTGCTTCGAAGTCCTGACGAATATTGGAAGACAGGTAGCTTGCTGAATCCAAAACGAATGGCTGACCCTCCACACGCTTAAACAAAACCCAGTGCCAGAAATATCTGCCCTCTTCCTGATGATGCTTGATAGACAACAACGCAAGGTCCGGCAATCTATCCCAGGATTCAAACGGAATCTCATCGTTCGAGGTTTCAACGCCCGCGCTGGACAACATGCGACGGACATACTCTGTATCTGACCACAGCGACTTGTCTGAGGCATGGATGCCCATGGTGTCAGCTATGGATGCCATCTCTGCATACGACCTGCCAAGAATGTTGGCTACGGATGCAATGCCGCACCCTGTTGCTTCTTCCTGTATTACCGACTCTAGCACTGTAAACTCCTGAATCCATAACGCTAAGCGCACCGGTGGCTTTTTTGGAGCGAAGCGGAGAAAAACCATCCGTGTGACGTGGCTGGTTATGCATAGTTAGACACTCCACCGTTGTCCGATACAAAGTAGCGCAGTAGGCTCCACATCTGAAGGGAACCCAAATGCTTCCTTCACCTTCGAATCATCAAAGCCTGCGACCAAAACACAACCAATCCCTAGAGCCGTGCACTGAAGATGGACATTTTGCGCTAAAGCTCCCGATTCCATATACACATAGCGAGAACCGCGCTCTCCTTGGGGTGCCTGAGATTCAAAGCGCCTAATGGCTACTTCGAGCTTTCCAGCTAACCCAATGACGATGGCCGCGTCATTTAGCCATGGTTGATCGCCAATCCCCATTTCTCGTATCGACGCTTCTGGAGAGATGCTGCCAAGTAGCTTCAAAGAGTGATTGCCACTCTGGTATTCATAAATCCCAGGCTCAAGTTCCGCAATACGCCGCACCAAAATGTGGGTCTGCAAAGGGTAGAGTCCGCCCGCTGAAGGTATTGCCTTTTTTTGCTCCGGGCCTGTTATTCCTTGCGCAGACCACAGTAACTGGGATAGAGAATCAATACGCAGGGGAGCCTTAGAGTACTCTCGCACACTGCGACGATTTTCAATACAGCTAACCAATGATTCAGACTCAAGTGTTTCAGGAGCAGGTAGCTCGAAAATCATGCACTACTCCTTATGCATTGTGGCGTTACGCAATCGATTTCTCGAAGATATTTTCTTCAAGCAACACATGTACCAAAGTTATTCATCAGCATAGCGATGCAGTATATTCTCCAGTATTTTTTTAGCCTCCATCGCCGCATCAAGATTTCCCTGAACGTGCGCTACTGAGGTAGCCCCTTCTTTAAGTAGAACAACCAAGCGTGTGAGCTCTTCTGTTGCCCCATCCGGGAGAGACAACGCATCCACATGCTTTCGAATCAGTCTCGTTATATCAGATTTGTGCTCGGCACAGGCCCGGTGGATGACATTGTCTCGGTCGCCGAATTCAGCGCTGGCATTGATAAAGAAGCAGCCATGGAAGTGGTCGATATCCGGCACCCGGCTGTGGAACCAGTCATCCAGAGCACTAAATAGTTCAAGCAAAGCGGGTTTGCCTGAAAGTACATGATCCAGCCTCGATATAAGCCAAGCCCGGTAGCTACAGTCACGATAGCGGATGACCGCTTCCACTAGGTGTTGCTTGCTGGGGAAGTGATGATAAAGCGTTTTCTTGGCTATGCCTGACTCCGCTAACACTAGGTTCACTCCCACTGCGTTAATGCCCCGAGTGTAAAACAATTTAAAGGCGGTACGAACTAGCTGTTCTTGCTTATCCATGGTTATACCCACATCACACCAGATATCCGTATCTTGACATCAGTAGACAAGACTGTCTACTCTATGCAGACCGATCTGTCTACTTTGGAGATTTTGCTCATGTACAAACGTCTGACCACTTCACGTTACCTTGTCCCTTTGCTAGCAGGCTTGGGGGCAATGCTGTGTATTACCGCTTTGAGCAGCCTGGGCAGCGCTAATCAGTCCTCCGTCTGGTTGATGGCTCCCTTTGGCGCGACCATGGTAATCCTATTCGGATTGCCGGAAAGTCCACTAGCACAGCCCAGAAACATCATCATAGGTCACCTATTAACAACGGCGACCGGCCTGTCTGTAGCAGCTCTGGTGGGCGTTACCCCCTGGTCGATGGGGTTGGCAGTAGGACTAGCGGTAAGCTTGATGATGCTGACCAACACTACCCACCCACCAGCAGGGGCTAATCCGCTGGTCGTCATGCTTGCAGGTGAACACTGGGGTTTCCTGTTGACGCCGGTGGCGGCAGGCACCATTCTGATTGTGGCTTTCGGGGTGGTATACCACCGGCTTATTTCCGGTCAACGCTATCCGAAGAAGTGGTTGTAAACGACACTATTAGTCAAAACAGGGAGGCTGGGCCAGGAGAAATACTTGAGGAGCCCAGCTCACTGATCTGCATAACGCCAAGCTTTGCGGCAATTTTGGAGCCGCGCAGCGGTGGAAATATTGTCCGGCAACAGCGACTGGTTATGCATTATTCGTAGTGGCTCCAGAGTCGGAGAACTTTGACTACTCGTTCGTCTTCAAGCACTTGGTACACCAGTCGATGCTGAATATTAATCCTCCGTGAGTAAGCTCCCGCAAGATCACCGATAAGTTTCTCAAATGGAGGCGGTTTTCGATACGGATCTTCTGAAATCAGCGCCAACAGCTCTTGGGCTTTTGGTTTTAGGCCGCTTGAGGCCAACTTCTTTGCGTCTTTCTGGGCTTGCTTGGTGTAAACCAACGTCCATGTCACCAGTCCAGCTCCCTATCACATTCCTCGACAGGGGCACCCATCCCCTCACGAATAGATTCGCGCATACCCGGCACGGAAAGCAGGTAAAGCGTTTCCTGAATAGCAGACCAGTCTTCTTCAGACACAAGTACGGCTTTATTCCGCTTGCCCATGATGATGATCGGCTGATGAGAGTCGGCGGTTTCATCAATCAACCGATAAAGGTTGCTGCGTGCCTCAGTTGCAGTAATTCCGATCATGACGCACCTCTGGTGTGTTTAATTTTTCACCAGTGTACGCTATAAGGTACGTACGTCAAGACGAACGGTTTGCATAACGCTTAGGTAACCGGCGCCGGAGCGCCAGCGGAGGGAACCAAAAGCGGCCACGCTTTTGGCGTCCGGTTGACCGCCTTGTTAGGGCCTTCTAATCGGGATAGCATAACCATAGTGCTACTCGCGGAGGCTCCATGACTACCGAAACATTAAATCACCTACGCTCCCAGATTTCGACTCTCTCCGAGTCGGAACGCGCAGTGCTGGCTCGCGAGCTCATAATGAGCCTGGACGGCCCCCGTGATGACTCTGTTGAGCAGGCCTGGAACGATGAAATTATTCGCCGTGTGTCCAAGGTCAAAAGTGGTAAGGCCACACTTCTCAGCCGCGAAGAATTCCGAACAAAGATGCGAGCGAGGCTAAACCAGTAACAATGCGAACGGTAAGGATACTGGAAGAAGCCTCACAGGAAGCGATAGAGGCCGCAGCATGGTACGAATATGAGCAACCTGGACTCGGAGCCGAGTTCTTCGCTGCTATTGACGCTGCCATCGACGTTATTGAAGAGAACTTCATCCCCTTATCACCTCTCCCCGAGCAAGCCGGCCATACAGGCGCAAAACGACTGATTCTGGAACGCTTCCCGTACGACATTGTCGCAATTGAGTTGCCGAAAGAAACTGTCGTAATCGCCGTTGCCCACCACTCCCGGAAGCCTGGCTATTGGCTGGGGCGAAGTAAGCCCTAACGCTCGCAGCATGCGCGCCCTTGTAATGAAGCCGAAGGCGCAATGTAAAGGGCGTCGCCGTGCCTGCACTGGTTATGTTTTGAATCAACTCCCAAGGTTCAACTTCATTTCTAGCAGAGATCCTCGAAAGCCAAATTTCTCATATGCACGAACAGCAGAATTATTCTCCGCATACACTTCAAGATAGAAATCGATGACTCCTCGTTGCTGGCCCCAACTAACCAGATCTTGCAAGATCACTTTGTTTAACCCTAGCCCTCTGTACTCCTCTGCCACATACATGAAGCCAAAATATCCATGGTTATCGTGGTCTAAGGCAGGCTTTGAATGGCGCACCTGAACGTACCCTGTAGCGACAATGTTGCCAGAAACCTCTCCAACGACCAACCTACTATCACGATCAGTAATCAGCTTTTCGATATCGTAGTAATAGGCGTCTTTTTCTTTGAGAGACGTATTGTACGGACGCTCAGCGTCAATCACCTTTTGTTCCAATGCTGCGAGAGAACGGTAATCGTCAACCCTTGCTTCCCGCACAGTCAGTCCATCTAAATTCATCAATACTCCAATGCCGGTATCTCGTCACAAACATAACGCCAACAGCACGCGCGGCTGCGGAGTGGAGGCGAAGCCGCAATGGAGTAGACGTCGCCGTGGCTGTGATTGTGATTGTGATTGTTAGGCGATCGGACTCGGCTCGGCGCCATTAGTGAAGTATGCCCGTATAATATAGTCGTTCTTGCTTTCCTCAATGGCCATTGCAAACTCTACTTTTTTCTTTACCGTTGGAAAAAGCTTGTCCTTTTGCTTCATGATTCGCCTGAACTCCCATTCGAGACCTTCGAGTGCCTATATGCTTGGCGCCCGGGCCCGTTGAGATTCAATGAACTTTTTGAGCTTTCCATTCCGTTTTTTTCCAGATGACAGTGACATGTTCCATGCAGTCTTCACCAAATCCAAGTGTGCCTGCATTTCCTCCAGATTTTCCACGCTCTTTAGCAGGTCACCGCTAACTGCTATGAGCATTTCTGATACCTTTTTCATACTATGGATCTTACTCAAACTCAGATTGTGGTGCGCCTAACGAGGTTGTAGAAAAACCCTCGAGCACTTTTGTGATGACGTTTCTACGTAAAATCCAGGTCTGCTTTCGACGATAAGTGCTCCAGATTTTAAGAATAGGCGCTATTTTTAGATCGTTTATTAACCAATTTCAGTTCGAGGATTGTCTTCGACCTTTTTCTACAGCCTCAACGCTGAACGAAGCGGCGCGTCTCACGCGTCCGCCTTCCGTGATTTGTTACATGGATCAGTGCAACTTGCTCGAGATGAGGCGATTTAAGCTGACACCGGATTCAGCAGCTTGGATTACAAGCGAACGATGTGTGTCTGGAGGGACGCGCACCATAAACTTCCCACTGAATGACTTTGCAGAAATGGGCTGAGGTATATCTTGAGCCTCTTCCTGAAGATCCTTGATGCAATCTCGAACCAACCTACGAATACCCTTGAGGGCTTTTTCGGGTGTGTCTTCCAACCAGCTTAAGCTAGGGAACTCAACGCACAAACCCACATGCTCCTGATCGTCTTCTGACCAGGTCACCCGGTATGTATATCGATCAATAGTTTTATCCATTTTTCACCTCCAGTCGCTCTACAGCCTGCAGCACCTGCTTCACTTGATATGCCTTAGCCTTGCCTTTGGCGTTCTGAATATTGACTCGCGGGTCACCAAGCCATGGCGTCTTGTAGACTCTGTGACTGGATCCGGATTGCCGCGGCTCACCGAAATACAGATCGCATACTTTGCACAAGTCAGAAAAGCGGACGCCTTTCGGATTGTCTCGCATAGATTTGAGAAGATCGTCGAGTTTTGCCATGTGAAAATAGTATCACTATTGATACTGAAGTCAACAGGCTAGGCGCTGGTAGCCGTTTCCATTTAACGCTCGGCTTTGCGGCGTGCCGGAGCGCAGCGTAGGCGCGTCCGACAACAGCCGCTTGTTAACCCCGGAGTTCGAGGTCCTCCCGGATGACCTCGGGATGGCGGAAAGCAATCTCGATGAGCGCTTTCGCTGGCCCAGAGGGCTTCCGTCGCCCTTGCTCCCACTCCTGCAACGTACGCGCAGAAATATGCAGTACCTCAGCAAACTCTATCTGGGTCAGGCCGGTTTTACTCCGTGCATCTGCTACCTCATTAGGCTCCACACGACTGACTCGTGCGGCTTTGCCCGCTTTCATTTCTTTGACGGATTGGAGTAGCTTGTTGCCAAGTTCCTCAGCACTCAGAATCTCGTTACTCATTTTCCAATACCTCACGAATCGACTTCAGGATATGCGCGGGTATGTTGTCCTTGACGGCCTTTTTGTAGATCACCAACAACCAGATCTCACCATTTGCCAGCCTGGTGAAGTAAATAACTCGCACCCCACCACGCTTCCCTGAACCCGCTACCGACCAACGAATCTTTCTACACCCGCCGCTACCTGAGATGGGGTCGCCAATTTCAGGATTGGCTGCCAGCCAAGCAAAGAAAGCGCTTCGCTCCTCCTCAGTCCAGACTTTTCTGGCGTCCGCTTCAAATGTAGGGGTTTCGATGATGGTAAACATGGTAACCAATATACGTCATTGACGGAGTTTTGCAAGATTGGCGGCAGGAAGGGTTAACGCCGCCTTAAGCGGACAAAAATTGTTGGCTACACTTGTTGAGGCACGAAACAAAGCCAACTGTTTTTGTTCCGTTTAAAGGCCTTGTTATGGCTCGTTGAACCGTTTAAAGCTATTTTCCATTGCATCGGTTAATTTATTAACCCTTTCAACTGTTTCTTCAAAGCCCTTTAGTTGTTCTTTATTAATTTTTCCTAGCTGCTCTTTAATTACTGAATAACTACTTGTAGTACTGCCTTTTTGAATATGGTCATCTACTTTGATCTTCAGTTGCTTGATTACAAAAACCAATTCAGTTTCAGATAAAACTCCAACATTATATAAATCTAATCCAAACATAATTGATGATTCACTAAACTCTGCTTCTTTAGAGTCTTCAAATGTTGTTTTCAACAGTTCTGAAACTTTTTTCTTTAACTCTCCAACAGCTAATGAATGGATTACAAATACAAACCCATTTATAGCTCTTAGGCGCTCGTTAAATTCCATCGCTGTAATATTTGAAATAAACCTTTCGAGCTGTTTATTTCCTTCAAAAAGGTCACTTGCATCATTTTCGTTGTCTCTAATCAAGTATAAAAGGTTAGAAAATAGCCGTCCTCGCTCTTGAATAGGTATATTTTCATTTGAATTTATTTTCTCAACTTGCTTGTCAAATAATAACTTTAAATCAGCTACAGAAAATGAGCATCCATATCTATTAACTTGAAATACTAGAAATCTATTAACAGCTTCAGATAGGAGAAACCACCTATTAGTATCAAATGAAACTGTCAGACGTTTAATTATTTCTTTGAGTGTAACTTCGGAGTGTTTTGCATAAGAAAGTAAAATAAGTGCATTAGACCAAACTTTAATACAATGCTCTTTTAAGTTGAATGAGCCCCCCGAAGAGATTGTTTGGATTAAATTATCCAAGACAAGAAAAATATACTCAATTGTATCTTCTGATATTTCTAATGATTTATCTTCATTTAACTTGTCGGACAAAAACTTAACAAGATCTTTTTCTTTAAATGAAATCAACGCGCTATAAGAAAGAAGCACATCAAGCTCAACTTTATTCTCTAAGCATTGCCTTTTTATAATTGCTTCAAAAGCAATTTTACAAATATTTTTGTAATCTGAGGAATATAACGTCGTAATTCTATTTTTAGTTATAAACATGGCCGTACAGCGAACTTGGTTATACATGGAAGCTAGCTTATTACTAAACACCATCGAGCCACTATTTATACTATCGATTTCATCATCTATTTCTCTACTCAGGTTGGCTACATTTCTGAAGCGCTCTAATAAAAAAGAGTTATTTGAATCTAATCCATGAAATAGAGATTTTTGCCTATTAACAATACTTTTAGGAAATTTCTCAATGAGTTCAGAGATATTATCATTTCTTGATAACTGCTCTTCCATCGAGGTTTCAAAAAAGTCACCAGCAAGATCCCATGGTATTTCACCTAAGCATAATTGTTTCTTATTAAATGAAGAGATCAAAGATTTAATGAACAACGACTTAGAAAAATACATATTAGCTACGTGTGTAAAAGCCTCTCTTGCTATATGCAGTTTTTTTAAAAAGTAGTTGTCGTACGCATTTTGAAAATGCATATCCTGATTATCACTTGAGTTAACTGTTGCAGTAGAAATCCGATCAGAGATTTTACTAAAATTGAAGGATGTATATTCATCAACAAATTCGAATTTAAATACATTTCTTACTCGATAGTATTTACGATGCTCAAATGAAAGCCGAATTTCAGAAACAGGAATAAATTGTAATATTTTTAGGAGTTGCCTTCTGATTTTTCTAATCTTATCTCGGTTGTAACCCTTCTCTTCTTCGCTCAGGTTATAAACAATCACATTATCACTTGAATCAAAATAAATTTTATTAATCTCAGTTATATTAAACCTGTTTTTAAATAATTGGACAAATACCGAAGGATATATGGTTTCCCAGCTAGAAATATCAATAGCAATTTCACCTATAATATCAAGCATTTCTGTAGGTTCTGGGTGGATTATTTTAGAAATAGTCTCTGCTACCCTACAGCTTTTAGGTGATAGTTCAGGGTAGTCCGTTGCATTATTGGTGTTTTCCTCACACAGTAATGGATATACACCTTTTTCTCTTAAATAATTTGATTCAGATAATGTTATTTTACTTTCGGTTAAGATTGTGAAAGCTGGCGGAGCATCTTGGGTTCTGTTTCTTATCCAGCTTAAAATCTGATTTAAATTATAATCGCTTATACTGTAACCAACAAAAATTACAACATGAGTAGAAAAAAGGCTTTTGATGAAATTTTCAATTAAAGGAAATTTATCTGTGTAAGCTAAATAATCAGATTCTTTAAATACTATATTTCGGTGAGTCAAATCACCATGCATTTTTACCAATAGTTGTGAGCTTGGTGACGAAGCAAGTTCATGATCGTTTGCTACTGTAAAATACAAGTCTCCGTTAGTGTTTATCGACTTTTCGAGTAAATCATCCCAATTTGTCGTTATTATATGTTGTGGCTTTAAGGAGAGAAGCAGTTCATGAAGCTTATTTGGTTTGCTTTCAGACGGAAAAAAGTCATTAATTTTGCTGTAATACGTATTTCTTCCATATTGAAGATAGTAGTGTTCAGCTATTTTCAAATAATCATCTGTTCTAGGCAGTTCTAAAGCACTTTTCATTAAACTGATAAGTTCTCCCCATGACGGAAGATTTGAATCAAAAGACACAGCGGATCCAACAAACACAGCAAGTTTATTGTTTTCAATAGCTTTACGAATTGTTTTAAAGTGCTCTTTATTTGTTACATCCATTTTGTATCCTAGAATTACAATTTAACGCGAGAAGTTAGCCTAGAGCCATAACACCTAAGCATTTAATGGTCGTGCGCAGCATGACCATTAAATGTCTGTTGGACTAAGCCGCCAACGCCGCAGCTATCGAACAATGCTTAAGGATAAAGTAATTTGGAGGCGAAGCCTGAACGGTACATCTGGGGCCCGGTACGAAGCAATGTCGGCGGGTTTTGGTCTCATTCGATCCTTCATGAGGCGGTTCCTTGTTGTGACTACCCTCAGATTACCCCTCGTATGCCCCTTTTTCCAGCGTTCGCCCGCAGAAACGCCCAGCTCCTTTAGAACGGTTGTTTTCCAAGCACCGAACCAGGCGGAGATGGGTTAGCCCGTTGGGATCACCGCTGGTCTAAATCGTGGAACCTGACGAACCATGCGAACCACACCGCTGTCACAAAGAAGACACGGCCAGCATCGCTGAGACGCCGGGCTCTCCAGTGTCGCTTCTGATTTGAGCGGCTGCGATAAACAGTGCCGGATAACCGCCAGTTTGCGGCGTCGAGTGCAGTTGCTCAGGTAGCCAAAATGGCGAATTCGCATAAAGCCTTTGGGCAGAATGTGCATCAGGAACCGACGCACGAACTCCTAGCCATCCAGCCATTGGGTCTTCAATCGGGAATGATCCCGATAGTCCTTATAGCGGAACGCGATCCGGTCATCCTCCATCGTCAACAAACGCCCATTGCTGATGGCGATTCGGTGAGTGTAGCGAGCCAGATAATCCACCACGCTCTCGGCCTGGTTCAGGCAGTGTCGGGTGTAGACCACCCACTCGTGTTGCATCAGGCCGTCGAGCACGCCATCAATCTCACCGTTGCGGGTCACCCGGTGCAGTTCGCCGGCGTTCACCGCCGCTCTTAGCAACGACACCATCCGCTCTCGAAAACGCCGGGATAAGGCCCGTACCGGGAACAAGTAGTGGCTTTTTGCCTTGTGCCAGTCTTCGGTGCCGGTCAACACTCCGCCGGGGATCAGGCAATGCACGTGCACATGACGGCTCAGGTTCTGTCCCCAGGTGTGGAGCACCGCTGTCATACCCAGTTCGCCGCCAAGGTGCCGGGTGTTGCGCCCAAACTGCTTAAGCGTGTCCCAGACTGCGGCGAACAGACAGCGATAGATCACGTCGGGATGGAGCTGAACCCAGCCGTTCAAGGTGTGAGGTAGCGTAAACACCAAATGGAAGTAAGGCACCGGCAGTAACAGGGAGCGCTGACGTGCGCTCCATTGTTCAGTTGCATGGCCCTGGCATTGCGGACAATGGCGATCCCGGCATCCGTAGTAGCAGACGGAGTGGGCCTGGCAATGATCACAACGCATGTCCATACCGCCCATGCGGGCGGTTCGGCAGTCCGTTAGGCGGGCGCAGACTTTACGACGGTGACTGTCCAGTGTCTGACCTGGCAGAAATCGCGTCAGTATGTTTTGAACGCTCAGTGTGCCCGCCATCATGCACCTCCGAGACTTGCGATCAGGTCTGCAGGACCCCCGTTTTGGGGTGTGACGCCTGGCAACCAGTGCAGATACCGTTGAGTGCTGCGCAAATCGCTGTGCCCCAAGAGCCGTTGCAGCTCATGAATGGGCAAACCCCCCTCCAGCTGGTGTGTGGCGTAGGCATGGCGCAAGGCGTGAATGCCACCGCATTTTTCAATGCCACTGGTTGTCTTGGCTGTGTGGTAGACCTTCTGAGGCGTGGTGATATGAAGGTGTCTGTCTGGCAGTAAATCACTGGGAAATAACCAGAGCATGGGATGGCGAATCTGCCAATAGCGACGGAGCGCTTGGAGTACTCCGGGAGCCAGGGGCACCATCCGGTCTTTGGCGCCCTTGCCTTTTTCAATCCGCAGCAGATGGCGTTCACCATCGATGTCTTTGACCCTCAACGCGACCGCTTCGCTGACGCGCAAACCGCATCCATAGGTGACGGATAACAGGGCTTGGTGCTTGGGGTTAAGAACAGCGGCCAGAAGGCGCGTGACTTCCTGGCGTGTCAGTAATTCTGGAATGCGCTGAGGTCGCTTGGGCAGCACCAGGGTTACATCGAAGTGCGCCCAGTGCAGCACCTTCAGATACAGAAACCGGATGCCATGGAGGTAAACACGGCAACTGGCCGGTGACAGCGAGCGCTCCTGCACCAGATAGTTGAAAAAGACTTGTAAGTCTTCCACCTTCAACTGATCGGGCGAGCGCCGATAATAACGGGCCAGCGCGGTGACGACGTAAAGATAGCTGTGCTGGGTTCGGGGGGAAAAGCCATGTTGGCACATGGCCTGGATCATGGTCTGACGTAACGGTGTCATGACGGACACTCCTCTTTTGAAAGCCCACTCGGGCTAATCAAAAGTATCGGTCAATTCACCTGATCTCGCAGGAAACTTTCAGGCTTACTCGCTACCGCGAAGCGGTTTAGTTCAACGCTGAGCACAGCGGCGGCACGTCAGTGACGTCCGGCGGCCGTAGGCCTGGTGCTGCTGCGATTTGTTAGCTGGGTGTAACTGACAACCCAGCCTTCGGCACTCAAAACGATAGCCTATTCCGCTACTGCCCTTGTACCAAGGTCTGCTGATGTACAGTGCGAAAAAGACCACCGCCGATGCGGCGAATGGACCTGAACATAAGACTAACAGATCAAAACCCAGCTTGCCGCAGACGGCCCCACGAACGGAACACTCAATTTCCTGCTAACACTACTGAAACGTTGGAGCACCAAACTGACCATAGATTTCGACGGCTTTGGCGCAACTGAAAAATACCGGTTTTGCTACCAACTCTGGGCCAAGGCCACTGATACCGAGCCACCAAAAAGGCACCACATAAATCCAGCTAACGCTGAGATAAGCGGCGGCTAAAAGCCGTCCGGTGGACGGCCATCAGGCCGGGAACGAACTTGATTAACTGGTTAGCTGGGTGTAACGATGAAGCCACTCCCTGGCGACCAATACGATGGCCTGCGCCATTGCTGCTTTGCACCAAAATCCGCCGGTGCACCGCGTTTAAAAACACCACAACCGATGCGGTGAATGAACCAGAACACCAGATTAGCAGATCAAAACCGTGTTCACGACGAACAGCCCCACAAACGGAACACCTAACTTTCTGTCACCGCTATTGAAACGCTGAACTACCAACTAACCACCGATTTTGACGGCCTTGGCAAACACCGAAACTTACCGGTTTTGCTGCCAACTCTGGGCCAAGGCCACTGACACCGAACCACCAAAAAGGAACCACACCAATCCAGCTAACGCTCGCAGCATGCGCGCCCTTGGAATGGAGCCGAAGGCGCAATGTAAAGGGCGTCGCCGTGCCTGCGCTGGTTAGCGCTCTTGCAGACGCGTCCGCCAATAACCTGGCCGAAGCGAATGGTGCGCGAGCGAACACAATGATGCCACCGGCGGTTGGCTGATAAACGACCGAGAATGGGAAGTCCTTGAGAAAAACCCGCCGAGTATTCTTGGGCGCGGGCGAACCAGCGAGCGGAAACGCAAGAGCTCTACTTGTTGCCTCTTCAACTGCTGTCGTAAAACGTGCGCCAAGACCTTGCTCTTCCTCATTGTAATAAACGACTTCAGCCAAGAATTCACGTCGTGCTGCAGCAACGAACCTGACGCGTCTCACCGCGACAAGTAGTACGCTTCTGCAAAAACGTCCTCTGCTGCGTAGGTCGGCATATCGCCACGATCGAATGCGGCTACGCGATCTTCGATCTCTTGGGCCCAAGCCAATTCTATATCGGAACGTGACAACTGAAGTGACTCGAGCAACGACTCTGCAAGCCTAGCACGTTCTTCAACCGTCAAATTCCGGGCCTGCCGCTCAATTTCTGTGAATGAAGCCACCATACTTTACCTCCGTATTCCCATCTTCATTGTACCGCCGGTTCCGTCCGGTGTCTTGGAGCGCTAACCCTGAGATAAGCGGCGGCTAAAAGCCGTCCGGTGGACGGCCGTCAGGCCGGGAACGAACTTGATTGATTGGTTAAATGCACTTGAATGCGCACCCGCATACGCATAAGCTGTGTAAAAGCCAGAAAATAGCTCTGTGGAGGCCAAAATGCATGAGCTCTACGATATAGCTTCTCCTAAAAAGGCAACGAATCTGTCCGTGAACAGCGACCTGCTTTCAAAAACGCGAGCGTTGAACATCAATCTCTCGGCCACGCTTGAGCGAGCTTTGAGAGAAGAGTTGGCGAAACGCAAAGCAGCTCAATGGGCTGACGAAAACCGCGCTGCCATCACAAGTTACAACGAGTTCGTTGAGCAGCATGGTTGCTTCGGTGACGAATTTAGGGAATTTTAATGGCCCAGTTCGATGTATACCCCAATCCGAACAAAGCCAGCAAATCGTTTTATCCCTACTTGGTCGACATTCAAAGCCTGCACTTATCTGAACTGGCAACACGCATCGTTATTCCGCTTGGCAGGCTCTCAGCCTTCGGGAACCAAACGATGCAGGGCCTCACTCCAAAGGTCACCTTCGATGGCCAGAAACTTCTGTTGCTGACACCTCAAATATCCTCAGTGCCCACCAAGCAACTGAATAACCCCGCAGGCTCATTAACCCACTTTCGAGACCAGATAGTAGATGCCCTGGACTTCGCGATCACTGGCATTTAACGCCCGGCTCACGCGCCGGTTTGGAGCCGCGAAGCGGCGGAAAATCGGTCGCCGTGCAGCCGATTGTTAAAGCCTGCCTAGCCAGTAGTGCGGCCGCCGCCGGTCATGTGCAACCGCTAGAATCTGGAAACAGCTAGGCTTTTTTCGATAGACGATGGATAGCGGAAATCGATGAAGGGGAGCTCTGCGAATATCCGGCTCCAGCTTGACCTGCCAAGCTTCTGGTGACTCGCCGATTAGTTCGGCCAGGGCCTCAAGTTCCTCTATAAAGGCACCACCCAATCCTGGAACCTTCGATTCGTAGTAACCGACTGATTCCAAAACTCGGCTTCCGCTGCCGGGTGAAAAACGTCGTTCATTTGATTAGTGCTCGAGCCTTCCTCATAACGTCGTCACCGGGTACCGCTGGAACCAACCCGCTATCAAGTTCTTCCGCTCTTCTGCGAGCCTCAAGCAACCAGTCAGACTTCATCTCTTCCTCTGACGGAGATTCCAGGCTCAAAACCAATCGTTGGATCAACTGAGCTCGCTCCTCTTTTGGCAGATGGAGTGCCTCGTCTTCAATTCTCTGGAGATTCATGGGCGAAACCTCTCGTTCGTGTGTCTGATAATTCTGACACGGATAGGTAATGGCTGCCATACCTCGAGCTTTACCCTTTAACGTCCCATTAAGAGGCAAATAATAGGTGGCTAAAATAGGCGACGAAGGAGTAAATAGCCAACTGTTATTTGTCCTGCTTGAATGGCTTGTTATATTTTTTTATCAAATAAAAATTCAGCATGCTTTATTTGTTCAGAAGCACTTGAAACATAATGAAGCATTAAAGGCATGGTATTATCTGTTTGCAAAACCAAATCTTTAATCAATTCTAAATTTTTAATTTGTAGTTGATTTAACCCTTCCTTTATTTCACCGATTAACTCTATTTTGACTTTATCGATAAACGTAAAGTAATTTTTAAACAAACCACTCATTACATCAGATAATTGAACTTCATAATGATCTTTTGAGTTAACAAATTCATAGTTTTCAGATTGAAGTACTGAATCAAGACCTTTAAGTTTTTCAAAATGTTCTTGAATTTTATACTCATTATCAAAAGTATGTTTAGAATCAGGAAACTGCTCCAATCTAAATCGATAAAAAACACTTAATCCATCAATTAAAATTCCATCGTCACTATCGTAAACCAACTCTAGTTCTGATATTTTTGCACACAATTCAAGTAGTTTTTGCAAGCTCTTGATTTGTAGCTTACTTTCTTTACTGAGTTTATAAACAGAATGGGAAGATGGTGATGTGGTCTTTTTACAAAGCATTTTAAGATCTTTAAGCAATTTTTTAACTTTCAAGCCGATAACATTTGGGTAACCATTATTACGTAAGATAGTTATAAATGACCGCTTTTGTAATTTTAAAAGTAAATAAAGTGCATCTTTATGGAACGCAGTGAAGTTATATTTCCCCCCTGCGGCGGCATAATTTAAAGATCCCTCTGAGTCAGCGAATTCACAAATATCATCAATTATATCAATTACAGACCAATATTCCATATTCAAATTACTATAGTGTATTAAGTAATCACTACTCTTAACCCATTCTAATAAATTCCGTAATTTTACGGATTTTAAATTATCAAGGAACTCACCATTTGCGATATTTTTAAATTTAAACTCATCAGAATCTTTAGGAAGGTTTATTTTCTTATTTAAGATGATTTTTTCACTTTCTGTAATGGCGCTTCCATCTTTTGGTAAAGCAATACCTGCAAGTACAAAACATGGTGATGGATTGTCGTGTGAATCAGTATTAAACCCATCATTTTTTACTTTAAGTACTCTAACATTGTTAGATTCGTCGTAATAAAAGTGCATATGCTTCCTAAAAATATAACGCCGCATTCACCGGCGTAGCATGCTGGCGCGATTTTTTGCGTGTTTTTGCAAAAAGCGCGACAGTATGCGGAGTCCGGTGCAATGCCTTGTTAGCAATTATTATTTCATCCAGCCCATTAAAGTTGTACATGTTGCCGCCATGCCACTTAACTTTTGGTTGGTAAAGGTTTTTCTATTTTCTTCTGGATCTGCCAGTTTTTTTGTTGAGCCGTCAATGCATATTGCAACTTGAATGGCATATGGGGCTAAATCAGTAACGGACTTAATGTTGCTTGAAATAGAAGGCTTGAGATAACTGCCTTGGAACATTACTGCAACAAAATCTGCTGACGAGGCAATCTTATTTGCCAGACTAGCATCTTGCCATGCAATTGCGTTCCGGTCTGTGAGTGTGCCTCCTTCATACCACTCACCAGCACTACAAGTGCCTGTAAAAGCCAAGAAAGAAATTAAAAGTATTTTAAATATTTTGTTCATGAACTTTGAAGTTCCTTTTTGATTGCTAACGCCTGCATTTGCGGTTTGGGTGAATTGGCGGCTGTTTTGCGTGTTTTTGCAAAACAGGTGACAGTTTACCCAAATCCGGCAAGATGCACTTGTTAGGCTCTTGGTATTGACAATGATTTTTGTATGGCCAGCGCCATTTTTTTAATAGTAGCACCGTCCAAACCTAGAGTGTTTCTATTGAGGTTAGCTTCACTCATACCACCGATGTGCTTTAACCAAATACTATGATATTGCTCCGATTTGTTGATAGTACTAATACGCGATTTCTGAGTTTTTATAGAAGCCCATTTTCTATGAGTTGAATCGACATGCAGATGATAGAGATAAGAAACGAAGAACGTCGCACCGATGGTGGTTAGTTTGTCACCGCCCTCAAAAGAAAATATATGTCGTGCAGGGTTTGTACTTGTCATTTTCTTTTCTCGTATTAAAGTTGGTAGCACATTACGATTCTACTCAAAACTACCAAATCCGTAGCAATCAATTGTTAGGCATTTCCAGAGCACTAGGACTAAACACATTTGAACTTTAATTCAACTTCTGGGAACTTTCCAAAACCCGAACTTGAATTAAATGATACTTCTTCCAATGTTTTTCCAAGGCTTTTGCAATGTTTCTGCGCACCTTCGTATGCATCCGCCTTCATTCCACCAACAGGAACAAAACCACTTTGGCCTGAAATCATTGTTGCATACGTATCATTTCCCACCGGAATGATGCCTGGAGATGATGTACACCCTGCAAGAACCAAAGCTATAAATAATACTCTCAACATGACTTTTCCTTGATTGCCTAACGCTGAGATAAGCGGCGCGCGGTTTCTAGCGCGTCCGGTGGAGGGCCACAAGGCCCGGAACGTACTTAATTGACTGGTTATGTAGTGTGCGACTACAAGCCATCTCGACCCATTCTCCAAGTTGTTATTTCATTCTTGAAAGAATTTACGATTATGGTCATATCAAGAGATTCAAAATAATAGTTTGAAGTGATATCTGGATTACGAGTTGTTACGGGAAATTCATTCCATTGACCAAAACGGTTTTTCCAAAAACCAGGATCCCACTCCGACCCCATAGTGATATTCTCCATTACCCACGCTTGCCCCTCATTGCGCTGATTAGCTGACTCGGCTGGCTCACCTGATCCAGTTAGAGAAATTGAATGTTTATACTCTAGATTTTCGTCCACCCCAGACAACTTTGACTCTTCATCTTTAAAGCCCCAGCGAGGATAAAACGCAGCCTTCACATTATATTTTCCAGATGGCAAGTCACTTACATTAAATGTTACCTGCCCTTTCCCGTTCACTAATCGAGCGCGTCCATTTTTTCCAATCAAAATATCGTCCGGAGCCTGGTCGGCTAAACTGATGCCAGCCATCAATTCGATTGTTCCAGGTATGTTTGTCGCCAATTTCAGAAGAATTTTATTATTACCTAGTTTCTGACTTGAAGCTGAGATCGAATAGGCTTCTGGCGAATGTGAGTCCGTTTCCTGTTCAGCTATATTATTAGAACTGGGGTCGCTGCCCGAACTCAAAGAATAGTTAGATGTATCGCATCCGACCAAAGCACCAGAGACCAGTACTACTATAAATAACGTCTTAATGAAGTGAAATTCAGAAAAACTCATGCAACTCTCCCATCTTATTTATATACATAACGCATAGCTAAGCGGCGGCTAAAAGCCGTCCGGTGGACGGCTGCAGGCCGGGAACGTACTTGAGCGTTTTGTTACACATTGACTGAGTACTTGAGGTCTCGCGCTTCATCTCCGGTCATGCCACGGAAACCCCAACAGTGGGCTGGTTGCTCCTTAATCGTCACTTCCACGTCCACAGGCGAAATACCAATCTCCGACTCAATTTGACAGAACAGCTTCTTTATCAGGGCTTTCTGGGTATCGGGAGTTCGCCCCTGCATCATGTTGATTTCAATAACCGTGTAGGCGGGCGTCCTTCCACCTGGGTAATAAAAATCCTCAGCATTCATTGGGATGAAACGATGAGCCCGCTTGTCTTCTGGCATGCCCAGAACTGACCGCATACATCCGTGAATGACGTCAGAAAGCTGGGCCTTGACTGGATTCAGGTGTTCCTTAATTCCATAGATGACTATCACAATGCCTCCTGCGATGTGTAACGCCGAATTAAGCGGCGGCCCGACAGGGACGTCCGGTGGACGGCCGTCAGGCCGGGAACGAACTTGAATGACTTGTTAATTGGTGACTTCAATGTACCACTGGGGCTTGATGCGTCCAAAATCTTGCCGGATGTTCGATTTCAAAGTTTTTTTTGAGTCTAGCACCATTGCTTGGCCTCCTTCCCTGACGAAAACCACCCAGTGCCAAAATGGTTTGCCCCGCTTCACCCGCCACTTGATGGCCATAAGAGCTTTGTCTGGAAGGCGCTCCCATGACTCAAATGGCGTCTCGATGGCGGATACCGGAATATCGAATTCGCGGAGCAGCTTTCGGACGTACTCGGTATCCGACCAGAGCGCCGTGTCTGCGGCATAAATACTCAGAGCGTTGGCTCTCTTTTTTGCCTCGGCGTAACTCACATCTGCAAGAGCAGCGCTTGCTGCAATACCACAGCCGGTCGTTTCTTCCTGAATGACTGAATTCATGGCTTTACCAATTAACACCGCCAGCATGCGCGGCTTTGTAGTGGAGGCGGAGCCGCAACGGAAAAGACGTCGCTGTGCCGGGCCTTGTTAGAAATATATAGCGCTAAATAGTGATGCGACCTTTTAAATACTGAACTGCGTTGCCAGAAATTAGTACTCTTCCTCCTGAAACCGCACAATTGAGCACCCCTCCTCGTTCTGAGGCTTGATATGCCACCAAATTATTTTTACCCAATCGTTCTGCCCAAAATGGTGCTAGACCCGTGTGGATTGAGCCAGTTACAGGATCTTCATCGCCGCCATTTGCAGGCCAGAAGTACCTTGATATGAAGTCATAATCCTTTGTTTCAGCCTTGCACGTCACAACAACATCAAGGGGCTTAAGTTTAACCAGAGACTCGTTATTACGAAGCACAGACAAGACCTCAGATTCGGATCTGTAGACCACAAAATACGCCTGCGAGTTGCGATAGACTTCAGTTGGCGTAATGGAAAGACCAGATATCAGACTCTCAGGAATAGTTTCGATTTTTTCAGGCTTGGTGTTCGGGAAGTCCATCTGAATTCTACCCGACTCACTTTTCCCTACCGAGAAATCTCCAACTGCTTTAGCTGAAAATTTAATGTTAGCTAGCTCAGGACTTTTGTCAAACAAGACGAAAGCAGAGGCCAAAGTTGCATGGCCGCAAAAAGCAATTTCAGTGAGCGGCGAGAACCATCGGATCTGATAAGTTGATGCTTCAGACAAAACTAGAAAAGCTGTCTCGGAAAGGTTATTTTCTACAGCAATAGACTGCATTAAATCGTCGGATAGCCAACTATCCGTGATGATCACTGCTGCTGGATTCCCGCTAAAGACGGAATCTGTAAATGCATCAACTACAGTTATTTCAAGATCCATTCGACTCACTTCCTTTTAATACTTTCTAACGCTGAACAAAGCGGCGCGTCTCACGCGTCCGTCTTCCGTGATTTGTTGAACGAAGCCGCTATGCGGCAGAGGCCAAATTCGACTGTACTTCTCTGACCCCTTCCATTTTGGAGGGCTTGTCAGGAGAAGTGTGATGAACGCCAACGAACACGCCCGTTTTCAAGCACTGCACCAACGCTACCTCACCGAACTCACCCTGCGCGGCAAAAGCCCCAAGACCATCGATCTGTACACCCGTTGCCTGCGACAGGTCTGCGACTATTTCGAGACCTGTCCCGATCAGCTTAGCACCGATCAGCTCCAGCAGTATTTCATGCATCTGGTCGAGCATCGGTCCTGGAGTCTGGTCAAGATTGCCCGCAATGCGTTGCAGAGTTTCTATCAGTATGTACTGGGCAAGCCCTGGGAATACGTCCCTATCGTCAAGGCCCCCAAGGTTCAGACCCTGCAGGACGTGCTCTCCCTGAAGGAGGTCGAGCGCCTGATCAGTCGCACACGCAAACTCAGTTATCAGGTCTATTTCCTCACCACCTACAGTCTGGGCCTGCGACTGAGCGAGTCCCTGAACCTGACCATCGCCGATGTCGACAGTCACCTGATGCGGGTGCATGTGCGCTGTGGCAAGGGCAAGAAGGATCGCTTCGTGCCTTTACCGCTGATGACACTCAAGGCCTTGCGGCGCTATTGGGCCACTCACCGTCATCCAGACCTGCTGTTTCCCGGGGGGCACCCGCCGTATGCGTCGGTTGCCACCTCCGGCAAGCCCCGGGTGATGGCCCGGGGTGGGGTGCAGAAGGCCATCAAGCAGGTCGCCCTGGACTGCGGTATCCGCAAGCATGTTCACATTCACTCCCTGCGCCACAGCTTTGCCACCCATCTGCTGGAAAATGGGGTGAACCTGCGCTCGATTCAGACTCTGCTCGGCCACGCCAGCCCGGTAACCACCGCCCGCTACACCCGGATGACCCATGAGGCCCAGCAGAACAGTGCCCTGATGATCAATGCCCTGGTGGAGCGGCTGCAAGTTGACTGGGTGACCCAATGATCACCCTGGCGCAGATTCTGCGCGATCATGAGGCCAGCCTGCAGCAGCACGTCGGGGCACGTATGCGACCGGAGCATCACGCCGCCCTGCGGTCGATTCTGGCCTGCCATACGCCGGACTGTGGCGAGGTTCGCTATCACTGTCGCGCCTGTCAGCAGGTGCAACAGGCGTACCCGTCCTGCGGCCATCGCAGTTGCCCTGCCTGTCAGCACGGCACCAACAGCCAATGGCTGGGCCGGCAGCGGCAGAAGCTGTTGCCGGTGGATTATTTCCTGGTGACCTTCACCCTACCGGCCCAGTTGCGGGGCTTTGCCTGGCACCACCTCCGATGGACCTGTCACGCTCTGTTCCAGGCCGCCCGGGAGACGCTGTGCCAGTTCGCCTGCAACGATAAACGCTTGGGCAACCAGCTCGGGCTGGTCGGAGTGTTGCACACCCACTCCCGCCGCTTGGCTTTCCACCCCCATGTCCACATCGTGGTCCCCGGGGGCGGGCTGACGGGCCATCACTGGCACGCCCGGGCCGGGCGATATCTATTCAACGGTCGGGCCCTGGCCACCGTGTTTCGCGCCAAATTCCTCACCCGGATGCGCGAGCAAGGCTTTGCCTTGCCGGAATCGATTCCCAAACACTGGGTCGCCCAGTGCGAGCAGGTCGGCCGTGGCGACCAGGCGCTGACCTATCTGGCCCGCTATCTGTATCGTGGTGTGCTCCGGGAGCAGAACATCGTGGATTACGACGGTGAGCAGGTCACCTTCCGCTACCAGGACAGCCAGACCCGGCGCTGGCAGACCCTGACCGAACCGGCGAGCCGGTTCCTCTGGCGGGTTCTGCAGCATGTCCTGCCCAAGGGGCTGCGACGGGTGCGGGAATACGGGTTCCTGCACGGCGGTGCCCGCAAAACCTTACACCGGCTGCAGTTGCGCTTGCAGGTGGCGCTACCCGGGATAGTCACCCAACCCCGGAAACAACGCGTTTGCCCCTGTTGTGGCGAGCCCATGAGCATCACGCTTTGGCGGCGACCCTGCCGGTGGCCCGTGCCAACAACCCGGCGACGATGTCTGGCATAGCCTGACCTCCACCCGACATGCACCTTACAGGGAGGGATCAGAGCACCCTATGACACCACCACCAGGACAGATCGGCTATCGGTTTCACCGAGAGTCACGGGAACCTCTGGCCTGACGAAAATGACCGCCCAATGCCAGGGCCAAAGCACCTCTCAGTTCGCCGATGATATTTCCTTAATAGAGAAGCACCGGGCTCGTCCAACACCGGATCAGGTCGCGGCTGCGCGCGACCTATCCTTATTTGTTATGCAGTGTTTGCACGTGTTAGTAACTCCACAGCCTCGTCAAAAATTTTCTCCACGTACTCTCTGTTCTCAATATTTTCTGGAAGTGCAGCCCGATCACCCTCAACGCCCGCAATCATTTCCTGAATCATGCCGGGACGCTCAGCATCAAGACGCTGAAGAAGCCCCGTTAACAGATAAAGTGCCGCATCGGCCTTATCGCTTTTCATGTACCAACCTCAGTCTCTCAATGCTGCATAACGCTTGTAGCATGCGCGCCCGCGGAATGGAGCCGAAGGCGCAATGTAGTGGGCGTCGCCGTGCCTGCAATGGTTATACATTTTCTGTCGATTCTGACGCTGAACTACCCGGCGTCTCGACTTTGTAAAAGATTTTGTTAATTTCCTGATTGGCAGCTATTTCAGATGCGTACTTCGGGGCAAATTCCGATAAAGAATCAAGTATGGCGCTGAAATAGGTTCTCTGGTTATCCCAGCCTAACCAGTCGAAAAGGCTCTTCATTTGCTTTCGAGCTGCTTGCTCCTCGCCAATCACGAAGAGATAGCAAGCAGTAGCGAACATGTTGCGAAATGGCATATTCGTTTGATTTGCCGAATGCTGCTCTATGATAGCGCTGAGCTTCAGGAGCGATTGCTTGCTGGTTCCCACGGCTTTCTCCTTTGGTTTTCATGTGTATAACGCGAAGCACAGCGGCGGCCCGTCAGGGACGTCCGGCGGCCGTAGGCCGCGTACTGGTGCGACTTGTTAATTGGTTACCTCAATGTACCACTGGGGCTTGATGCGCCCGAAATCTTGCCGGATGTTCGATTTCAGAGCCTTCTTGGAGTCCAGCACCATTGCTTGGCCTCCCTCCCTGAAAAACACTACCCAATGCCAAAATGGTTTGCCCCGCTTCATCCGCCACTTAATGGCCATAAGAGCCTTGTCTGGGAGGCGCTCCCAGGACTCGAATGGCGTTTCTTTGGGCGACACCGAGATACCGAATTCCCGCAGAAGTTTCCGAACGTGTTCAGTCTCTGACCAAAGCGCTGTATCTGCGGCATAAATACCCAGAGCGTTGGCATTCCTTTGTGCTGCGGCGTAACTGACACCTGCAAGAGCAGCGCTTGCCGCAATACCACAGCCGGTTGCTTCTTCTTGGATGACGGCTTCCATATTTTTACCAATTAACGCAAGATTCAAGCGCGCCTACGGCGTCGCTTGGAATCCCTTGTTAATAATCGGTTGCTCAAAGGATCTTTCTTGGATTCTTTCAAAACACTAGTCACACAAGTAAAAATTACTCGATTGAAAAAAACCCATTATCCTGTAAGCGATACAAGCCATGCCTCAAATCCAAGGGGCCGCAGAAGACGCAGTAAGAACAGAGTGGAGCAATTGAATGTGATGTTTTGTAGACCAGCGCTTTGGAGAGCCTAAACCAGGGAAAGTGCCTGCAGCATAATTGTTACAGTAATCAGACATTCCCAACGTACTGAATGAACCTACACCTGGCGATCCCGTATGCGCTACCAACTGTGCCAGAGCATCAAAATACTTCGTCTGAACATCTGTGGTTGCTGGCGGCACAGAAGAAACAAAATGCCGGCACTGAAAAGTGTTATTCTGATGAGGTTCTGTAAGGTGAAGAGCAACGTGACTCGGTTGGCCTCCGCCTTTGTTATAAGGCACATCTCCTATAGTTGCAAAATCACCAAAACCATCGTAACCATGTGCACGATAACTGTACACTAAGTCGTCAAAATAAGAGGCGGAAGGGTAGCCTCCGTTAACAGGTTGCTTTTTGAATCCATCACGAAGAATCACGCGTCGAGACGCAGAAAATGCGGAAGTGAAGTGCGGGGATACCTGATTTGATTCAAAAATGTGAATTGCACCGTTTGCGGGAAAAGTCGCAGCACTAAGGGTATGTGCCCGATGAACAAAAACTTGAGTTCGCCCACTGTAGGTAGTCAGAAACCAGCTCACATCCGAAGCCGTGACGTCGGGATGCACCTCTAATGTGGGCAATACTTGATCTGGATACGCATTTGTTAAGTTTTTTTCCATTGCCGCAATCTGTGCGATTGAAGGCACAGGAGAACCCTCGTTTGTATTAATAATGAGTGCCGCCCGTAAACCTGTTTGTAAAACTCTAGATATCTGCCCTTCAACCCGTGAATTCGCATCGTGTGGCTTGATAATGGGGACTACAAGGTTACTCCCCAAATGGGATCCAAGTTCTTTGAGCGCAATCATTTCTTCTTGCTTAGAGCGAAAAAGTGGCCAGTACATTATAACTCTCCATGTTGATAACGGTATTTTAACCTAAAGCGCACTGGAAGCTGGCTCTCGAAGTCTCGAAGCAAGGAGTAACCAGTCGGCATTCCTCATTTTGTACCCGAATGCAGCGGCACGTAATGAGCTCGGTAATCTATATGAAATAGCGGCTCTCTTTGTCGCAGGCTCTCGTCTTCGGAGCGCTCCGACGAAATTTTCGTGAATAATTTTCGGAGACAGTAAAGACACGGCATCACGGGCAACAGAATATCGTTCTATCGGCGGCAAGTGGTCGGTGCAAATGCCGTGTTTCCTCTGTAGAGCCTCGCGTTCATTTTTTCGGAAAAGATAAAACATTGCTTCCGAAGAAAGGCCCTTTGTGTATGATAAAGTTTTTCGAATTTCCGAAAGTTGACACCTATTTGAAAGCCTCAAGAGCCCCACATAATCCGGCAAAAATTGGAGAGCCTTTTTAACTTGCCCATCACCAACAACAAACACTACTCTATCGAAACAAGAATAGTAGGCCTCTAGCTGAGACTGAGCACGGGAAAAGTCATCAAGATCTGTTTTTATCTCGAAGGCTGTTGCAACTCCGTTAATCAAAACTGCATCTGCACGTGCCTCACCAACTCGGAACTCATATAACCAAGATGTAGTAGCTGGACTATGTGTTCCAAACACCATTTTCGACAAAAGAACATTTTTATAAACGTATTCGGGACGGGACGACAGGAGCAGCCGCTCATAGGCAAGGTCACACGCATAGGCGAGCGGATCTGTGTCATTCATTGCACGCTCTTCGACTAATTGCTTAACCACGTCTCGGGTCACTTCCGTAGTTCCGTGCCAAGCAGTTTCGATAAGGTTTTTTGAACGAAAAAATGCTGGATATAGAGTATTTACCAAGAACCTTATCCTCCTGTCTGTGTGCAGCCTCTTCTAGGCATTGAGAATCAGGACGCTGATCCTAGCAGATTCACTCCATCAAGTGGCAGATGACTTTAACGCTTGGCTTTGCGGCGTGCCGGAGCGCAGCGGAGGTGCGTCCGACAACAGCCATTTGTTATGTCATTTTTTTACGCCAAAACAATGCTCTTCTGAAGGGAAAGCTCCTGTTCTTACCTCTTTTTCAAACTCCGCAAATACTTCTTTGATTTGTACGCTTAGGTCTACGTACCTCTTAGCGAACTTCGGAGTATAGTCTGAGAACAGGCCAAGAATATCCTCAGTTACCAGCACTTGCCCATCACACTCGGGAGAGGCGCCAATACCGATAGTAGGGACAGCGACGGACTCTGTAACCTTCCGCGCAGCTTCCTCAAAAACACCCTCAATCAACACTGAGAATGCACCAGCTGCTTCAAAGGCTTGCGCTTCTTTGACCAATAGTTCAATTGCGTCGTCATCTCGTCCCTGAGCTTTAAACCCTCCAAGAGCATTTGCATGCTGTGGGCGAAGACCTATGTGTGGCATGACAGGGATTCCTCGGTTGATCAAGAACTCCACTGTTTCAACAAGCTCCAGACCTCCCTCCACTTTCACGGCTTGAGCGCCAGTCTCAGTCAGTATCCGTGCGGCGTTCCTATACGCCAGTTCTTTACTTTCCTGATACGACCCGAAAGGCATATCAATGACAATACAAGCCCGCTTAGCTCCACGTACAACCGCTGCACCGTGCGCAATCATCATATCCAGAGTTACAGGCAAAGTAGAATCAAACCCGTATGCGACCATCCCTGTTGAATCACCAACAATGATAAGATCAACATATGGATCCATAAACCCCGCCATCGGCTTGGTATAAGCAGTCAGAGAGACAATGCTCCCTTTTCCCTTCATTTCTCGGATTTTAGTAGTGGTAATTTTTCGATTTGAAGTGTGGGTACTCATGCTCTCTCCTTTCACGATTATTTATTCGGGCAACATAACGCATAGCTAAGCGGCGGCCTGCAGCCGTCCGGTGGACGGCTGCAGGCCGGGAACGTACTTGAGCGTTTTGTTACACATTGACTGAGTACTTGAGGTCTCGCGCTTCATCTCCGGTCATGCCACGGAAACCCCAACAGTGGGCTGGTTGCTCCTTAATCGTCACTTCCACGTCCACAGGCGAAATACCAATCTCCGACTCAATTTGACAGAACAGCTTCTTTATCAGGGCTTTCTGGGTATCGGGAGTTCGCCCCTGCATCATGTTGATTTCAATAACCGTGTAGGCGGGCGTCCTTCCACCTGGGTAATAAAAATCCTCAGCATTCATTGGGATGAAACGATGAGCCCGCTTGTCTTCTGGCATGCCCAGAACTGACCGCATACATCCGTGAATGACGTCAGAAAGCTGGGCCTTGACTGGATTCAGGTGTTCCTTAATTCCATAGATGACTATCACAATGCCTCCTGCGATGTGTAACGCATAGCTAAGCGGCGGCTAAAAGCCGTCCGGTGGACGGCTGCAGGCCGGGAACGTACTTGAGCGTTTTGTTACACATTGACTGAGTACTTGAGGTCTCGCGCTTCATCTCCGGTCATGCCACGGAAACCCCAACAGTGGGCTGGTTGCTCCTTAATCGTCACTTCCACGTCCACAGGCGAAATACCAATCTCCGACTCAATTTGACAGAACAGCTTCTTTATCAGGGCTTTCTGGGTATCGGGAGTTCGCCCCTGCATCATGTTGATTTCAATAACCGTGTAGGCGGGTGTCCTTCCACCTGGGTAATAAAAATCCTCAGCATTCATTGGGATGAAACGATGAGCCCGCTTGTCTTCTGGCATGCCCAGAACTGACCGCATACATCCGTGAATGACGTCAGAAAGCTGGGCCTTGACTGGATTCAGGTGTTCCTTAATTCCATAGATGACTATCACAATGCCTCCTGCGATGTGTAACGCGAAGCTAAGCGGTGCCCTGACAAGGGCATCCGGTGGACGGCCTTCAGGCCGGGAACGAACTTAAGCGACTGGTTAGCTGGGTGTAACGGTGAAGCCACTCCCTGGCAACCAATACGATGGCCTGCGCCACTGCTGCTTTGCACCAAAATTTGCCGGTGCACCGCATTTAAAAACACCACACTCCATACGGTGAATGAATCTGAACATCAGACTAGCAGATCAAAACCAAGCGCGCGCCGGACAGCCCCAAAAACGGAACGCTCAACTTTCTTTCACCACTGCTGAATCACTGAGCTACCAACTGACCACCCATTTAGACGGCCTTGGCAAACACCAAAACTCGCCGGTTTGCGACCAAATCTGAACCAAGGCCACTGGTGCCGAACTACCCAAAAGGCACCACATAAATCCAGCTAACGCTGAAGTAACCGGCGCCGGAGCGCAGCGGAGGGAACCAAAAGCGGCCACGCTTTTGGCGTCCGGTTGACTGCCTGGTTATGCATTTAAAGTCCACATCCGGGCACCATGCCACACTATATAAGATAAGGCGCCAAAAAGTAGGCACCAGCTCTGTAGCCCACCGTACAGCTGCATTTTTGCTTGCTGTTTTCCTATGGTCTTGTCGAGACGCACTTTGAACTGCGCGACAAGCTCAGACGCATTTTCTGCTTGAAATGAACGCAACTCGCGCTTAAATGCTAAATAGTTTTGGTTTTGAAATGAGACACTTACAGCGTACTCCACAACTTTCAAACCAGAGATAAAGCTTATAGCCCAAAGAAAAATTGCTAGTCCGAATGGAGCATGAATATAGTTCAGCGGCTCAGCTTTGGATTGAGTCATGGCAAAACCGATTGCCGATGCGGCAGCCGCTAGCAGAAAGTAAATGTATTTCTCCTGAGATGCCTTAAACTGCTTGGCAAGCTCTAACTCAAGATTCTCTGGCACCAAAGCCTCCCACTAGTAAGTGCATAACGCTGAACGAAGCGGCGCGTCTCACGCGTCCGCCTTCCGTGACTTGTTATACGATTTCATGCGATTGGGCAACCAGTTCTTTGAAATCACTTTCTTTTAAAATGCGTAATTTATGGCCTTTTAAAATCAATTGCTCTGCCTTAATGTGCTTTGAACTTTTTTCCTTGCCCGCCAGCTTTTTTATATCTTGATCACCGACTACAAGCAATGTGGTCTTTTTTGTGATGCTCGCACCGATTGTACAGCCAACACTTGCGGCTAGAATTGCTGCCTCCGCTCTGGGTATCAATAGCGCTCCAGTAAATACAAGAATTTCGCCGTATAATTCCCCTTCCGGGTTTCCTTCTCTTTGGATTGAACTACGGTTAAGTTCTATAGGTTTACCTACGCGACTAATCCATGCCTCAATATCAAGTCCCGTTTTATCTATTGCTGATAAAATAATCTGACCGGCAGCTTTGGCATCCTCTAATGCATCGTGATGCTTAAATTCATAGCCGATAATTTTGCAAATGTTAGCTAGGCCATAACCGCTCCACGCGCATTCATCCCACGTTCGTCGCGCTACACGGGCAGAATCCAACCAAGTAACCCCTAACTGTTTTAACGAGTATTTTTCAAAAGCCCGATAAATTGATACACGATCAAAGTGAGTATGACTTACACATATTGAGTCAGACAAAAATTCTGCTAACTGCAATTTGATCTCGGGGAGAGTTGGCGCGCCACCTACATCTATTTCGTCAATCCCATGAATACTTATGTTAATGTCATCAAAGTAGTCTTCGGGATTTATTAAGCTTGACCATTCTTTCTCAAGAACACCGTTCTTATATTTGGCCAAGCCAATTTGACATATCGAAGCCATATCAGCATTTGCTGTCTCTACGTCTATTGCCACAAATTCCATTTTTTACTCCTTGACCGTATAATGCCTACAACACGCGCAGCATCGTAGTGTAGCCGAAGGCGGAACGAAGAAGCTGTCGCCGTGCTTGTAATTGTTAGATGCTTGTCTAGACAACCTCAGCGTCCGGGACGTCATAAATTGTTTCTGTTACCTCACTCAGCAAGCGGTGATCTAGTAAAATTTGCATTATCGTCTTCGCAGTATCTTTGCAAACAACCAGCTTTCCATTTGCATCGAAATTAAGCCCAAAATTTCTGGTGTTATTGACATGTTGAAGCCTCTGGGGAAAGTCAGGACGCAGATACAATGCCTTGCTCTGGATGACTGTTATTCGACGTAACTGTATCGCGTTTGTACCAATGTATTCCTTCAGTGGCTGAATATCGGAAAATATGGAAGTAAAATTCGAGTCCACTGCTAATTCTTCAAAATTTGTCTTATAAACTTTCTTATCCGACATCGCACTCTCGTAGGCGCGCTTTGATTTAACAAAAACTGTTTCATTTATGCAAAAAAAGTCAAAGTACGAATCAAACGAAAATGTTTCATCCGGTGTCACTGATAGCTCACCATTTTGGAACACTGCGTTGATTACTGATTTTCTTACTTTAGGACGCCAACTAGGTGCCGCCCTTCGAATGGCGTAGACAGTATTATCGCCATGATGAAATTTAACGAGATAACCTGCTGCACCTTTTAGATTTTTCAGTTGTGCGTCGGTATTTTCTGCCTCAGGCGCATCAACCAAAGCAAGTAGAGAAATAAGCCCTTCACTCTCCTCCAAAGGATGCGTCAAGCAACTGCTTTCATTATTCTGGGAAATGGGGCTATAACCGACTTCCTCGGTGGTGCTCCCAACACTATTAATAATAGCCTCACGAAATAATGACTCTATCTCTTCATCTGTTCGTACGTGCCAAGCCCGAAACTTTGCATCTGTTGTACTCTTTTTGAAAACCCAAAGTTGTACTGTTGCTTGCTGGTAATCGAACCCTCTCCATTCTGTAAAGTCCGTCATATTACACGGCCCCCTTTGTTATATAGTTACCTTGGATAACCTCACAATGATAGTCACCAGGCGTTAGATTTGATTTGCTAAGCACCCTTGCGATACGTGATTTCCCATTGATCAATAGCTTTGCTTCGTATAGATTCCACCCGAAAATCAACAGTATCGGATTTAATATTATTTGTCCGGTCTTGAAAGTAATTATAAATAGCCATATCAAGAACACTGCGAAACCTGCGACTTTACCCAATGACCCATAATCGAATCCCATAAAAGATACGATATACGGGAAGCTGTAGCTGATTATTTCATTGGGGATCGGCTTTGCTTCAATAACCTTTACTGGATATTTATATCGGACTTTACCAAGTATTAAAAAAGTAAGAACAAGGCAAGACATTGTGATAACTAAAATAGAAAAAGTTAACCAAGTATTGTTGAATGATGGGAGTTGGCACGATTTCCAGTCGGTGCAAATACCTAAACCCCAAGTAGATTCACTGATATCTTGAAGCGCCAAGATGAGTGCCAGTGGGAAGTATGAGCCCAAGAATACGAGCAGCGCGGGTATAAATCGAAATTGCATAGGTTTATCTCCCGCATTTAACGCTGAGATAAGCGGCGGCTAAAAGCCGTCCGGTGGACGGCCGTCAGGCCGGGAACGAACTTGATTGATTGGTTAGCTGGGTGTAACGATGAAGCCACTCCCTGGCAAACACTATCATGGCCTGCTCCGCTGCTGCCTTGCACCAAAATCCGCCGGTGCACCGCGTTTAAAAACACCGTATTCGATGCGGTGAATGAACCTGAACATCAGACTAGCAGATCAAAACCCAGCGCGCGCCGGACAGCCCCACAAATGGAACGCCCAACTTCCCGTCACCACCTTTAAACCGCTGCGCTGCCAACTGCCCACCGATTTCGACGGCCTGGGCAAACACCTAAACTCGCCGGTTTTACTACCAACTATGGGCCGAGGCCATTGGCACCGAGCCACCAAAAAGGAACAACACCAATCCAGCTAACGCTGAGCACAGCGGCGGCACGTCAGTGACGTCCGGTGGCCGTAGGCCGCGTACTGCTGCGATTTGTTAGCTGGGTGTAACTGACAGCCCAGCCCCTGGCACATAAAGTGATAGCCTACTCCGCCGCTGCCCTTGCACTAAAATCCGCCGATGCCCAGTGTCCTAAAACACCGCAGCCGATGCGGCGAACGAACCTGAACGCCAGATTGCCCGGCGCAGACCCAAGTTTGCGTGGACGGCCCCACACTGCGAGCACTAAATTTTATGGCAATGCCGGTGAACGATTGATCTGCCAAACTGATCACAGACTTAGACGGCCTTGGCGTAGCTGAAAGTTACCGGTTTTGCTACTAACCTGGGCCAAGGCCACTGGCACCAAGCCACCAAAAAGGCACCACATCAATCCAGCTAACGCTGAGATAAGCGGCGGCCCGTCAGGGACGTCCGGTGGACGGCCGCCAGGCCGGGAACGTACTTGATTGATTGGTTAGCTGGGTGTAACGATGAAGCCACTCCCTGGCAAACACTATCATGGCCAGCTCCGCTGCTGCCTTGCACCAAAATCCGCCGGTGCACCGCGTTTAAAAACACCGTATTCGATGCGGTGAATGAATCTGAACATCAGACTAGCAGATCGAAACCCAGCGCGCGCCGGACAGCCCCACAAATGGAACGCCCAACTTCCCGTCACCACCTTTGAACCGCTGCGCTGCCAACTGACCACCGATTTCGACGGCTTTGGCGCAACTGAAAATACCGGTTTTGCTACCAACTCTGGGCCAAGGCCACTGGCACCAAGCCACCCAAAAGGCACAACATCAATCCAGCTAACGCTTGGCTTTGCGGCGTGCCGGAGCGCAGCGGAGGTGCGTCCGACAACAGCCATTTGTTATGTCATTTTTTTACGCCAAAACAATGCTCTTCTGAAGGGAAAGCTCCTGTTCTTACCTCTTTTTCAAACTCCGCAAACACTTCTTTGATTTGTACGCTTAGGTCTACGTACCTCTTAGCGAACTTCGGAGTATAGTCTGAGAACAGGCCAAGAATATCCTCAGTTACCAGCACTTGCCCATCACACTCGGGAGAGGCGCCAATACCGATAGTAGGGACAGCGACGGACTCTGTAACCTTCCGCGCAGCTTCCTCAAAAACACCCTCAATCAACACTGAGAATGCACCAGCTGCTTCAAAGGCTTGCGCTTCTTTGACCAATAGTTCAATTGCGTCGTCATCTCGTCCCTGAGCTTTAAACCCTCCAAGAGCATTTGCATGCTGTGGGCGAAGACCTATGTGTGGCATGACAGGGATTCCTCGGTTGATCAAGAACTCCACTGTTTCAACAAGCTCCAGACCTCCCTCCACTTTCACGGCTTGAGCGCCAGTCTCAGTCAGTATCCGTGCGGCGTTTCTATACGCCAGTTCTTTACTTTCCTGATACGACCCGAAAGGCATATCAATGACAATACAAGCCCGCTTAGCTCCACGTACAACCGCTGCACCGTGCGCAATCATCATATCCAGAGTTACAGGCAAAGTAGAATCAAACCCGTATGCGACCATCCCTGTTGAATCACCAACAATGATAAGATCAACATATGGATCCATAAACCCCGCCATCGGCTTGGTATAAGCAGTCAGAGAGACAATGCTCCCTTTTCCCTTCATTTCTCGGATTTTAGTAGTGGTAATTTTTCGATTTGAAGTGTGGGTACTCATGCTCTCTCCTTTCACGATTATTTATTCGGGCAACATAACGCGAAGCTAAGCGGTGCCCTGACAAGGGCATCCGGTGGACGGCCGCCGGCCGGGAACGTACTTGAGCGATTTGTTGGGCGTCAAAACCACCGGCGCACCTCTGCTTCATACTGACGGTAAGCCTCACCAAACTTCTCTCGCATGTGCCGTTCCTCTGGGACGATTTGAAACCGGTTCATATAAATAACGAATGCCGAAAGCAGCACAAGACTTGCTAGATTGCTCAGAAAAATGCCCCAAGCAATGAGAACGAGCAAGAACCCAACGTACATCGGGTTTCGACTTATTCGATAGACCCCGCGAACAACAAGGCTAACGGATTGATCTGGCACTCGAGGGTCGACGGTTGTGCCCGCTGACCGAAATTCCAATACGCCAAGTAACGCAAAAGCAAAACCGATTGCCGCAAACACCAGTGCTACAAGCGGAGATCCGGACAAAGTGAAACCAAGACTCGGGACAGCGACCGCCAATGTCCACATGATGCTTGCCGTAACAAGCACCTGAACAACTGGTGGAATTTTTAGCTCTAATGTCTGCACGATGATTCCTTTGGCGCCCAACGCTGAAATAAGCGGCGGCCCGACAGGGGCGTCCGGTGGAGGCCGCAGGCCGGAACGAACTTAATTGACTTGTGTACGCCCAGCATGGGCATGAACTAATGGGGTGAAAGTCCCCTGTGGGAAGGTCACCGTTCAGCCGGTTTTACCGATTGAACGCTAACCACTAGCGAATGGCAAGGGCCAATCCGTGAGGAGCGGTCTGGAGGAAGCCGCTAGCAAAACTGCGAGCTGATGAACAAGAACATCATATGAGGCGTAGGCCGGAGGCGAGTTGGCACAAGACGACGAAGCCGCGTGATCTGACGGCCACCGTAAATGATGCAGTTGCGCAGTGACAGTGCATGTTCTTATCTGGGGAGATCTGCTCAACGAGCGATCGGTCAATTACCAGTCAGGCCACTGGTCGATCAAGCCTGGGCGCAGCCGTTGCCATCGGCGGTTGCGAGCGAACGAGGTGGACAACCGATAGCGCCGATAGGGGTAACCCCGCCGGTGATTGAGCAGAAGTCAGCAGACGGCATAGTAGCCAAACGCCCATCGTAATGGTTGGGACAGGGTGAAGGCCTGAACCCGAAAATCAATGAGGAGCCTGTGCAGCTCAACGATTCCATGTCCGACCGGACTGAGGAACGTTGGCGCAAAATCAGAAGCCATCATTGGGGTAGGAGGAGGTAATCGGCCATCTTACTCTGAACGTTTTCGGGAAACGCCCTGTGCGGATCCGCATGCAGGGTGTTGTGGGGGCTGGGGGTTAGATACCCCCGGCTACCCGATTAACTGGTCTAGATCCAAACATCACCTGCTGCCGTCTGGCTACCAGACTCGTCACCAGTGTTGATCACTCCCCGTGGCTCGATCAGCAAAACTCTGGCTTCATTTTCCGCATAAGGCTTGTGTTCGATACCCTTTGGAACCACGTACATTTCGCCCTCAGACAAATCCACATGCCCATCTCTGAAGTCGATTCTAAGACTACCCTCGAGCACGATGAAGGTTTCGTTTGTATCCTTGTGGTCATGCCACACGAACTCGCCCTGAATTTTGACGACCTTGAACTGGTAGTCATTCATCTCGGCGATGACTTTCGGTGACCATTGCTCATCAAAGAGGCCGAGCTTGTTTTTGAAATTGACCGCCTGATAGCTCATGTGAACCCCTTTTCAATAACAGTTAACGCGAAGCTTAGCGGCGACCTTGTAATGAAGGCGAAGCCGCAATGAAAAGGGCGTCCGGCGGCCATTGGCCGCGTACTACAGCGATTTGTTAGGCTTGTAAGCCTTCGCTTGAGGGCTACTGTTTTGGAGCTCCACGCATGAGCCGCCAAACTACAGCAACAACAAATAGAACTAAGTGAAAACCAACGTAAACCCAATATATTGAGCCAGCTTCAGTTGGCGCGGTCGTTGAAATTGAATCTGCGGTATCAAACGCCCCTGATGAGGCAGCATCACTGAGCAATATGCTGGGACTAAGGAAGGCCGTATTGATAATATTGAGACCAAAGGTAATGCCTGACAAGGTTGGCTGTGATCTGAAAGAAATCATTGCCATCACGCTGCACAGCATGGCGATAAACACACCGCCGACCGGAATAAATATTGATAACGCACCGAAAACCAGCGCGACGATGGATAGAGCCTTCATGTTGTCTCCTTTTTGGTTTTAAATTTGCCTAATATTTGTTTAGGCATTCTTAGCAAGCGCCGGCCTGACGTGCGCCGTAGGTTGCCTGTTCTATCGTGTACTTGTCTCCGGCACCTGATGACAGTTGTTCAATTAGCCCCTTGCACGAAAAGCCCTGAATACTTAAATACTGCTGAGCCGACCTTGCCGCCTGCTTGCTCCAATCCATGTTCAGGCTATCGACAGCGGCGGTAGCATCGGCACGATTATAACCATCTCCATAATCGGATGAGAGTTGTTCAATAAGTCCGTTACGCGAAAACCCCTGTACGCTGAGATACTGCTTCGCGGATCGAACGGCATTACCCCTGGGGCCAGATAGGCCTTCTGATACCGTTGCCACGGACGGTGAATTGTAAGAGGGCGATGTACTACCGAGATTACCGCTACTGTCTACTTGGCTATATATCCAGACCCCAATTCCGCAAAATACGACAAGAACCAGCCATCCGGGAACATGATTATCCGGCGATGCTTTAGTCCGCCTCTTAGAGCCAGAAGTCGCTGCCTCATCTTCTGACTTCATCATCAAAGCCATCGGGAGCGCGACAATGAATAGCAGTGCTCCGAAGAACCACCAAGTACTGAAACTCCTACCTTTCTTTGACGCGATTGCGGCTGGGATAAGCCCCAAAAGCACTGCAAATACCAACACTTCCATTGCTGTCTCCTTAAATGCCTAATGCTTAGGTTAAGGGGCTGGCTTTAGCCAGTCCCAGTGAGCGCAGCGAACGACTTGAACCCTTGGTTAGGCAGGGTTTAAAGCTGACGCCTGTTCAGAAAAGATATTTTGCACAATGCCCGAGGTGCCAGCCTAGGCGGCGTTTGAGCGATAGCCTGCACGTACAGGCAAATTGTCACAGCGTAAATAAACGGCGTAATTATTTTAAGCCGTTTAACGTTTGTCGAAAGAGGCGTGCCCTGGCTTGCCGGGGCACGCCTCTTTCGACGGAAGGGTTAGGTCTCTGTGCGCGCATATTGGCTTTCGAGTAGCTCAAACCCGGAAAGAGCGGGGCACACGACAGATATGAAAACCAGCGGTTCAGGACCAGTGTTTAGTACGCCATGAACTTCACCTTTGTGAGCAACAACGACATCGCCTGCTGTGATCTGCTTTGAGCTGCCGGCGGCATCGAGTTGGTATTGACCGTGACCGGACAGGATTGTCCAGGTGTCTTGACCTTCAGGATGCAGATGAGCTGAAATTCTTTGGCCTGGCTTTACGTACCAAGCCACGATTGCGGCTTCAACCGACTCTGTAATGACAGACCTGAAGGGCTCGCCATCAGTCGGCTGAAGATGATTGGCGCTGGGGAAGATGCGTTTGATGCTCATGGACCGACTTCCTTTGGGATTTGCTACGATTTGTGGAGACAGTGCGCTTGCGGTTGCTCCTGAGAAACCTAATATTTGAGTTCAGCGGCTGCCGAAGGCAGTCCTTTGCAACGAAGAGTTAAACATCTTCGCGCATGAGACGAATATCGACTTCTCGCGCGACATACTTCCATTCCTCTGACGCACGCAGTTCGGACAGCAGCCTGTTGAACTCAACCTCATGGATTGGCGCGTACTCGAACCAATTAAGAAAATCGAACGGTTCATTCTCTGATAGGTCGCGGCAGTGGTGGAGCCTCCGCGCTACTGCAGGCAAATACTTAAGCCCGATTTGGATGTGCTTTGACTGTTCTTCGAAAACGCTCCGGCGCTCGTCTTGCGTGAGTTCCCACCAATCTGCGTTCTTCCGGATCGGTATTAGCGCAGCGCAGGTTGCCTCTGGGCGCGCTAGACCTTGCTGCTTCGCCACAATTTCACTCTTCTCGCTGCGCGCAACATATCGTTCATTGCTTGTTATCCCACGAAGTACCCAAGGTGCATTGGTTTCAGGCTGTACATCTGAGCCGGATACGACGTTGAGCCTTTTGGCTTCAGGCAGGGGCTCGCCAACTATGGTTTCGGTCCTCACGATTCGCCAAAGGCCAATGTCTCCGCCGACGAATGCAAACAATCGCGTACTCATTTCAAACTCCTTTCGTGTTGAGGTCTAACGCTGAGCACAGCGGCGGCACGTCAGTGACGTCCGGCGGCCGCAGGCCGCGTACTGCTGCGATTTGTTAGCTGGGTGTAACTGCCAGCCCGGCCCCCGGCACTCAAAACGATAGCCTATTCCGCTGCTGCCCTTATGCCAAGATCCGCCGATGCACAATTTTCAGAAACACCGTAAATGATGCGGCAAACGAACCTGAGCGCCAGATTACTAGGCGTGGACCCAATCTTACGTGAACGGCTCCACGCGGCGAGCACCGATCTTTATACCAACACCGCTGAGCAATTGAGCTACCAAACTGACCACCGATTTTGGCGGCCTTGGCAAACACCGAAACTTTTCGGTTTTACTACCAACTCTGAGCCAAGGCCACTGGCACCGAACCACCCAAAAGGCACCACATAAATCCAGCTAACGCTTGGCTTTGCGGCGAGCCGGAGCGCAGCGTAGGTGCGTCCGCCAACAGCCACTGGTTATACAGACTTCGCCACCAACATCTCAGTGGCGCCTTTTTGAAAGCGATAGCTGACAGGCTGCAACGAGACAGCGATTCCGTCTCTGGCTAATGCTGTCATGACAAAATCCAAATGCCTTGAGGTCTTTCCATCCAACGAGACAACAGGAAAAACGCGAACCTCGGAGGCAGCTCTACACAGCTCCCGCATTGATGCCAGGTGAGCTGCCGCATCTACATGATCACTGTAGAGAAAAAGAAAGTGAGAGCAGAGCGCTAGATCGAATTCAGAATCAGGGAATGGCAGCGAAGGCAAGGATGCTGGCACATACCGTCCTTGCTGCCGGCCATTATCAAAGTCAGAAAGAAACCTCGACATGGCGGCCATTCGAACCTTGCCAAGCTGCTCAACGCTACCCAGTGAGTCCCAAATATAGCTGTCTGCGCCCTGTTGCATCTTGGCCATGATTTCCGGATACACCTCGTCGATCCTGCGGCGAATTTCCTCAACGTTGAATTGATATACCGGATCACATGAAATGATTTGGTATCCGCGCTCTGTCGCCTCAGCATTGAAGCTTGCAGGGCCGTCGCCACAACCCAGAATCCTCTTGTTCAGATCATCATCCGACAACCCGAACATCTTCTGGTATTCCTCGAACGATCTCCCCCACGGGACTACATTAGCTAAATCCAAAATAGACTCTCCTTAGTCTGTATAACACCTAAGCATTTAATGGTCGTGCGCAGCATGACCTTTAAATGTCTGTTGGACTAAGCCGCCAACTCCGCAGCTATCGAACGACGCTTAAGGATAAAGTAATTTGAAGGCCGGACCGAAACGGTACATCTGTGGCCAGGTACGAAGCAATGTCGGCGGGTTTTGGTCTCATTCGATCCTTCACGAGGCGTTTCCTTGTTGTGATTTCCCTCAGATTACCCTGCAGATACCTGTATTTCCAGTCTTCGGCCGTATAGACGCCCAGCTCACAAGGAACTGTCGGTTTCCACCCGCTGGATCAAGGCAGACAAGCTAGCCCGTTGGCACAGCCGTTGTTCTAAATCGTGGGATCTGGCGAACCATGCGAACCAGACCGTTGTCACAGAGGAGGCAGGGCCAGCATCGCTGAGACGCCGGGCTCTCCAGTGTCGCTTCTGGTTTGGGCGGCTGCGATAAACAGTGCCGGATAACCGCCAGTTTGCGGCGTCGAGTGCAGTTGCTCAGGTAGCCAAAATGGCGAATTCGCATGAAGCCCTTCGGCAGGATATGCATCAGGAATCGCCGTACGAACTCCTGGCCATCCAGCCATTGGGTCTTCAATCGGGAATGATCCCGATAGTCCTTATAGCGGAAGGCGATTCGGTCATCCTCCATCGTCAACAAACGCCCATTACTGATGGCAATCCGATGGGTATAGCGAGCCAGATAATCCACCACGCTCTCGGCCTGGTTCAGGCAGTGTCGGGTGTAGACCACCCACTCGTGTTGCATCAGGCCGTCGAGTACACCATCAATCTCACCGTTGCGGGTCACCCGGTGCAGTTCGCCGGCGTTCACCGCCGCTCTCAGCATCGACACCATTCGCCCTCGAAAACGCCGGGATAAGGCCCGTACCGGGAACAGGTAATGGCTTTTGGCTTTGTGCCAATCACCGGTGCCGGTCAACACGCCGCCGGGGATCAGGCAATGCACGTGAACATGACGGCTCAGGTTCTGTCCCCAGGTGTGGAGCACCGCCGTCATGCCCAGCTCGCCGCTAAGGTGCCGGGTGTTGCGCCCAAACTGCTTAAGCGTGTCCCAGACTGCGGCGAACAGACAGCGATAGATCACGTCGGGATGGAGCTGAACCCAGCCGTTCAAGGTGTGAGGTAGCGTAAACACCAAATGGAAGTAAGGCACCGGCAGTAACAGGGAGCGCTGACGTGCGCTCCATTGTTCAGTTGCATGGCCCTGGCATTGCGGACAATGGCGATCCCGGCATCCGTAGTAGCAGACGGAGTGGGCCTGGCAATGATCACAACGCATGTCCATACCGCCCATGCGGGCGGTTCGGCAGTCCGTTAGGCGGGCGCAGACTTTACGACGGTGACTGTCCAGTGTCTGACCTGGCAGAAATCGCGTCAGTATGTTTTGAACGCTCAGTGTGCCCGCCATCATGCACCTCCGAGACTTGCGATCAGGTCTGCAGGACCCCCGTTTTGGGGTGTGACGCCTGGCAACCAGTGCAGATACCGTTGAGTGCTGCGCAAATCGCTGTGCCCCAAGAGCCGTTGCAGCTCATGAATGGGCAAACCCCCCTCCAGCTGGTGTGTGGCGTAGGCATGGCGCAAGGCGTGAATGCCACCGCATTTTTCAATGCCACTGGTTGTCTTGGCTGTGTGGTAGACCTTCTGAGGCGTGGTGATATGAAGGTGTCTGTCTGGCAGTAAATCACTGGGAAATAACCAGAGCATGGGATGGCGAATCTGCCAATAGCGACGGAGCGCTTGGAGTACTCCGGGAGCCAGGGGCACCATCCGGTCTTTGGCGCCCTTGCCTTTTTCAATCCGCAGCAGATGGCGTTCACCATCGATGTCTTTGACCCTCAACGCGACCGCTTCGCTGACGCGCAAACCGCATCCATAGGTGACGGATAACAGGGCTTGGTGCTTGGGGTTAAGAACAGCGGCCAGAAGGCGCGTGACTTCCTGGCGTGTCAGTAATTCTGGAATGCGCTGAGGTCGCTTGGGCAGCACCAGGGTTACATCGAAGTGCGCCCAGTGCAGCACCTTCAGATACAGAAACCGGATGCCATGGAGGTAAACACGGCAACTGGCCGGTGACAGCGAGCGCTCCTGCACCAGATAGTTGAAAAAGACTTGTAAGTCTTCCACCTTCAACTGATCGGGCGAGCGCCGATAATAACGGGCCAGCGCGGTGACGACGTAAAGATAGCTGTGCTGGGTTCGGGGGGAAAAGCCATGTTGGCACATGGCCTGGATCATGGTCTGACGTAACGGTGTCATGACGGACACTCCTCTTTTGAAAGCCCACTCGGGCTAATCAAAAGTATCGGTCAATTCACCTGATCTCGCAGGAAACTTCCAGGTTTACTCGCTACCGCGAAGCGGTTTAGTTCAACGCGAAGCACAGCGGCGGCCCGTCAGGGACGTCCGGCGGCCGTAGGCCGCGTACTGGTGCGACTTGTTAATTGGTTACCTCAATGTACCACTGGGGCTTGATGCGCCCGAAATCTTGCCGGATGTTCGATTTCAGAGCCTTCTTGGAGTCCAGCACCATTGCTTGGCCTCCCTCCCTGAAAAACACTACCCAATGCCAAAATGGTTTGCCCCGCTTCATCCGCCACTTAATGGCCATAAGAGCCTTGTCTGGGAGGCGCTCCCAGGACTCGAATGGCGTTTCTTTGGGCGACACCGAGATACCGAATTCCCGCAGAAGTTTCCGAACGTGTTCAGTCTCTGACCAAAGCGCTGTATCTGCGGCATAAATACCCAGAGCGTTGGCATTCCTTTGTGCTGCGGCGTAACTGACACCTGCAAGAGCAGCGCTTGCCGCAATACCACAGCCGGTTGCTTCTTCTTGGATGACGGCTTCCATATTTTTACCAATTAACGCTGAGCACAGCGGCGGCACGTCAGTGACGTCCGGCGGCCGTAGGCCGCGTACTGCTGCGATTTGTTAGCTGGGTGTAACTGACAACCCAGCCCCTGACACTCAAAGTGATAGCCTACTCCGCCGCTGCCCTTGCACCAAAATCCGCCGATGCACAATGTCCTAAAACACCGCAACCGATGCGGCGGTCGAACCTGAACGCCAGATTACCAGGCGCGGACCCAAGTTTGCGCGGACGGCCCCACACGACGAGCACCGAATTTTGTGCCCGCGCAGGTGGACGATAAAGCTGCCAAACTGACCACTGATTTCGACGGCCTTGGCAAACACCAAAACTTGGCGGGTGTGCTACCAAACCTGAACCAAGGCCACTGATACCGAACCACCAAAAAGGCACAACATCAATCCAGCTAACGCTGCCAGCATGCGCGGCTACGGAATGAAGGCGAAGCCGCAATGCAGTAGCCGTCGCCGTGCCTGGCCTTGTTAAAATTCGCTACTCAACAAAGCCAGCAGTGGACATTTCATTGATTATTTTGTTTGCCAAACTCTCTGCGAAAACCGTGTTAGTTATGTTAGCCAAGCCCGATGCAGAGGTACTGGCTTCCATGATGAAAGCCTTGTGCTTCGTTTCCATATCAAACATGGTTATCGAATAGCCTTGCTGCCGACTGAAGGAATACATTGCCATGGAGTTCGCGCTACCCGAAATGGTATTGCCGTAAACTGTAGCAGATCCAAATGTTTGAGACCCCATATACTGGCTGTTAGTCGCACCTGATCCGATACCAACGATTAGCCAACCATCGATACCATTCTGATCAATGATTTCGAAAATTCGAGGCTCTGAGTATTCTCTGGTAGGGGGGAACAGGTCATCCTTCGTTATGCACTCTACTGACCTTTCCCTTAGACCACTGCACAGCTCAGTGATCATTAAGTCTTTGAACTCAAAATTCGCATTCGGTGCATCAACTAATATTTTCGAGTAAGTTCGATCCCTATGCTCGGGATCGACGTGCGTTTGCATTTTTGTTGTCGCGCAACCGGTAATTAAGAGCATGAGAAGTGCTACAGATAGACTCTTCATCGATACCTCCGAAGGGATTTTAACGCTGAGATAAGCGGCGGCTAAAAGCCGTCCGGTGGACGGCCGCTAGGCCGGGAACGAACTTGATTGATTGGTTAGCTGGGTGTAACGATGAAGCCACTCCCTGGCAACCAATACGATGGCCTGCGCCATTGCTGCTTTGCACCAAGATCCACCGGAGCACTGCGTTTAAAAACACCGCAACCGATACGGTGAATGAACCAGAACGCCAGATTAGCAGATCAAAACCGTGTTCACGGCGAACAGCCCCACAAACGGAACACCTAACTTTCTGTCACCGCTATTGAAACGCTGAACTAACAACTGACCACCGATTTTGACGGCCTTGGCAAACACCGAAACTTATCGGTTTTGCTGCCAGCTCTGGGCCAAGGACACTGGCACCGAACCACCAAAAAAGAACCACATCAATCCAGCTAACGCGAAGCACAGCGGCGGCCCGTCAGGGACGTCCGGCGGCCGTAGGCCGCGTACTGGTGCGACTTGTTAATTGGTTACCTCAATGTACCACTGGGGCTTGATGCGCCCGAAATCTTGCCGGATGTTCGATTTCAGAGCCTTCTTGGAGTCCAGCACCATTGCTTGGCCTCCCTCCCTGAAAAACACTACCCAATGCCAAAATGGTTTGCCCCGCTTCATCCGCCACTTAATGGCCATAAGAGCCTTGTCTGGGAGGCGCCCCCAGGACTCGAATGGCGTTTCTTTGGGCGACACCGAGATACCGAATTCCCGCAGAAGTTTCCGAACGTGTTCAGTCTCTGACCAAAGCGCTGTATCTGCGGCATAAATACCCAGAGCGTTGGCATTCCTTTGTGCTGCGGCGTAACTGACACCTGCAAGAGCAGCGCTTGCCGCAATACCACAGCCGGTTGCTTCTTCTTGGATGACGGCTTCCATATTTTTACCAATTAACGCCTTGCTCACCGGCACATACTACGAAGAGCGTTTTTGTGTAAAATTGAGCGTAGCGATACACAAAAACGAGCGTAGCAGTATGTGTCCGAGTGGAGCAACTTGTTATGCATTTTGTTGATAGTCAGGCCTTAAGCCCTCAGTTAAGTATTTGTTTATTTCGTATTTCAGGTGTTCGAGAAAAAACTCTTGACCACTCATATCATAAACACGGATAAACTTTGCAGAAATGTTCATTAGCACATTCCCAGAGATTTTTTCACCTTTGCTATCTGCTGCTTGTGTAAAAGCACGCATAGTTGTCTGCACGATTTCAAGAATTTTTTCATCTGAAATTTTCTTGTTATTAACTAGTAACGGCCTATACATATTAACAGTTGCATCATTCAACTCATCAAGAAGAGTTCTCTTCTTTTTTCTAAAAAATCCAAACATCATTATCTCCTAACGATCAATTTTTGACTCTTCAATAATCTTATTGATTGAATCCAAGTTATTACTAGATCTTTCCCAAACAACATCAGATTCGATGACGTTGTCATGCTTTTTTTCTTTACAATCCCGATTGTAAATAGAATCTTCTTTTTTATTAGCAATACAATCCATGCCGTATACAAATAGAGCCGTTCCTGGAGTTCCTATCGCTAACGGAGCAAGAAGAACATACGGAGCGAAAATTAGCAGAAGAATACCAATTATCACCGAGCCGAAGCAAAAAACTAGCCACGACACTAAAGCCGAAATGGCAAAGCCCCAAATAACTAGGCCACCGAGCAAGCTTAACAGGCCTATTAAAGTTCTCATTTTTTCACCGAATGATAAATCATACTAAAAAGAAGAAATACTGATGTCCCTACAATTACAATTGGCCAAAAAACAGCTGTTAGCAATGCAGTAAAAAAACCATTTTGTAATTGTGCAACAAATAGCAAAATGGCAATGACGATATAAATTCCCTCTAACATAAAACTCTCCTGTTAATCTTACTCAACTGTTGACTGTAAGGTTTCAAGTAAAGTTTCGAGTTTGCTCACTAAGGAGTGGTCAACACTGTTGTTATTTAAGGCAACAACAAGGTAGTCCGTAACATTTGTGATTTGCTCTTGCGGGATATCAGATATGCTCATTTCTGCTAAAGTTAAGTTAATGTTTTCACAGTCTAAGGGGGATAAGTCGCCACCATCTTTTACTGAATATAACTTTGATATGGTCATTTGAAGCTCCAGATTTCGATTTTATGCATAACGCGTTGGCTTTGCGGCGCACCGGAGCGCCAGCGTAGGTGCGTCCGACAACAGCCATTTGTTAGAGTAATCTTCGCGTATTCTGTGCTAAAAATCATACCTATCTCGCTTAGGCTTAGAGTGGTAGCTAGGTAGGTAAATTGATCCGTAAAATGAAAGAATGTCTTCGCGCTGACATTTAATCCTGTGTTTTAGAATACTGATCATTTGATCAGAATGTTTTAGCATTTCATCTATGATCACGTTATCTATCGGTGACTTTTTACCCAACCCCTCGTGCAGGTTATAAACTCTATCTAATGAGGTAGGATGTGTTTCCGACACAGAAAATTTCTTGATGCCAAAGCTAACGTTGGCTTCTTCTAAGAAATGAAGATAAAGCAGTACTGAAAACGCGCCCTGCGCTATATTCTGAAAAGCCTCTTGGCTGCGATAAATATTTGTCAGAGCACATAGATCTGCCTGAAACTCAAGACTGTGATTGTAGGTTTGTAGATCACCTAAATAATTACTACTGCTAGAATCATGATCAAAAGCTGTCTCGGGTGAAGAAATATGACCACAGAGCAAATGCGCATATTCATGGCCATAAGTGAATTGCATTTGGTTGCTTACAAGGTTGTTCAGCTCTCTCTCTGTTTCTATGGGGAGCGAAGCACGCGGATCAATGTCAAAATCTAGAGCCTCGACCCCATTCATGATTCTTACTGCAATCAGTAAAGCATCTACACTGTCAATCATCTCAATTCCAAGTTGATTTCCGTAGAATGCTATATTCATAAAATAGTAAAACTGCTCTAAGCTTTCAGACACTACAACGACGTCACCTACCAAGGAACGCATACACAAAGCATTTGCTTCTGGTATAAATGCTAGGCCAGACGGCGTACCTTTAACGATTTTTGCATTAGATCGCGATAAGTTTTTAATATATTTCTTGTGAAAGAAATCTTTTGAATGATAAAAGTGTGTTAATGCCCAAGGGCGCCCTCCCTTTTCAAAATCTTTTTTTCTCGATGCCATGACACGGACTGCTCTAGGGTTGTTTACGATCGCATTAGCCCGCAATCGCAGCAGATAGTCATGGGGACCACTAATTTCTCTCAGACGTAAGATTTCGTTTCTTGAGCAGAATTCAATGAAGAATGCCTCATCACGCGAAAGCCCCTCGGTCTCTTTACATGTGATAATGTTTCGCAAGTGGAAAAGTTGCCCTCCTTCTCCAGGTATGATGACGCCTTCAGCCGCGCGCTTCGCACCAGGTATGGCAGATAACAAATGACGTACCTTTTCCTCATCCATGCGGCTTTGTTACGACCTCTTTCATTTTTGATTGAAACTCAGACTTGATCATCGCTCTAACGCTGAGCTTAGCGGCGCCCTTGTAATGGAGGCGAAGCCGCAATGTAAAGGCCGTCCGGCGGCCATGGGCCGCGTACTAAAGCGACTGGTTATGTGTAATTACTCCGGGAGTTGTTTCGGCCAACTTCCAGATCCCTTTCGGGGTCGATTCCGCCGCACAAACAGTCTTGCTCTGTCTCAACTTGGTGCAAGCCCAACGCATATCGTATTGCCATGTATAAAAAAGATCTGCCGATGCCCTGAGCTCCCGCTCGTGATCTCTCCAAAGTAATTTCGCAACCTCAACTATGGAACCACTCCCGCCCAACTCACGAAGCGCTTCTACTACCCAGCTTTGCAGATCTAAACGAGATACCATTTAAAAACCCCTGATTACACATAACGCCCGGCTCACGCGCCGGTTTGGAGCCGCGTAGCGGCGGAAAATCGGTCGTTGTGCAGCCGATTGTTATATTTTTATGGTCAGCAATGTATGCATTCTTTTGACAACCATCAGAATGGTTAGAAGCAAATTCATCACCACCATCAGAATCACAGGCGAGACTAAATATAATTTTAAGTCAGCATTAAAAGTCAGCTTACTTATCGATACACTGAAAACATCATCCGGTAAAAATGTGTAAACCAAACAAAAAAACACCAAAATAACAGATACTACAATGGCATAGCATATATTAAAATATAGCTGTTCTAGAAGCTTCTTCTTCAATTCTATATTGTGCTTACTTTTCTCTCCGCTTACATCCCTCAATTTCTCACCCTGGTCGTATACAAGAACTAAAACACTTAACAACAGAGCGGTAAATATTGCGCCGAAATTTACCAACAGCGAATTCGCATCACCAGTTACCTTTATACCGAGAAACGAGAGGAAAAAGGCTAAAGCTAACGGAATGCCATAGAATGTAAAGTAATCAATAACGCTAACTCTTCCAGAAGAAGCGTCATTTAATGTAGTTATATGACCAGTCACTATTGACCATATGTTGATTTTTGAGCTCATGAGTTTGGGACCTCAACATTTAGTCCAGGGTACATTGTGTGCGCATACTCACCCACAATTTCTCTTACCCAAGAGTTAATTTTCACAAAGTCTGGAACTCCGTCGTCTCCAACAATATCTTCTTCAACTTCTATTTCACACAAAGCGCTGGTTGTGTTTCTTCCGACATTAAATGTTCTCCTTTTCCCACCCATCTCAACAACAGTTTTTACCTGAGCACCGTAGTTACCCATTATTTCTACAGCCTGCATCTGTGGGCTGTTTGGATTTAAGTAGTCCCTTAACTTTCCCATTCCGCCCCTCCTAGGAGGTTTAATAATAAGCTCTTGCTCACCGTGGCCAAGCAGCCTAACTTGGTCGGCAATATCGCTTAACCCGACAAACTTTGTCAATTTCACTTCTTTGGCGGTGGCGTCAAGCCATGCATTTACAGCATTATCATAAGTAAGGGGGTTCATTTGGATAACCAGGCCAGTTATACCCTTGAAATACTGAGAAAACAGCGTGTAGAACAGGGTTTTCACTCCAATGCCTCGGTATGAATGCATGAATGCCATAGCTTCATTAAAGCCCTTTGGGATGAAGTAGTGAATGTAATGCTTGATTATTTCCGCATTATCTTTTGCCTTCTCAAAGTCGACATCACCTGTTACGACATTGATAATGTCAGTTTTAATTCCATAGGTTCCAACATTGAACCACCCAAATATCTCTCGCGTATCTTCATTAATGCTCAAGGACTCAAACTGATAGACTTGCTTCGAATCCTCAATAATATTGTAAGCACCCGTATTGGTGTTTAAAAAATCACGCAATATATAAAACAGGTCTTTATCTCCAAGATTATCGAGTGTGCTGTATCGCTCTTCGATTCTCCCTTCTAGACCTTTATTGAAGCATCGAAACAGGTAGGGTGCTACAGCATGCATTTTTACTTCCTTAAGTTTTTTAACTTTGCGCTTGACCGAATCTCACACAAAAATATAACGCTTGCAGCAGGGGCGCGACTTTGGGAGCGTCCCTTGCCTGCACTTGTTATACGGCAAAACTACTGGACCAACGGCTGGATTACTTTGGCAAGCGCGAGACCGAGTGTGCGATGTTGATCTTCATCTAGGTGAACACCGTCGACACGGCTTGTCGGCGTAACCGAACCAGCATCGAAAAAATGACAACCACATTCTGCCGCTACGGCTTGAATTGCGTCGGCCAGACCCACGGCTTTATCTTCTGCACCTTTGAATTTAGGCGCGATACTGCCCTTGGCCTTTTCCAATTTTGGGGGCGCCACAAGCATAATTGCCGGTACTGACATTCCGGGTTCTATGGGAGCTCGCCGTATTGCACCGACAAGAGCTTTTAAACCTTGTGCAGACTGCCATGCGGTCAAATTGTGCATAGACTGAAAATCATTGGCGCCCAATAACATGATCACCAATGACAACGCCGAATTGATCTCCATGCACTTTTCCAGGCCTTCACGTCCGTTGCGACCCGGCTTGAAAGGATCATCCCATACGGTACGACGGCCATTAAGACAGTCTTCAATAACCCTAACAGACGTACCTGCATTGAGTAGCGCATTCTCCACAACCCCCGGCCACCTTTGATCAAAGCGAAATCGACCACGAGTGTCAGGGATGATGCCCCAACTCAACGAATCTGCGTATACCAAGATTTGGTGCATTGCCTAAGCCTTCCTTGCCGTATAACGCGAAGCGCACCGGCGACCTTTTTGGAGCAAAGCGGAGAAAAGGCCGTCCGAGTGCCGCGTATTGTTAGCTGATAAATTCAGACATTGCCGATTCTCTCGCAGAGCCATTCGCAAGGCCTGCCTTCACACCAGTTCGATTGCGCTCTGGATGATTCTGGCTTGCTTTAACTTGTCCTTTGAGAGCTTCGATTCGGATCTCAATACCGACAATAGCTTTTACAAGACGGCTGGTGAACTCGGAAGGAGCATCATCTACAGCCCATGGATTCTCTCTACCGGACTCGTGAAGATCTGTTAACTGATGGAGATGTTCTTTCAGCCAGGTATGCTCCTGAAAAATATAGCCTTTGCCCTGCACATGAACCGCCAGATAGTTCCATGTTGGAACAACTCGACCCGTCTCGGCCTTTGTCTCATACCAAGACGGTGACACATAGGCATCCGGCCCCTGAAAAACCGCAAGAACCGAAGCGCCGTTCTCAATCCGCTGCCAAACAGGATTTACACGTGCCACATGGCACCTCAGTGTGCCAAGCGGATGTTCTTCGCTAGCGCTGAAATGGAATGGGAGGTGGTTTGCATCGATACCCTTACTGTCAGCAACCACCAGTACACCAAAACTATATTCCTTGATGTACTGCTGAAGTTTTTCTTGGTTTTCTTCTCTAAAATGACTTGGAACTAGCATTTTTTTATCTCGCTTGGCAGATGTTGATACAGCTAACAGCAACTAGACCGCTTTCCACGATACTGTGAAAAAGTGCGTTCCCGATAGTGCCACTTTCCCATCGTAGTTCACAGTCTTGAGCCTTCAATTTAACAACAGGTTAGCCCAGTTTCAGCCGACCCACCACGTAATCGCTTGACTTCTTGATTTCACGCACACAATAATACTGTACATATATACAGCAACAGAAAGAGGTACGCCAACATGGACGGCATACAACCTCAACCGCGCCTTCGTGATCAGGTTCGCGCGGTCATTCGGGTTAATCGTTACAGTATTCGTACGGAAAAATCTTATTGGTACTGGATTCGCTTTTTCATCCGTTTTCACCAGATGAAACATCCCAGAGATATGGGCCCCAAAGAGGTGAATGAGTTTCTGACCTGGCTAGCGGTTACACGTAACGTAGCAGCCGCCACCCAAGCACAGGCTTTAAACGCCTTGGTGTTTCTTTACGCCAAAGTGCTGGATATACCTCTCGGGGAAATCGGTTCTGTTATTCGCTCTAAAAAGCCAAAGCGGTTGCCCGTCGTGCTCTCCCATGACGAAGCTATGGCGATTATCGAAAAACTTAAAGGGCCCTATCGTCTTTTAGCATCGCTGATGTACGGTTCCGGCTTGCGAGTAACCGAAGCATGCCGTTTGCGGGTAAAGGATATTGATTTCAGTAACCAGGTCATCATTGTTCGGGACGGCAAAGGCGCAAAAGACAGAACAACCCTTATGCCGGGCACGCTGATTTCGGAGCTGCAAAGGCAAATCGGTACTATTCAGAAATCATGGAAAGAAAAAGACCTTACTCTTCAAACACCGGTAAGCCTTCCATTTGCACTTGCCCGCAAGTATCCCAAAGCGGATATGTCACTGGACTGGCAATGGTTGTTTACCTCGCAAAGCCTGAGTAAAAACGACTTCGGAAAGGTGGTTCGCCATCACATTCACACCAGTTCTGTCCAGAAAGCGGTAAAGGTGGCCGTTTCAACAACTGGCATTGGCAAACCCGCAGGCTGCCACACTTTCCGGCATACCTTTGCCACCGAACTTCTAAAGCGCGGTAACGACATTCGCACGGTTCAGGATTTGCTTGGCCATGCAGACTTACGTACTACCCAGATTTACACGCATGTGCTTGGGCAGGGGTTTGCAGGGGTTCGTAGTCCTTTGGGTTGAGTGGTCAGTCGTCTTCGGGGTTTTTGCGGCTTTGGCTGTTTGATTGATAGGGGACAGATTTGAAATCTGTCCCCTTGTTCCTTGTTCTATCCCCTTAGTATGTCCTCTCGGCGCGCCTTACCACTCCAGCTGGGCACCGGTCTGGTACTCAATCACTCGCGTTTCAAAGAAGTTCTTTTCTTTGCGCATGGTGGCTTGTTCTTCTAGCCACGGCGATACGTTTTTGGCACCCGGGAAGGGCTCGGGCAGGTTTACGGTGCGGGCGCGGCGGTTGGCTACGAAGCGGAACTGTTCGGTGTGGTATTCCGCGGAGTAGCCCAGTATGGGGTCGCGCAGGATGTAGTTGGCGTAGTCGCTTTCGGCGGCTTCGGATTCGTCCCACATGTCGCGCACGGCTTTGGGGTCGAAGCTGATGTTTTCTTCTTCCAGAATTTGGTTAACCACTTTCAAGCCGAATGAAAAATGCATGGCTTCGTCGCGCAGGATGTACTGGAACTGTTCGCCGGTGCCGCGCATCAGGCCGCGGCGCTGCAGGGCGAAGATGGGGCTGAAGCCGTTGTAGAACCAGCAGCCTTCAAAGACGGCGGCGAAGAACAAATACGACATGATGAATTCTTGCAGGTCGTCTTTGTTGCGCAGGTTGATGTCAGGACGCATGGCAGCGTTCAGGCGGCGGTTCGCCATCTGGATTTTGCCGTTGATTTGCGGCACTACGCGATAGCGGTTGTAGATTTCGCCCTGGTCCAGGTTCAGGGTTTCAATGCAGTGCTGGTATGTCCAGGTGTGCACGGCTTCTTCGTAAACCTGGCGCGCTTGATAAATCTGCAGCTCGGGCGCGGTCATTTTGTCCATCACGGCCAGGCCGATGTTGCGCATGGCCAGTATGTCGGAGGTGGTCAGGTAGGCCAGCACGTTTTCAAACACGTGCTTTTCCGCCGGGTTCAGGCGGTGGTGGTAGTCGTGGACGTCTTGCGACATGTTCACGTCTAGCGGCGTCCAGTGGTTTTTGTTGGCGTTCATGAAGTATTCCCAGGCCCAGGGGTACTTGAATGGGGCTAGCTGGTTTATGTCGGTTTCGCCGTTGATGACGCGCTTGTCGGCAGCGTTTACCGGGGCAATGCTGCTGTCTAGGGCAATCTTGCTTTCGGGTTTTTTGTCTTCGTCCCAGTTCAACATGGTTTGTTCCTTTGAGTACGGGGACAGACTTGAAGTCTGTCCCCTGGGAGTTTGTTGGTAAATAGGGGACAGACTTCAAGTCTGTCCCCGGGGTTTGGGAGTTGGGAGTAAGGGGACAGACTTAAGTCTGTCCCCAGAAGGCTTACTGGCACGCTTCGCAGTCTGGTTCGTCAATGCTGCAAACCTGGGGCTGCGGCGCGGCGACTGTTGCGGCTTGTTCGTTGGCGCCGGTGGCACCCAAGGATCGCAGATAGTAGGTGGTTTTCAGGCCGCGCTCCCAGGCCAGCTGGTAGAGTTCGTCCAGTTTTTTACCGCTGGGCTGAGCCATGTACAGGTTCAGGCTTTGGCCCTGATCCAGCCACTTTTGACGGCGTGATGCGGCTTCTACCAGCCAGCGAGCGTCTATTTCAAACGCAGTGGCGTAACGGGATTTCAGTTCGGTGGGTATGCGCTCGATTTGCTGCACGCTGCCGTCGTAATACTTCAGGTCGTTCACCATCACGTTGTCCCACAAGCCTTCGGCCTTCAGGTCACGCACCAGTGAGGGGTTCACCACGGTGAATTCGCCAGACAGGTTCGATTTGACGAACAGGTTCTGGTACGCCGGCTCGATGGATTGCGACACGCCCACGATGTTGGAAATGGTGGCGGTAGGCGCAATGGCCATTACGTTGCTGTTGCGCATGCCGTGCTTGGCGATCAGGTCGCGCACCGGCGCCCAGTCCAGGCGGCTGTCGGTGTTTACGCTCAGGTCGCCTTCAAGGCGGGCAGATTTTAGCCGTTCGATGGAGTCGATGGGCAGTATGTTTTGGCTCCACAGGGAACCTTCGTAGCTTTCATAAGCGCCGCGTTCGGCCGCCAGCCGGGCGGAGGCACGAATGGCGAAGTAGCTCAGCTGCTCCATGGCCACATCGGCAAATTCGACCGCTTGCGGGCTGGTGTATGACAAGCGCAGAGCGTAGAGCGCGTCTTGGAAGCCCATCAAACCCAGGCCTACCGGGCGGTGTTTCAGGTTGGAGTTACGCGCTTGGGGTACGGCGTAAAAGTTGATGTCGATAACGTTATCAAGCATCCGCACGGCGGTGTCGACGGTGCGCTCCAGGCGCTTTACATCCAGCTCGCCGTTATTGATATGGGCGGCCAGGTTTACCGAACCCAGGTTGCACACGGCGATTTCGTCGGCGCTGGTGTTCAGGGTGATTTCTGTGCACAGGTTAGAGCTGTGCACCACGCCTTTGTGTTGCTGCGGCGAGCGCAGGTTGCAGGGGTCTTTGAAGGTTATCCACGGGTGGCCGGTTTCAAACAGCACGGTCAGCATTTTGCGCCACAGCTGCTTGGCGGGGATGGTTTTGAACAGTTCGATTTTGCCTTCTGCCGCCAAGGCTTCGTAGTGCTGGTAGCGCTCGCGGAAGGCGTTGCCGTATAAATCGTGCAAATCGGGTGCGTCGTTGGGGCTGAACAGGGTCCAGTCGCGATCTTGGCGCATGCGCTCGATCAGCAAATCTGGCACCCAGTTGGCGGTGTTCATGTCGTGGGTGCGGCGGCGTTCGTCACCGGTGTTTTTACGCAGTTCCAGAAACTCTTCGATGTCCAGGTGCCAGCTTTCCAGATAAGCACACACCGCGCCTTTGCGCTTGCCGCCCTGGTTTACGGCGACGGCGGTGTCGTTCACCACTTTCAGAAAAGGCACTACGCCCTGGCTTTGGCCGTTCGTGCCTTTGATGCGTGCACCCATGGCCCGCACCGGCGTCCAGTCGTTACCCAAACCGCCGGCCCATTTTGACAACATGGCGTTATCACGAATCGACCCGTAGATGGCTTCCAGGTCGTCGCCCACGGTGGTTAGGTAGCAGGACGACAGCTGGGAATGGCGGGTGCCGCTGTTGAACAATGTGGGGGTAGACGACATATAGTCAAAAGACGACAGCAGGTCATAGAACTCGATGGCGCGGCTGTTGGGATCGTCTTCACGCAAGGACAGGCCCATGGCCACACGCATGAAGAAGACCTGTGGCAGTTCCAGGCGATCTTCTTTCCAGTGCAGGAAGTACCTGTCATACAGGGTTTGCAGGCCCAGAAAGCCAAACTGTAGGTCACGCTCGGGTTTCAATGCAGCGCCCAGGCGCTCCATGTCGAAAGCGGCCATGGCTTCGTCCAGCAATTCGTAACGAATACCGGCGCTGATGAAGGTACTCAGGGCTTGCGGGTAAACTTCGGCCAGGCTTAAAGATGCGTCAAGTTTTAACGCCGTCACGTTTTCTAGCCGCAACTGTTCAAGCAGTAGGCGAGCGGTTACGGCGCTGTAGTCCGGTTCGCGCTCTATACGGCCACGGGCAGTCATGACCAAAGCCGACAGAACCTCAGCTTCGTCGATGCCGTTGTACAGGTTGCGTATGGATTCTTCCACCAGGGACTCGGCGTCAATGCCGTCCAGCCCGAAGGCGGCGTTGTCGACCTGTTGTTTCATCAGGCCCAGGTCCAAGGGTACGGTGCGACCGTCGGCCTGTTTTACAGTCAGGGTTGGGTGAGCTTCTACCGGTTCGTGTAGTGCGCGTTCGCGGGCGTGTTCTTCACGGTACAAAACGTAGGCCCGCGCCACTTTTTGCTCTTCGGCGCGCATCAGGGCCAGTTCTACCTGGTCTTGAATGTCTTCAATGTGAACTTTACCGCCCGCTTTCAGGCGGCGGCTGATGGCCTGCACCACCTGTTCGGTTACGCGGTGAACGGCGTCGTTAATGCGGGCAGAGCCGGCTGCCTGGTCGCCTTCCACCGCCAGAAACGCTTTGGTGACGGCAACACTGATTTTTGAGGGGGTAAAATTAACCAGGTTGCCGTTGCGCTTGATCACCTGCAGCGATGTAGCGGTGGCGGTGGCGGTGCCTGTCGCGGATGGGGCGGCCTGTAGTTTGTTGGGCAGATCGTTCGATAAGGCAGACATAGCGGGTTATCCTGAATACGCGTTTATTCGTTGTCTTCGCGTACGCAGGCAGTCACAACCGAGGCAACTTTTGAAGGTGCCATCGGGCAATAACACGCACCAAGCCATGTAGACCAGAGTGCTGTTACTGAAACTGTTGCTGCTCACCTGTGTCGCGAAGGTGCAGTGATGTGTTCTTGGCAGGTCTTCGGACTTAGGGGCGTGAACGGTGTGTCTGTTCGTTCGGCCTTGTGTGGCGACTTCCCGGCAACTGCCAGTGTCTTTGTGCCACACTTGTTCCCCAATACCGCTGCGCGTCAGTTCCGGAGTCTCACCGGATTCCCGTTACCAGCTATAGTGATTTGAGCCGTTAAAAAATGATCGTAGCTCACTACATCTGGTATTTGACCAATAACAAACACACTATATACGGGAATAACCCAATGAACAAGATTCTCTCCACACTCTCGACATTCCCGACACCACTCTCAACAACCCTCCCGATACTGGCGTTGTTCATGTTCAGTTCAGTCGCATTTTCTCAATCAGAAGAGACAGCGCCCCACCTACCTCGCTTCTCTGAAATGACAAGCATCACCGACGGCTGGGAGCCGCTGGAATTTCCCAACATAGATCAGCATTCCCGCTATCAACTGTTGGTTGAGGACGGCGTGCAGGTGGTCAAAGCCGACACTGCGGGAAGCGCATCCGGGCTGATAGCGCGGTTAAACGTGCAACCTCAGAGTTCGTTGATTCTGCGCTGGCGCTGGAAGGTGTCGAATGTGTTTGCCAAGGGCGATGCCCGCAGCAAAAGTGGCGATGATTACCCGGCACGCATTTACGTGGCTTTTGAGTTTCAGCCCGACAACGCCGGTTTTTTTGAGCGCGCGAAGCGCAAGGCGGTGGAAGTGATGTTCGGGGAAACGCTACCGGGCAATGCCATTAACTACATTTGGGCGAATCGGCTGCCTGTCGGTGAATGGGTGAATAACCCTTACACTGATAAAACCCGAATGTTGGCCGTGAGCAGCGGTGCAGAAAAGGCCGGGGATTGGGTGAGCATTGAGCGGGATATTATGGCGGACTACCGCAAGGCCTTTGGTGAAGAACCGCCAGCCATTATCGGCATTGCCATCATGTCGGATTCCGACAACACTGGGGAGAATGCGAGCGCCTGGTACGGCGACATTCAACTGTCGTCGGCGCTATAAGGTTACAAACCCGCGCAAAACCACCAATAATCTACACCTAAAAACCGGCTGATATTCAGTTTTGTACGCTTTTTGGTTGAGTAACTCTATCCACCAGATACACCAGGCTGTGGTAATCCACGCCACTGTGACTGCTCAAACCAATTTCACAGGTACGGCTAGTCGATACGCCCTCGGTGCAATGCTGTACCACCGGTTGCAAGGTTCGCAAAGCGTGGCCGTTCAGTTCCGGCGTGGTGAAGCCTTTGTCGCCGGCAAAGCCGCAGCAGTGAATGTCTTCCGGCACCACAACATGGGTGCTGCACTTACGAGCAATATCAATCAGTGCCTGCCCTTCCCCCAGATGCTGGGTACTGCAGGTAACGTGAACCGCCACCGATTCGCTCTGCGGCATAAACTCGAGCCGGTCGAACAGATGGCTGCGAATAAAGCGCACCGGGTCATAAATATCGAGGCCGTGATTTTGCTGTTGCAGCAGTCGCAGGGTGCAGGGACTGGTGTCGCAATAAATCGGGTCGCGGCCGTCGCGGCTGGCACGTGTCACTGCCGCCAGCATTTCGCTGCGTTTTCGATCCGCCTGCTGTGGGTAACCTTTGGACGCAAATGGCTGTCCGCAGCACAGCGAATCCATGGCCTCTGGGAACACGACCTCGTAGCCGGCTTTTTCCAGCAGCTGACGGGTTTTTTCCAGCAGCGGGGCCTGTTCGCTGTCAGAACGGGCCGGGCCCATGGCGTGGGACACGCACGCCGGCAGGTACACCACCCGCGGCTTTTCCGTTGCTACCGATGGCTTCGCATGTTCAACCCAGCGCACCGGTTGCGGCATGGCCGGGTTCCAGGACGGTACACGACCGCCACTGAGTTTTTTGCTGGCTTCGGTCCAGCGCTGCAGCCGTGGCGCTCCCAACAATCGATTGGCGGTGTCGGCCGCTTTCAGCATCAATCGGGTGCCCTTCAGGGCCGTAGCAAAATGCGCGGCCAGCCAATCGGCGCGAGAATCGTGATGCGCCTTGTCGGCGCGCAACTCGCGCACCAGGTCACCGGTGTTTATACCCACCGGACAGCGCTGGGCGCAAAGACCGGTAGCGGCACAGGTGTCTATACCCTGATATTGGTAGGCTTCTTCCAGCTCACGAGTGTCTACACCGGCACGCTTTTTGGCCTGAATATCACGCCAGATCACAATGCGCTGGCGCGGGCTCAAGCTCAGGCCTTCAGACGGACACACCGGTTCGCAGAAGCCGCATTCAATGCACTTGTCGATAATCTCGTTGGCCGCCGGCAGCGGCTTGAAGTTTTTCAAATGAATGCCCGGGTCTTCCGACAGCACCACATCCGGATTCAGAATGCCCTGTGGGTCCAGCAGGCGTTTTATTGTCCACATTAGCTGGTAGGCATCGGTGCCCCACTCGAGCTCCACAAACGGCGCCATATTACGGCCAGTGCCGTGCTCGGCTTTTAACGAACCGCCAAACTCCACCGCCACTAGTTGTGCCACATCGCCCATAAACGCTTCGTAGCGGGCCACTTGCTCAGGCTCGTCAAAGCTTTGGGTGAATACAAAATGCAGGTTGCCCTCCAGCGCATGACCGAACAGGATGGCCTCGTGATAGCTGTGTTTTTCAAACAGCTTGATCAGGCGGTTAACGCCCTCCGCCAGCTGTGGAATGGGGAAAGTTACGTCTTCGATAATAACGGTGGTACCGGTGGGACGAACCGCACCAACGGCGGGAAAGGTACCTTTGCGAATGGCCCAGAGCTGGCCAGACAGAGTAGCGTCTTCGGTAAAATCAACCCGTTGTTCCACGTGGAACGGCGCCAACACTGTTCGAATCAGCCCGATCTGCTCATGCAGCAGCGATTGGCTGGCGGCGCGGGTTTCAATCAGCAAAGCGCAGGCGTCGTCGGAAAGGTTTTTCACCCAGGCCGGCAGGCCGGGCTGATTTTCCACCGAGCGCATACTGCGCCGATCCATTAACTCCACCGCGTCCACCGGCTGTTGCTTCAACAGGGGCACGGCGCGGCAGCAGTCTTCAACATTACCGAACACCACCAGAGTGGTGGCTTTGTGCGGGTACTCGGGCACGGTGTCGTAAGTAACCGAGCTGATAAAACCCAGGGTGCCTTCGGAGCCCACCATCAGGTGGGTCAGAATATCCAGCGGGTCATCAAAATCCACCAAGGCATTCAACGACAGACCAGTGGTGTTTTTCATCCGGTATTTGTGACGGATTCGCTCGGCCAGCGGGCTGTTGGCGCGGGTGTCCCGGCCTAATTGCGCCAGCTGTTCCAGCAGTTCGCTGTGGCTGCTGCTGAAGGCGGCTACGCTGGTGGGGTCTTCGCTGTCTAACACCTGGCCGTCTGCCAGCACCAGGCGCATGGCGTTCAAAGTTTTATAGCTGTTTTGCGCGGTGCCGCAACACATGCCGCTGGCGTTGTTCGCCACAATTCCGCCAATTTTGCAGGCGTTGATAGACGCCGGATCTGGCCCGATTTTGCGCCCCAGAGGCGCCAGCACGGCGTTAGCATGCGCGCCAATCACTCCGGGTTGCAGCCGAATACGGTCACCGTTATCCAGGATTTCCCGCTTATTCCAGCCGTCGCCCAGCACTATGAGTAACGAGTCGCTGATGGCCTGGCCCGACAAGCTGGTACCGGCAGCCCGAAAGGTGACCGGTACTTGGTGCTTACCCGCCAGCAGCAGCAACGCAACAACTTCGTGTTCAGCGTTCACCCGCACCACCAGCTTGGGAATCAAGCGGTAGAAGCTGGCGTCGGTGCCAAAGGCCAGTGTGGACAGGGGATCATCAAAACGCCGCTGCTGCGGAATCAGCTGATTCACGGCACTCACAAAATCGGCGGGCAAGCTCATAGTATCTCCCGGGGGCACTCGTCTGTGGCTGCTGATACATTGCTGCTAATACGTCGTTATTGGGCAGCCCGCTTTAATTCACGAACCAACAAATCAGGGCTGATGTCGGCAATGGTTCGCGCGCCCGTTAACACCATGGCTACGCGCATTTCGCTTTCAATCAGTTTCAGCAGATTCGTAACACCCGCTTCGCCATCCGCCGCCAGTGCATAAATGTAGGCGCGCCCGATCATTGTGCAGTCGGCGCCAAGAGCCAACATGCGCAACACATCCAGACCGGTGCGGATGCCTGAATCCACCAGAATTTTCATATCACCTTTCACTGCGTCCGCAATGGCTGGTAAGGCACGGCAGGTAGAAGGCACACCATCGAGCTGGCGGCCACCGTGGTTCGATACAATGATGCCATCGGCACCAAAGCTGCAGGCATCACGGGCGTCGTCCGGGTCCAGTATGCCTTTGATGACCATCGGGCCATCCCAGAACTCGCGTATCCACTCCAGGTCTTTCCAGCAGATGGACGGATCAAAATTGTCGCCCAGCCAGCCAATGTAGTCGCCCAGGCCAGTAGCGCTGCCGCGGTAAGCGGAGATGTTGCCCAGGTCATGGGGCTTGCCCAGCAAGCCCACATTCAACGCCCAGTGCGGGTGCGTCATCGCTTGTAATATGCGACGTTGCGCCGCGTAGGGCCCACTCATACCGGAGTGGGCATCGCGGTAGCGGGCGCCGGGTACTGGCATGTCTACAGTGAACACCAGGGTGGTTACACCGGCGGCTTTGGCCCGCTCCAGCGCGTTGCGCATAAAGCCGCGGTCTTTCAACACATACAGCTGAAACCACATAGGCCGGCTGATGGCGGGGGCCACTTCTTCAATCGGGCACACCGACACAGTCGACATGGTAAACGGCACGCCCAGATTGGCAGCGGCACGTGCAGCCTGCACTTCACCGCGGCGGGCGTACATGCCGGTCAAACCTACCGGCGCCAGGGCTACCGGCATTGACAGGGTTTCGTCAAACAGCTCGGTGGTCAGGTCCAGCTGGGTCATGTCATTTAGTACCCGCTGGCGCAGGGCAATGTCTGACAGGTCTTCCACGTTGCGTTTAAGCGTGTGCTCGTTGTACGAGCCGCCGTCGATGTAATGAAACAGGAAAGGTGGAAGCCGACGTTTGGCCGCAGCGCGGTAATCGGTAGACGCAGAAATAATCATCAGGCATGTCCTGTTCAGTTTGCAGGATGTGCGCCCCGCAAGCACGGGACGCCTTCAATGCAATGTCATTGAGCCTTCAGCTAACTAAAGAGCCCTCAGCTGACGAATAGCCATCAGCCAGTTAAAGAGCCATTAACGGGTCTGTAAAGTCCAGCACATAGGCCGCAATCAAAGCAATTATGCCCGTCATCAGCACGTAATACAGCGTTGGCCATACAGTGCGGCGCAACGTTGCACCCTCGCGGCCAAGCAGCCCAACAGTCGCCGATGCAGCCACCACGTTGTGAATGGCCACCATATTACCGGCAGCAGCACCGATCGCCTGAACCGACACCATTAACGCGGTCGACAAACCAAGGTTGGTGGCAACACCAAACTGGAACTGGCTAAACATCATATTGGAAACGGTATTGGAACCCGCCAGGAAGGCGCCCAGAGCACCAACGCTCGGTGCCACCAGCGGGTAAATGCCGCCTACGGTGTCGGCCACATAGCTGGCCATCAGAATTGGCATGCTGGGCAGATCCGCGGCGTTAACGCCGGAGTTGATCAGAATGCGCACCATGGGCACCGTGAACAGCAGCACAAAGCCCGCACTGAGCAGCACGCCGCTGGATTCTTTCACTGCATCGCCCAGCTCTTTCACCTTCATGCGGTGTATAAAGAACGTTGCCAGCACCACCATTACCAGAATACCACCGGGCAAATACAGCGGCTGAATACCCGCGCCAATGCCGGCTTCACCCAACAGATTGCTGAAGCTCAGTGATACGGACTTGAACAGCGCGGTCACTTCCGGGAACACCCGGCTAACCACCAGCAACACCGCCACCAAAAGATACGGGCACCAGGCGCGGAAGCTGCTCATGGGCCTGGCCGTCAGCTCGTCCAATTTCATTTCGATGGTGCCCAGCCATTCTTGCGGCCAGTCTTTACGATCGGCGAAGTCCCAGGTGGTTTTTGGAACCAAAAAGCCTTTGCGCGCCGCCGTAGTAACGATTGCCAAGCCCACCAGGCCACCCATCAGCGCCGGAAATTCAGGCCCCAGAAAGATACCGGTCAGCACGTAGGGTATGGTGACCGACAATCCAGCAAACAGGGCAAAAGGCAGCACTTCAAACACCGCGCGCCAACTTCTGTCCTTACCAAAAAAGCGAACCAGCATAATCACCATGATAAGAGGCATAAACGTGCCAACAATCGCGTGGATAGAGGCGACCTGAGTGGTGATCAGCTGCAGGTACGCGTCCCAGCTGGAGCCATTAGCTGCCAGTTGCGCACCAATGGTGGCGGTATCAAGCCCGGTATTCACCCCGACAATAATCGGTGTACCCACAGCACCGAATGACACCGGCGTACTCTGTACCAACATACCCATCAATACAGCTGCCATGGCCGGGAAACCGACGGCCACCAGCAAAGGCGCAGCGATGGCTGCCGGTGTTCCGAAGCCCGACGCACCTTCAATGAAACAGCCGAACAACCAGGCAATGATAATAGCCTGAATTCGTCTATCTGGACTGATGGTGGTAAAGCCGGCGCGAATAACCATGATGGCGCCAGAATGTTTGAGGGTATTAAGCAGCAAAATAGCGCCAAAAATAATCCACAGCAGACCCAGTGTGATAACCAGCCCCTGCAGGGAAGAGGCCAGCACCCGGTTAAAAGACATGTCCCAGGCAAACAGGGCGATGCCGACACTGGCCAGATACACCAGCGGCATGGCCTGCCGAGCTGGCCAGCGCAGGCCGATCAGCAAAATGCCGGCCAGCAGAATGGGGACAAAGGCAAAAAAGGCAAATAAACCCGTCGACATAAAAGAGCTCCTGTACTTGTTATTGGCTGGGCTTTTTTGTAATTGGTAATACCAATTTACAATCCAGTGCTAACAGGTTAAAAAAACATCAGGTGCGGTGTCAAACGAAATTTAATAGACATTAGTATACGTAGTCGTACAGGGGTATTGATGAAGACGGCAAAACCTTGTTAAATTTAGAAATTGGTCTTACCAAAGGTGTCAAAGATGGAAATGCCACACATTCGCCCACGCCGGCTGTCTGACACAATTATGGACCGGCTGGAAAGCATGATTCTGGAAGGCGCTCTGAAACCAGGCGAACGGCTGCCCGCAGAGCGGGCCCTGGCCGAGCAGTTTGGGGTATCGCGGCCGTCACTGCGTGAGGCCGTGCAGAAGCTGGTGGCCAAAGGACTGCTGATCAGCCGTCAGGGCGGCGGAAATTACGTTAGCGATAAGTTGGGATCCAGCTTTAGCGACCCGTTACTGTCACTGCTGGAAAGCCACCCCGAAGCCCATCAGGATTTGCTGGAGTTCCGCCACACCCTGGAAGCCGATTGCGCCTACTACGCCGCCTTGCGCGCCACCAAAGTAGACCGCCAACATTTGCAGGCAGCCTTTGATGAACTTCAGGCCTGTTACAGCGATAGTCCCCACAGCCAGGAGGCTCGCTCCAAAGAAGGCGTTACCGACGCGCGCTTTCACATGGCCATTGCCGAGGCCAGCCACAACATGGTGTTACTGCACACCATGCGTGGCCTGTTTGACCTGCTCAAACGCAACGTGGTGACGAACATCGGCGGCATGTACGAGCTGCGTGGTGAAACTCGCGAGCGCCTGGTGAACCAGCACAGCGCGCTGTTTCAGGCCATTATGGAAGCACGGCCAGACGACGCCCGGCGTAGCGCAGGCGAGCACATCAGCTATGTGCAGGAAGTGTTAGCGAACAATCGCGAAGCGGAAATGCGCACGGCGCGCGCGGAGCGTTATCGGTTTCTGGAAAATTTCGACAAGCACTAGTCGCCAGCTGGAACACGGCAATCCACCTTTATGATCACCAGAAAAAGCCGCTGCAAAACGCAAAGTTGCCTGTGGCGCTTGTTCTTATCCAGCCATGCTGAAACAATCGCTGACATCACTTTCTTTCACCCTATTACTATGGCCTAACATGCAACTACTAGTTCGTAATCTCGCCCGCACCACCACCGAACAGGAAATCCGCGAGCTGTTTGAGGCACATGGCACCGTGACCGAATGCACTCTGGTTCTGGATAAAGAAACCGGCAAATCAAAGGGCTTTGGTTTCGTTGAGATGCCTGACGCAAAACAGGCCAAACTGGCCAAGGCAAAGTTGCACGAGACCCGTCTGGGCACCAACAAAATTCGGGTAAAAGCCGCTCAGGAAAAATAACCGGCCCGGCTAATTCTTGAGCGCAGCCAGAATCTCAAACGAACGCAAGCGGTCCTTCTGGTTATAGAGATCGCAGGTGAAAAGAAGTTCGTCCGCCTGGGTGTGCTGTAAAAGGGTTTGCAGCTTCTGTTTGACGGTGTCGCCACTGCCAATCATCGCCAGACCCAGAAAATCTCGCACGGTTTGCTCTTCCTGGGGGTGCCACAGGCCATCCATACTCGCCACGGGCGGGCGCATCTTCAGGCTCTGGCCACGGATCAGCGACAGTATACGCTGATGGGTCGTGGTGGCTAAAAACTCGGCCTGCTCATCGGTGTCTGCGGCAACCAAAGGCACACCCAGCATCACATAGGGCTTGTCCAGCCATACCGAGGGCTGAAACTGGCTGCGGTATATTTCTATCGCCTGCATCATCATGCGCGGCGCAAAGTGCGACGCAAAGGCGTAAGGCAAACCCTTTTTTGCCGCCAGTTGTGCGCTGAACAAGCTGGAACCCAATAACCAGATCGGCACGTTGCTGTCCACGCCCGGCATAGCCACGACTTTTTGGCCTGGCTGGCGCGGCCCCAGAAATGCCTGTAGCTCTTCCACGTCCGCAGGAAAATCATCCACACTTCCGCTCAGGTGTTTGCGCAAAGCGCGGGATGTGAGTGGGTCAGTGCCAGGCGCACGGCCCAAGCCCAGGTCAATACGGCCCGGGTAAAGCGCTTCCAGAGTGCCAAACTGTTCGGCGATCACGATGGGCGCGTGGTTTGGCAGCATCACGCCCCCTGCCCCCACGCGAATTTTCTGCGTGCCCGCCGCCAGATAACCAACCACAACCGCGGTGGCGGAGCTGACAATGGCGTCCATATTGTGGTGTTCGGCCACCCAGTAACGGTTGAAGCCTAACTCTTCCACGTGTCTGGCCACCTCCAGTGAGCGATGTAAAGCCGGCGTTGCGCCTTCATCGCTGTCTTTTGTAGAGGCTAAATCCAAAACTGAAAACGCTACATCATTTATGTTCATTGCCAATCACCCTTCCAATTCGTGCTGTCGCGATTTGAGTAGCTCGCGTAATAGTAGCTAATTGACACAATAACACACCGACACGGGCAACAAGGCTTACAGTCTTGAAAGACGCTAAGGCACGGCACGCTCAACGATGCACTCGTAGCCGCCCATTTCAAACTCGCGGCAGATGAACGGGCGCTTCTGATAGATTGAACAAGACATGGTATGGCGGTCCAACGCGGCGCACCAGCCATCGTCCAGTCGGGCCATGGTGCGGCTACCCCACTGGTCAGTTGCAATGAAGCGCTCTGGCACACCAGTCTCGGTAATCAGCATGACTTCCAGGCGGCAACAGCAGGCTTGGCAGCTTGAACAGCTGATGGAGCTGTCTGGCAAATTCTCGGCTTCAATCCTCATTGGAATGGGCCATTGTATTCTCCGCGAGCGTTGTAATCAGAGCAGCTCTTTACGCAGCTGCGACGGACTTTTGGGTGACAGCAAACCCGGTGCAACATCAAACACGGTTTTGGCTCCAATCTCACCTGAGCGGGCCAGCCTAAAAACAGCCCGAGCGTATGCCACCAGAACACGGGCGGTGAACTCAAAGTTACTGCCCAGAGCCAACGAGCACTCGATGATCTGTTTGTTTTGGGTATCGGTATCGGTGTTACTTTCCGGCAAAATGGTTTCACCAAACAAACGGTTCAGTGACGCCAGACCGGGGTCCCAGCCCGCAGCCAAAAGCGCAATGTTGCCGGACTTTTGCGCTGCATCATTCAGTGCTGCGAAGTGTTCATTCACTTTTGCATGGGTGTCAAAACTGTCCACGGTGTTGAAAAACTGCGTCAGGTATGGCCCCTGTTCTGGCAGATCGGCTTTAGAGCCGCCACACAGAATCATCACATCCACTTCATCCTGATACTGCTCAACATCCGCCATGGCGTATACCGGTACCTTACGATCCAAAAGCGTCACGCTGGCAGAATCACGGCGGCTAAACACGCAAATCAGCTCCATGTCCGGATTTTGTGCCAAAGACGCTTCCACGCCCCGGCCCAAATTGCCATAACCGGCAATGGCTACTCTTATCTGATCTGTCATGGTTATTGAATCCATTTTATTAAAAAAATTTTGTATGCGAGGACGCAGCTTCGAGGGCTTCGCAGACGCCTAATTCGTAGGTAATCGCATAAAATAGATCCATAAAATTAGCACGATGATACGCGAACTTTCAGCCTGCATCAGAAAGTACCGTTTGGCACTTCCAGAAACCGATGACCGCGCCACCAAAAAAGCCTTAAAAGTGCGCTTAAGCGCCATAACAGCATTGCTGTTATCATCTTAAGCCAGATTTCTTACCAAGAGGGATTTATGGAAATTCAACGATTTGAAACAGGCACTCGAATGAGCCGCGCTGTTGTTCACAATCAGACCGTGTATCTGGCTGGCCAAGTCGGCAACGCCTCTGATGACGTGGCTGACCAAACCCGTGAAGCGCTTGCGCGCGTTGATGCACTATTAAAGAGCGTTGGCTCTAGCCGTGAAGATTTATTGCAGGTGGTCATCTGGCTGTCTGATATGGCCGACTTCGAGGCTATGAACGCGGTGTGGGACGCGTGGGTACCGGCTGGCCATGCCCCTGCCCGGGCTTGTGGTGAGGCACGCTTGGCAAGGCCTGAATTAAAGGTTGAATTGATCGTTACGGCCGCAGCAAGAGGCTGATTTTACAGAAGCCAAACAACGCAAAGATGCAGAAACAAAGACCAAAACGTCGCTGCTGGATGCGTTGTTTTGTCAGTGCCCGCCAGCTTGGCTTATGGTCTGACTATATTGTCTGCAGTTGAGCGGTAATCATGAAAATTCGAACACTGGAAACTTTCGTCTGGATTGCAAGACTTGGCAGTTTCCGGGCGGCGGCAAGCCGGGTCTACGCTTCTCAGCCTACTGTTTCTGCTCGGATTGCTGGCCTCGAAGACCAACTGGGCGTGGAGCTGTTCAATCGTTCAGCCAAAAAGGTCGCGCTCACTGCCAAAGGCCGGGAGTTCCTGGTCTTCGCAGAAAAAATGCTGAGCCTACATGGGGAGATGATGCAGGCGGTGGCGAAACCTTCATCGATTCAGGGCACTGTGCGCCTGGCGGTTTCAGAAACGATCGCACATACATGGCTACCGCAACTTATTGAGCGGGTCAGTGAGGCCTATCCTGCTGTCAACCTGGAGCTTGATGTCGATATCTCCGTCAATCTGGCCGAGAAACTGGTCAACCACGACATTGATATCGCATTCCTGATGGGAGGCGTGAACCAGCCCGGCATCATCAACCAGAATCTCTGCCATTATTCCCTGATCTGGGTGGCCAGCCCCAAGCTCAACATTCCCGACAAGCCGATGTCACTGGCGGAATTGTCCACCTGGCCCATCGTAACTTACCCAAGAAATAGCGCACCCTACATAGCCATTCGCTCCCTGGTGGACCCGATGAACCACTCCACGCGGATTCACGCAAGTTCGTCGCTGTCCACGATCATTCGGATGACGGTGGGCGGCCTGGGTGTCAGCGCACTGCCCTGGGAAATTCTCCAGCACGAGCTCAGTACGGGTACCTTGCGCCGGTTTGTGGTCAATGCGGAGCTTCCTGACCTGGTTTTCAGCGCCGCTTATCGCGCCACCGCCGGCGGAAACGTGGTGCAGGCTATCGCAGAACTGGCATTGTCCATCGCAGAAGCGAGAGTGCCAGCTCCAAAAATCCCCTCTGCACACCCCGACAACACTCACTGATCAGTTTTTTCGATCACGGCTGATCCCAAGTTTCGAATTGTATTAATCGTCAGCTGCATCTTAAATGTTTAAGTCATCCATTTTTGAGGCAGAACCATGGCAGCGTCCCACACCCTGAATGCGCACTCCACACCCAAAGCGGTGCGCGAGGCCGCCCGGAAAGGCTTGCTTACCGGCCCGACCTCCGGCCTTGCCAGCGGTTATGTTCGAGTCAATCTGGTTATTCTGCCCGAAGCCGAAGCCGCCGGTTTTCTCCGGTTCTGCCAGGCAAACCCGAAACCCTGCCCGTTACTGGCGATTAGCGAACCCGGCGACCGCACCTGCGCAGCCATGGCTTCCGACCTCGACATCGCCCGTGATGTGCCCGCCTACCGCGTTTATCGAAATGGCGTCGCCAGCGAAACGGTTACTGATGTGGCGGGTGAATGGCGGGACGAACTGGTGACTTTCGCTCTTGGTTGTTCATTCACTTTCGAGCACGCCTTGATTCAGTCCGGCCTGCGCATCCGGCATATTGACCAAGGCCGCAACGTGCCGATGTACCAAACCTCGATCCCGCTAACACCGGCCGGAGGCTTTACCGGCAATATGGTGGTCTCTATGCGGCCTTTCCCGGCGGCCTGCTCCACGCCAACATTGGCACCGCTACCCTGTTTTCGGCCACCTCCGGTTCCAGCTTGCGACCGCAGCCACCATCGGCACAGTGGCGCTGCCACAAGGGAAGGAAATGGGGTACGACCCCAAGCTGTTCACCGGTTCGATTGCTGCCGGCGGCACACTTGGTATCATGATTCCGCCGTCGATCAACCTGATTGTTTATGGTTTTCTGACCGAAACCTCGATTCCACAACTGTTTGCCGCCGGCCTCATACCCGGCCTGTTGCTTGCGCTCATGTTCATTGTGGGTACCGCTCTGATTTGCATCTGGAAACCGAGCCTGGGCGGGCCCAGCGTGTCACACAGCTGGGGGGAGAGATTTTCCGGCCTTAAACACCTGGTGCCGGTATTAACGCTGTTCGGTATTGTGGTTGGGTCCATTTATGCTGGCGTGGCAACACCTACCGAAGCGGCCTCGCTGGGTGTACTGGGCGCGCTAATGATTGCCGCATTTATGGGCAAGTTGTCCGTGAGTGTTATTACCCAGGCGCTGGACGGCACTATGAAAACCACCGGCATGATCATGCTGATCATCATTGCCTCCTACTTTTTGAACTTTGTGCTGGCCTCCTCCGGCGTAACCCGGGAGCTGAGCGCTTTCCTGAAGAACGCCGGTCTTGGCCCCTATTCCACGCTGATGCTGGTCATCCTGCTTTACATCGTTCTCGGTTTTTTCATTGAAACCCTGTCTTTGATGGTCATCACCATTCCCATTGTCGCCCCGATCATTATCGCCCTGGGTTTTGACCCGGTATGGCTTGGCATTCTGATCATTCTGCTCATTGAAATGGCCCTGATTACGCCCCCGGTGGGACTCAACCTCTACGTGGTGCAGAGTGTTCGCAAGGGTGGGCCGTTCAGCGACGTGATGATAGGTGCCATGCCCTATGTGGGCATTATGTTCCTGATGGCGATTGTACTGGTGCTGTTCCCTCAAGTGGCCACGTTCCTGCCGGAACTGCTGAAGTGACCCACATGAAAACCGTTTCTACAGAAACAGCGAGGCTGCTATGGCACGTTTGAAGCTGAACGCCGACATGGGCGAGAGCTTCGGCCCAATGAGCCATGCTGGCCTGCCGAGACTCGAGCCCGCTGGCATTGACGGCTGGATGATCCGCCTGTTCGGCACCATCGAGGAGAATAATCTGCTGTGGCTGACCGCCCTGACTCGCGATTGCGAGGCGGCATTCGGCGCAACGCTAGTCGATCTGGTGCCGTCCTACACCACCCTGCTGGTCATCTTTGACCCGCTGCAAACCAGCGCCTGGCAAGCCCGCGAGCAACTGGTCAATATTCTAGCCCGGCTGGTCCCGGACGATGCCGGTGGCGAAGGGGACCTGCACGAGCTTGCCACCTGGTACGACCCAAGCGTGGGCGCTGATCTGGCAAGGGATCGCGACGGCTTCAGTTTTCTGAAGGTGGGAGACCGTGTCCGATTTGTCACCGTTGACCGGCACACCTTCGAAAACGAAGGCGGCGATCCGACACCAATGGCGCAGACCTGTCTGCTCGACACAACGATCGGCCGCTGCCATTGTGGCGCAGTGTCAGAGTTGGCAAGGGGGAGCGGATCATGTTCGGCACGCCGGTCAAGGGCCTTCGCGCCTATCTTGCCGTCGCCGGTGGATTCTCGGCCGACCCCGTTTTGGGCAGTGTTGCCTGTGTGGTTCGGGAACAACTGGGCGGATTCAACGGCCAGGGCCAACGCTTGGCAGAGGGCGATGAGCTGACCATCACAACACCTTCCCATGGCACATCGGGCTCGATTCAAGCCGAAGCCCCGGAGCAGGAACGACCGGACTACGCCGCACCCGCAATCCTGAACCTGCTGCCTGGCGCCCAGGTAGCCGATTTCATCGGGCGCAGCCTGTTCGAAGCTTTCAACGCCGAGTGGTGGGTGGATGACCGGGCCGACCGTATGGGCGTCCGCCTGACGGGTCCGCCGTTACACTGCCGAACCGCCTCCATGGTTTCCGAGGGTATATCACTGGGTGCCATGCAGGTGCCGTCAGACGGACAGCCCATCGCATTGCTCAACGACCGACAAACCATTGGCGGCTATCCGCGCCTTGGAAACCTCACTCCGCTGGCGGCCTCAAGGTTGGCCCAATGTCAGCCCGGGCAAAGTGTTCGGCTGCGGGCCGTTGGTGCTGAAATAGCGCTTTGGGAGCACCGTCAATTCATCAGCCGGGTGAGGTAAGAAACCCGCTGCGTTACCTTCTACCGCATTAGCCGTGAAGATTTTATGAAACGTCTACGGCTTAACTCTTAAACCCTGAAGCGGGAAGCGTTCTTGCTTAGGGTTTGGCCGATGGTTTCAATATGACCACTGTACACATCGTTCTCACTTGCGGCAGCGGCAGCTTCTTGGCCCTGGTCTGCGATGCGCGTGATTGAGGCGTTGAGCTCTTCGGTCACTGAGGTTTGCTCTTCAGAAGCCGTCGCAATTTGCATTGTCATCTGGCTGATAGACGTGATTGCATCCGCCACCCGGTTCAATGCTTCCATAGCGTCCTGAGCTTTCTCCAAGCTGACATTGGAGACAGCCTTGGACGCGTTCATCCCAGCAACAGCATCATCAGCCCCCTTTTGCAGGCGCTCAATCATGCTGTTTATCTCTTTGGTGCTGGTCTGGGTTCTTTGGGCCAGGTTTCGCACCTCGTCCGCTACCACGGCAAATCCGCGGCCGGCGTCGCCTGCACGGGCCGCCTCTATAGCAGCGTTCAGTGCCAGCAAATTGGTTTGTTCTGCAATTCCCTGAATCACTTCAAGCACCGAGGTAATCGAGGTTACATCTTTACCCAAATTGTTAATGACTTCGGCTGCAGCATTCACTTCTTGCGACAGTTTTCGCACCGCATCCCTGGATTGGTCGACGGTTTCCAATGAAGCCCGGCTTTCTTTATCGGCCGTATTAGCCGCATCGGCTGTTTGCTGAGCATTCTGGGCGATCTCACCTGCGGCCGCGGACATTTCGTTGATGGCAGCTGCCACCATATCCACTTCGGCTTGCTGGCCTTCAACGCTCAACCGGCTTGCGCTGGCGGTCTTTTTCAATGCGACCACATTCGTTGCGAGGTCATCACTGCCACTTAGAACATCGTGCACGACCACTTGAATATTTTCGATAAAGCTATTGAAGCTGCCCGCGAGTTCTCCGAATTCATCCTTGGCACTGGCATCCAGGCGCTGGGTTAAATCGGCCTCACCAGAACTGATGTCTGCCATTGCAGAGTTCAAACGCCGCACTGGGGCCATCAGTATTTTGATACCCGCGTGTAAAATGAACAGCGATACCAGCAAACCCACGAGCGCAATGATCATCCCGGTCGTGCGGGCGCTTTGCATGGGGGCGTTGATTTTGTCAACGTTCACAAAAGTGCCCAGATACCAGTCGACGCCTCGCGCATTCTTAATCGGGTGAAAAGCGACTCGCCACGCCACATCGCCTGACTCATAGAATTGACGAAGCCCGTCAAACTTGGGCGGCACGCCAATCAAATCTTTAATGTTTTCTCCGATCAACTTGCTGTCGGGATGGAACAGGACAACACTTTCATCATTAACCAGGCCCGCGTAGCCAGTGTCTGCAAGCGTTATGGTACCAAGCATTTTTTTGATAGCGCTCAAGCTTATATCCGCACCTGCCACACCACCGTTACTTCCACCGCTAACAGGCGCCAGAGCGGTAATGATCATTTCGCCGCTCGACGCGTCGCGATATGGCTCGGTAAACGAAGCCTTACCTTCCGCCATGCCTTTTTTGTACCACGGGCGACCGCGGGGGTCGAAGCCAGCTGGGAGCGTTGCTTCCGCAGCCGTTGACTCCATCAGCATGCGACCCTCTTTATTACCGAGATACACATTAATAAAGCCACCGCCGGTAGAAACGGTTTGTAAAATATTACGCCTCTGCTCATCACTCTGTGCGTTTCCCAGACTTTCCGCCACAGCCTCTGTCATCACCAACCGGGTATTAAGCCATTCAGCGATACTGGACGTGTTCTTCGCCACAGCGTCTTTGGTCAGTGCGTCGACGTAGGTGCTCGTTGTGCTTTTCAGCCGCATGTCGCCAACAATGGTAATAGTGCCCATCAAAAGCACTAATATTATGCCAAATGTGACCAAGAGCTTTTGCCCGCAAGTTAATTGCACAGTATGTCCTCGTCTTTTTGGAGGCGGGTTATAAAGAGTACTCGTATGGGTATAGCTATCGGCAGGTGCTGCGATGTCTTTAGTCAATTCTACGACTGATTAAAGGCGAACCACAGCAACACAGAAGCCCCTTGGTCTGTCAAAGATTGCAGGGGGCCGTTTGGCAAGACGATTGAATGCTCAAGCAGCTGCGGACTCATAATAAAGTTGGTAACTTTGTGGCAAGGTTAACCGTTATAGCCGTACACGAAAAACCATCAACGGACTATAAAAACCAAAGATTTGTTGTGATCCTTCAAAACAAACCGTCGATTTCCCAACCCTTAATCACCAGCGCTTCAAATTGGTGCCGGTTACAGTCACCTTCGCAGCCAAGTGGCGAATTTCCAATGCCAGTGGCGGGGATTCCTCCAGCCCCGTGTGTGCAGCCTTCGGTCCCGTTTTCAGAGTACGATTCGCTTTAGCAAAGAGATATGTTATCTCACGCAGAACTGTTTTATAATTGAAGCAGTTCTGCTTCAATTTTGGAACAAAAGGTGGAAATATGTCTGTTATCAGGTCTTTCACCACTAAGGATGTTTGTGCCGCCCTAGGGGGCATTAACCGCTCAAGGCTTCACACATGGGCGCAGTTGCCACCCTTTTGCGAAAGGCCGACGCGTGAGAGAAGCGCGCGACGCTATGCCAAAGCCGATCTGCTTACGTTTGCCGTGTTGCAGTCGCTTGAGGACCTTCTCGGTATCAGGCGCGGGGACATGGGTAGCGTACCAGCCGCTGTCCATCACTATGTTCGTGCACCGCGTCAGGCCTCGATGGAAGAGTGGGTTTTCATTCCGCGGGATGAGGGAGTCGTGCGCTTGGTGAAGGAGCAAGGCATTGCCAGTCCTGGCTGGGTAGTTGATATGGCCAAAGAGCGCGAGCGTATCGATCTTTACCTAGGGCTTGCCCCGCCCCAGAGAGAGTTTCCCTTGATCACAGACGTCAAGTCGGGCCGGCAATAATGGATTTGTTACAGGATTTCGGTGCACCCAGCGATAGCTGTGTGGATCTGCACGACAACCAAGATGCTCGTTGCCTGAGATATACGGATCTTTTCCGGAATCGACAGACACCTCTGGTCGACTATATCGTTGAACAGCAGGCCCAGGCGCTGCTCTACGTCGTCGATCAAACCCATTTACGCGATGATACCCTACCCATTCGTGATCTCCAGAAAATTCTGGCCATGCGTGGTGAGCCGGCATGGCTCGGTGTCTTGAAACCAGGGCAGCTGGATATTTACGCCACCGATCTGCTTCCTTCGGAAGACTCTGCCCCTGTCTGGTTTTCACGCGACTCCAGCGAAGCACCGAGCATTCTTCCCAGGCTTGCCCAAGGGGAAGATCTCGTACCAGCCGCCACTCTGCGCCTGCGTGATGTGCTCCTCGATTTGATGACCGATGCGGGGGAAGCGCTACGCAACCTTGGCGTATCAACGCACGAGGCAATCGCCCTGACCGGACGGGCTCTCTTCCTGCGCTACTTGATAGGTCGAAAGATCGTGCTCCCTGACCACCTGCCCAATATCGCCCCCAGCGCTAAATCGCTGAAAGAGTGCATGGATACAGACGTCGCACTGGCAGAGACGAACCATTGGCTGGACAGCACCTTTAACGGCGATCTTCTGGCTCTGCCCGCAACGGATTACGTCGCTTATTTCCGCCTGTTGGTTCAACGACATGGGCAAAGTGTCATTCAACCTCTGAGTGCGATAATGACGCTGGATACTGCCATTGAGCCCGGGGTGTCGCAACAGAGACTGGATTGGGGCGATCTGGATTTCGATCACTTGCCCATTGGTTTACTGAGCGAGACGTATGAAGAGCTGATTCATCATTTCGATAAATCAGCACGTCACGCAACCGGCGTCTACTACACGCCTTATCACATTGCCGAATACATGGTGGAAGAGGCGTTTCACGCGAATCCTGTTGGCTCGGCGGCCAGGCTGCTGGACCCTGCCTGCGGGGCCGGCGTATTTCTGGTGGCGGGACTGCGCAAACTGGTGGAGTTACGCTTTCGCGAGACCGGCAAGCGACCATCGCGCCAGCAAATTCGGGACATTCTCCATCAACAACTGGTTGGCTTCGACACCAATGGTCATGCCCGTACCCTCGCGGCATTGGCCTTGTACCTGACCGCCCTCGAACTTGACCCGCACCCGGCGCCGTTAGAGGCGCTGCGTTTCAGGAAGCTGGAGAACAGCGTTCTAGTCGATGTTGCTGATCCGGACAGTCAAAGTAGCGAGCTGGTGCCTATGGCAGGGAGCTTGGGTGATCATGTCTCTGATCGCTACCGCAACGCCTTTGACGTCGTAATCGGCAACCCTCCCTGGACCAGCCTAACCAAGAAATACGATGCCATTTATCGAGTCTTTACCCGAAGGTGCAGGGAGGTGGCTGCACAGCGCGGCCTGGATGATATTGCTAATAATTATCATAATCCAGACGGCGTTCCCGACCTGCCTTTCGTCTGGGGAGCCATGGATTGGGCCAAGCCCGGTGGACGCATTGCTCTGGCACTGGCAGGACGCTGGCTGTTCAAGCAGTCCCAAAAGGGAATCGCAGCCCGCAATGCGTTATTCGAAGCCCTGAAAGTAACGGGCATACTGAACGGCGCTGCGCTAAGGCAAACTCGGGTCTGGCCCAGTGTGGATCAGCCCTTCTGCCTGCTGTTTGCCGACAATGAGTTGCCCAGGCCGGACGAGCAGTTTGTCTTCGTCAGCCCGCACTATGAGCCGGACCTGAATGGCAAGGGCCTACTACGGGTCGATGCCAGTGATGCCAGTCCGGTGGCTTTCGATCTGGTCTTGAACAATCCGGCTGCATTGAAGACGTTATATCGCGGTACCGTGCAGGATGTTTCAATTGTCAATCGCATTAACCGAAAAGCAAGAGAAACACTGGGGGCGTATTGGGGTAAACATCCTGAGCTTAATGGAGGAATGGGGTTTCAAAAAGCTAAGAAAACTCGTGACGATTCTTTTTTGATAGGAAAGCCTGAGCTCTTGGCAAACTACAGTGCTCATCCTTTTAAAGTGGTTTCAGAAAAACTAAATCTCTATTTTGGTCAAGGACTTGAATGGCCACGATCTCCTCGTATATATGAAGCACCCTTAGTTCTGGTGAGAAAAACTTTGCGGGAGGACCGCGCCAGGGGTCGCGCATTGTCAAGCTTTAGCGACTTGGCAGTCTCTGAATCTTACTATGGGTATTCAACTTCTGGTCATCCGTTCTCAGAATTTCTGACCCATTACTTATTGGTCTTGCTTCACAGTAAACTTTTTGAATATGTGACGTTAATGACGAGCGGGGAGTTCGGTGTTGAACGAGAAGTTCAACAGAAGATGGATGTTGATCGATTTCCATTCATTCCTCCTGAGGATTTAACACCTGAACAACGTCAGTCTATAGAGATCTGTGCTCAGCAGCTGATCGACAACCACCCCAGGTGGCCGATGCTGGATGATACCGTGGCCAAACTCTATGGTTTGACGTCGACCGATCAGCAGGTCTTGTCGGATACCCTGGCGATTAATGCTCCCTACGCATCAGCTCGAGACAGGGGGTTGGCGCGGATCACAGAGGAGCAGGCTCAGGCGTTTATTAATTGCTTGGAAAAGGAGCTGGCTGGGGCATTTGGTGCCGGCGGACATCAGGTGCAAGTGCAGTTTTTGAGTGCTACCAGTATTGCCCTGCCCTGGCGCTTTTTTTCCATTACATTGGAGGGCGCCTCCCCGCCAATTGAGCTTCCCACCCATTGGATCGAACAGGCGGGAGGTCTTGGCGTCAGCCGAATCACCTTGCTGAGCCCAGCCCAGCCCAGCCTGACGCTCGGATTACTCAACCATTACCGATACTGGACACAGAGTCAGGCGCGTCTACTTGCATCGGAGTTGGCCTGGGAATTTGGGGCACGTCTAGAGGAGCTCAGCCGATAATGCGGGGATTGATGACAGGCCAAAGAGCAGCCACAGGAAAGCCCCAGCCTATTCCAGTGTCCTTGATGGTCATAGTTCAGAATGCGCTCGCTCATGCTTGGCGCCAATTGCTTGAGGAAGTCGCCGAAGAGCAATTTTCAATCTGTGGAGAAGATGAAGACATAATTACTGAACGGCTTTATATGATTCTGGATGATCTCTACAGCAATGAGCCGGAAACTATTCAGGGGTTTTCAGTATTTCAGACCCCGGTACGGGAAGGTAATGTACGCAACCGGGCAGGGAATAAGCTCGACTGTCAGCCCGATCTCACATTCCGCCCACTTAGAGATCAGCTGGAAGCGCGAAGCAGCGCGATGGCAGCGATATTTGTCGAGTGCAAGCCCATCGATTCGACACACCCTATTGGTAGTACCTATTGCAAAGCGGGTATCAGCCGGTTCGTCAGAGAAGATTATGCCTGGGCGGTAGATCGCGCCATTATGCTGGGATATGTGCGCAACATCTGCCCCTTACCCGGTGGCCTCGCTTATGTGCTGGACAGTGACGCGGGTCAAAAAAGTACCGAGTCAAGAAAGGATTGACCTCGCTGGGCCAGACAAATCATGGTGACGAGGTATATTGCAGCGTTCACCATCGTGGCTGTAAATCGGCAAGCCCCCATACACCAAGCCTACCGATTGCCCTGCACCATCTTTGGCTGAAGCCCGAGAAACCCTGCGAAACCACTAAGTGCAAGGTCTCGGCGTGTGATCACGATAGCGCTGAATAACGCTTTTCATAAGGACTTGTGGTGAGTATCTTTTCTCAAGAGTAAAGACGCTATCTGGCGTTCCCGGCGCTTGAGGAGTCAGTGGACAATAAAGTTTGAGAATTTTGATAAGTTGACCGAAAAGGATATACGATCAGCCTATTCGCCAACACTAGCCAACACTAGCCAACAATGGTTTTGCCCATTGCTTCAGGCTGAAAATGATTAGAACAACCTCGTGCCATTTGCGGCCGGAAAACCCGGAGTTACCAACGCTACCGCACCCGCCTCAGTTTGCACTCCGGTAATCAGACACTCGGATACGAACGGACCGATCTGTTTAGGAGGAAAGTTGGTAACGGCGAGCACCTGCTTGCCGTTAAGCGTTTCCTTGTCATATAGCTCAGTAAGCTGTGCGCTGGATTTACGAACGCCGACCTCGGGACCGAAATCCACCTTCAACTTGTAGGCAGGTTTTCGTGCTTCAGGAAAATCCTCGACCTCGATGACAGTACCAATCCTTAGCTCTACCTTTTCAAAGTCATCCCAACTAATCATGTTCAGGTCCTCCGAAACAAAGATTGATCAATGAAGGGTTTCAGGTTCGGGCAGCGGCTGACGCTTTGCACTACCGGCGATCAGGGAACCCAGCACAATCAAAACACTGGCGGCGATGACAGCACTGGTGGCTTTGCCATAACCCGCGACGATCAGCAATACCACTGAAATGAGCGGAGCACTGTATGCCAGCGTACCAAGCAACTGGATGTTGCCGTGCTTCACTCCATAGTCCCACGTGAAAAAGGCGATACCCACCGGCCCCAGACCAAGACCCAACACGCCAGCCCATTGCACCCATCCCGTTGGCCATACCGTTGTTTCCCATACCAAGTGACACAGCAGGGCCAGAACAGCGGTCACACCGCAAAACCAGCCTACTGCATCGGCCGGTACACTCTTTACCAACCGGGACAAAACGGAGTAAGACGACCAGATCAACGCGCAGCTAAAGGCAATCAAGTAACCGTCGAGATTGCCCATAGTAAAACCATTGCTATTGCTTCCGATCAACAGCCAGCATCCCAGGAGGGCGAGCATGGCACCCATAACGTGCTGTTTTCGCAAGGACTCCCCAGGCAAAAATGAGGACATTAGAACGATAAACAATGGCCAGAGATAGGCAAGCAAACTCACCTCTATCGCCGGAGCCAGTGTCATGGCCTTGAAATAAGCAAAGTGGTAACCGAACAGACCGCCAACTCCGATGCACCAGGCCAAAAGTGGCTGACGTAAATACCGGGTCCCACCATGGCCAGCGCGGAACCAGCGAATGCACATCAACAGAAATGCGATGCCAAAGGTCATCGCCATCAGCTGAAATTCCGGAATGTCCCCACCGGACAGCTTGGTCAACAACGCAAGCGTTCCCCACAAAAATACAGAGATGGAGCCTATCCACGTCGCCGCAATAATGGTTGCCATGACTTCCCCTGAAAACAATCAGTTCATAACCTACAGGGGACGAAGTTTATGATCGGTCGAGGGTCGTCTGCTTTCTAATTACGGCAGCTTTGTTTCGATTTTCGGCGAAAATGACTGGGTGATTTTCCGAAGTGGCGGGAAAAGCGATCACTGAAAGACGACAGTGAGCTGTACCCCACAGCGTCAGCAATTCGCTGAATATTGAGATCCGACTGTTCCAGTAATCGCCAGGACTCCTGCATACGTAGCTCGGTCAGGTAATGGTGTGGTGTCATGCCAATCTGTGTACGAAACAACTCGTTAAGCTGCCGAATGCTCAGGTGGGCAACAGCCGCAAGTTCGGCGACAATAATTTTCTTGTGAAAGTTATCGTCGATGAATTGCTTCGCCACAGAGACTCGCCGGTCCAGGTTCAGTTTATCGCCGTGGCGTTCCTGTAGAAGTTGAATCAACAACAGCAACATCTGATGCTCTGTGTGACATGACCCCGCACCATTTACCAGTTGGGAGTGCAGAAACTGGACGTAGTGAAGCAATGCCGAATCCAGCTCAACAAAGAAGGGGAGCCGCTCCAATGCAGGGGCAAGGGCCTCTGGCACATCAGCTACCAGAAATCGATTTTCTTCGGATGCAGAATACCCGTGGTCACTTCCGGACGGAATAATAGCGGCCCGGTTCTGTTCAACGTCACACTCGGTTTTGTCTACGGACAGCGAAAGCTTACCCAGCAGGGGCAACACCAGTTGGTGGTGACCATGGGAATGTTGTTTCCCCTCATTACCATAGCTTCGTAGGTGGAGATTAACGTCAGATCTGGCCATATAAGGAGTATATTCGAATGACGCCGCATAGAGGAGCAAATTGGCACCAACAATCAATCGCGGATTAGGCAACAAAGGCCCCCTGCGTATTGTATTAGCGAATTGCGTCTTCTCGGATCACCGCCTCCGCCTGGGTGGGCGTCGCCGGATGTCCGCGCGTTCTTGAAAGCTCGTCGATGCCGGGCACTTGGTTATCGAAGAAAAGCCGGAAGAATTATTGCACCAAATTCAGCTTTTTCTTCATAGCACGCCTGCGGTGGAGCTCTATCGCCCCCAAGGCACAGATTCGCCTCAGGTACATATTCACTCCTTCCTTAGATTTTCTCATTCTTTAAATTACGCCAAAAGCCGAAAATCTGCAGTGGCAGTCAAGCCCCATTTGAGCCAGCGACATGCCCCGCATGTTTGAGTCCAGACTGTCACTGTACTTGCACTTAGTGCCAAAAACCGGAAATAGCCTCGCGTGCCAATATAAAGGCCATCAGAATAATTAAGCCGCCTCCGATACGGTTTACCATTCTGACACCGTCTGCGTTGGAAAAAAGGCGGGAACTTGCACTGTGAGCAACTACAACCCACACGCTATCGATCACAATTCCCAACACGATAGGTATCATCGAGTACATGATAAGGAGGCTCGTGGGGCTCGCAAGATTGTCGCTGAGAAAGCTCGGAACTATGGTTCCGAACATAATGAAAGCCTTGGGGTTGGTTATACCGACTATCACTCCCGCAGCGAGCGGTGATTTTCTCCTTGTTGGCTGTTCGGCTGCAACCGGACTCGCCGCTTTCGAAGCTACAAGATACCCTATACCAATAAGCAGCAAGGCGATCGCACCCAGCATTCTGATAGCAGACAAAGCAAAATCGGACTTCAATATAAGAGGGCCAAGTCCGAACGAAAGAAGTATCGCAATGCTCAACATGCCAATAGCATTGCCGATTACGCCACGTAACGCATGATTTCTACCCTTCATGATAACTTGCCCAATAAAAAACATGATGCTTGGGCCAGGTACAGCAATGAGTATCGAGCTGGTTATAACTAGCCCCAGCAACCCACTGACGGATACCCCAATATCTTGCATGTAAATATTCCTTCCGATGTGCAATGCGTGCTGCCCACGCTCATCATGTCTATGAACGGGGCAGCAGCCTATTGAGGCCCGCTGGGCCTCCACCGACGATTATATTGGGGTAGTGGCGGGTCATGGTCTATCTCCTTTTCAGACGCATACTGAGTGGGTCGGGCTACAACTCTTTCGGCAATTTCACAAGACGCATTTTCACTTTAGAACTATGAGTCAGCTTGAGTTTTCGGGGCTTCATCATGCTTTTTCTATATTAAAAACAACCTCGTGCCTTAAATCTGAAAAGGCTTTACTGCACCCAGCTTTCCATCCGTTGCCTTAGCGCTCGGTATACTGCGCCGCTCATCGGTGTAGGAAGGGTTATCGAACAAGACCAAGAAGCTCTCATGTATGTGTTCGATCTCTCAAAAACAAAGATGCTATTACCCCCAGCCCGCTTATGATTAAGGGCAGAATCAACGCGAATTGATAACTCTGAAGACTTGGGCCAGTTTCTTTTTCTGCAACAGTCACGATATCTAAAATGACGCCAAAGCCCGATTGAACCAAAGCTGCTGCCAGAAATGCGCCCATATTTACAAGCGCTGTTGCAAACCCGACGTTCTGCAGGGCTACCGCCTCCTTGGTGGCCGCAAAAATGACGCTTACCTGTCCTCCTGAGAGTCCCAACAGTATAAACAGAACCATTGCCCCCCACCCAGGACTCCATTCAGCAAAGGCCATTACGCCCCATACAGTCGCCGATATCAGTGCTGCCGCAACAATTACCGGCTTCTTCGCTCCAATACGATCAGCTGCCCACCCTGCAAATAGAGAGCCCACACCGTAAACAATAAGTGCAATAGTTGCATACTGTGCGGCTTGTGTAGGTTGCAGGCCGAAGCCGTCTATTAAGAGTGGCGCAGCCCACAATCCTAGAAACGCATAGAGCGTTCCATTAGTGGCAGCTACACAAAGAAAAAGCAGCCATACTTGGCTGGATCGCAGTACGCGCCGATTTCCTTGCAGTAGTTGATGTACTGTTGCCTTGGCTTTCGGTGAGTGCTCTCGTCTTCGCTTAGGGGCATCTTGACAAAAAACAACAAGACAGGCGGAGGCCAAAAACGTCAGGCCACCAAAAAAGAGAACAATATCTCTCCAGCTGAACCAGTTCAGTAGATGCGCGGTCGGGCTCTGCGCTATCACACTCCCCAGTGCAGCCAGAAGCATAGTTGTACCCATGACGAGCGAATGGCGATCTGAGGAAAACCAAGTAGCGTTGTAAGTCATCAGGGCGACGAAAACTGCAGATAACCCAAGCCCCATCAGAGCTGACCCCACGAGCAAAACCACTAGATTTGGGGCAAAACCAAAACAAAAAGCACCTATCGACGTTATAGTCCCCCCGATAAGCCCCCCATTTCGTACCCCAACCGAGTCGGTAAAAATACCAGCGGGCACCTGCATCAGTGTGTATACCCAGAAGTGCATTGATGCCACAACACCAAGTGCTGTGGCTGTCAAACTGAGCTCTTGCTGCATACTCCCTGACAATGTCGCGGGTGCGAAACGGAAAAAGAAGCCATTGATGAAGATGGTAATGAGCAGGCACCAGCCTCCCCATTTAAGCCAGTTCGTCGGAATCAAAAGGGGCGCCCCAGCAACGGTACGAGTGCTATTCATACCCCGCTTCCCTTAGTCTTGACCCGACGAGCGCTGAGAAGTAAGCAGCAATCGGTTCAACCGGTGTGTAGTGTCCCTGCACTTGGTTGCTCAATCCTTCCAGTTGGTACTCGCAAATCTGATCATCCTCAAGAATCACCTGATCAAGACGTTCGAAATAGAGCGGAGCAATATCATTGAAATCGCTTCGAGCCAGCGTTTCCTCATGGAACGCGTAACCAACAAGGAGCTGCCCGATGCCTACAGGTGTTCAGAAATGCTCTGATTGTGCCGTCTTCACTACGAACAACGATGACACTGCGTTCCAAGAACCGACGTGTTACAAAACTTCCGGTATCAGGAATGGAAGACGACAAGCAGACAAAATGCCATGCTGGAAAATGAATAGCATGCAGTTCGCGTTCAAACCATTCGCCCTGAGTATAACATTGAGGGGGGAGCATTTTTGAGAGATCTGCGTGAGCAACTCCGCCCAAACTTCTGTTGCCAAGTGAACTCGTCATCACTGTCATAGTCGCTTCCATGTGTTTGTTTCCAGAGCAAGTGGGGCAGAGCGTACAAAGGGACACAGGTAAGTTGGAAACGAAAAAACTTGTCTGGGGGTATCAACTTATTCGATACTCAATCAGAGTTCCTTTTTATTCATTCGATTGCCGCTTCTGCCCTCCCCCAATATGTGCACATCAAGCAGCTGAGACGAGCCGGCCATAGGAGGCATCAAAATGAAATGGAGTTTGGATCAGCTACGCACATTTATATATGTTGCAGATACGGGCGGTTTTTCACGGGCGGGAGAACGACTCTTCCTGGCCCAGTCTACTGTCAGCTGGCAAGTTCAGCAGCTTGAGCGCCAGGTTGGCTCGCCGTTGCTCCAACGGAATCCGAATGGCGTCACCCTCACTGAAAAAGGCATGGCCTTCTACCTGAGGGCACAAAAGGTTGTCACCGCAAACGATGAAGCTGAGTTGTGGTTGACGCAGAACACCGTTGACCGACAAATCATTCGATTCGCCACCACCGATTGTTATGCAAGTTGTCTATTACCAGGATTACTTGAGCGTTGGAAATGCCAGTTTCCCAACGTGCAAGTAACTTTGGATTGCAGCTTTAGCACTGGTATCTGGGAGCGTTATAAAAAAGGGGAATTCGATATCGCTCTGGCTCAGCATTGTCCTTCTGACATCAACGCAGAGCCCATCAGGGTCGAACCGTTAGAATGGGTATGTGCCAGACAATCGTTAGCTTGGCAACAAAGTACGGTGCCCGTAGCTTTGTTTGAGCACGGCTGTCCTGACAGAGAAATCATGCTCAGTGCGCTCAAAGGTGCGGGACGTGAGTATCGAGTTGAGTTCGAGACCTACAGCTATGGGGGGCTTGTGGCGGCGGTGGAAAGCGGAGCCGTAGTTTCTGCTCTGCCCAGATCGACAATACCTTCCACGCTCAAAGTTCTTGATAGTCAGCACTGGCTCCCACGGCTACCATCTTTGAACGTGAATCTAGCAAGCCCAAACAAAAACAGTAACGCCATATGCGGCCAACTATACGATGCCGTTATGCTCTACTTAGCCAAGGGCAGCCCGAGTTTGCGTAAACCGCTGAAGGTTGCCACCTATTCCACCTGAAGCCTGCCACCCGGACCGGCGCAAGGCTGCCACCCATCGGAGCGTAGCGACGCGGGGGTTTCATTGTTACTCCGAAGCTGTGGTGCCCGTCAACTTTGCTTGTCGTTTTCGCATGGATTCACCCCTGAGATTGATCTTGTAGGCGTTGTGAACCAGCCGATCCAGAATGGCATCCGCCAGAGTGGCGTCACCGATGACGTCATGCCATTCCTCGATAGGGAGTTGGCTGGTGGCGATGGTGGAGCGACGGCCATACCGGTCTTCCAGCACTTCCAGCAAGTCTCTTCGGTTCTCTGCGCTCAGTTTCATGAGCCCCCAATCGTCCAGGATCAGTACATCGACTTTGGCGAGATTTGCTAGCAGTTTGGGGTACTGGCCATCTCCTTTAGCGATGGTCAGTTCTCGTAGCAGCCGGGTCAGGCGAACGTACTGGGCGGTGTAGCCCTCCCGGCAGGCTTTGTGCGCCAAGGCACAGGCCAGCCAGGTTTTGCCAACACCGGTGGGACCGGTGATGAGCACATTCAGGTGTTCCTTCACCCATTGGCAGCTTGCCAGGGATTGGATTAATCCCTTATCCAGGCCGCGTGAGTTCCGGTAATCCAGGTCTTCGAGAACGGCGGTGTGTCGCAGTCCAGCCCGGCGCAGCCGGCTGGTCAGGCGTCGGTTATCTCGTTCGGTCATCTCCCGATCGACCAGCAGTCCAAGGCGTTCCTCGAAGCTCAGTTCCGTGATGTCAGTCGTGGCCGACTGATCAGCCAGTGCGGCGGCCATGCCGGTCAATTTGAGGGCATGGAGTTTGTCCAGAGTCGGATGTTTCAGCATGTCAGGTTCCCTCAGTGGTAGTAGGTTGGGCCGCGGATGTTGTCGTGGGTATCCGGTAAGGCCAGCTCTTGCTGTTCTTCCAGGGGCTTCTGGTCCAGGCGGTGTTTGAGAATGGATTCAATGCTTTTGTAGCGGCAGCTACCCAGCATTAAGGCGCGCTGGCAGGCGGCTTCCAATCGTGCCTCGCCGTAGCTCTTGCCCAGCCGAAGAATGCCTAGGCAGGAGCGGTAAGCCTGTTGCGGGTGTTTGCGGGCACCCAGTGCGGTGCGGATGAGCTTTTCCGTCGCGGGTCCGGTCTTAGCCGCCCAGGCGATGAGCCGTTCCGGTGACCACTCACCCGCCTGCCGATGGGATTCGGGCATATGGGCGGAGATGGTGGTATGCCGCCCCTTCTGGTCAGAGCGGCGGTGGCTGGCGATCCGGTTGCCCCGGTAAAAACACTCGATGGTGTTGTGGGTGATCCGGACCTCCACTTCCTTCTTGATCAGGGTGTAGGGTACCGAGTAGTAATGCCCGTCAACGGCTATGTGGTAGTCGATGTTCACCCGTGCCTTCTTCCACTCTGCGTAGACATACGGCTCTGCCGGTAGCGGCTGTAAAACGGGCTTGTCCAGTTGTTCGAAGTGGTCACGCCGGCAGCCGGGCAACTTTCGGAAGGGGCGGCGATTGAGCTTCTCCAGCAGCTCACGGAGGGTTGCATTGAGCTGCCCGAGCGAGAAGTGCTGACGGTGGCGCAGCGCCGCCAGGATCCAGCGTTCGACGATCAGCACACCGCCTTCCACCTTGGCTTTATCACGTGGCTTTCGGACCCGTGTAGGGACAACGGCCACGCCGTAATGGGCGGCCATGTCCTGGTAGGTTGGGTTGAGGTCTGGTTCGTAGCGGTGAGCTTTGGTGACACCGGACCGGAGGTTGTCGGGCACCACTAATTCGGGAACTCCATTCAGATACTGAAAGACTCGGATGTGAGAGCCAATCCAGTCTGGCAACTTCTGGCTCCAGGTGGCTTCGGCGTAGGTGTAATTGGAAGCGCCCATAACCGCCACAAAGATCTGCGCCTCGTGGATCTCTCCGGTGGTGCGGTCAATGACGGGCACGGTCTGGCCGGCGTAGTCCACAAACAGCTTCTCACCCGCTCGATGGTCCTGGCGCATCACCAGGTCCAGCTTGCCCTGCCAGGCCCGGTAGTGCTCACAGAACCAGCTGTACTGATACCCCTCTGGGTTTGCCTGCCGGTACTCCTGCCAGAGCAGGAACAGAGTGACGTATTTACCCTTCAGTTCATCGTGAATCTGCTTCCAGTCCGGTAGGCCTCGAACCTCGGCCGGCAGGTCTGGAGGGGGCGGGAACAACAGCTGCTCCAAGTGAGCCTCACCCAGATCCTCCGGCAGTGGCCAGTTCAGACCGGCCTCGGCCAAACGCCGAACAGAAAAGCCGGTAACCCTACAGGATACCGTTAAGAATACGCCAAAACAGTTGGTAAATGAGGCTGTTACGTTTTCGAAGTCACTGGATTTTAAGAAAGATCAGGTGTGGGTAATGTACGACCGTGAGTCACCGGCCAAATACTCCGATGATAATCACGGACAAGCTTGGTTGAAGGTCAAAAAAAATGGTGTAAATGTTGCACTTTCCAATGTTTGTTTTGAGTATTGGCTACTGCTTCATCTTACGGAAACCAGCCAGCCTGCAAATAGTTGTGATGATTTGACTGGTACGGTGGCATTCAAATCTGCTTTTCGAGAAATCGGGTTTAGTAACTATCAAAAGGGCGAAGCCCAAGTGGCGGAGGAGTTGATAACTAGAGACCGGATTGAAAATGCGAAAAGACGAGCTCGACGTATTAATAAGCAAGCGCAGGCAGGTTGTCCTGCATCTGACGTCGAACTGCCTTACCGGTTGAACCCGTATACAAATGTTTACGAGGTGCTGGAGGCAATTAATGGAGTGGCTGGCTAACAAATTGGATAAAACCGGAACAGATTTTTAATCTGCCCCCGTCTTTTAAGCCAAGGACAGACTTAAAGTCTGTCCTTGGCAACCGGCAACAAGGATGCATGGCATGACTATTTCGCCTGAAAAAGTCTGGTTTGATGAAGACAACCTTTGGGTAATGCTGTCGGATGTGCGAACTATCGGTGCACCTTTGGCATGGTTTCCAAGCCTTCTGCACGCGGACCCAGTGAGCCGGCAAGGTTTTGAATTGAGTGTACATGGCATTCATTGGGGCGCGCTGGATGAGGATATCAGCGTAATGGGGCTCTTAGCAGGCTTCGGCGACCAAACCCGGCGCAACAGGAAAAGAGCTGCTTAGTAGTGCGAGAGGGGGCAGATGTGAGCGCGACCGGGATACTGACATCTTCGTACAGCTGGCCATCGTAGGCCCGGTAGATTTCGTTGGATAACGTCAGGTGCCAGCCATTTGGCAGGTGGCGTTCAAGGGTGTCGGAAAGGATTCCTTGGGTGGGCTCGCCAATATCGGCCAGCACCTTCTGCATCACGCTGTCAACAACGCTCAGGTCGGCCGCGGGCCTACCCGTCTTGCAGCTTTGTCCCGCCATGGCCCGGATATTCAGGTAACCGACGGCGTCATTGAGGCGCCCCCACTCCACTACCAGATCTTCGTAATAATGAATGAGCTCTGCGATGGCGCCCGTACAAAGCTTCTGGCAACTGATGGTGGTTTCTTCAAACAGGGTGTATTGGTCGCTCTCTATCAGCAGTATTTTGCCGTAACCCTGAGAACGCCGGGCACCCTGAAGGTCGCTAAAAACAGGGGCCGAGGGGGAGTGGTCACGTTTTTGGCCAGTCTTCATAGAGAACTCCAGGTCCGTTTGTGCGACGCATGACGGGTCTCCACCATAAGATAGGATTTAATCCTACTCCATCCTGCGGAGATAATGACGACTGCGGCGACCAAATTTAGTTCACCACTACACGCTAGGCCGCTCGCTCCAGCAGTCGGGATTCAGGTCCCGACATGACCTATGTCATATTATTCCGCCGGTTTGAGGCTACACTGAAAGTTCGCCACACCCTCTGATCCAGGAACACATATGGCACATCAAGACAAGACTGGCATCCCTTGGCTGGCACTAGGGCTACCCATAGCGCTCGGGCTCGCCTGGGTCACCCAGGGTAGCGGGGTGATTGAGGACGACCCGGAGCGCAATATCGCAATCCCCGATGAGCTGACCATGCCGTTGCAGGTTCAGGCCGCGTACAACGACGAGCGGATCTTCTTCCGCTATCGCTGGCCCGCCGAACGCCCGCATATCCTCCATGACGTGCTGGTCTACGAGGATGGCGACTGGGTGAAAAAAGGCAGCGCAGTGCCCGGCTCCAACCCGGACGGCCTCCACGAAGATCGCGTCGCGATGATGCTCGATGACGGCAGTGTGCCAGACTTCGCCCGCTACGGTGGCTACATGACCATCGGGGCTGGGGCCGCTGGCTTCACTGACGAGGCCCCGGAAGAGGTTACCAAGTCGATGCCCGGCACTCGCATCGACCTTGGTGACTGGGCCAGCCGCCAGGCGCCGGAGACTCTCCAGGCCCAGCGCGAAGCCGGCTACTTTCTCGACCTCTGGCACTGGCGCGGCCATCGCTCCAACCCGCTGAACCTTTCCGATGACCAGTGGGTCGGCGCGGAACGCTCCGGTGACGCGGGACGCAGCCCCTACACGACCAACTGGGATGGCGATGCCGGCCAACCGCTGTGGATGCTCGACCCAGAAGAAGCGGGCCAGGCCGCCCTGCGCTGGGAGGACATCGAGGCCGGCCGAGTAGACTTCGACAGCCCCTACTTCCTGGCGGAGGACACCGCGATCGACTTCGATCCCAGCCACGACTGGCAGAACGGCGATGTCATCCCCCGCCGGCTCGTTCGACAGCCGGAAGGCTCCCGGGGCGACATCACCGTGCTAGGTGAGGGGCGCTGGAACGATGGCTACTGGGACGTAACCCTCTCCCGCCGCCTGGATACCGGCAATCCACTGGACGACAAGATCCTGCACGACCAAGGGCTCTATACGGCAGCCTTCGCGGTACACCGCAACGCTACCGGGGGACGCTGGCACCTCGTCTCTCTGCCAGTCTCGCTGGGCCTGGGGCGTGATGCCGATCTTACGGCTATTCCGTTCCAGGGCAGGACGCCAGACTGGGCGGATGACTGGAAGGAGGTGACCCTTTTCTACCCCGGGCAGGTAAACTGGCCATTGTTGGTCAGCCGCGCCCACGCGGGCGCACCTGACATCGCCGAGGGTACCCCGGTTCGCGCCCGGCACAGCGAACGTCAGCTGGCGATCTACGGCGTAGAGATGGAGTTTAACGACGCCATCATCCGCCAGTGGATCCTGACCCTGATCGCCGGACTGATCGCCATGTTCGGCGTGGTGGTCGCGTTGCTCCCAGCCTTCCGCAACACCTCCAACAACCGCAAAGGAGAACCATCATGAGCGGCTTGCACCATATGCTTGTTCACTTCCCCCTGGGCTTCTGGGCACTCGCCACTCTGATGATCCTGATCGGCGCCCTGCTGCCCGGCCGGATGGCCGAACTCAGCCGCGCTGCCCTGTTGCCGGTGCTGGTACTGAGCCTGTTGGCCGCCCTGGTTGCCATCGCCAGCGGCCTCCTGGTCTGGCCCATCGAAGCCAGCACCTCCAGCCCCTTGGCTCGCAACCACATTCTCACGGCGCTCTGGTCACTGGGTGTCTTCACCATGTTGACCGTGCTCGTCTGGCGGGCGGGCAGCGCGGCCTTTGACGGCGCCAGGCGCTGGGTACTGCTGCTGCTGGCGTTGATCGGCATCTCAATCTTGGCCACGACCGGCACCATCGGTGGCCACTTGGTGGGGGCAACGACCCAGTTCTCCGAACTGCTGAAACTGTTCGGCTGGGACGTATACCACACCTTCTTCGTGCCGACCTGGGTAATCGCCGTGATGGTGCTCATCGGAATCGTCTGTGCCGTTTTGGGCCTCAAGGGGCGACGGGCAGCCCTCTGATCCAACTCGAAGCACTCGAAGCGTGAACAGGCGCTTGTAGCGATAAGGGGACAGATTTGAAATCTGTCCCCCAGGAAAATCTAGAGGGGACGGATTTGAAATCCGTCCCCGGGAGTGCCTCAGCTAGTCCGCTAAACTATCCAGCGCCTGCTCCAGATCCGCAATCAAATCCCCCGCATCCTCAAGCCCCACTGACAATCGCAGTAAGCCATCGCTGATTCCCCTTTGTGCCCGGCCTTCGGGTGTCAGGCGGTAGTGGCTGGTGGCGATTGGCTGGCTGACGAGGCTTTCGACGCCGCCCAGGCTGCGGCTAGCAGGAAGACTTGCAGGTGGTCTTCGACACATTCTGCGGCTTTGCCGCCGCCGACTACATCAATGCTGAGCATGCCGCCGAAGCCGTGCATTTGTTGTTTAGCGAGTTCTGCGCTGGACATGAAGGCGCCGGCGGTTAAGTCGCTGTTGCCGAAGATACTCGCTGACCGTGGGGCGGCTGACGCCGCAGGCCGCTGCAATCTGTCGGTTGCTCAGCCCTCGCTCCCATTTGAGGCGGAGGACTTCTTTGATCTTACGCATGGATAACCTCTTCGCAGGCATCTGGTCTTCTCCGGATGAAAAGACTCAGAGTACCGTTAAGTTATCCCGCGCCGGACGGTTTCGATGGGGTGAGTCAGACAGCCTGCCGGGGTGGCAGCGTTGCCGTGGAATCAATGGCAGCTTTCGCGTGGAATGGGTGGCAGGCTTCGTCTGGAATCAGTGGCAACCTTGGTCTGGAATACGCAGGTAGCTCGGCGAGGCAATGGCAACGATGTCGCCGGGCACGCAAACCGCGCGTATGGCGGTAGAAAGAGCCTCCTGGCAACCGCTGGTGACGATTATGTCGGCCGGGGTCAGGCTGCAGCCCGAATCAATGGACAGCCGAGCGATTTGTTCACGCAGTGCCAAAACGCCTTGGATGTGGTTGTACTGCAGGCTTACGCTGTCACTGCGCCGGCTGATACGGGCCATTGTAGTCAGCAGCGGCTTGAGGGTAGGCGCGGTTATATCCGGCATGCCGCAACCCAGCTGAACAATACTGGCACTCTGATCGAAGCGCATCAGCTCCCGAACCATGTCCCATTGGGAAATGTTCACCGGCCGCAAGATCGGACGGTCCATTTGCGGTAAGGGCGCCACTCGCCTGTCGGCGGGAACGAAGTAACCCGACCTGGCGCGCGGTATCGCCAGCCCGGAACATTCCAATACACGGTAGGCCTGTTGCACGGTTGTCAGGCTGACACCGTGCTCATGGCTGAGGGCGCGTACAGAGGGTAGGCGCTCGCCAGGCCCGTACAGGCCCTGCTCTATGCGGCTGCTGATGAATTCGGCGAGGTTCAGATAAAGAGTCATGTTTCTGACTGTAGCTTTTCGTTTGTTGCTTGAAAAGCGACAGATAGGGGGGTTTTTGAAATTTTTATACGAAAAAAAGGCCGTCTGTATTTAAAAAATTCATCACTTCTGTATCTGTAATACACCTCGGTGCCTTGGGATGATATGCCCTATAAAGATCCGCAAGTTCCTGGCGCCGCTGACGCTGATCGATGGAGCGTGACAATGCAGAACCTCGATTACTACTCGATCATTTTGTTCGTGATCGCCACATGCGTCACGCCAGGGCCTAACAACGTGATGTTGATGTCATCGGGGGCGAATTTCGGGATGGGCCGCACGCTGCGGCATCTGGCAGGGATCAACATCGGTTTTCCGCTAATGTTGGTGGCAGTCGGGCTGGGCGCGGGGGCAATTTTCCGACAATACCCGTGGCTGCAGGACGGACTGCAAGTGATAGGCGCGGTGTACCTGCTGTATTTGGCCTACCGGATAGCCAGCGCCCCCGTGGTGGACATGGATGATCAGTCGGGCAAACCCTTGGGGTTCACCGCTGCGGCGTTGTTTCAGTGGGTCAACCCGAAAGCCTGGGTGATGGCCGTGGGCGCGGTACTGGCCTTCACCTCGCCCTCGGGGCCCTTCAGCGTGCAGGTCCTACTGATTGCTCTGCTGTTCTTTTTGTTTGGTTCACCCTGTTCGTTGATTTGGGTATTTTTTGGACAGTATTTGCGACGTTTCCTGACTCGGCCGCAGTGTTTAAAGGCGTTCAATATCACCATGAGCCTGGTGCTGGTGATATCGTTGATTCCGGTTCTAAGAGGCCTGCCTTTTATCACGACGGTGCTGCCGCTCTGGTCAAAGACGGTGTTCTCCAACCTGGAGGTGTTCTGCTGGGACCCGGGCGATCCTTACCCCTATCACTTGGATAACTGGGAAGGCGACTGGATCATTTCCTATCGCGGCGACGCGATGGATATGAAAGGGTTCTATGTTTGAGTTTTCGAGTTTCGCTGCGGCACTAGGAGTTTACGTGATCGGCACCGCCAGCCCGGGGCCAGGCAACTTGGCGATTGCCAATACCTCGCTCAATTACGGGCGCACACCGGGCCTGGCGTTGGCCGCCGGGGTCATTTCCGGATCGTTATGCTGGGGTGCAATGACGGCTGCCGGCGTCTCGGCGCTGTTGATGTCCAACACGCAGGTGCTGGTGTGGTTGAAGATATTGGGCGCCTGCTATTTGTTCTTCCTGGCCTGGAAGTCGATCCGCGGTGCGCTGGCGCACAGGGCCGTGATCGTGCCGAGCGCAAAAGAAAAACAGACGCGCAACCTGGGCTTCTATTTGCAAGGGCTGGGCATTCATTTGACCAATCCCAAGGCAACCTTGACCTGGTTCACTGTGACCACTGTCGGGCTGAGTGCTAGCGCGCCGATCTGGGCCAGTTTTGTCCTGGTGGCGAGCTGTGCGGTTTTGGGGGGCGTGGTTTTCTGCACTTACGCACTGGCCTTCTCCGCGCATTCGGCGGAACGGTTTTTCACCCGTACCCGTAAATCATTCGGGCTGATTTGCGCTGCCTTTTATTCGATGGTGGCCATCGGTTTTCTCAGCTCGTTGTTCTGAGGCACCGGTAAAAATTTCATCCATAAAACGAGAAACTATAACTCACTTTCTTTCCGCGTAATCTCGGTAGTGCGTGCAGCGTGCCCTGTGTGCGGAATCAAATCGCGCTCTAAAGCCATTGGCTTTATCCATACAAAGAAAGGTGTAAGGACGGGCATCCACCTGTGACTAGCGTGATACTCCATCCATTTTAGCGAAACCCGAGCTGCCACGAGTAACTACGATGCCATTGCTTTCCATGGTATTGATCAAGTTATAAACAGGTGACTGGCCAAGCTTCCAGCGTTGTCGGCACTCGATGCTTTGTTCGTGGTTGATATAGCGCTGCAACAAATCATTATAGGTAAGCAGGTTCTTGGACTGATCGTGCTCCACACAATAAGGCCCCGCAACCATCTCCTCCATGCGAATAATCAACGATTGCAGCACCACAAACGCTGCATCCGTGGTGACACCAGACGTTGCGATCGCTCTTAGGACATTTTTAGTTCGCCAAGATTTCGCGCTGCAGGCCAAGCAATAGGGAATGGTTTCCTGGCCGCCGTGCGAGTGCTCGGTACTTAAGCTCTGACGCCTGCAGCTTTGGAAAATACTCCTTGATTAAACGTCCTCGTCCGTAATAGCAACCGCCGTTGCTCCCTGGAAGCGTTGCTCGGGATTCAGAAGGCCAAATCCCGTATAGCCACTTTCGTCAATCCGGAAGCACCCCATCGAAATCGTCTCCTGCACAGTGTTGAGCTCAACCCAATCCTCCAAACCAAACACCGTATCATAAGCACTCGTAACATCCAGCAGGTCATTCAAGTCGCCTATCTGACCCCCGCCAGTCGCTCACGATTACGCTCGACAATTTCCGCAAGATGATCGGCCACGATTCTAATGCGCAACGAAGCGGATAAATCGCTGTGCAGCGCCAGCCAGATTGGCTGATCCAACCCCAACTCAAGCGGCATTTCCCGCAAACCCGCCTCTCGCGCCAGAAAATGTGGCAAAATTGCCAGACCCAATCCGGCGGTCGCGGAGCTTAGCTGCGCGGACAATGTTGTGGTAGTAACCACAGGCATCTGGCCACGTAAGGTGCGTTCAATCCATTGAGCTGCGGGCAGGCCACCCTGACGTTCCGACCACCCAATAAAGCGATCACCATCGAAACGGCCCGCATCAGGCCCTGTGTCGCGCGCAGCCAGATATTCCGGCGATCCGTAAAGACCAAAACCTAAGGTACCAACACGGCGAACGCTGACGTTGCCGCGCTCAGGGCGCACCATGCGCAACGCCAGATCCGCGTCGCGGCCGTGCAGGTTGATCGTGCTCACGTCAGTCAAAATCTCGATGCTTAGACCGGGATGTCGCGCAAGCAGTGGGGCAAGGCCCGGGATAATGATCGAATTGACGAGATTCTCAGCCGTCGCTAACCGAACATGCCCAATGGCCTCCGCTTCCGTCGTCGCCTGGGCGCGAAATGCTCCCATGGCCTGCTCCAGAGCTTCGGCTCTGGGCAGCAGTGTCGCGCCCTGATCAGTCAGGCGATAGCCAGACTGATGCCGTACAAAGAGCGGCACGCCAAGACGGCTTTCCAACCGCGCGATTCGCCGCGAAACAGTCGCGATTCCGGTGCCGAGCGACTTAGCGGCAAACGTCAGGGTTCCTGTGCGTGCGACCGCAAGAAACGCAGGTGCATCATCCCAGTTGAGTCGTTCGGTCATAGACTTTCCAAAAATGAAAATTATATTTCCAATATAGACTGTAGATTAACCGATATTGGAAATCCATGATGACGCGGAATCCAACAAAGGAGCATCATCATGCAACGTAGATCTCTCACCCCCGATTTAAACGTTTCTGCCCTCGGCCTTGGCTGTATGGGCATGAGTGAATTTTACGGCCCACGGGACGACGCGCAATCGATGCAGGTGCTGCACCGCGCCGCCGATCTAGGCGTGACCTTTTTCGACACCGCCGACATGTACGGCCCGCATCATAATGAAGAATTGTTAGGACGCTTTTTGCGAGAACGGAAGCCGCAAGTCGAAATCGCCACAAAGTTCGGAATCGTACGCAAGCCCGGTGAGTATGCCCGCACAATTGACAACAGCGCTGAGTATGCCAGGGCAGCCTGCGAGGCTTCACTGCGCCGTCTCGAGGTCGAGCGGATTGATCTTTACTACGTTCACCGAATCGACCGAAGCCGCCCCATTGAAGACGTTATGGAGGCGCTTTCCAGTCTAGTCCGCGCCGGCAAGATCGGCCATATTGGCCTAAGCGAGGTTAGCGCGGCCACGCTGCGCCGCGCCCACGCCGTTCATCCGATCGCTGCGGTGCAGACCGAATACTCGCTCTGGTCCCGGGATGTAGAGTCGGACGTTCTGCCCACCTGCCGTGAACTCGGTATTGGGTTCGTGCCTTATTCGCCCCTTGGCAGGGGATTTCTTACCGGCACATTCGATGGTCAGAGTGATTTCGCCGACGGCGACTTCCGCGCAAACCTGCCGCGTTTTTCGGCGGAAAACATCGACGCTAACCGCCGCATTGTCGATGTCGTGCGCTCGCTGGCGTTAACCAAAGACTGCACGTCAGCGCAGATTGCACTCGCCTGGCTATTGTCGAAGGGCGACCATATCGTGCCGATTCCCGGTACCAAACGACTGAAATACCTCGAAGAAAACGTTGCGGCCGTCGATGTAGTGCTGTCACCAGATGAGATTACAGCACTGGAAGCCGGGGTATCGGAACTGAATGTGGCCGGTGGGCGCTATACCGATGAAGGCATGAAGGGGCTGGATGCATGAGCGGCGTAACCAGATCCAATCGGCTTACCTGTGCTCTCTCACTGCTGAAAACACTGGAAGCCGATGCTCCCACCAAGGTGACAGCTAGCCTGGATGCTTTGTCAGACGATTTTGCCGAGGTGGTGCTGGGCTTCTCTTTCGCGGATGTAATCGCACGCCCTAGCATCGACTTGCGCACCCGCGAGATGCTCACCGTCGCAATGCTGGCAGCCATGGGCAACGCGCCGGGGCAGCTCGATTTTCATATGCGCGCTGCGCTGAATATCGGATTGCGTAGCGTGCGTGCATAACCGCTGACCTGTGGTCAGTCAGCCGTCCACAACACCGACTGCTACGCCGATCAGAACTTCTCTTCACGATGCAGGCTTTTGTCCGTCAGACGATCGTTACCACGACACTAGATGGTCGGCTAATCTTTCGCGTGTTCGTGTACTGGATCAGTTCGAGATTACACACGAGCAGAACGGGAAGTGATAGTGCATTGGTCACGTGATAGGACGTGTTTTCAGCGATAACTGTGAATCCGAAGTGGCGTCGTGGGGCTTGGTTCCCAAAATTCGCAGGCCATGGACGGCCATCGCTACGCCAGCCACCAAAAGCAAAGGGGGGGGCCGACTTGCTGCCGAAATCAATAGTAAAACTAAATCTGTCCCGGTTTTCTTCTGAGAGTCTGTCCACCTATCGATTCATGCTCTTTAATCCAGCGCCCCAGCATGTTTGCACTGATCTGCAGACTGCCCCAGCACAAGGCTGATTGCGTCCAGCTTGTATCCTTTTGAATACTGCTTTCTTGTGGTCATGTATGTTTTCCAGTTTCACGGTGCTATTCCTTAACTGGGTTGGTCACATCTATTCAACCACTTCAGTGACGGCCGGATTCCACTCCAGCAAAAGAAAGGCCGCCAATTCCATGTCGGAGAGAAGGTGATGAGTCCGTTGCGTAAGATGGCCCATCACCCGATGTGAACGGCCTCGGGAAGATAGATCTCTGACAGTGAGCCAGGGGTGGTAGTCCTTGCCGTTCCCGCTGCCGCTTCCTTCTTTGATCCACTTCTGGACACGTTTTTCGAGCTTGTAATCGGTCATTCCCTAGATTCCTAGAAAGAATGACCTGACTTTGCCACAACGTTCGTGAGTTACCAACTTTATTACAAAGTTACCAACTCTTTTAAGTTGTTACCAACTTTATTATGATCCCACAAACTTGTCACCGGACAATAAAGTTTGATAAGAATCGACGTCGTTTTCCCGCATTTTCGGTTTCAAAAGATACTAAAGTTTGATATTTTTAGACCCGGTCACGGGACACTTCAACTCGACTTTTGCCATTAAAGTTTGATAAAAAATCCCTTACCTTTTCCTTCCTCAACTTCGGTCACTAGGCGAGGGGATCCAATCGGAATAGAGGCAACCTGCCAAGTTAGCTATGCTGATCCAAATGAACGTAATGGCGGCGGTAACCCCCCCCATTTTTAACCGCACCTAATTCAACTTGATTAGGCGTTCTGAACAACGTTTTTTGTATTCTGATAGGCGCGTAATTTGATGAATAAGACAAGGGACAACCACTTCGTACCACAGTGGTACCAGAAAGGATTCATGGATGAGCGAAGCAATCAGCTTTGCCATCTCAAAAACCGAGACATAGAGCTACCCTGTACACTGATCACCCAAGTCTCAGTCCCGGAAACAGAGGGCCAGATTCCTTTCGTTTCGCCTAAAAAGTCCACCATGTGCTGGCGAATTGCATCCTTAGAGTCGAGCAGGCCCATCTTGCTCAGATAGTCGCCATACAGCTCCTGAAACTCTTCCGCATGGCGCAGCGAAAACATAGTTTGAAAAAATTGATCAGCAGGTAAAGAGCAACGCCCTTGCATGTCCGCCCAAGAGCGATATCCGATCTCGTTCGCAACTTTATCCAGCGCCTCTATTTGACCAAGTTCCGGATGTTTTTTCCGAAGCTCCCGCGCCTTACCTTTTAAAGATTTGATTGGCCGCGCACATGGCGAGAAAAGAAATTCATATTTCATAACCGACTCCTATCTAAATGACGCCACGACGCTTCCTCCCGCAAAAACTTTGCAGCGTCTTTTAAGATAAAAGTCGTTTTAAAATATAGTGGGATCCATGCGGATTTTGCTCTATACAGAGCGGGGGTGCAGGCTACCACCGTCGCCTTCCTGTAAGACTAAGAAAAAATGCCGATTAAGGCAAGTCGATGCAAGTATTCTTGGTGGCGTCAGCCTTGGGAGAAAAGCTCGGCATTGTTTTCAGGAGCGCTCTATGTCGCGCACCAGCGCCTTGATATTGCGCTCTAGTATATTAACCCACCTGTCCTGGTATGTTTCTGGGCTCACCGCTACTGATTTCCCACCTCTTTTTGTCATACGGTGAGGGTGAACACAGGTTTTCGGGGCTGCATTTAAACTCCTTATGTAGTCGAGATCCCAGTACAAACCCATAGTTGAGCAACGCTGAAGCACTAACTTGATTCCCTCGTTAGCATGCTCTGAAAAAACCACCACCAAATTACTGAGCGTATGCACTTTTCGCAAACTCTCCGTATCTACCTCAAAGACAATTACTGAAACAGACTGATACCTCAGCAATGCAACGTAAGTTTGCACTGGTCTTCCCGACATTGTTTTGGTGGCGACCAAATTGTTACCTTTTGGCCAAGGTAGCTCAAAGCACGCCTTCTTTTTAAAGCTGAACTCGGGCCGTCCTCCGAGTTGCTGCACTACGTCCTCGAAAATCTTGAATCTATGTGTGGGCTCGGCTTCGATGAGCTCCTCGGAAATTAGCTCCGTTTCATCGCCAATCCGATTAATACCATAATCAAGCTCCCGCCCCGTTCCTCGCTCCGTAGCATGGCCAGGGCTGCTGGTTTCTGAGGCCGGTACCGAGTCAAAATCTACGCTAGGTTTTACCCCGTAACGCTTACCGTTTACCTGCACCCTCACTTTTAGCTTGTCATCAAACGAGAACCTAAATCCTTGATCTGATATCTGGTCCAACCTTTTGCCAAGCAATGGCTCTAGGCTGAGCTCCATAAGCGGATCATCATCAGTACGCTGCATCAACGGCCTCGTGCAGTCTGCATGATCTTTAGCCAAGAGTTCGTTGAAACTGGGATGATCAATAACGATCGGTTTTGAGTGAGAAAAAACCGGATTATGAAAGCGCGTGACTTCATCGATTGTAAATATCTGACCGGCATCTCTTGCCCCGTAATAGCCGGACCCAGCAATATGCCAACCTTCCATTGTTGGCGGATCAAAACGAAAGTTCCACGGTTCGCTGCTCGACTCCATCCATGAGTCCAAGACTGATCCGAAGCTTTGCCGAGCATTCTGATCCAAAATCAACCATGAGAGATGCGCTAGTGTAGCTTTGGACTTCAGATTGGATTGCGGATAGTCCGCCATTGCTGTGAACTTGATAGTTGTCGCATCATCACCTTTTGAAACCTGAGCTAGGCCAGCCAAACCATCAGGTCGAAAGGCAGTTCTGGCGAGGTGGAAATTGTGAAGGAAAAGGCATCTCGCCAACTCTAACTGCCTCACGCGAACAATATGGCCCTGGTCCGTTTTGAGCCGGAACCAATTCACGCCTGATGCAGACCGCGTCGGCTTTGGTTCGTCAACTACCGTGAAATCGCACTTTTCAACTTTGAGCGCTGGGCTTCTCTCCTTGTTTTCGTAACTACTCCCAACAACCAACATGGAAATCAGCTCAACAGGAACAGCTTTCTGGGAATGGCCTTTGAATAGAACGTTAATAAAGGGTCGTGCTTTCACAAAAAACCATTTTCGCTGATGAATACCATCAACCCATTTGAGGGTGCTGTCGGAAGGCAATCTCCTCAGAAAAGCACCAGGCTGGGATGACCTGGTATAGTATTTGTCGGCCAGCTTCACGACACTTGCTTTGATCAAGTCCGGCCATTCTTTCAATTTCATAGCTCGGTGTTCGCCCTTCATTGTTTAAAATCAGGCGAGCAAATATACATGCCAGCCGCCTCGCCTGATACTCGTCGACCGTCTCGGCATATCGAACAAGTAACTCTCGGCATAGAGGTAATTTGCTGAGCTTCTTTTCCAGTATTCTTCGACTGCCAACTTGTTTGCAATACCAGTTCTTCGACCGCCTGGAACCTCCCAGATCTTGCCAGACAGACCGCTCGATGGCGAAAAGCTCCCGCACAATTATCCGGTCCCGCTTCGTCCAATCGACTTTGGGCTTCCTTTTAGGGCTGATCTTCTCGGGCTTGTGTGACGCAAGCCATTGCGAATCAAACCGGTACAGCCAGGAATAGACTCGCGCACCCTCCCTGTATTTCCTGACATCGCGCAATGAGCCATAGCGTTTTAGGATCTCTTTCCAGAGCGTCCGATACTGATGACAAACCTCCTCTGCGCGTGGTGAGAAATACACTGCTTTCCGTAAGGGCTGATTCGAGAATTGGGAAGCCTCAGCTAACACGTCGCCCAACACGGGCTCTTTGTCGCACAGAGCAAACCAACAAACGAAATGCTGGAGATAAGAAAATGGGCGGCGATGCTTTCGGAACATTGAGACCAACCAGTTTTCATCAACGTCAAGCGAGAGACCCTGCCCCTCCAACCAATCAACTCCCCAATAGGCTCGAACCCGTGCAGCAATTTCCTGGTGCTGCACGCCTTTTCCCCTACATAGATCCTGCTGGTGCGCCAAGTCCCGATAAAATCTCGACCACTGATGGATGTTGGGTACGTCTGTCGTTTTGCATCGAATCAAGCCTGAAATACCAATGGATAACAGCAGATTTTTTCTAGCGGCCAGCGGTGACACTGCGGGAATATCTTGCGTGATGGCCTGTGTGCCAATAAACCTATGCCGCCTATGTGACTGCAGAGGGATGCCGGTGTCGATCAGTAGACAGCTATGTTCCGGGCACGCTTCAACACCAGGACACTGGAAAAGCCGTTGCCAACACCGGTAGCCATGCCTTCTCAATTGGTGCTGACAACACAAAGGACAGACCTTGAAATTGGACGGCCAAACGATATTCGAAGCATTAAGGCCAGCTCTCAGCATGCTGTGGTTTTTACCCTGGCCACATAAATCACGGACAAAGTGATCGTAGGCCTTGGAAGCTACGAAGGGACGAAACACCGGGAGAAGGGTATGTTTCTCTAACAGTTCGCGGGGTGAGATAGCCCATAGATGCCCGATATTCGCGAGCAATTGACTTGCATGGCCCTGAAGGACCGACGACGGCACAATTTTCTGAGAAGCAAAAAGCTCATCCAAGGCGACCTTGTCGTCGCCCAGGCCCTGCCGTTGAACGAATCTCGCTATAACGCTACCGAGCAGTTCATCGTCATGGGCCCTGGGAAATTGCATTAACATATCTGCTCAACCAGAGTGTATTCGATTAAATAATAGTCAAACAAGCGATGTGGCTGATCACATCGGGTAACGTCGCACGCCTCGATTCTGAGCGGCGCCAATCAACAACAATACAATGCACTTCACTGCTCGCAACAGTACCGGATGTTTTAACACCAGATATCTGCGGCGGGGAGAGCCACATGCCGATCAGGAATGACGCTGAAGCAGAAGAACTGGAGTGGCTCAAAACCACAGCGAACAGGGCTTCCAAAGCCTATCGGAGCGGCTTCGGGCGTTGCGTAGTCTATCGGTCCGACACTCTGGAAAGTAAACAATCCGCTGAAGCACTTCAGACACTTTTGTCGGAAGAAGAAGGCATCGAGTGCTTCGTTGATCCTATTCAACAGCAGACTCCGGCGCTACCTGACAGGAACGGTAATTGGATCATCGACAACGCAAATGCTCTGAATGACTTTCCAGCTTCAGCGTGGCTGAAAACCGCATTAGACATCCACCAACCAGAACTACGATTTATCCTGGCAACTGATACTCGCCCCCAAGCTGACTGAACGACGCCCAGGCCTTCTTGGTGCGCTTAATGTGTAAAAGGAGTCAGTTATTCTGTAAACATTATAGCGCGACAATTACCTTGGCCGGTCCGTACAAGATAGTTGACGCCGCATAAAACATGATGTTTTGACCTACCGGTCCTCAACGGGATAGCTAACAGCTCCTTGATCAGAGCAACATTGCAGCGGGCAGATCAAAACCTCATTCCTAATGCTGCTGCAATCGCATTCCATTTCAAATTAGGTGTAGCCCCGCCATTGCACTGGGTTATGCCGCAAGCATTGGAGTACGCCTGCAGCTAAATGTCTGAGCCGGTGCACGAGCCATGCAAAAATCGAAAGTTGTCCTACCCACGAAAAATATCCAACGGCCTGCCTCGTTTTACCGTTGTGAGGCCAGCCAGCGAAGCGCAATAGCTTTGGCTTGTGTCAGACTGCCAGCGTAGGTAAGTCTGCCAATGACTTTCCGCACATGAGCCCGACGCAATTTGACGATGATGCGAGTCGGTAGTCCGGTCAGAATCAGCGAGACATTATCCTGCAGCATGTCTTCAACCAGGGTCTGAAGATTTACTATGGCGGTGCCGTCCATACTCGGCACGCCTTGCATGTCGAGGATAATAATTTTGACCTGAGGATCGACCAGGCGCAGGGACGTGAGTGCTTTCTCTGCAGCACCGAAGAACATCGGTCCGTTGACACCATAAACGGCAACCTCGGGCGGCAGTCCGTTAACCGTTGAGTGGGTTTCTGTGTCTATCTTGTCGGTGCGGGTGAGCAGTGCCATTCGCCGAATAAACAAGGCAGCCGCCAAACCAATTCCAACTGCAACGGCCAGCACCATGTCGAAGATTACAGTCAGACCAAAGCACACCAAAAGAACGCTCACGTCCCCAGCGGGAGCTGATCGCAAGGTGTGCATGAAATGGCGGGCCTCACTCATGTTCCAGGCGACGACGAGTAGGAGGGCTGCCAAGGCTGCCATTGGGACAAGCCCCAACAACCCCGCAAGCGCCACGACGGAAAGCAATACAACCAGCGAGTGCACCACTGCAGCAATGGGGGAGCGAGCACCACTTCGGATACTGGTCGCAGTCCGTGCGATCGCCGCTGTGGCCGTGACCCCACCAAAAAGAGGCGCCACTATATTTCCAAGGCCCTGGCCAATAAGTTCAGCGTTGGGGTCGTGCCGGGTTTTGGTCATGCCGTCCGAAACCACTGCGCAAAGTAGAGACTCAATCGCCCCCAGAATGGCGATTGCGAACGCGGGGCCCATCAACGAGCGGATGAGCTCAAAGTTCAGCTTTAGTGGTTCTCCATTAGCGCCGGGTAACGACCAGGGCACCATAAAAGTGGGGGCGATCGGTGGAATACCGCTACCTACGTCTCCTTGATGCTCCCACGTGAACCGAGAGGCGATAGTTTCGACCGTCGTTCCGTCACCCCCCATCAAACTGTTGATCAGGTAAGCGCCTATGGCTCCTGCAACCAAGCCCATCAGGGGTGCTGGTAAAGGTAGCTTCAGGCGAGGCCAGAGGATAAAAACTGCTAGTGAGAAAAAGCCGATTCCCAGCTCAAACGGATTAATAGAAGGCAATGAGGCCCCTATCCTGCCTAGATTCTCCACAAAGTGTTCGCCCATCTGACCCACTTCCAGCCCCAGAAAATCAGGGATCTGAAGCACTGCGATCACGACCGCAATGCCGGCGGTGAATCCCAGCACGACCGGGTAGGGCACGAACTGAATCAGTTGGCCCATTCGCGCGAGGCCTAATGCCACCAAAATCAAACCGGCCATCATGGAAGCGATCAGCAAACCACCGAGTCCGTATTGCTGCACAATGGGAAATAGGATCACGACGAATGCAGCCGTGGGTCCTGAAACGTTAAAGCGGGAGCCACCAGTCAGTGCAATGATTACCCCTGCAACAATGGCGGTATAAAGCCCGTGCTGGGGAGGAACGCCGGTTGCAATCGCCAGAGCCATGGAAAGCGGTACCGCCACGGTACCAATGGTCAGCCCTGCCATTACGTCCTTGCGAAGATCGGCTAGGCCGTAGCCTTCTTTAAAAGCGGACCGCAACCCGGTCGCAATTCCTGGCAAATTTCGTAACATCTTAGGCATTGCCATTGGTTAACTCCCTGCTGTGTCGTATTTGCTGGATTTCCTGATTTTTCAGCGTTCGTGGCGTTATACCCACGCTGGCCAGGGTGTGATTACTCAACCTGGCCTGGACCAGCTTTCAGAATCGACTCCGGCACGTTGTACCGGCGAATATTTGCGTTAAACAAATCTGCCAGTGTTCGTGCAGCTGCGTCATAATCCGACGGATTCTGCCAGGCCTTACGCGGGTTAAGATAATGCTCGTCGACACCCGGTACTTTTTTGGGGATAGCCAGATTCAGGATAGACAAGCGTTCAGTTTCAGCATCTGAAAGCTGGCCTGACTGACAAGCCGAGACAATGGCGCGGGTGACTGGAATCGGGAACCTTTGGCCGCCCCCATCCGCGGTGCCTGAACCACCAGTCCATCCGGTGTTCACCAGATACACTCTTGAGCCGAACTCAGAGAGCCGTTTCATCAGAAGCTCGGCATACACCTGGGGAGGTAGTGGCATAAAGGGAGCGCCAAAACAAGCTGAAAAGGTTGGCGCAATACCCTTGTTTCCGTCAACTTCCGTGGAGCCGACCCTGGCAGTATAGCCACTCAAAAAATGATAGGCGGCCGCCTCCGGAGTCAGTATCGACACCGGAGGCAAAACGCCAAAGAGGTCGCATGTCAGGAAGATGACGGTGGCCGGTTCCCCAGCCTGATTCTCTTCAACCCGCTTGTCCACGTGCTCCAACGGATAGCTGCAACGCCCGTTCTCCGTGAGTTCGGTATCAGCATAATCCGGACGCCTGGACACAGGATCAACCTGCACGTTTTCAATAATGGCGCCGAACCGAATGGCATCCCAGATGATCGGCTCGTTCTTCCTCGAAAGATCGATCGTCTTTGCGTAGCAGCCACCCTCGATATTGAACACCGAATGCTTCGCCCAACCATGTTCATCGTCACCGATCAGAAAACGGTCAGGATCCGCCGAGAGCGTGGTTTTGCCCGTACCCGACAGCCCGAAGAAAAGGCAGGTCTCCCCGTCTTCTCCGACGTTTGCGGAACAGTGCATAGGCAGTACGTTATTTTGTGGCAGAAGGAAGTTTTGCACAGAGAACATCGCCTTCTTGATTTCGCCGGCGTAGCACAGGCCAGCAATCAAAACGCGCCGGCTCGAAAAATCAATAATCAGTGCAGATTCGGAATGAGTACCATCTCTCACCGGATCGCAGGTGAATCGCGTGCAGCTCATTAATGTCCACCGCTTCATGTCACCTGTCTCGAACGGACTGGTTCGTACAAACATGTTGTAGGCGAACAGGCTTTGCCACGCAGTATCAGTATAGACCGACACGGGAATCGCAAATCTCGGATCGGCCCCCACCGAGAGATGCGACAAAAAATGCTCTTCCGTCGCCAGGGTATCCTGGACCCGCATCCAGAGTTCTTCAAACTTCTGTTGGGAAAAGGGCTGATTTACCTTCCCCCAGTCCACTGTCTGTTTGGTCAGCTCGTCCTCAACGATGAAGCGATCAGCCGGTGATCGGCCGGTCCGCTTTCCTGTGGTTATCGAGAGTGCGCCATTATTGGCGAAAAAACCTTCCTTCCGGAACAGCGTGTGTTCAATCAGCTCCGTTGGCTCCAGATCCATCAACTGAGTAGAAAGCAGGTTCATCCAGTCAGTCCTCATTTAATAATGTGGTTATAATATTGTTATAATATCATTATAATGTAATGGTAATCCAATGCACATTCAACGGGATTCGGTAACAGTAACGTCTAACACCCAGCGTCTGCCTCGTTCGCCTCCCAGGCTCAAGGATCTAAAAGTGAAGAAAAGCGAAATAGTAGAATCGCAACGGAAGGGCGAGATTGCCGAAGTGCACATCGTTCAGGCCCCGTCCGCTAAACGAAAAGAATGGATTTTGCTCTTTAAGGAACGCCAGGGGTATAGCCATTTTCTGGTGACAGATGATGAGAAGGTCTGCAGTTATTCATCCGTTGATGCTGCGATTGAGGCGCTCCGGACTCTGGGATTCAAGCGGGCAGAGATTATGTTTTAGCCAGGACTACTGCTATCGCCAGACACCCACTTCAACGAACGCGCAAAAAAGGAAGCAGTTAAATGCCGGATACGCTTTGGGATGGTTTCTGTTTGGGAAACAAGATTGCCGAGTTCCATGACGGGAGCGACTGTGTTGAGGTATTTGATAACAGCTATGAGCGCTATTTCACCTTCGGCTCCGTGTATGAGCAGAGCTGTCAAAGAAAAGACGACCCCGGCTTTCTCATGCATGAGCACACCCGAGCCATGCTGCTGCCTCTGATATTTGATTTGCCCCGTCGCGCGACCGTTCTGGGGCTGGGAGGGGGTAGCCTGGTGAACTGCCTTTTCCATCGCTTTCCGGACATGGAGCTAACGGCCGTTGAACTCCGTCAATCCGTTATCGACGTTGCACACGACTTCTTCCAGGTGCCTACAGATCCAAGGTTATCAATTTTCTGTGAGGATGCGGGACATTACCTCGCGCGCAGTGAGAAACGCTCAACCGACCTGCTTTTTTGCGATATATACAATGCCTACGGTATGGACCCACAACAGTGCAGAGCAGACTTCCTGAGCCGCTGTCATGATGTTCTGGATGAAGGAGGCTGGGCCGTTTTCAACTTTTTCAACTACCAGAGTGAAACCGGGAATGCTCTGCGTTTGCTTGATAAAAAATTCGAGGCTGTATTCACATGCCACTTGTTCACCGGCAATCTGATTGTGCTTGCCTCGAAGGTACGTCCGGGGCAAGCTCGTGCAGAGTTCAAATCACGCGCACTCTCCCTTGAGAAGCACTTGGGATTTCCCATACTGAACCATTTTCTGCGATTAACGCTATTTCGCGGCGGTAATCACAATGGAAGCGGAGAAAACAGCCCTTTTTATTAAAATCGGCACCCTGTTTATCGTTGTTAGACTATCTATTTGTAGCGTTTGATGAAAGGGGCTTGGGCTTGGTGGCATATTCAGTGCCATTCCGCTCCAGATAGTCACGAATCAACTGTCGGACTACCTGCGAAGTCGTAATGTCTTGGGAGGCGCATAAGTCTTCGAGGGCCTTCTTTTTAATCGGGTCGATGAGAATCGTTAACCGGGCCGTTTTCGTTTCCATAAGAAATTACCTGAGCACGTAGCATAATATGTTAACTTCATTATAATTCAACACGTCACTGTCTTTCCAGATTTCCGCTCGCCTCCTTAAGATAGTGGCGACTGTTTAAGCGCTTGATTCTAACTTGCATAGCGAACAACCAGGGCAACCACTCCAATTAGCGTGAGTACAAACAATACCACCACCAACACTCCGACGACGACGTAGGGTGCACACACCGTTTTGCTGACCGTCGCGTTCCAAATTTTTCTGACTTTGCACACCCAGAGTAGCCGTCAGAAAACTTTTCACGACCTGCAAGAAAGAGGATCATCTTCGATGAATGCTTGTCTGTTCGGCGTCAACTATCCTGTCCGACCGGTCATATTAATTGTCGCCGAACACTTGTCCTCAATATATTGTGGCACGTTGGGGCTCCCTATAACGGATAGTGTGAAGGATAGGGCAAACGTGCAACACCCGATTCGATGGCCGCTTTGGCAACTGCGTCTGACACTTCCGTCAGTAACCGATAGTCCATGGCTTTAGGAATAATGTAGTGGGGCCCAAAAGACAGTTCTCTCAGTTGATGGGCGGCTAGGACATCTTGCGGTATTTCCTTTTTCGCCAGATCTCGAATTGCATAAACAGCTGCAACCTTCATGGCTTCGTTAATTCGTTTAGCGCGTACATCCAGCGCGCCCCTAAAAATGAACGGAAAACCAAGTACGTTGTTAACCTGATTAGGGTAGTCTGATCGACCTGTAGCCATAATCAGGTCGTCCCGAACCGACATTGCCAGTTCGGGTGAAATCTCAGGGTCAGGGTTCGAACACGCAAAAACTATCGGCCGGGGTGCCATTTGTTTGAGCTGTTCAGCATTGAGCAAATCCGGCCCGGATAATCCAACAAAAACGTCTGCGCTATCAATGGCATCGTCCAGTGTTTTTGCTCCGCCATCATTAATAAATTTTTCCTTAAAGCTATTCAAACCCTCCCTGCCGGAGCGGATCACACCTCTGCGATCAACCATATACAGATTTTCTCGTTTCGCACCGAGACTTAACAGCATTCGCATGCAGGCAACGGCCGCTGCACCCGCTCCCAAGCAGACAATTTTTGCGGTGCCCAGCGTCTTACCCTGGATTTCCAATGCATTCAGCATACCTGCCGCCGTTACAATGGCGGTGCCATGCTGATCGTCATGGAATACTGGAACATCGCAGCGATCAATCAAAACTCGCTCAATTTCGAAACACTCAGGTGCCTTGATGTCTTCCAGGTTAATGCCGCCAAAGGTATCTGAGATGGGAATGACGGTATCGATAAACGCCTGGGCGGTATCTGCCTTGACCTCGATATCAACGGAGTCAATGCCTGCGAAACGCTTGAATAGCAGGGCCTTGCCTTCCATTACTGGTTTGCTGGCCAGCGGCCCCAGATTTCCGAGCCCGAGAATCGCGGTGCCATTGGTGATCACTGCGACCAGATTGCCTTTCCCGGTATACAGGTAAGCATTATCCGGATCGCGGGCTATTTCGCGCACTGGCTCCGCGACACCCGGACTGTAGGCAAGTGAGAGGTCGCCCACCGTACTTGCAGGCTTGGTCAGGCCAGTGGAAATCTTCCCGGGGACGGGCTTCGAGTGATAGTCCAGCGCGGCCTGCTTAAAGTTTTTAGTCATCATGGCACCTTATGATAATTAGGTTATACCTTAATTATAATATCATTATCATGTAAGCTAGTCCATGTGCTGGGCATCGTTGAGGTGAGCCTTAATAACCGCTCGCCTCTGATCTACTCGATGCCCATACCTGTGATGACAGGAGGTGACCGATGAATAAACTTTCCAACGCGCCATTCCCGGCGTCTCCAGAAATGCGGGCTACCCGGATCACGGGTAATCAGTCAAGCTTGCCTAAACATGAGATTTTAAGAGGCGACCTTAGCCGTCTGTTTGGTATCAACTCGGTGAAGGAAACGACCTGTTCTAGAAGGCAATTTCTGGATGATCTGAGCACTGGTTTTAGTGGAAGAGTTGGCTGAAACCATCAGTGAACGTGAGTTTCGCCATCATAGCTTGCCTGTACAGGAGCGTTACCAATTGATGGTGGAAGAGCATCCGGACTTGCTTGAGCGTGCTCCGCATTCCGGACAGTCAACTCGCATCCTGGTTGGGGGGTTGTCCCCGCAACGTTCTCAAGGCTTAAATGGACGCACCGCATCGACACCAATTATCAATGAACGTCTCACACGTTCATTGACCGTGCGTTTGAGCCAACCGAAAACTGGAGGAAGCAATGGTCAATAAAATTCAGGTGGAATCACCGCTGGTCATTCTGCACGGCGATGAGATGGCTCAGGTGGCTTTTGAAGAAATCCTGAAAAAGTTTGTCACAACCCGTCTGGCTATTGAGCTGATAGAAATCGATTTATCGGCCGAACATCGGTTTCTGACGAACGGCCAGGTTATTTTCGAAGCCATCGAGGCACTCAAAAAATACGGTGTTGGCGTCAAGAACGCCGGCATGACCGTGAACAGAGAGCAATTGGATGCGATGCTTGAAAAGCACCCAGAGCTCAGTCAGTCCAGGCTTGATCCGCTCGCGACCAAGTCACCTAATGGCGCAATACGCAAAGGGATCGGGGGCAACATCACCCGGGAGGATATTCAATTCCAGAATCTCAGGGTGCGGAAACCCGACTGGATTGATCGTGATATTGATGTCGACACCATGGACAACGGGGGCATTAAGGACAGTTACAATGAATTGTCCTCATCAACGGGCGTGGTCAAACTGCTCTTCGTCGGAAAAAGCGGGAACCCGGTCGAGCTGCACCGCCGTGATGTGAAAAAAGGCGACCCCTGGCTACTGGCTACTAATGACATCGCCGATGTTAAAGCCTGGGCTCACCGGTTTTTCAAGCGCGCAATTGACGAAAAACGAGATGCTTACCTCGGCCTGAAAGATACCGTGATTACTGGCTACGATGGCGTAATGCGCGCCGCTATAGAAGCTATTTACAAACCGGAATACAAAAAGCAATTTGAAGCGGTGGGTATCAACTACTACTACGAACTGGTCGATGCGCAGGCCGCCCGTATTGTTGCCAACCCGCCAGAGCGCGCACTGTGGGGCGTGCCGGACAACACCACCGGTCGAAAACTGTATAAGCTTGTCAAGCAGCTAAAACGCTACGGCATACCCGTCCGAAGCGCTCATGTTTCGATCTCGCGCATGAGTGCCGGCGGTGGTGATCAATACGGCAGTTTCAACATGCCTGCTCAGGAAGACGGCATCCTCAAGGTTGTCGTCGATGGAGTAGAAAAGCACGCTCGTCGTGTCAGTCAGGGCGACCCAATCCTGCTCATGTCCAATGACCATGAGGCAATCAAGGACTGGGTCAGCCAAGTTTTTAGGGATGCCTCAAGCAAGCACAAAGAAGTATATTTTGGTCTCAAACGAGAATACATGGAATACGACGAGGTATTTAGCACCGTCATCAACGATGTGCGCCGCGAACTGGCCGCGGATCACACCTCGCCGCCCGCTTTCATGATCATGCGACCTTCGAGCCAGCTGATAAAAATGATAACTGATCCTCCCCGGAGTGCGCTTTACCCTGCCCAGAACCTGGACGGGGATATATTTTCTGATATTTCTGCTGCTCTCGGCGGTAGCCTCGCCACCGCAAGCTCCATCATCGAAAGCAAGAGCAGCACGATGCTCTTTGAGGCACCGCATGGAACAGCCCACGATCTATACCTCAAATACCTGGAAAGCAATGGAAAAGACGCGCATTTCAACCCCTCAGCGCTGATCTACGCCCTCGCGAATGCCCTGGAAACCCTGGGCCGCCGGGAGCGCAATGAAGCCTTGCTTGATTATTCTGCCCGACTCAAAGCAGCATTAAAAGATACCGTAGGGGATGGCATTGTTACGGCTGACTTGAAGGATAAGACGACAACTCCTGAGAGCGAAACACTGGTTGATATGATGGGGTTTCTTGATTCCATTGAGAAACGGCTGGGCAGCTTTACGATGTGACCAAAATTGGATTGGGGCTTTTGCCCAGGGTGAGGTTTGTCCATCTGATACTGAGAGGTGGCTCTTTAGTGGCAACCGATTTGGACCACGTTGAACCCGTGTATTGGTTCAACGTATGGAGTTCACGTCGTATCATCTGAGATAAGCTGACAGTTCAATAATCACACCTCTTTTTTTCAGGCTTCGGTATGTCTCCTCAGGATCGTCATCCCGGGTCAACCGAAGGTCATCTTCCAAGTAAACCGGGCGCAACTTCTCTTTTTTCTGAGGATTGGCTTTGGGTTCAGGCTGCGCCGAAGTCTTCTCCTCCAGCTTTTTAATATGAGCTACTAACGAGAATAAATCCTCATCTGGCCGCTCCTCCAGAGCCTGCTCAACAACAATGGGCGCAATATCTTCCCCAATACCCGTCTGACCTAATATCGCAATCAGACGCTCCAGTTTGGAGCTCTGAGCATCAGTCTGTGTTTTTTGATCAACAGGCATATACGAAGCTTTCTGCAAAGCACTGTGAACACGCAGCGCCTCCCTGGGTATATCAAGGTCAGCGAATTGAAGAATCGTTGCTTCTCGGCCACTTCGTAAAGCGGCAATCATCGGATGCATCATCGCAAGCTCTTCTTGGTAGACCTTGGTTACGATCGCTCGATCTATTGACTCCCGACCCGACACAGCTGCTCTTACCTGGCTGAGATAGAAAAGGGCAACGGCTATGTGCGCAATACCCTGAGTGTACTCCCAGAACAAGTCCATCATTTCATCAGTGAAAGGAGTTGCGTGCTCAAACCACTGCAGCTTCCATAGTCGCTTGAAGAATCTTTCCCACTCTTCATCACTGCCAGTATTCTCGGTGCGTGCAAACCGCCCCCAGTCCAGACTGCCAAACTGAGCCGCCCTTCGCGCCGACCGCATAGTCGGCTGAAAAAGCTCTAGGGCTTTGGGCGTCCCGATAAAAAGGACTGGTACTTTGATCTCGTTAGTCAGAGTGACAAAGAAGTTAAGCATCTTGGCCGCACCTCCCGACCGAGATTTCTCCAAGTGCTGAATCTCATCAATGACGAGCACGCCGACTGAATGCAGCGCAGACACACGAGCAACGTCTCCCAGCATAGACTCTGCAGAAGATCTACTTTTCACATAAAGCGCTTGGTAATCCGTACCCAGCGCATCGTCAATAGCTCGGAAAAAATGAGTACATAAACTCTTCACCGAGCCATCATGGGGGCATTCCACTTTTAACCAAACAAGCTGGCAATGTTGGTAGTCAGGATGGTAAATCGCTTGCGGATAACTCCTTAAGATAGCCTCTACCGCCGTTGTCTTGCCGGTACCAGAGCATCCGATGACAGAACTGACCAACGCCTCATTACCAGCGTTTCGTAAGATTGCTGTGAAGTCTGCGTATTCCAGACCAAGGTTGCCACTGATTCCAGACGAAGCCTGCCACCCATTCCACGCGAAAGCTGCCACTGATTCCACGGCAAAGCTGCCACCCCGGCAGGTTGCCTGACTCACCCCATCGAAACCGTCCGGCGCGGGATAACTTAACGGTACTCTGAGTCTTTTCATCCGGAGAAGATCAGATGCCAGCAAAGAGGTTATCCATGCGTAAGATCAAAGAAGTCCTTCGCCTGAAATGGGAGCGAGGGCTAAGCAACCGACAGATTGCGGCGGCCTGCGGCGTCAGCCGCCCCACGGTAAGCGAGTATCTTCGGCGTTTAGCCGAAGCCGGTCTGAACTGGCCATTGCCGGAGGATCTGGGGGAGGCTCGCCTAGAACAAATGCTGTTTCCGCCACCCCCAGACTTGCCGGCTCAGGTCCGGGGCATACCGGACTGGAAGCAGATTCACGATGAACTGAAGGGTAAATACGTCACTCTGTTCCTGCTCTGGCAGGAGTACCGTCAGGCAAACCCAGAGGGGTATCAGTACAGCTGGTTCTGCGAACACTACCGGGCCTGGCAGGGCAAGCTGGACCTGGTGATGCGCCAGGACCATAGAGCGGGTGAGAAGCTGTTTGTGGACTACGCCGGCCAGACCGTGCCCGTCATTGACCGCACCACCGGAGAGATCCACGAGGCGCAGATCTTTGTGGCGGTTATGGGCGCTTCCAATTACACCTACGCCGAAGCCACCTGGAGCCAGAAGTTGCCAGACTGGATTGGCTCTCACATCCGAGTCTTTCAGTATCTGAATGGAGTTCCCGAATTAGTGGTGCCCGACAACCTCCGGTCCGGTGTCACCAAAGCTCACCGCTACGAACCAGACCTCAACCCAACCTACCAGGACATGGCCGCCCATTACGGCGTGGCCGTTGTCCCTACACGGGTCCGAAAGCCACGTGATAAAGCCAAGGTGGAAGGCGGTGTGCTGATCGTCGAACGCTGGATCCTGGCGGCGCTGCGCCACCGTCAGCACTTCTCGCTCGGACAGCTCAATGCAACCCTCCGTGAGCTGCTGGAAAAGCTCAATCGCCGCCCCTTCCGAAAGTTGCCCGGCTGCCGGCGTGACCACTTCGAACAACTGGACAAGCCCGTTTTACAGCCGCTACCGGCAGAACCGTATGTCTACGCAGAGTGGAAGAAGGCTCGGGTGAACATCGACTACCACATAGCCGTTGACGTGCATTACTACTCGGTACCCTACACCCTGATCAAGAAGGAGGTGGAGGTCCGAATCACCCACAACATCATCGAGTGTTTTTACCGGGGCAACCGGATCGCCAGCCACCGCCGCTCGGACCAAAAGGGACGGCATACCACCATCGCCGCTCACATGCCTGAATCCCATCGGCAGGCGGGTGAGTGGTCACCGGAACGGCTCATCGCCTGGGCGGCCAAGACCGGACCCGCCACAGAAAAACTCATCCGCACCGCCTTGGGTGCCCGCAAACACCCGCAGCAGGCCTACCGCTCCTGCCTGGGCATTCTCCGGCTGGGCAAGAGCTACGGCGAGGCACGATTGGAAGCCGCCTGCCAGCGCGCCTTAATGCTGGGTAGCTGCCGCTACAAAAGCATTGAATCCATTCTCAAACACCGCCTGGACCAGAAGCCCCTGGAAGAACAGCAAGAGCTGGCCTTACCCGATACCCACGATAATATCCGCGGCCCAACCTACTACCACTGAGGGAACCTGACATGCTGAAACATCCGACTCTGGACAAACTCCATGCCCTCAAATTGACCGGCATGGCCGCCGCACTGGCTGATCAGTCGGCCACGACTGACATCACGGAACTGAGCTTCGAGGAACGCCTTGGACTGCTGGTCGATCGGGAGATGACCGAACGAGATAACCGACGCCTGACCAGCCGGCTGCGCCGGGCTGGACTGCGACACACCGCCGTTCTCGAAGACCTGGATTACCGGAACTCACGCGGCCTGGATAAGGGATTAATCCAATCCCTGGCAAGCTGCCAATGGGTGAAGGAACACCTGAATGTGCTCATCACCGGTCCCACCGGTGTTGGCAAAACCTGGCTGGCTTGTGCCTTGGCGCACAAAGCCTGCCGGGAAGGCTACACCGCGCAATACGTTCGCCTGACCCGGCTGTTAAGAGAACTGACCATCGCTAAAGGAGACGGTCAGTACCCCAAACTGCTAGCAAATCTCGCCAAAGTCGATGTACTGATCCTGGACGATTGGGGGCTCATGAAACTGAGCGCAGAGAACCGAAGAGACTTGCTGGAAGTGCTGGAAGACCGTTACGGCCGTCGTTCCACCATCGCCACCAGCCAACTCCCTATCGAGGAATGGCATGACGTCATCGGTGACGCCACTCTGGCGGATGCGATTCTGGATCGGCTGGTTCACAACGCCTACAAGATCAACCTCAGGGGTGAATCCATGCGAAAACGACAAGCAAAGTTGACGGGCACCACAGCTTCGGAGTAACAATGAAACCCCCGCGTCGCTACGCTCCGATGGGTGGCAGCCTTGCGCCGGTCCGGGTGGCAGGCTTCAGGTGGAATGGGTGGCAACCTTCAGCGGTTTACGCAGAAGTCAGTATGTGCCACATCATCAAGATTACGGTGGTAATCAGACGCAGCAATATTCCGGCTCAGATACCCACGGCGAATCATGCCCGAAATCATTTGCTCCAACTGTAGATGAGATTTGGTTGGATACAGAAATTGATCCAGAATTCGCATCATTGCATGACGTCGAATGTGGGCTGGCAGCAACTTTTCAGCTTCGTCCACGCTCGGGAAGCGGTCTAGCATTTTCGCAGTAGCCTGCGGTGAGTTAATAGGAGGCAAAGCATTAATCAGTGGATGCCCTTCATATTCCCGAATTTCTGCTTCTCGGTACTCGGCGAGTGGCAACTTAATCATCATCGTCCTCCAAGAAAGCATCCAAATCGGGGTAGTCTATGCCCTCATTTGAGGGCGTTTTTTGAGAGCGGAAAGGCACTACATCGGCTGGGCGGTCTCGCTTGACCTGATTATTATTTCTAATAGCACTTTGGTCTCTTTCGGTCTCTTTTTCTGTCACGCGATTGTCCCGTATTCCACGGAGCCGCGCTGAATCGCTGGCTGATGACTTATTGATTTTTTGTCGTTTCTTGGCAGTCGCAACAATTTGTTCAACGTCGGCCAGTGAATCCGGCTTTCGATACTCCTCAGCTTGTCGAGCGGTCGCTTTCGTACGGCCCATAGCTTTGAGCACGCCAGCGGCTTCCATAAAACTCATATCGCGAAATTTGCGACTTCTGTCCGAAAGTTCGCACACCCAATAATTCTCAAACGTTTTGTCGGGTCTCAGATAGACCGTATTGGTTCGCCTGGGATCGAAGGCAACTTCAACTTTTGATGGCCGGTTCTGGCGGATGCGATCAAACCAACCTGCTGTAATTGCTTCCCGACAGGTATAAACAAGACCTTTGAGGGTAATGCCCACCTGAGACACTGTTCCATTTTCATAGGGCAAAAGGTTAATTCGAGCTAAACTCTCGTCACATAACCGGAGCTTGCCGGTGCGGTTCTGGATTCCCCAATTCCATAGATCCAACGGTATTGATGGCAGGTCTACTGGCATATCGGGCGCAAGGTCATAGCCTTCAATAACATGCTGGGTGTTATAGACAACAACCAGGTTGATCAGCATTTTTGTGAACTCAGAAAGGTTCAGCACTGCATCCAATTCATAGCGCTTACCGATGCGTTTCTTACCATTCACCGGCTCCACTACACCCCCCACGTAAGGCCGGAACTGACTCTGAATTGTGTTGAAGAACCGCTCGCAGATCGCTTTATCATCACCTCGGTAGGCCCGTGAGTTACTCAGTTGCACGCCGAACCTGTTAACCAGCACATCGGCTTGGCGGTATAGAAGTTCGCCCCTATCGGCCATCATCCCCGCAGGAATGCCGATACTGGGCCAATCTTCCGTTCGGATATTCACTCCGTATTCCCGGCAATAGGCCGTTTTGTCACTAAAGGAATTACTCAACGCCAGCATTGCGGCCACCCAAGAGGGGTTTTCCAGGCCCACGTACATGCCAACCACCATTCGACTAAACACGTCTTTGACGAAGTACAAAACGGGTCGACCGATGATGACGTTAGGATCATCTTCGGCCACGAGATAAAGATCGCCGATCGTCGCATCGATCTCGTATCGTGCTCCGGGGCCAAAATTCAGATTCGCTGACGTGCTTGTCAACGCTCGTATATCTTTTTCGTAAATTCGTGCAGGAGTTCGCTTCCGCATGACTACGCTATTCTGATAATTAGTCTGAAAGAAATACCGAAACTGCTTCAGTGTGGGCACCGCCGATTCTGTGGCAGTGGGATATCGTGCTTTAAAGAGGCCAACAGCTTTATCCTTCGCCGCGGTCAGCGGCACCTTTTCATTGGTCAGATAAAAGCCATCGAGCACCATGCGAAACAGCTCCGCTACCTCCTCTGTTACTGGTACACCTACCCCTAGGGAAACCGTTCGCTTTCGCCCAACTTTGTTTTCAATTTCGCGCCTTGGCTGCCCAGCGGCTCCGCATTTATAGTAGTCCGGCGCTAAAGCATTTGGTGCCATTCCCCTCTGCCAATAACGCCGAAGTTGGCGAGTGATGTAAAGCCTCGGCTTATCAGTAGATATTAGGAGCTGGCCTATCAGCCGATTACGCTCACTCTTGATGAACATCAGCGCGTAATCGCCAAGTAAAGGGCTGATGGTACTCCACGCGTCGTCCCGTCTTGCAGCGCCAACGCTGCCCTCTTCGATACTGACCAAAGGGTATGGGTCAGAGATAGATTCATATCCAGCTGCGTGGAATTCTTCTTCTGAGATTGGGAAAGGCCAGGCTTTCTCGCTATCTATATCGATCAGCATTAAGTTACTTAGATGCTCAAGAACGACTCTGTGACGTCTATTTGTATCGGGATCGCTGAAAACTTGATTAAGAAGCATTATTCACCCCGGCGACTGGCACTGTTTCTCTGAGTGCGAGGTCTCCATAGGTCCAGCTGTAGAACGCTTTATCTAAAGGAGCCCGTATGAATCGATAGGCCACCGCATGCCGGAGGATGCTCAAATGAAACCCGGGGTCTAGTTCATATTGGTCATCGAGCTTTGCGCACAGTCGTGTCACCTTGGCTTGGGGGTACAGCTCCAGCCGGTACAAAAGATCCTGCACGTCTGAAACGCCCAGCTCTTGGTGATTGGTCATGTCCGGATTTAGGTAAGGCTGGATCCAGAGCAGATTTTCTCGCATACCATCAGTTACTTCCCTCTGTGTGAAAATCCTCCACTCGATTCCGTGAGCTTCCCAGAATGTTTTTTCAATTTGGAGTTTTTCCATAACTCTTAGCTTTGATAGTTCTGATGAGGGTTTGACGGCAATCGCCAGTTGCTTACCCGAAGACAGGTCGATCAAAAGATCGGTTGAAACGACGGTCAGAAGTCCACGGACCTGAGGATGACGAATACCCAAGCGAGCACAGATATCGAGAGTATCCTCGATTGGCAGGGGATATTGTTCACGAATATCAATGGTTTTCTCAAATTGATCGAAAATCAAGAAGGCATAAAGTTCTATACCAGATAGCAGGTGATGCACTCGACCGACCGAAGCACTTCGAATTCGAACACTTTCACCCTGACTGCTGAGCTCATGAACCTTGATGAATGGCTCATAGTCTTTTCCTGCTCCCCGGCCACGGGTTTTGAGCAGCCTTTCGTGTTTCGGATCGATGGGTTTATTAGTATCTGCCATAAAAAAAGCCTCCTGCTAAACTTAGAATAGCAGGAGGCTTACTTTTATCAAACTTTAATGTAAATTATCAGACTTTATTAGGATTTATCAAACTATAATGTCCTCTGACAAAACTCTACCAGAGTCCTACGGGTCTTATTCCACCGTAACACTCTTCGCCAGATTACGCGGCTGATCCACATCCGTGCCTTTCAACACGGCCACGTGATAAGACAAAAGCTGTAGCGGCACCGTGTACACGATAGGCGCGGTAATCTCGTGTACCGAGGGCAGTGATAAAACATGCAGGCCTTCTTCCGCCTTCACGTTGGCTTGAGAGTCTGCAAACACAAACAGCTCACCGCCGCGGGCGCGGACTTCCTCAAGGTTGGACTTGAGCTTTTCCAGCATCGCGTTGTTCGGCGCTACCGTTACCACCGGCATGTCACTGTCTACCAGCGCCAACGGGCCGTGCTTGAGCTCGCCGGCCGGATAGGCTTCGGCGTGTATGTAAGAAATTTCTTTCAGTTTCAGAGCACCTTCCAGAGCCACCGGGAACAAAGAGCCACGGCCCAAGAACAAGCTGTGGACTTTGTCCAAAAAGGCGCCAGACAGCTCGGCGATGGCGCTGTCTAAAGCCAACACCTGCTCGACCTGTCCCGGCACTTTATGAAGCGCCTCGACGATTTCGGCTTCGCGCTCTTCGGTCAGGCCGTTGTGGCGCGCCAACGCCAGGGTGAAAATCAGCAGCGCGGTGAGCTGGGTGGTGAAGGCTTTGGTGGAGGCTACACCAATTTCCGGGCCGGCCTGGGTCATCATCACCAGATCGGATTCGCGCACCAGCGAGCTGCCTGGCACGTTACAAATGGCCAAAGCGGCGCGAAAGCCGGCTTTTTTAGCCTGGCGCAAGGCCGCCAGGGTATCGGCGGTTTCGCCGGATTGGGAAATGCACAAGAACAGGGTGTCGGGCTGGATTACGTGTTTACGATAGCGGAATTCGGACGCCACCTCCACTGAGCAGGGCACACCGGCTAGATCTTCAATCCAGTAACGGGCCACCATACCGGCGTGGTAACTGGTGCCACAAGCGATAATCTGTACGTGTCGCACGTTCTTGAGCAGGTCTCCGGCGGACGTTCCCAGCGCTTGTTCCAGCACTTTTTTGGCGGTCACCCGGCCTTCCATGGTGGCTTTGATGACACGCGGCTGCTCAAAGATTTCCTTCAGCATGAAGTGGCGATATTCGCCTTTATCAGCGGAATCGCTGCCGTGTTCAAAGCGATTGATGGGCCGTTCCACAACGTGCCCTTCGCGGTCGCGAATCTCCATACGGTCGCGGCGAATGTCAGCCATATCGCCTTCTTCCAGAAACATGAAGCGGTCGGTTACCGGCAGCAGTGCAAGTTGGTCAGAAGCAATGAAGTTCTCGCCGATGCCTACGCCAATCACCAGTGGACTGCCTTCGCGGCACACGACCATGTGATCGGGTTCATTGGCGTGTATTACCGCCAGGGCGTAAGCGCCACGCAGGTGGCTGATTGCCTGGCTGACCGCCTGATACAGATCGCCGGTGATGCGGTATTTTTTCTCGATCAGGTGGGCGATCACTTCGGTGTCGGTTTGCGAGGTGAATTCGAAGCCTTCGGCTTTCAGTTCCTCGCGCAGTTCCTGATAGTTTTCGATGATGCCGTTGTGCACGATGGCCAGGCGGTCACCGGACATGTGTGGGTGGGCGTTCATCTGCGAGGGCGCACCGTGGGTAGCCCAGCGGGTGTGGGCGATACCCACAGGACCCGCCGGCGGATTGGCAGCAATGGCTTCAGCCAAAGCAGCCACTTTGCCCACTTCGCGGGCGCGATGCACCTGTGCTGCGGAGTCAATCACGGCCATACCTGCCGAATCGTACCCGCGGTATTCAAGGCGACGCAGTCCCTCAAGAAGTATGCCGTGAACATCCCTTTCTGAAACCGCACCTACAATGCCACACATGCTGTTTGTCCTGTTCGTCGTAAGAATTGTCGTGAAAACGGTGAAAAAAGTTCTGGAAAGCAGTAAACAGTAAACAGTAAACAGTAATCGTACTCAGTGTTTTTTTGGCGGTTGCCAGCCGGGTATATTGCGCTGACGCCCGCGGGCAACTGCCAGTTCTTGCTCTGCGACATCTTTGGTGATGGTTGAGCCTGCACCAACGGTGGCGCCTGCGCCAATAGTGACCGGTGCGACCAAGGCACTGTTGGAGCCGATAAACACGCCATCACCTAACACCGTCTGGGACTTGTTCACACCATCATAGTTGCAGGTGATGGTGCCCGCACCTACGTTTACGCCGGCACCCAGCGTAGCATCGCCAATGTAGCTCAGGTGGTTAATTTTGCTGCCTTCACCCAAGATGGCTTTTTTGGTTTCAACAAAGTTGCCCACTTTGGTGTTGGCCGCCAACTGTGTACCCGGCCGCAAGCGCGCAAAGGGTCCAACTTGGGCATTTTCGCCCACGATGGCTTGCTCGATCACGCTGTGAGCGTGAATCTGCGCGCCGTCAGCTATGGTCGCATCGGTGATCACGCAGCCAGGGCCAATACACACATGGCTACCCAGGGTCACCTTACCGATAAACACCACGTTGACATCAATCAGCACGTCGTTACCAATGCTAAGCTCACCGCGCACGTCTACCCGCGCCGGGTCTGCCAAAGTAGCACCTTCAGTCATCAGGCGTTCGGCTTCACGGCTTTGATACCAGCGTTCTAACTCAGCCAGCTGCACGCGGTTATTCACGCCTTGTACTTCAAACGCATTGCTCGGTTGAGCAACGTTAACCGTCATGCCCGCCTGCACCGCCATGGCGATGATATCAGTCAGGTAGTATTCACCCTGGGCGTTGCTACTAGAAAGCTGTGGCAACCAAGTTTTCAAGTGGCCAGCCGTGACGGCAAGAATGCCGGTGTTCACTTCGCGAATCGCCAGTTGTTCCGCGCTGGCGTCTTTTTGTTCCACAATGGCCGTTACCTGGCCTGCATTGTTGCGCAGAATACGGCCGTAGCCCTGGGGGTTATCCAGAGTGACCGTTAGCAGTCCGAGGGATTTTTCATCCAGATTCTGAACCAACCCTTGCAACGTGTCCGCCGTAGTCAGCGGTACATCGCCGTAAAGCACCAGCACTCGCGCATCATCCGGCAAGCCTGGCAATGCTTGGGCAACGGCATGTCCGGTGCCTAGCTGTTGCTCCTGCATAACCCAGCTGACGTTATGGCCCGCAGAGGCGGCTTTTACCTGATCGGCACCATGGCCAACTACCCCGTGAATCCCCGCCGCGCCCAAGGTTTTGGCAGTCACTATCACGTGGTGCAGCATGGATCGCCCGGCAACCTTGTGCAGCACCTTTGGCAGCGATGATTTCATCCGGGAGCCCTGGCCTGCGGCCAGAATAACAACGTGCAGCGGTGACATGAGGTAACTCATCCTTTGTGGTCAGACTCTGTTTAACGGTGATGCAGATAATAAAAAAGCCGCATCCTTGCAGTGGGTGCCGGCATTGCACTCACCCAATACGGTGACACAACACCCGCTACCCACGCCGGGATGCGGCTTGTTCAGAGCGAGCCCTGCCGAACGATGTTAACGAACGTTCTTACGCAGTTTTTGCAATGTGCGTAGCTGAGCGGCGGCTTCTGCCAGTTCGGCTGCGGCACGGTAGTACTCGAACTCGCCCGTTTTATTCGCCAGTGTCGCTTCGGCGTCTTTCTGGGCCTGCAATGCTGCGGCCTCGTCGACGTCTTTCGCGCGCACCGCGGTGTCGGCCATCAGGGTGACAAGATTCGGCTGTACTTCCAGGTAGCCCCCGGACACATACAGAATTTCTTCTTCACCACCTTGCTTGATGATCCGCACAGCGCCCGGTTTGAGCGCAGACAGCAGCGGAGCATGGCCTAACTGAATGCCCAACTCACCCTCGGAGCCAGTAGCGATAAGCATCTCTACCAGACCGGAGTAAATCTTCTTTTCAGCGCTTACGACGTCGCAATGTACAGTCATAGCCATTATCTAAACCTCTTGGGTCAGAAATTGAAAGAGATTTACTTACTTTCTTTCAATTTCATAGCCTTCGCTTTTTCGACGGCTTCATCCATGGTGCCGACCATGTAGAACGCCTGTTCAGGCATATCGTCATAGTCGCCGTTAAGGATGCCTTCGAAGCTGCTGATGGTCTCTTTCAGAGACACATACTTGCCGGGCGAACCGGTAAATACTTCGGCAACGTGGAACGGCTGGGACAAAAATCGCTCAATCTTACGGGCGCGGGATACGGTCTGCTTGTCGTCTTCAGACAGCTCGTCCATGCCCAGGATAGCGATAATATCTTTCAGTTCCTTGTAACGCTGCAGAACGTTCTGCACACCACGGGCAACCGTATAATGCTGCTCGCCAATCACCAGCGGATCTAGCTGACGCGAAGTCGAGTCAAGCGGATCGATCGCAGGATAAATACCCTTGGAAGCAATGTCCCGGCTCAATACCACGGTGGCGTCAAGGTGGGAGAAGGTGGTGGCTGGTGACGGATCGGTCAAGTCATCCGCCGGTACGTATACCGCCTGGATAGACGTGATGGAACCGCTTTTAGTGGACGTAATACGTTCCTGCAACTCCCCCATCTCTTGAGCCAGCGTGGGCTGGTAGCCTACAGCGGAAGGCATACGGCCCAGCAGTGCAGACACTTCTGTACCCGCCAAAGTGTAACGATATATGTTGTCGATAAAGAACAACACGTCACGACCTTCTTCACGAAATTTCTCAGCGACGGTCAGGCCGGTCAGGGCTACACGCAAACGGTTTCCGGGGGGCTCGTTCATCTGGCCGTAAACCATGGCCACTTTGTCGAGTACGTTGGAATCCTTCATTTCGTAGTAGAAGTCGTTACCTTCACGAGTCCGCTCACCCACACCGGCGAACACGGACAAACCCGAGTGTTCTTTGGCGATGTTGTTGATCAGCTCCATCATGTTAACGGTCTTGCCTACGCCGGCGCCGCCGAACAGGCCGATTTTGCCACCTTTGGCAAACGGGCAAACCAGGTCAATAACCTTGATGCCGGTTTCCAGAAGGTCGGCAGATGCGGCCTGATCTGCATAGCCAGGCGCTTTTCGGTGAATCGCCCAACGCTCTTCTTCGCCAATCGGGCCCGCCTCGTCGATAGGGCGACCCAGAACGTCCATGATGCGGCCAAGAGTCTTGGTGCCCACAGGTACTGAAATCGGCTTGTGAGTGTTTTCTGCTTTCAGGCCACGCCTCAAGCCTTCGGTGCTGCCCATCGCGATGGTACGTACAACGCCGTCGCCCAGCTGTTGCTGAACTTCCAGGGTTGTTTCGCCACCTTCAAGCAGAAGTGCGTCGTAAATGCCGGGCACGGCATCACGTGGAAATTCCACGTCGATAACCGCGCCAATGATCTGAACGATGTGTCCGCTACTCATGCTCGGTTCCTCGCTATCTTCATAGTCAATAATACCAGTAGGATTGTGGCGGATCAGACCGATGCCGCGCCGCTCACAATTTCCGAAATCTCTTGCGTAATGGCTGCCTGACGAGCTTTGTTGTATACCAACTGCAGGTCTTTGATAATGTCACCGGCGTTATCGGTAGCACTCTTCATGGCAATCATCCGGGCAGCCTGTTCGCAGGCCAGATTCTCTACCACGCCCTGATAAACCTGGGACTCAATATAACGTGGCAGTAACCCGTCCAGAATCGGACGTGAATCCGGCTCGTAGAGGTAATCCCACTGGTGACCGATATCTTCTTCCGTGCCTTCCGGCAGCGGCAGTAATTGCTGTGCTTTTGGCATTTGCGTCATGGTGTTAACGAATTCGTTACTAACCAGGTACAACCGATCAATTTTGCCGTCCCGGAAAGAATCCAACATTACCTTAACGTTACCGATCAAAGCTTCCGCGCTGGGGTCGTCACCGATGTGCGTTAGCGCCGCGACCACGTTACCGCCGTAGCTGCGGAAAAATGAAGCGCCTTTCTGCCCAATGGCGCAGAGATCAATCGCAACATCTTTATTTTTCCAGTCACGCATTTCGCGCACCAGCAGTTTGAACGCGTTGCTGTTCAAACCACCGCACAAACCGCGGTCAGAGGAGATAACGATGTAGCCTACACGCTTCACCTCACGCTCAAGCATGAACGGATGCCGATAATCTTTGTTGGACTTGGCAATGTGTCCAATTACCTGGCGCATCTTTTCAGCATAAGGCCGAGTCGCCCGCATGCGTTCCTGCGCTTTGCGCATTTTACTCGCCGCCACCATTTCCATGGCGCTGGTGATTTTTTGCGTGCTCTTGATGCTGCCGATCTGATTACGTATTTCTTTTCCGATGGCCATAGGTCACTGCCCTTTCAAGTTAGACACTCATTTGGACCAACAGGCCCGCCGCAGCGGGCCGGCGCTGTTACCAGGTTTGAGTGGTCTTGAATTTCTCCAGCGCAGCTTTCAGGCCAGCGACAACGTCATCGTTGTAGTTGCCGGCAGCGCCGATTTTCTCAAGCAGATCATTTTGCTCGGCACGCATCCAATCCAGTAACTGTGCTTCGAACTCAACCACTTTGGTGACATCTATGTCATCAAGGAAGCCTTCGTTGGCGGCATACAGAACGGTCCCCATTTCAGCCACAGACATCGGGCTGTATTGGTTCTGCTTCATCAACTCGGTCACGCGCTGGCCGTGCTCAAGCTGCTTGCGTGTCGCTTCATCCAGATCCGAGGCAAACTGGGCAAAAGCCGCCAACTCACGGTACTGAGCCAGAGCCAGACGAATGTTACCACCCAGTTTCTTCATGATTTTGGTCTGAGCTGCACCGCCTACCCGCGATACCGATATACCCGCGTTCATCGCCGGGCGAATACCGGAGTTAAACAGGTTGGTCTCGAGGAAGATCTGGCCATCCGTGATGGAGATTACGTTGGTCGGTACGAAGGCCGACACGTCACCTGCCTGGGTCTCGATGATTGGCAACGCGGTCAAGGAACCGGTTTTACCTTTTACTTCACCGTTGGTGAACTTTTCAACGTAGTCGGCATTCACGCGGGAAGAGCGCTCCAGCAGACGGGAGTGCAAATAGAACACGTCACCTGGATAGGCTTCACGGCCTGGCGGACGACGCAACAGCAGAGAGATCTGGCGGTAAGCAACGGCCTGTTTTGACAGGTCGTCGTACACAATCAGAGCGTCTTCGCCACGGTCACGGAAGTATTCGCCCATGGTGGTGCCGGAATACGGTGCCAAAAACTGCATGGCTGCCGGATCTGCCGCACCTGCGGCCACCACGATGGTGTGATCCATCGCACCGTGCTCTTCCAGCTTGCGCACAATCGCAGCGATCGAGGACTGCTTCTGACCGATGGCAACGTAGATACACTTGATGCCGGAATTCTTCTGGTTGATGATCGCGTCGATGGCAACAGCGGTCTTACCAATCTGGCGGTCACCGATGATCAGCTCGCGCTGGCCACGGCCAACCGGGACCATGGTATCGATCGCTTTCATACCGGTTTGAATCGGCTGATCAACAGACTGACGTTCAATAACGCCAGGCGCTACCTTTTCAATCGAATCGGTCAGGCTGGTACCCAGCTCGCCTTTGCCATCAATCGGGACGCCCAGACCATTAACAACACGGCCCAGCAGTTCGCGGCCAACTGGAACCTCAAGAACACGGCCGGTACAACGAACCTTCTGGCCTTCGGCCAGGTCTTCGTAGTCACCCAGAACCACAGCGCCAACAGAGTCGCGCTCAAGGTTCAGAGCCATGCCGAAAGTGCCATTGGCGAATTCAATCATCTCGCCCGACATAACATCGGCCAGGCCGTGAATCAGCACAATGCCGTCTGCAACAGACAGAATGGTGCCTTCGTTTTTTGCTTCAGAAGAGATATCGAGCTTGTCGATTCTCTTTTTAATGATGTCACTGATCTCGGATGGATTCAGTTGCTTCATGCCTTTGTCCTCAAACCTTTTGCTGAAATCAGGAGCCCAGTGCTTTAGCCATTTTTGCCAGCTTGCCACGGACTGAAGCGTCAATAACCAAATCGCCAGAATTTACCACCACACCGCCAATCAATGAGCGATCAACAGCGGTTTCCAAGGCGACTTTACGCTCCAGCTTTCTAGACAATGCTTCTGCCAAATGTTGCTGCTCTTCGGGTGTCATTTCGTACGCCGTGCTTACCTTCATAGTCACCGTGCGCTCAAGTTCTGCGCGGTAAAAAGCAAACATGGTCGAAATTTCCGGCAGTAGCGCCAAGCGCTTGTTTTCAGCAAGAATCAACAGGAAGTTTCTGAGTGCTTCAGGCATCTGTTCTTCAGCGGTTTCGAAAAACAGCTCTGCCTTGCGTTGCTCAGACAGGCCAGGATTGGCCAGAATGTTCTTCACAGCTTTGTTGGCCGCCAAAATGCCCACGAACGCCAGCGCCTGATCCCAGGAATCGACGGCGTCATGTTCTTTAGCGGCTTCAAAAACGGCTTTCGCGTAGGGCCGGGCTAACGTTATCGGTTCTGCCATGGGTCCCTCGCTTAGAGTTGTGCGGCCAGCTTGTTCAGCATTTCGCTGTGCGCTTTAGCATCGACAGACGTTTCCAGAATTTTCTCGGCACCGGCAATGGCGAGTGTTGCCACTTCTGCCCTCAGTGCATCACGAGTCTGAACACGCTCCTGTTGAATTTCCGCCCGGGCTTGCTCAATCAGCTTTTCACCCTCTTTGCGAGCATCACCTTTGGATGCTTCCACAATCTGGGCGGCGCGCTTATTGGCCTGGTCGATAAGAACAGCGGCTTCTTCTTTGGCTTGATGCATTTGCTGGGCTGCTTTTTCCTGAGCAAGCTCAAGATCCAGCGAAGCCCGGTCAGCAGCAGAAAGACCATCAGCAATCTTCTTCTGGCGCGCTGCCATGGCTGCCGTAATCGGCGGCCATACATACTTCACGCAGAACCAGACGAAAATAGCGAAGGCAATCGATTGCCCTATTAACGTAAGGTTTATATTCACGGCAATATACCTCTTGCTATTCGTTGCATGCTAGTAACCAAAAAACCGGGCGCTTAGCTCTGAAACTCAGAACAACGCCCGCATCTTCAGGCTGTGTTTAGCCAGCAACAACGAAGATCAGGTACATCGCGATACCAACACCGATCATTGGAACGGCGTCCAGCAGACCAGCCATGATGAAGGTTTTAACTTGCAGTTGGTTAGCCATTTCTGGCTGACGAGCTGTAGCTTCAAGCAATTTTCCGCCCAGAATACCAAAGCCGATACCGGTGGCCAGTGCGCCCATACCGATGATAATCGCTGCTGCAATAAATACCATTTCCATTGAGAACTCCTCAGTTTTTAAGATAGTTAAGGGTTTGCTTTTTAACGGGTAAATCAGTGATCTTCGTGTGCTGATGCAAGATAAACTATGGTCAACATCGTGAAAATAAACGCCTGCAGCGGAACAACCAATATATGGAAAATGGCCCAGGGCACGCTCAGTGTCCACTGCGCCCAAAATGGCAGCAGCGCAATCAGAATAAATACAATGTCACCAGCATACATGTTACCGAACAAACGTAACGCCAGACTGATGGGCTTCACAATCAATACCAGGATTTCCAGTACCAGGTTCACCGGAATCAGCGCCCAGTGATTGAACGGCGTCATGCCCAGTTCTTTGGCGAAGCCCGTTATACCTTTGACCTTCAAGCTGTAGAAGATGATCAGTATGAACACGCCAATGGATATACCAAAGGTGGCGTTGGGATCCGTCGTCGGCACAATTTTGAAGTATTCGAGACCCATAAACTGGGCCAACATCGGAATGTAGTCAACCGGGATCAGCTTGAGCGCGTTCATCAGCAGAATCCACACGAAAATCGTCATCGCAAGTGGAGCAATTATCGGGTTGCGGGCGTGGAAGCCGTCGCGAACCAGACCTTCTATAAACTCAACGGTGGCTTCAACCAGATTCTGCAGACCACCCGGCACGCCCGTCGTTGCGCGGCTAGCGACAAAGCGGAACAGACCCAGGAACAACACGCCCATGGCAATAGACCAGCCCATGGTGTCTACATGGACAGCGATGAAACCCATGTCGGAGGCTTCTTGCGCCGTACGTGCAAAGGTCCAAGTGGCGTCGGTAAGTGCGGTGCCGTCTGCACGCATATATTCAATGGCACCATCCTGCGGTTCAAGCTTACCGTAAGTCAGATTCTGTAGGTGGTGCTTAATATACTCTACTGGGGTATCAGCCATTCTGCTCTCGTCCAGTCATCGCCGTGGTTGCGGCCGTATCAGCCAGCGCAATGCGCCGCCCGCTACAACCATCACAGCAAAAGTTAATAATAAAGCCGGCACGTATACCGGCTCCATTAAAGTGAAAATAGCCGCAAAAGAAACAGCGGTAAGGGCGATTTTGGTGGATTCCGCCCGGAACAAATTCCCCACCATTAGGCGCGCGTGACGGGCGCCCTGATAACGATACACCCGATGAACAAACCAGGCATTTGGCACTATGAAAATAAGACCGCCGATGAAGGCAGAATAACCGGCCAAAACGCTGTGTAGTGACCACAATAGGCTGATTATAATCAGACCTGTAAACTCTATGGCCAGCCAACGAGCTAATGGAACATAGGTGATTCGAGATTGCCGAGATTTCATATCACTGCCATTATCCCAAACGCGCAAAAGTATATGATTTTAGCAGTTGTTGTTCAACCAGACTCTGAGCGAAATCTGGCTAAAAATTCATCGGAGCACCATCGGAAACCCGCATTTATCACACAATGTGTGGCTGTTTCTGGAAAAAGTCACGACATCTGGTGTTTCTTAGCCATTTAGCCAAAGCTTTTTTTTATTTTCAATCTACTTGATATGGCCTAAAATTCCGTCTAATTCGTCCAATGAGCTGTATTCGATAACCAGCTTCCCCTTGCCACGCTGACCGTGATTAATCGCCACCCGTGCGCCCAGACGCTCGGCCAGATCGTCCTGCAAAGCCCGAATATTTGGATCCACCCTGGGCTTGGCCACTTTGCCGCTATCGGCTTTCTCTTGCTGCAACTGGCGCACCAGAGCTTCGGTTTGGCGCACCGACAATGAACGCGCCACAACCTGCCGAGCCACCTGCATTTGCTGCTCTGGCGCCAGAGTCAGCATGGCGCGGCCATGGCCCATTTCCAGATCGCCGTGTTCCAGCATCAGCCGCACATCTTCAGTCAAGCCAATCAGGCGCAGCAAGTTGGTGATGGTGGTACGTGACTTGCCGACCGCTTCGGCCACTTGAGCCTGAGTCAGCCCGAACTCGTCCTGTAAGCGTTGCAAGGCAAACGCTTCTTCGATGGGGTTCAGGTTTTCGCGCTGAATGTTCTCGATCAGGGCCATAGCGATGGCCGCTTCGTCTGATACGTCCCGGATAATAGCCGGTATTGACTCCAGGCCAGCCATCTGGGCGGCGCGCCAGCGGCGCTCACCAGCGATCAGCTCAAAGCGTTCAGCGGCCAGAGGGCGTACCACAACGGGCTGCATCACGCCTTGTTGGCGAATGGAATCTGCCAGCTCTTGCAGGGCTGCCGGGTCCATGTCACGGCGTGGCTGATAGCGGCCACGCTGAATCAAATCCAAAGCAATATCCCGCAGCTCGCCGTCTTGGCTGGCCGGTGTCTGCTCCAGATTTACGCGGGAATTCGCTAATAGGGCTTCTAGCCCGCGCTCCCCAAGTCCTCGTTTTTTCGCCGCCATGGTGTCAGCCAGTGTTTCCGTTAATGTCCATCAGATTGCGTTTTGCGTTGGCGGCATCTTACACCGCAACCGCGTCAGATGCTTTCTTTGCTCCGTGCCGGCGAACCATTTCACCCGCCAGAGCCAGATAGGCAATAGCGCCTTTCGAGGCTTTGTCGTACTTCAAGGCGGGCATGCCGTGGCTGGGTGCTTCGGCCAGGCGCACGTTACGGGGAATGACAACGCGGTACACTTTATCGCCAAAAAATTCGGTGAGCTGGCCAGACACATCCCGCGTCAAACTGCTGCGGGGGTCGTACATGGTACGCAGAATACCCTCAACCTGCAGATTAGGATTTACCGTTTCCTGAATCTGCTGCACCGTGTTCATTAGCGCTGCCAGGCCTTCCAACGCGTAATACTCACATTGCATCGGAATCAGAATGGAATCGGCGAACGACAGCGCGTTCACCGTCAGCAGGTTCAGCGATGGGGGGCAATCAATCAACACGTAATCGTAGTTGTCACGAAGCGGGTTCAGGGCTTGACGCAGACGATGCTCGCGGCCGATTTCCGCCATCAGCTCCACTTCAGCTGCGGTCAAATCACCGTTACCCGGCATGATGTCGTAGCCGCCTATTTCGTTATAAATGATGATCTCACTGGCGCTGGCACGCTTGGTGAGCAAATCATAACCAGAGAGTTGCAAAGCGTTTTTATCAATGCCACTGCCCATGGTGGCATTGCCCTGAGGGTCCATGTCTACCAGCAGCACCCGGCGTTTGGTCGCTGCCAGAGAGGCGGCAAGGTTGACGCAGGTGGTGGTTTTACCCACACCGCCTTTCTGATTGGTCACCGCAATCACGCGCGCCATCGCTTGCCTCCTGTGTCTGAATGGGTTGTCTGTCAGAGGATCAGCGCTGCTGGATTCCTCAGTGTGGGTGTCCGTTACGGCGAATAATCAGCAGGTTACGTTCACCCTCTACGCCAGGCACTGCCAGCCTATGACTAGAGTTTACCTGCCAGCCACGGCCAAGGGCAGCCACTTCATCATCGGGATACTGGCCTTTCATGGCAATAAACTCACCGTTACCTGCCAGCAAGTAGTCGCACCAGCTCACTTGGTTGTCCAGCGCGGTAAACGCACGGCTGCTGATCTGGGTAAACAGCTCACGGGGCTGGTACGCCTCGGCGCGACTGTGAATAACGTCCAGGTTGCGCAATCCCAACTCCAGCACACACTGCTTAAGGAAGCGGGTTTTCTTACCGTTACTGTCCAGCAGAGTAAAGTGTGTGCCTGGCAAAGCAATGGCCAGCGGAATTCCCGGCAAACCGCCACCAGCACCAGCATCCAGTAAGTGGTGGGTGGTCACAAACGGCAGGATGCTAAGACTGTCCAGCAGTTGTCGCGACACCATCTCGCGCTCGTCACGCACGGCAGTCAGGTTAAAGGCCTTATTCCATTTTGCCAGCAACGCCAGAAATGCCAGCAACTGTCGCTGTTGGCCAGCGTCGAACTTGAGTTCCATTTGTGCCAAGCCTTCGTCAAGCTGACGCTGCCATACCGAATTTTGTGCCATTTACGCGCTCTGCTTGCGCAACAAGTCGCGCTTTTTCATATGCACCAAAATTTGGCTTATGGCGGCCGGTGTAACGCCTTGAACTCGGGAGGCTTGGGCGACGGTTTCAGGTCGCACGGTTCCTAGCTTCTGCTTGATTTCGTTGGATAATCCGCCAATTATGCCATAATCCAGATCAACTGGCAGCGCGGTGTTCTCATTTTTGCGCAGGCGCTCAATCTCATCGGCCTGGCGCGAAATATAGCCTTCGTACTTAATCTCGATTTCAACCTGGTCAGCCACTACGGCGTCATCGGCCCGATATTCCGCGATATCGGCAATGTGAGCGTACACGATTTCCGGGCGCCGCAGCAGCTCGGCCAACGTGTGGTCGCGGCCCAGGGGCTGCTTCAGATACTGATTGGCGCGCTCACCCGCAGCGGTGTTCGGGTGCACACGCGTGCCTTCCAGACGACTGCGTTCGGTGCCTATGGCATCGCGCTTGGTGTTGAATTTACTCCATCGCTCGTCGTCTACCAGGCCCAGTTCGCGGCCGCTGTCGGTCAGGCGCAGGTCAGCGTTGTCTTCGCGCAAAATAAGTCGGTATTCGGCGCGGCTGGTGAACATGCGGTAAGGCTCGGAGGTACCCATGGTGATCAAGTCATCCACCAGTACACCAATGTAGGCCTCATCACGGCGCGGATACCAGGCGTCTTTTTCCTGCGCCTGACGTGCTGCGTTAATGCCCGCAAGCAAGCCTTGGGCTGCCGCTTCTTCGTAACCGGTAGTACCGTTAATCTGGCCGGCGAAATACAGACCCTGAATGAACTTGGTTTCCAGGGTGTGGCGTAAATCCTGCGGGTTCAGATAATCGTATTCGATGGCGTAGCCCGGGCGCATGATGTGGGCCTTTTCAAAACCCGGAATTGACTGCACTGCCCTAACCTGGATATCAAACGGCAAGCTGGTGGAAATGCCGTTGGGATAAAGCTCGTGCGTGGTCAGGCCTTCAGGCTCGACGAAAATCTGGTGCGAGCTCTTGTCGGCAAACCGGCTTACCTTGTCTTCTAAAGACGGGCAGTAGCGTGGGCCAACACCGTCAATTTTGCCGGTGAACATCGGTGAGCGGTCAAAGCCGCTGCGAATAATGTCGTGGGTTTCTTCGGTGGTACGGGTGATATAACAGCAAACTTGCCGTGGGTGTTCAGCGCGGGAACCCATAAACGACATAACTGGCGATGGGTCATCGCCCCACTGTTGCTGCATCACTGAAAAGTCTACGCTGCGGGCGTCAATGCGCGGCGGCGTGCCGGTTTTCAACCGGCCAACGTTAAACGGTAACTCCCGCAGGCGCTCGGCCAACGCATTGGCCGGAGCATCGCCAGCACGGCCACCGGCGTGATTCTTCATGCCAATGTGTATGATGCCGCCCAGAAAAGTACCGGTGGTCAGCACCACTGTTTTTCCCAGGAAACGGATGCCGGTCTGGGTGACTACGCCGGTTACCCGCTCGTTCTCCACAATCAGATCATCGGCGGACTGCTGGAACAGAGTCAAATTGGGTTGGTTTTCCAGTATTTCGCGAATGGCAGCCTTGTACAGAATGCGGTCGGTCTGGGCGCGGGTAGCGCGCACGGCGGGGCCCTTGCGGCCATTCAACACGCGAAACTGGATGCCGGCCCTGTCGGTGGCACGGGCCATGGCTCCGCCTAACGCGTCAATTTCTTTTACCAGATGGCTTTTACCGATACCACCAATGGCCGGGTTGCAGGACATCTGCCCCAGGGTCTCAATGTTGTGGGTCAGCAACAGGGTGTGTGAGCCCATGCGCGCCGCTGCCAACGCGGCTTCGGTGCCGGCATGGCCACCACCAATAACAATGACATCGAAACGGGTCGGAAAATCCACAAATCACCTCAAACAACGGGAACAGAATCGAGTAAAAACAGGGCGGGGAGTATAACGCTTCGGCTGCTAAATTGCAGTCGGGATGTGCAAATTTTAACCAGTTAAGGCAAGCCTTAACAAAATTCCTCAACGGCCTCAGAAATGGCCGTGAAACTGGCTAGATTTCAACCGCTTGTCAGACCTTATTCAAGTCCGTCACGATAAAGTTATCCACAGATCGGCGCATGCATTAACTGCCCTTATTAACAACATAACGACTTGTTTTATATGCCTTTAAAAAAATAAATTCAATTGTCGCCCGCAGCTTGTTCACTTATTTATCCACAGGTATGACGATTGATTTTTGCCCTTTGTAGCGGCGAATCCGTAACACCAGCGGCAGCACAAGCAAATTCACCACAGACAAGATCAACAGAAACAATGGAATACTCAAACCGGCAATTCCCAGCAGCAACATACCCGCCAGCGCACTGACCAGCATAAACAACGAATTGATGACGTTCAGCGCAGCGATAATGCGGGCGCGTTTGTGGGCCTCGGTGGCACTCTGAATATAAGCGTACAAAGGCACAATAAAGAGCCCGCCGGCGGTGCCAATCAACACCAGATCGACCAGCAGCCTCCAGTATTCAGGCTGGCTCAGTAACAACCACCAAGTGGTTGGCACGGCGCTGGCCGGCAGTGCGAAAAACAGATCGATACCCGGTAAGGTTAAACCCAAGGCGCCCCAGGGCACGGGCGTCAGGCTGACACTGTGGTGGGTTAGCCGCTCACACAACACCGAACCACTGGCAATTCCGACAATAAACAGTGACAGCAACAAGGTAACAACGGTTTCATCGCCCTGCAGATGCAGCCGGGCAAAATTGGGGAACTGGGTTAGATAGGCTGCGCCCAAAAACCAGAACCAGGAGATGGCCAGTATTGCCAGCAACACCGGCCGCTGTTCGGCGGCCACCGTCATCAGACGCCAACTTTCCCGCAGGGGCTGCCAGCGCATGGGGCTCATTGAGTTTGATAGTTCCGGCGCGGCTGTCGCGGGTATTTGGCGCGCGCTCAAGTAACCCAATAGCGCCATGATGACCACGGCAAAGGCTATCAGCGGAGTTGCCAGGGGCAAACTGGCCAGTACGCCGGCGGCAATGGTGCCCAGCAGTATGGCCACGAATGTGCCGCCACTCACCAGACCATTACCACCCACCAGCTCGCTGGGCTCCAGCACCTGGGGCAAAATGGAATATTTGACCGGGCCAAAAAAAGCGGACTGGGTGCCCATCAGGAACAGTAGACACAGCAATACGCCGTACCAACCTTGCCACAACGCTGACGCCGCCAAGGTCATGATGACGATTTCTGCGGCTTTCACCCAGCGAATAATGCGGGCTTTTTCGTGACGGTCAGCCAACTGGCCAGCCAGCCCAGAAAACAGAAAATAGGGCACAATGAACAAAAACGCAGCCAAATTAACCACCAGGTCCACCGGCAGGCCGGCCCAGCCTGCTGTGGTGAAGGTGATCAGCAGCAAGAGCGCGTTTTTGTACAGGTTGTCGTTAAAAGCGCCGCTGAACTGAGTCAGGTAAAACGGCAAAAATCGCCGCTGGCGCAGTAGCTGAAACTGGCTCGAGCTGCTATTAGTACTGGTGTCAGGACTGCTCACTGAGCGCTTCCAACTTTCGCTCAACGGTGTTAGCAGAGCTGGCAAAGCGCGCCAGCAGATTGTACAGAACCGGCACAATGAACAGCGTCATGCTGGTGGCGAACACCAGCCCGCCCAGTATGACCACACCAATGGCGGCACGGCTTTCGGCGCCGGCACCGGTGGCCAGTACCAGAGGAATAGCACCAAACACCGTAGAGATGGTGGTCATCAGCACCGGGCGGAAACGCAACACTGAGCCTTCCACAATGGCGTCGCGTACCGAATAGCCCTGATCCCGCAGTTGATTGGCAAATTCGACAATCAAAATGCCGTTTTTCGCCATCAACCCCAGCAACATAATAATGCCAATCTGACTGTAAATATTCAGGCTGATACCAGTCCACCACAGGGCCATAAGTGCACCGGTAATCGACAACGGCACCGACAGCATGATAATCAGCGGGTGAATCCAGCTTTCAAACTGCGCAGCCAACACCAGAAATACAATCAAAAACGCCAAGCCAAAGGTGATAAAAATAGCCGATGAA